>NZ_JARXWL010000004.1 GCF_029893325.1 Enterococcus sp. PF1-24
AAAAACGTTATCCGAAGTATGTCCCGTAAAGGGACTCCCTCAGATAACGCTCCAATAGAATCATTCCATTCCTCTCTAAAGTCTGAAACATTCTACATCAATAAAGAACCAATTGGTTCTAATAACATTGTAATAGATATTGTTGAAAATTACATTAAATTTTGGAATAACAAACGAATCTTAACGAAATTAGGTCACCTTTCACCAGTAGATTACCGGAAAAAGATGACTAAAATGAGATGCTCTTTTTAAATTGTGTCAAAAAGTAGTTGCATTCCCTAATTTTGTTGTTTGCTCTTTTTCTATCTTAATTTATCCCTGTTTTTCCTTTAATAAATCCTGCAATTCAAAGCCAGTGTTCATTTCAGAATAAATGGAACACACCACAAAAAGTTCCTTGCCAGCAAATTCTCTAGTGCCTTCTCGGCCAAAAGCCGCGGGAATATGGTGATGCCCGTGAATTAAGCCAATAATCTGATATTCCTTAAATAAGTCAACAATTGCCGGCTCTAAACAAATATAGTCTTTATTGTAGGCATTACTGCTTGGTGAAAGACGACTGACTTCATTAAACAAAGGTGCATGGGAAACAATAACGGTTGGTTTATCAGGTTCTCGTTGCAGTAATTTCTCTAAAGTTTGCAAAATAAATTTTTGTAGTTCTTTTTTACGTTTCACTAAAACCGCTGGGATAGTCAGCCCTACATAATGAATGCCTTGATAAACAACACTGCTGTTGTTAAGGATTGTCATGTTAGGAAAACTTTTTTCAAGCTCAGTTTTAACTACTTCATAATATTTATGATTTCCTACTGGCAGCAACGGCCAGGCTTCTTCAGGATTTTCCTGCAACAATTTAAACCACTTATATTTAAAAAATGGACGCCATTTTTGCCAAACTTCCGCTGTTGTATCAGGATTCTCTGGTAAAACAGCGGGTAATTCATGGCCACCAATCACGTAGATTCCCTTAATTTTTTCATTAGTTAACTGTCCATCTAAAATATCACCTGCAAAAATATTAAAGTTAGGATTACTGAAAGGCAATTTACCATCGCTAATATGGATATCTGAAACCACATTAATTAGGTTCTCATTTTCTGTTGGCAAAACATTTTCAAAGTATTGTTTCAAATTATCTGGATTCACACTATGAGCCACATAATTTTTACGGACTTCTGCTAATTCTTTGCCGTATTCTGAACGTAAAAGCGGTTGATTATTAGTAAGCATCGGTTGATTTTTACGGATAACTAACCGGTCAATATTTTGTTTAAGCTCTTGTGGCAATAAATTCAACGCTGGCGTAATATCCGATTCAAAAGTTAGCTGTTGATACATTTCTTTATCTTCAAGTAAATTATCCGCTTGGGTGGTTTCTAATAGCTGAATGTTTTTCCCGTCTGTCGCAATTGGTAAGGTTTGGGTGAGTTGAATAATGAAATTCAGATATTCAGAAAGATAGCCAGCAATCCCGGTTTTAACATTTTCACTAAATAAAAATTTCCCTGCCAAGTTGGCTGATAACGGTCCTGTTTCATCGTGCTGCAACATCCGCCCTAAAATTTGAATTTCAAACAAAGGATTTTCAGCAATCGCCGCATAAGCTTGTTGCACCTCAGGAGATTCTTTATTGACCTTGCGACCAGTTACTTGAAAAATACTCAACATCAAATATTGCTGAATATTGCCCTTATGCATTGCTAAATAGCGCTGCACTGCTTCTGGATGAACTAAATATTGCACTGCTGCTCGCTGAATATAGCTTCGCGCAGTATCATAAGGAATCGCCGAATAAACAAGGTCCCCTCGCGAAGAAATGTTGAACGCCTGATTTTTCACATTATAAGTCAGTTGAAAATACTGATTTCTAAATAATGTTTTATTAACAGGTCGCCGACTATTTTCCGGATAAAGCTCGAAATGAGCAGCCAATTCTGCGAGTAAGCCGGATTTTTCTTGCACAGGAACAGGTGCCATTGCTTTCTCATCTGGTAAAAATTTTTGATTTTTATCTAACACTATCAAATCACCTCATTTCCCAAAGTTTGCGATTAACATTTTTAACTCATTATAGCAAAGCCGGAAAATATCAACAACAGATAGCTAATAGGTTATGCAAAAACAAAAAAACCAGCTAAACAACCTGTTTAGCTGGTTTCGATTACATCTTAATTACTATTTAATAACACTATTCAGCATTGCATCAAAGTTTATTTAACAATAATCTTTGTTTAGTTCGCTTTTACCCCACGATAACGAATAGCTTTATTCAACTCACTAATGATTAATGGCACAAGTGATAACCCAATAACAACAAGCCATTCGATGCCTGTCAAACTTTGAACTTTAAAGATATCTTGTAGAACTGGGATGAATAGTACTGCTAATTGCATAGCTAAACTAACAACAAATGCTTTATTCATCGCACTATTAGAAAAGACACCAATACTAAAGATTGAACGGGTTTCACTACGAACCGCAAATGCTCGGGTTAATTCGCCAAACACCAGTGTTGCAAAGGCCATTGTGTTGGCTGTTCCATCGGCTACCGCTGGATCTGACAAAACATATTCTCCCAACCAGTAAGCAACTAATGTAATTCCACCTACCAATACGCCATAGAAAATCATACTCGTAGCAAAACCATCTGCAAAAATACTTTTACGAGAATCGCGCGGTTTTTGTTTCATAACTCCTGGTTCTACTGGCTCCATTCCTAGCGCTAATGCTGGCAGAGAATCCGTCACTAGATTCAACCATAATAATTGAATCGCAACTAACGGCATTTGATGGAAGTTCAAGGCTGTCGCAACAAAAATAGTAATAATCTCGCCAATATTACAACTTAGCAAATATTGAATAGATTTTTTTATGTTTGAGAAAATCCCTCGTCCTTGTTCTACTGCATGAACAATCGTTGCAAAATTATCGTCAGTTAAAATCATATCTGCTGCACCTTTGGCAACATCCGTTCCAGTAATCCCCATGGCACAACCAATATCTGCTACTTTAAGTGCTGGCGCATCATTAACCCCATCACCGGTCATCGCAACAACCATGCCTTTTGATTGCCAAGCTTTAACGATCCGCATTTTATGCTCCGGTGAAACCCGTGCATAAACAGCATATTTTTCAACTTCTTCTTCCAAAATTTCTTGTGGCATAACATCTAATTCTGAACCTGTCATCGCCAAATTACCATCTCTAAAAATATCTAGTTCTTTAGCAATTGCCACGGCAGTTAATTTATGATCTCCAGTAATCATAACTGGACGAATACCTGCGTCATAACACTGTGCTACTGCTTCTTTCACTTCTTGACGTGGTGGGTCAATCATCCCCACCAACCCAACAAATGTTAAATTATTTTCTAAGTCCTCTGTTGTTAATTCTTCTGGTACTTCTTCAATATCTTTATAAGCAGCGCCTAAAACACGAAGCGCTTTTGAAGCCATTTCTGCATTTTTATCTGCAATTATTTGAGCAGTTTCACCATCTATATTACAACGATTTAATAAAACATCGGGTGCCCCTTTAACCATCACGCGGTAGCCTTGTTCCATTTTATGAACGGTGCTCATAAGTTTACGTTCTGAATCAAAAGGAATTTCTGCAACACGTGGAAGTTCTGCTTCTAATTGATTTTTATCAAGTTTTTCTTCGTAAGCTTTTGTTACAAAAGCCGTTTCAGTTGGATCACCCGTTACTTTAAAATCATTTTCGTCTTTACTTGTTAATTTGGAATCATTACACAAAGCGCCAATCGTTAACAATAATTGTTCTGATTGATTCGTTTGCGTATAAGTTTCAACAATTGTCATTTTATTTTGAGTTAAAGTACCCGTTTTATCACTACAAATTACTGAAGCAGCTCCCAAAGTTTCAACTGCTGGTAATTTTTTCACAATAGCATGTCGCTTAACTAAACGTTGCACCCCTAAAGCTAACACAATCGTAACAATTGCTGCTAACCCTTCAGGAATTGCTGCCACACCAAGAGAAACAGCCATCATAAAAATTTCTAAAATCGGACGATGATATAATAAGCCTACAATAAACATTAAAATACAAATACCTAAACAAATAATTGACAATAACTTAGAAATTTCTGCCATTTTTTGTTGCAATGGTGTCGTATTATCCTCTTCAGTTATTAATAAATTAGCAATACGACCAACCTCTGTTTTCATTCCCGTGTCAGTTACAACACAAGTTGCTCGACCATTCGTAATGACTGTTGAAGAAATCAACATGTTCTTACGATCCGCTAAAGCTGTCTCTTCGGGTAAATTATCGATATCTTTTTTATTAACTGGAACAGATTCACCCGTCATGGCTGATTCATCAGCTTTCAAGTTAGCAGCTGAAAGAACTCTAACATCTGCTGGAACTAAATCCCCTGCTTCTAACTCAATAATATCGCCAGGAACTAAGGTTGCTGTCTCTACATTTTCCAGTTTCCCATTACGAATTACTTTTGCCAACGGCGCTGACATTTTTTGCAGAGCTTCTAAAGATTTACTTGCATTATTTTCTTGAGAAATAGAAATAATTGCATTAATTACTACAATTAATAAAATGATAACTGAGTCAATCCAGTCTTCAAAACCACTTGATACATAAGAAAGGAAAGCCGCAATTAATAAAATAATAATCATTGGATCTTCTAATTGTCCAATAATTTTTTTGAATAGGCTCTCTTTCTTTTTTACTTCCAGTTCATTTCTACCAAAGGATTCTAGTCGTTTTTCTACTTCTTGACTAGATAACCCTTCTTTAGTATTTGTATCTAAAGATTTTATAACTTCATCTTTAGATAGGGTAAACCATAATGACACTCTCTTCATCTCCATTCTTGTTTCATTTATATTCTATACTATTATCGTTTTTATTTCTTCCTTTTATCAAAAAAATGTCATAGTAGAAACACAATTATTTCTACTATGACCACTGCTTGTTAAAGAAATATTTTTTTATAATCTATTTATTTTTTCAAAATGTGAATTGCAAAACCACCAAATTCACCAGCTAAATAAATATTTTTCAATTTATTCTCTTCATCATAAGCTGCTGTATCCATATTGAAAGAAAGGCCTTTTCCTTTCAACTCTTCAACTGCTCTTTCTAAATCAGATGTACGCATAGCAATATGACCATTTTTCCCTAAAAACGGTGATTTCATACATTCAAAATAATCTCCAGCAAACTCAGACTTTTGTCCATGACGCGGATTCAAATTAAAAATCGTACTTAATTGTATGGCAAGTTCTTGTGCCTCTGTTTCATTTTCCATATTGATACCAATATGCTCTAATTCAAATTTATTTTCCATTATGATACACCTCTTATTTATTTTTTTATTACATTGGGAACATAATAATTGAACCCGCCGTTAAGAATAATAGACGAATGAAATATTGTGGAATTGTGAACTTCCAAAATTGAACAGCTGTATATTTACCTGTTCCTAAAACCATTGCTGGCATGCCATCAATTGGCAAGAAATGACCACACCAACCTGAGATAACAATTGCACAGGCTGCTGCTGTTGGATCCAACCCTAAACTGTTACAAGTCGCAATAGCAAGTGGTGTAAATACATAAACCGTTCCAATCGTTGAGCCTGTTAAAGTCGCTAGCAAACTAGTTAAGATACAGAAAAAGAAAATCATGACAAATGGATTCACATTTGTTCCTAACATGTCAGCAACAGTAGTTCCTACTAAATTAGTAAGTCCTGTGCTTCCCAATGCATCTGCAACACCAATAACTCCCGCAGACATTAAAATAATTGGTGCACTAATTGAATCACGAACTTCTTTAAAATCCAGTACTCCAATTAATAAGATTACTGCAACAGATATCCCCGCCATCGCATAACCAGCATCACCAAATTTACTTTGTAACAGCATACCTGCAACAGCGAAAATAAAGACTCCGTAAGTTACTAATTCTTTCCATCGCGGAAGAAGTGTTGCCGCCTCTTTTTCAGTTGACGCTACTTCTTGTGTACTTTCATCTGAGGTTGGATGATCAGGTAAAAATTTATACTGTAGAATACAATTTAATAAGAAACCTGCAGATAAGAATAAGTTAACAATTGCAAATTTAAAAACAGAAACTTCAGCCATAATTCCTGCTGCATTTAAAACAGCAATAACTATTCCATATTGCAATGCCGTATTAAACGGAATTAATGGATGATTAGCTGCAAAACCTGCAGTCATAATTACTTTGGATGGTGGTAATTTTTTGGAATAAGGTAACGTTGACAATAAACCAAGTGTTAACACATAATAAGCTGTTGAGCCAGTTCCAAACAAACTACACCCCAACATTACAATACAGATAATTAATATATAAGATTTAAACCCGCCTTTCTCAGCCATAGAAAACATTGCTTTTTTGAAAACAACTATGAAACTGGTCTTCTGTAACGCTGCTATAATAGCCATAAACTCCGCTAACATCACAATCGTTGAATTTGAAAATCCGGCAAAAGCTCCCTTGATATCTGTGATTCCAAAAATAACTAACAATAAACAAGCAAATAATGGCGCCGCCCCAAAGGGAATTTTTTCAATCATAATTAAAACAATCATTACTACTGTAATTGCCAATGCAATCATCATTTGAATAGTCATAATATCCTCCTAATTCTAGTCATACTCCTTTATTAACGAGGTAGGCTACCATCATACCAGATAGCCTATCTCATATTAAGCCACTTTATTTTTTTCAAACAAAAGAATAAGGTCTATTTTCTTATTTCATACCTTTCGCTTGATTTTCTTCTAAAACTGTTTTTAATGCAGTAATACCCGCTTCAGGAATTTGGTTAAATGGAGCTCGACATTTCCCAACATTATTTCCAAGTAAAGCTGCTGCTGTCTTAACTATTGTATTTGGATTACCAAATTTGAAACAATCTCTGAAACTTTGAATACTTTCATTAGCTGCTCTTGCCTCTTCAAACTTACCATCTACAAATAAATCATAAATTGAAGCCATTGTTTTTGGATAAACGTTGGCACAACCAGCAATTCCACCAGTACCACCAGCCAATAACGTCCAAATAATTAGTTGATCATTTCCAGATAATGTATAGAAATTACCATTTGTTTTGGATTTCCCAGCTTCAATATAACCTAAAATGTTAGCAAAATTACCACTTGAATCTTTAGCACCAATAATATTTTCAATTTGAGCTAAACGAGCAACTGTCGCTGGAGTGATAGCATTTCCAGTTCGTGCTGGAATATTATATAGCACAATGGGCATATCTACTGCTTCTGCAACAGTTTTGTAATGTGTATAAATTTCTTCTTGACTAGCTGCAGCAAAACTTGGTGTGATAATTGATAACACATCTGCACCAGCTGCCTGTGCCATTTTACTTTGTTCAATTGTTTCTTTCGTAGAAATAGCACCAGAACCTGCATAAATAGGTACTCGTCCAGCTGTATGTTCAACAACTGTTTCTAAAATAAGTTTTTTCTCTTCAGCAGATAATATATACCCTTCCCCATTGGTTCCAAATGGAAAAATCCCATCTACACCATTGTCAATCATCCGGTCTATCTGTTTGCGTAACTCTTCTAGATTGATGCTTTCATCTTCATACATTGGTGTTAAAATTGGGCTAATAATTCCTTTTAATTCAATTGCTTTCATTTGATTCGCTCCTTAACTTTTTTTAGAATACGGTTTCATTTAACTAACTTGACTGATAGTACATCTCGGCTAAATAACCTAAACATTACTATCATCAGTTGTTACTACTTTTCGACGCCCTGACCCGATGTCGGGTTATAAACGCCCATTGCTTCACGTTTTTCTCCAAATAAATCGGCTACAGTAAAACGCACATATTTAACACAAAGACGATTTTTATAGGCATAAACAAGATTCAATCTGCCCAGACTATCTTGATATAGCGTTGGATATTCATGTTGTGAATTATTAGTTTTATTCTCTGAACCGATATATCCTTCCGCCATTTCAAAAATACGGCCAATCGGCCAAGTTTTACCAAAATCTTCACTGACAGACACAGCTACCGGATTACGTAATCCCGGCCAAGCAACTTGACCAAAGATAGCGTTAGGCGCAGAATTCATGTTGTAAGCCAACGCAATCTCACCAGTCGCTAATTTAATAGCACTCACACTAGCGTTATTATTAGGTAAAACTGTCGCTTGTGGCACACACCAGCTATCACCAAAATCAAAGGACTCACTGCTATAAACAAAATCAGCAAAGCGACTTCGCATAAAGGCAACCAAGTGCCCTGGCTCAACTTCAACAACATTTGCATGCACTCGACCATTGCTATCTGGCATCCTAACAGAATGCCAAGTTTTACCCGCATTATCAGAAATCTGAAATTCTGTGGGATCGTTGGTTAATCCTTCTGCAGAATCTTCACACAACCATGTACTATAAATCCATCGACCATTACTTAAAATTTGAATTCCTTGTCGTCCAAAAGTTCCGGCATTTTCAAATAGAACTTCTGATTTCCCCCAAGTTTTTCCTTCATCAGATGATTTTTGAACCATAATGATTGAAGTAAATTGCATATTGTCTTTTCCCTCTTGCCGGCTAACTTGAGATGTATAAATTAACCAAATTTTGTTATCCGGTGCACGAAAGAATGAAGGATTTTGTTCACTTCGGTTTTCTCCTTCTGAAACAGTTACTGGTACCGACCATGTTTGTGTTGTTGAATCTAGTTTGGATACTACAATGGAAATATCTCCACTACCTTCAAAACTTCCAGCAAACCAGGCACATAACATTCCCCCATCAGCCGTTTCAATAAGCGCTGGTGCATGTGCAGTATTGTTGCCGCCAGTTGGAATCAATCCGAAATCAACATTCAAAAATTCATCTCGGTACATTACTCCATTCGGCTCAGATTGACGAACACTTTCTAAATGATTCAATACACTTTCCTCCTTAAATATTTTTCATTTTAGTTAAATTATTCCTATTTTGAATTTTCAGCAAGGCGAATAGCATAATCAATCGCATTTTCCAAACTTGCTTCACTTGCGCGCCATCTACCAGCTTGATCAAAAGCTGTTCCATGATCTACAGAAGTTCGAATAATTGGTAAGTTCAAAGTAATATTTACTCCTTGAACCGCCTTCCAATTTTGTGTTTCTTGATCATAAACAAAACCTAATAATTTCAAAGGGATATGCCCTTGATCGTGATACATGGCTACAACAATATCATACATTCCTCCATTTGCTTTAGAGAATAAAGTATCTGCTGGCAACGAGCCTTCAACATTAATTCCTTCTGCTTGAGCAGCTACAACAGCTGGATTTATTTCTTGAATTTCTTCTTGTCCAAACAGTCCATTTTCACCACAATGAGGATTTAAACCTGCAACTGCAACACGTGGATTTTCAATTCCTAAATCTTTACAAGCTTTATCAGCAATACGAATTACATCTAGCACACGTTCTTGCGTAGCACGATCACAAGCTTCTCTTAAAGAAACATGAGTAGAAACATGAACAACACGTAAATTGCCATCAGCTAACATCATTGTGTATTTATCCGTACCGGTTAATTCTGCATAAATCTCAGTATGTCCTGCATAATGATGACCAGCTGCATTCATCGCTTCTTTATTTAGCGGATTCGTAACTGTTGCATCAATTTCTTTCGCTAAAGCTAGTTGGATTACTTTTTTTACATACTGAAAGGCAGCGTTACCTCCAATTTCAGAAACTTTACCAATTTTAAAAGTAGTCATATCAACCAGTTTTAAGTCGATTAGATCAATAACTCCATAGTTATATTGCCCCTCACTAGGATTTTCAATCGCATTAATCTCTAGAGATAATTCAGAATGTTTTGCTAAGTATGCCTCCAACACAGATTTATCTCCAATTAATACCGGATTACATTTATCGTATAAGGCTTCTTTGGCAAAAGCTTTAAGTGAGATTTCAGGCCCAATACCGGCAGGATCTCCCATTGTAATACCAATAATTTTTTTCATGGTAGGCCTCTTCCTTTCTTAATCTGAGTTACAAAATTTGCAAATAAATGTTTCTTGCATCTTCTGGAGTTACTTCACGCTTATTATTTACTAACAGGCGTGTTACTTCCATCCCAGCAGCAACTAATCCCTCTAAATCTTCTTTAGGAACATTGAAAGTTTTCAAACTAGTTGGAATTTCAAGTACCTTAACAATTTCGTCTAATTGCTTAATCATGTATGATGATTTTTCATTTTCAGATAATGTTTTATTTCCATCTTTAATTACACGATCATATGCAACAGCTAATAAGTCTTTAATTGTTGGCTCATTGAACTTCATAACTGGTGTTAAAAGAATCGCATTTGATACCCCATGGGCAATATGATACTTACCACCTAAAGGATAAGATAATGCATGAACTGCAGTTGTACCTGAAGCTGTAATTGCTACACCCGCATAAAATGAACCTAATAACATATTACGTTTAGCTTCTAACGCTTCCGGCTGAGTACAGGCCTCAACAATATTATTCATAATTAAATCCAATGCTTCCAAAGCAAATGTGTCACTAATCGGATTTGCTTTTGCAGAAGTAAAACATTCAATAGCATGACACAGTGCATCCACACCTGTAGCTGCTGCGATCGGTTTAGGTATGTTTCTAATCATGCGACCATCAATAAGGACAAAATCAGCAATCATTTCTGGATTTACAATTCCAATTTTCAAATCTTTTTCTGGAACACCAACAATAGCGTTTGGTGTTGCTTCTGCTCCCGTTCCCGCAGTTGATGGAATCATCAAGCTTGGTACTTGCTTTTTCGCTAGCAAAGGATTATCTAATAAATCTTTCACAGTATACTCGTCAGTTGCTAAAATCGACGCTAGTTTTGCTACATCCATTACAGAACCACCACCAATTGCAATCACCAAGTCTGCCTCTTCTTTTTTAAAAGCATCAATTGTTGCCTGTGCTTCATGGTAATTTGGTTCAGCAGGAATATCCGAAAGTATCGTATAGGCAATTCCAGCTTGCTCAATTATTTCAATCGGCAAATCAACCAAACCCGCATTCATTAAACCTTTATCGGTAAAAATTACAATTTTTTTGATTTCTTCATTAAGAATTTCTGATAATTGTTCAATTGCATGTTCACCAGCGCGAATATTTTTGGGCATTTTTAAACTATAATCTGTTAACATAAAACTTCCTCCTTTTATTGTTCCTTACAAACTAATTTCTTCGAATAAATCCTCTGTTCCAAAACCACCTGACTTCGTTATTACCTGTCTCTCCATATTGTTCCACTCAATTACTGATAAAACTACACCTGGAATAATTTCAGCTATGGGTTTAATCCACCTTACATCTAATACTTTCATTGATTGAAATAAAGTATCCCCACCTGTAAATAAAAAAGTATTCTTAGTTTTTTTTAACCATAAAGCTTCTGTAAGTTTTCCTAAAGATGCACCTATTCTAAAACGACATTCTTTTATGGAAAGCTCATTTATTTTTTGATAAGCTTTGATTCCCTTAGTTGTTTCCTCACTTAACGTTTCAAAAATAATTAACATTTCATTGTCCATTAAATGCAGATATTCTGCAATCTCTCTTTGACCTGATTCACTCTGCCAATACTCTGGTTCTAAAAGCTGAGTGGCTGAAAGAGAGATACACGGATAATCTTTTTTTTCGACATATTCAATTTGTTTTTTAGTAATTGGGTTAACACTACCACAAATAACAACAATTGGTTTTTCAAGATTATAAGTAACTTTATGTCGGTTGGGAAATAGCAGTTTGGCAATCGCTCTTGCAAATCCTGCACAACCAATTGTTAGTGACAATAGTCCTTGCTCTTGTAGCATAACTGCTTGAGCATTCAAGGTTTCATCGGTTAAAGCATCAAACACATAGACCCCTTTTTCTATTTTCGGCAATTGACAATCATGAACTAATGTTGCTTGAATGCCCGCTTCGACTTCTAAACGTCGAATGACATTGCTTTCCGTAACAGGTTCATAAGGATCTTCTGCAAAAACACTTTCTGAAACCAAGATATCATCTATATATAAATGACCATTCATTAATACGCGATTCATTTCTGGATAAGAGGGTAAAAAAGGAATGACTTCTTGTTCATAAGTATCGAGAATTGCTTTGATTTCAGCACTGATATTTCCTCTTAATGCGGAGTCTACTTTTTTATAGATAAAAGGAATCTTTGCCTTTTTAGCATCTTCAAGAATTATTCTTATTTTTTCGTATGCTTGATTAAAACTTAAATGTCGACTTTCCGTATTTAAAACCAACACCTCTATTGTTGTTGGGATAGCATCATATACAACATCTGTTTCTGTTGAAACTAACGTGGGAATTCCTTGACTTGAAAATTGAACCCCAGTATCCAACGCACCAGTAAAATCATCTGCGATAACTAATAACTTTAACATTTACTCACCGCCTCAAACTTTATGTCTTGATTATAAATTAGAAAATCAACCGTTTACATTTTATAAAATGTAAAAAACGTTTAATTTAGAAACGATTTATCATTTTAACGCCAAATTTAATTTTTTATATGTTAATATCGTTCATATACAGAACACCCCTGACAATTAGAGGAGACAGAACGATGAAAAGACCAATAAAAATTTTAGGTATTGCCCCTTATGAGGAATTAAATCATTCTATGCAAAGAATAAGCGAGCAATATACTGATATTGAATCAACTATTTACACTGCTGATCTAGTTGAAGGACAATCCCTTGCAGAAAAATTATATTCTGATGGTTATGATGCAATCATTTCTCGAGGGGGAACAGCCAAATTAATCCGAAAAGTAGTGCCATTACCAGTCATTGATGTATCCTTATCTATCTATGATATTCTTAGTGCTATTCGTCTCGCAGAAAATTATACGAAAAATTTTACAATCGTTGGTTACCCTAGCATTACCGAAAAAGCACATTTACTTTGTGATATTTTAGGATACAATATTACAATTTATACTATTAACGAAAATATTAGCGCAAGCGAAGTCCTTGATTCTTTATCAGAAAAACACTATGAATTGATTTTATGTGATGCTATTACCAATCATATCGCACAATTAAAATCATTGAATACGATTCTAATCACATCTGGTTTTGAAAGCATCAAAAATGCTTATGAAGATGCTTTGTCAATCGTAAAACATGTTAATCAAGCAAAATTAGAAAAAGATGTGCTTGAAAAAGGCATTTTAAGCCAAAATCAAGAGATGCTTTTATTCAATAAATCCTATACAATTGAATTTTCCAATCTCACCGCTACATTTACTCAAGAGATTATAAAAAATTTACAAACAAAACGGCACTTAACTGGGCTTCATCAATACTATTCACAACTTCAAAATAAATTTTTCACTCTTGATGTGCGACAATACACAGTCAATCACGAAACTCATTACAGTTGCTTCCTTACTGGACATAATGTCCCTGTAACGACAAGCAGAACTGACATTTATTATCAAAAAAAATCTGAAGTTGCTGATATTTTTTCAAAAAAACTTCTCTTTACTCAACTAATTCCAGAAAGTGTTAAACAAACCCTAAAAAATGCCAAAGAAGATTACCATTCTTATTTAATATTTGGTGAAAGAGGTACAGCTAAGAAAAATATAGCTCATCAAATTTATCTTGATCAAACAAAAAATAATAACTACTTGATTACAATAAATTGTAAACTAGTTACTGATAAACTGTGGAAATTTTTAGTGAATGCAACCAATGGTCCATTTGTTGATGTCCATAATACTATTTTCTTTGAAAATATAGAGCAACTCAGTTTAGCTGCTATTACCCGTCTACTTTCTTTAATTGAGATGACCAATGTATTACATCATAATCGTTTACTTTTCACTTATGATACTACTCAATCAGATGACTCTGCTAAGCTTAACCAACTAGTTAATCAGCTACACAGTGCTAAAATCTACGCTTCCGCAATTAGAGAACGAAAAAATGAATTAAATATCATCACTACATTAATCCTTAATAAAATGAATATTGAATGTAACAAAGATATCATGGGCTTCGAACCTAAAGCTTTAGAAGCTTTTCTTGCTTTTGACTGGCCAGGAAACTTCAATCAACTGCAAGATTGTATTAAAGAATTACTTATTAATGCCAGCACCCACTATATTTCCGAGCATCAAGTAACTGAGTTGCTGTATAAAGAACGCTTAATTCAAAACTTCTCAAGTATGAAGGTGATGAATTTTACTACTAAAAATATTCTGCATCAGCCTACTCTTTTTGACTATACAAAAGAAATTATCATAAATGTCCTAGATCAAAATGGCGGAAACCAAACAAAAACTGCCCAACAGCTCGGCATCAGCCGAACCACATTATGGCGATATTTGAAAGACGGAAATTAAACAAGATAAAAAATTTGTATATAATAGGGTGAATAGCACTCTATTATATACAAAAAAACAGACCACATTCGAAAATGTGATCTGTTAAACATTGACTTAATAATGTTTTGATTATTCCGCAGCGTTTGCGTCTTTGAGACCGTATTATACGTTTCGGTAAGTTCTAACAACAACTAATGTCTCTTAAATACCTAGTTTTCAACATTTTTAATTTTTTCAAATCTCTATAAATTCTATAAAAACTTATAAAGTATGGTCAAAGTATGGTCATTCCGCCAGCATGTAGTTTGAATAAAATATAGTTAAATTTCACATTTTAACATTATGCTCAATTTGAAAAATCTATACTCAGATGTTTTAGCGAAATTAAAAATAGCAAAGATTTTTACCTTATAAGCTTATTTTTTTATAACAATTTAATGTATGTTACTTAACCAAAAATTTAGTAAGCCATCCTACTAATGGTGGAACTAAGGTATACAGGTTTGTAGTTAATCCAGTTACATTATTCAAATCTTCAATAACCCGAGAGACTTCACTTTTATCCACATTATTTGCTACTATCATTTGCTTGATTTCTAGCAAATCATTTTTTAAACTTTTATGGGATTGTATTTCCTGTTGTGATAAAATTGCATCAATCGCTTTAATACTCTCTGTATTCACTATAACTTGGTCGGCTAGAATGATATTTCCATGAACTATGCTATCCTTTAGTATTACTGTTTCCTCTTTTTCTGTAAACTTATTTTTTAATTGTACTTTAATATAATATTCCGTTTCTTTTACAAAAGGATTTTTCTCATTTGATTTTATATCCTTCTTGCACATGATAGACAAAGGTTGCCATTCCAACTGACTACCATCAACGTTTCTAAAATATATTGAGTCCTGCCCTGAAAATACTTTTTGTACAAAAGCTATTCGGTTTTCTTCATAATTTTTACATGTTGTTACAAGATAATCAAAACCACAGTCTAATCTATGGTAAACTTTGTCTACTTCGGTATATTCAATTAACTTATCCTGTTCAACTTTTTTATTGAAATCAGTGGAAAATATTTTTGGAAAGAAGCAGTCAAGCAACTAAAGCTGCTTGACTGCAAAAATCAAATTATTCTATTGGGTTTTCTTCACCAACACCAGTTGGCAAAGAGCCGAAAAATTCTATTTTGGGCTTCTACAACAAATATTTTTAGTTGAATTTTATTTTTTCAAAAAAAAACTAGTAAATATTTAACAGCATCTTTTTAGTAATTCTATTTCTGTACTATAATACTACCAAGATCCTGAAGCTCCACCTCCAGAAGATTTTCCTCCACCAAAGCCTCCAAAAATCCATTGCCAAAATAAGTCCATTTTAACACCACCTTACTCTAGTAATTTATTGTTTAGATTTGCACATTCACTACATTCAATATCACTAAGAAAACATTCATTATATCGAATAGCAAAAGCATTTGAACTCTTTAGATACTTTAAGAAGTAATCATTAAAGCCCTTATAGTACCAGGATTTCATTTTATCAGTTCATAATAAATCGTATAATATATTTAAATTTCATAAATTTTATAATATGAGTTTGTACAAAAATTGATACTAGTTATATTGTTTTGAATATTCCAATATAGGTATGATTTATTCGCCTTGTTCTTCGTATAAAATTGTGCAATATCTATAGGTAAATACTAACATATACCCTTTTGATATTTAGAAAAGGTCTCATATATAAGACGCTTCATTGCTAGATTCTATGTTAACTAAAAAAATCCATAGCATCTTTTAAAAGCTTATCTAGAATTACTTCAGTTGAGCGATCAAATTCTTTTATCATATCTTGATATTTTTTTGCAACCATTTTACCTTTATAACTATCTCCTGATAATATCATTAATATTCCTTCAAAAAATTTTTGCATACATTTTTCTAGAATAAACTCATTTCTAATTTCTATATTTACTAAAAACTCAGTATATCTTAAAATTTCTTCTCTTTCCTTTTCTTCAAATTCGGCAATAATCATATTTACTAGAATCTTTACTATTTCAGATTCAGCTAATTTTAGATAATTATACTTAGAAACAGTTTTTATAATTCTGTTTGTCAATATTCTATTATTTTTTGTTGAAAATGAAAAACTGGTGTTTATATATAGTACTAAATCATAATGAGTAAAAAAGTCTAATTCCAGCAAATACTGTTGAATATAGTTTGCATCATAACACTCTTTGTTTCCTTCTAATTTCTTTTTTAACAAGCCAACCATCATACACACTTGTTTATATTTTTCCATCTTTGTATTTTTATAAAGCGAGCGGGAATATTCAATCAAATCTTTTAATTTATCAATATTTTCATTTTCTGAAGCCTTTTTAGCTTCCAAAATAATTTCATTAAAAGTATTTTCATTAAAAGTATTTCCTATAAACACAATCTCTTCTAAAGTAACATTTATTCTATCTAACAATTTAAAAAATATAAAAGTGGACATGTCTGATTGATTATTGATAATTCTATAATATTGCGATCTGGATACAATTCCATCTGTTAGTGCTTTTATAGATAAGTTTTTCCCCACCCTAATAAAATCTATAGCCTTTCCTAAATTTGTATACAAACCATTCTCCCTCTTTTCTAATATTTTTATAAATCTATTACAAAAAAACTAACCAAGCACTAATTGTATTAATAAATTGAGATGCTTGTTTTCTGATCCTAAAATATATATATTGATTATCGAATTTCCAATCACAAAAAAGTAAACAACAGTTGACTTTTGGGAACTAACAGGTTACAATACGTATATAAACATTAACAGAAAGGAGAAGTATAATTTTGATTGTAAATCGAATAAGAGTATTGCGTGCAGAACATGAATGGTCACAAGCTGAATTAGCAGAAAGAGTGGGTGTATCAAGGCAGGCTATTATATCAATAGAGAAATATAAATATACGCCATCTTTGGAGCTTGCTTTTAGAATTGCTAAAATTTTTAATGTTGATATAAATGACATCTTTAAATATATGGAGGAAAAATAAATGAAATCTACAATTACTTTAGTAACAATACTTATCTTTGCTGTTTTAAATTTTTATTTTTCAAGACAAATATCAAAAAGGGAAACGGAATATAAAAATGACGAAAGATGGAAAAAAATCCGACTTAAAGCAATTCAAACAAGTAATATATACTACAAAGTTTTACTCTTTATAATTGCTGTTTTAATAGGATGGTTTTCATTTGAAAAAACTAGTTATCCAATTTCGTTATCAATATGTCTAATTTCTATTTTTATCGTTGTTATAACTGGACAAATAATTGAAATTTTTGCTATAAAATATTATGATAAAAAAATATAAATATTTAAAGGGTATGATTTTGATGTCATACCCTCTATTTTTTATATCACTATCGCTTATCTTCACTGGTTACTTTCACAAATGAGAAAAATAAGTCTAATTACAAAATACGGATTATATTGTTATATACTAATATCAAAACTATCAATAACAAAAAATCATATATTATATAAATTGAAATACTCTCCTTGTAAATTTATCAACTCCGAATGAGTACCACTTTCAACAATTTCTCCATCTTTTAAAACAAATATCATATCACAGTCTTTAATTGTCGATAGCCTATGAGCTATAATAATTTGAGTACATTCAATTTTTTTCAAATACTTAACAATATTTTTTTCATTGATTATATCAAGAGAAGAAGTAGCCTCATCAAGAACGACTATTTTTGGGTTATTAATTATTGCTCTAGCAAAAGCTAGTCGCTGTTTTTGTCCTCCCGAAACGTTCATCCCTAAATCTGATATCTGAGTTTCATATTTCATAGGCATTTCATCAATCTCACTATCAATACAGGCTCTTCTGCAAGCTTTCAAAATTTGCTTATCAGAAATTTGTTTATTTCCCAATGTTATATTTTCTTTTATTGATTTATTAAAAAGTGTAACCTCTTGAGGAACGAAACCAATTTGTTTGCGCAACAACGGTTTATTAAATTCCTTTATATTAGTTCCATCATAATTTATTATTCCCGAATCAATGTCGTATAAGCCTAAAAGAATCTTTCCTAGAGTACTTTTACCAGATCCGGATTTTCCCACTAAAGCAATTCTTTGTCCTTGATGAATATCAAGAGAAATATCATTCAATACCTTAGGTGAGTTTTTTCCATAAGAAAAACAGACATTAGAGAGAGATATGTTTCCATTAATTTTACGTTCCAATCTACTATTTTGTTCTATATCAGTATCGAGAATATCAAAAATTCTTATTAAATAGGCACTTGCAACCGTAAAACTTGTACTTAAACCCGAAAGGGAATTGCCTGCAGAAAAAAAAGTATTGGATAATGTTTGAAATGCGACTATGGTACCTAATGAAATTTTATTTTCCAAATAAAGCTTCAATCCAAAAAGGAGCAACACTAACGGGGAAAGAAAACCTAGAATTTCAGTAATATTTTCTGTACTATTTTGAAGTGTCATTTTCCTTTTTCCAATTTTTAAGCTATCCCCAAAAATTCTTTTCCATCTTTGACTTGTATCTTTTTCCATACCACTTAATTTAATATATAGAATTGATAAAATAGTCTCTGACTGTAATCCCTGCAATTCTGAATTTCTGGATATTTCAAGAGTAGTCAATTCTTTTAGTTTATTTTTAAACACAAAGACAAAAAACAAGTTTATTAATAATAAAACAGCAGATATTATTGATAATTCTATGGAACTATACACCATGTATATACCTATAAAAATAATCAATCCGATATTTATAACTCCACTAATTATACTTTCAGAAAACAATTCCTTTAATACCGCAATACTATTCAGTCTATAGAGTAAATCACTCTGATTTCTAGTTTCAAAATAGTTATACGGTACTTTCAATAAATGAGAAAAAGTATTACTTGCAATTATACTCTCTATTTTTTGTGCCAATGCTATTTTGCTTTTCCCTCTAAAAAAAATAGAAAATGAATATATAGTGATCATTAAAAATAAAAGTAATATTATTTTTTCATCTGAGGGATCTACAGTTCCTGCCACTGTTAAGTCAATAAGATTTTGTGTTGTTATAGGGAGAAAAACCAGTAAAAAATATGAAAGTATAGACCAAAATAATGTACTAATTATTTTTTTTTTATTCCCATTAAATACTTTAAACAGTATTCGTACCCAAACATTTTTGGGTTTCGGAACTTTCACAAATGAGTCGTTAGGAACACATGTAATTATTATTCGGCTAAATTTCTTTAGAAATTCACTTTTACTTAATTTCATTCGTCCAAAAGTAGGATCAACTATATAAAAATCATTTTGGGTTCTGTTTTCTAATACAACAAAATGATTTTTATTCCAATATAAAATGGCTGGCAACATTTCCTTTGTTAATAAATCAATATCATCTATAGCATAAATCTTTGTATTAAAACCTTTACCGATCAATATATTTTTTATATCAATAACCTTCGTCCCATCCCTACTTGTTCCTAAGTCTCTTCTTATACTATGAATAGTCTCATAACTATCATAATAATTTAGAATCATTGCGATACAACATAATCCGCATTCATTCTGAGACATCTGGGAAACATATGGTACTTTTTTCTCCCATAAACTCATTTCTTTCTCCTTTACTACTTTATGATCGTTATCCTTAAGAATTATGAAATACTTCCAAACTCAATATAGATGGTAAATTAGGATTATTCGCTCTTAAAAGAACATATCCTAATCCTGATGTTCCAGTCATAAAATCGTCTATAACTCCATTACCATGCTCAAATCCATCTAGGATTCCTTTGTCAGAAATAACTTTTAGTGTGCTAGTAAGAATGATGCTACATTTTTTCATAATATCTTCATTCCTTTTTCTCTTAGCAACTTCAATTAAAATATCAACAACGCCTATATTTCCATGACATAAACTATTATTTGCATTTGCATCATACTTGGCAAAAATTGATTCTATAATATCTCTATAACGCACATTAAAAAAGGCATTATTAGATGACCTAGCAAGCAATATCCCAGGTGCACCATAACACCAATATTGCGGATCATTCACTCTTAATTCTTCTTCACGTTTATCTCTCCAATTTAAAATGTTACTATCAAACTCTTTATCTTCTAAACATTGTATTCGATTGGTAATCTGTTCAAATTTTGCTGGTTTGTACATACTCAAATGGTTAAAAGCAAGATAATATCCTGCAAATCCATGTGCTAATCCCGTTTCAATCTTTTCATAATTTATCCTTAAAATCAATATTTCACCTAGCTTTTCAGCATAACTAAGAATTAATGGATTCTTCTCAATTTCATAAATATTACATAACATTTGAATTACTCCCGAAATTCCTCCAATATAATCAAGATCTAAACTTTTAGTTACATCTATTTGATTAATATCATTAAATAATTCTTCCAACAAAATATCAAATTTATCTTTAGCACTCTGAGTCCCATACATAGCATAGATATTGTAGTAAAGATATATAAATGCTGGTTTTCCATAAAACACTGAAAAACATGGCAAACTTTGTAATTTTTCTCCCCAAATATTCTCTAAACCTTTTAGACTAGCTTCCGCTAATTTCCGCTGAGATAAATTATTAGTTTCTTTAGACAGCAAAAACAGAAAAAGTACACTACCAAGTCCACCATATAAAGTTGGACTTAGAGGTGAAATAAAAAAGTTTTCCCCCTCATTATTAAGAGTAATCCATGTACACTCAGTTTCATTTTTCGCCCAGATAGCTGATTTTCTGAAATACTCACCTATTATATTTGCATTATCCTTAAATGAAAGATTATCCTGTATACTTATTAATTTATGCTTATCATTATTTTTTGTAACAAGTTTATTGAATTTATTAATTTTTAAAGTTGCTGCAAAAGATAACTCAATATAATGTTTTTGAAGATTGATAAAATCATCATTTATCATATCTAACCTTTCTCTTAATATCTCCTTTATCGTTTTATTGAAATATCCCTTTATTTTTTCTCCTGAAAGAGTTTCTAAATCTTTCGAATTATATCGACAAACGAAATACGGAATATCTCTTTCATATAAACTTGCTACCTCTAACTCAGCTACTTTCTGTTCTAAAATAGTTTTCTGTTCTGTTCCTTTCAAAAAATTAAATATTTTTCTATAATTATTTTCTGAATTCAGATAGTTAGGATGCTGTGTTGCAGTTAATAATTTCCCATAAATATGTGTAGGCTTAATAACTTGTCTAACTTTCACATTTTCAAATTTAATGCTATCGAATTTATTTTTTAATATCTTCTTATTTTTTATAATTTGGTGACAACAGTCCAAGAATCCGTTCAATATCTCATCAGTATAGTTCAAAGGATTAACTATATTTTTCCCAATAGTAAATCTATTTTTATCAATATTACTTACCACAAATTCTGACACTACTTCCATTTCATCACTGTTCTGGTTAATAATTTTTTGATTCTTAATTTTTTTTGAAATTTGTCCTCCATCTGAAAATGTGGCACTTAAATCTATGTCAATCATGGACTCCTCAATTGGGAGCGGAATAATCATAGTGCCAAATACTGATTGTCTAATATTCATCCAAAAATTATTAATTATTTCATCATTTAAATCAAATGAATTATTGGTGAATAAAGTTTCTAAATCAACTACAACTGGGTTACTACCACAAGCTATCAAATTCTCAGAATGTATATCCGTACCATTAAATACACTAAAAACACCTAAAATTGCGCCTAATCTATAATAAAACTTATCTGCATCAGAAACACTTTTACCCGGAACGCTACTAATAAACTCTTGATACCCATAATCTTTTTTAGAAACTATTTTTGGAGCCCTTATTTTGTACTTCAAATCAGAATTTATTAGTTCAACTATTCTTAAATAGATTTCATCTGTTTCAATAGAATGCGGCTTATACACGATTTTAAAGCCATCATTAACAACAAAAAACAAAATATTTTTACCAAAATTATGAGAATCACTACTTGGAAATATAACGCTTTCTATTCTATTAATTTTATTACAAAATATTTTTTCAATTTCACAGATATCTAAAATCATCCTTTTTATAGCTATCAATACATTTTTATTATGATAATTAATTTTTTTTTCTATTAGCAATTTTAATATTGGATATCGGTTTAGAATTTTATCTATATTTTCTTCATTCCTAAATTTGGATACATAAAATTGATAACGTTCCCATTCGTTAGCTCCTTGTAACGGTTTTTCAAAATTCATTTCTTTAATAAGTGTTTTTACAGTTAATTGAACAAGTTCTTCTTTTATTTTATTAATTGACTCAAAAACAATATTTTCTATATTCATTTCAAAAAAATATGTATTTTGTAATACTATTAACTCTTTTTTCAAATCTTTCTCTGCTTCACTCAAAATAGGAGAAAAAAATTCATCGAAAGCTCCATATTTGTTATATTCTAAATGATTATGGTTTTTCATCATTATCACCTTCCTTTTGTCTCTCAACTTATTAGCTTCAAAATTATTTTAGAAATTAATTTTGAAGCAATGCTCTTAAGTGCCTTTATTTTCTCTATACACAACATGGAAACATGCATATAAGCATGTTTCCATATAACCCAGCATTATGAACAGGATTGTGTGCAAACAGATGTTCCACAAACTTGTCTCGTTACAATTCCTGTAATAAGACCACAAACCCATGAAGATGCAGTGACTCCCCCACCGGCATTATCCATTTGGATAAGCTCTTGGAGTTCTTCCTCTGGAATAAGACCAGATTTTGAATTAATTAGTGCTTTTTTTTCTTCAGACATCTTTTTACCCCCTTTCAGTATATTTTGGTTTTTTTCCGGGAACCATTAACCCAAGCTTATTCACTTATTAGTATATTAGGCATATCAACATTGGATTCTCGTAAAAGCGTATATCCAATGCCAGAAAGTCCTGTCATTATTCCTAAAGTTTCTGTCCCTCTATTTTCTAAAGATTTCCACTTAGAATTTGATAATGTATCATTGAAAATATTTACAAATGTGTTATTACATTTTTGAATTAGTACAGTATCATTTTTATATTTTGAATACTTTCTAATGATTTCTAATAACCCTAAATCACCATGACATAGAGTCAAATTAAAACCAAATCCCTTCTCTACAGTAGTATGAAATGCTATCTCAATTTCATCATCAATTTCCATATCTGTGTATCCAAATTCTTTTAAAAGTAATCTACTCAATAATATTCCTCCAGATCCATTACACCATCCATAGGATAATGTATCTTTGGCAATAGATGTATACCAATTTTTAGCACTATCGCTATATAAATTACGCTCATACTTCAACGCATAGTTAATATAAACTAGACATTCTTCTTTTTTAGTTAAGTAATATATCTTAGCTATAGCAACACAGATTCCTGCGTTACCATGCGCGAATCCTGTAGAAATATCTCCTACAGAACTTTTCCAGTATACTTCTTCTTTTTCTAAGTCTATAACAGCATTCTTTTTTAAATGTTCCCAACATTTTCTTAGAACTTTTAAAATATATTTCTTTAATACTGTATCTTTAGTATCACGATATATACTATAAAAAACGTTTATAGCCCCAGCCACTCCACTAATTACATCGAAGTTTGTATCATAATCAATATTTACTTCTATACATTTCATATACTTGAAAATATAATCACTATACTCTTCTTTTTCTAGAATCTTTTTCATTTTATATATAGAATATAGATTACCGGATAATCCATTAAAACCACCTATTAAGTTACCTTCTAAATCTTCCACTGTCTTCATTTCACTAATAACAGAGTTAATAGAATCCTCAGCCCAAGCCAGCATTTTCTTATTTTTAGTTATTTTTCCTAGATTTCCAAGAAACAAAGAAATTCCAGAATTTCCTAAATAGAAATCTCTTCCGACAGGAACTATTTCATGAATAACTTGATTCTTTTTTTCAAGAATTGTACTGATCCAAGTTCTTTCATAGCAACTCTCATTTTTTAAACATATACTTTTTTCCATTAAATACTTTCCTATGTCAATGGCTGTGTTTAAACAAGTCTCCAACTTAATTGTTTCTGCATTTTCACTCCTATCATTATCGAATTTAATAAATGTAAAATCTTTTTCAGGGCTATATTTCTTTCCAAAAAAAGAAATATTTAGAAACTCTAGTTGTCTTTCCATATCAATAGAGGAAAATCCTAATATCTTCTTTATAGTGTTATCTAAAGGAGATTCTAAGAAAAAGTTTTTTATCTCTCCTTTTGATGTAATCAAGTCTTTACTATCGGTATTCACAGTAAAATAAGGAACATCTCCCAATAATAAATCCTTGTATTCAGCCTGTACTACATTTCTCTGATCTATATCAGATCCTATTGCTATTCTCTTTAAAATTATATTTCTAGAAAATTCATCTTGAAAAAAATCTGGATGTAAGCTAGTTCTATACAGCTGAGTATAAACTGAAGTATTTCTATATAAAAATCTAACAGGTACATTCAAAAAATTTTTTCTTATGTGTTTTATAAATGTTTCTCTATTATCAATGATCCATTTATACATTGTTTCAAATCCAGCTATAATTTCCTCGAGAAAATCTTTAGCATACTCTATTTTTTGTCCCATTCTTGGTAAATTTTTCTCTATTTCTAAACTACTATCCACTCTTTCTAGTTTAAATTTAGATTTTGTATTTTCTAATTTATAACTCAAAAAAGGACTTTCTTGTTTAGAGTCTGCACCTAGGGCACTTATATCAACAAATTGATTCCCATTACCAATCATTCTCGGAACCAATCCAGTCCCATATATTGAGTCAGAAATAATTTCAGCTGCATGTGTATGTACATCTTTTTTTTGCTCTTTTCTGTATACTATAGAACTAGAAGAAAATAGGGTCTCTAAATCTATAAAAACAGGATATTCCCCCTCAGCAATAATGTTTTCATGATGTAAGTCCTTACCATTTAAACTGTGAATTAAAGCCATTAGACTTCCAAATCTATAATAATACTTTCTAATTTGTCCAAGTGAACTACAATCCAAGTCATTTACATATTCACTCCAACCATAAAATCCTTTATTTATAATTGTAATCTCTCTTTGCTTTTCAATATTTAATGGAATTGTTTCATTAATCCATGAGATTAACCCGTAAAATTTTTCATCAATCATTAAACTATGTGGTTTATAAACAATTTTTTTCCCATTTTCAAATGAAATTATTGCAACATTTTTACCGCCATTATGAGTGTCTCCATGATTTAGAGAAATATTAATGATATTCCCTAGTGCCCTTCCTTCATTGAAAGCAAGAGTAAGCTCACAATAATCTTTACTAGTATGGTCTATTATTTCCTCAAAATAGCTCAAAAAAAGATTAATTCTAAGTTGGATAAATTTGACCAATGGTTGATATAACTTATATACATCTAATAAATATTTTTCATTTGTTTTCATTTCATTGGCTGCAAATTCTTGTAACGTGATATCATTTCGTTTTTCTTGAAATTCTTCATCAAGCAAATTAGTTTCTAAGATTAGTACTCTGTATGATAAGCTCCATATAAATTCACACAAATTAATTAGAAACTCAACTTTATATTTTTCATTAAATTGTATTATTTTTGATGAAAAAATACGGTCTATTCTCATCTGATTAGAATTCAAAAAAGGAAGGAAAAAAGAAAGGTATGGTATGTTTTTATCTAATAAAAACTTTGCTATTTCAGATCCGTAGTCAACCTCAAAATTACTTTCTAAATTTTCTTCCGCAATACCTTTCCTCGCTTCTTCATCAAAAAAATTTTGAAGTATCATTTCTAATTCTTCAGTATTACATTCTGGAAATAATGATTTCCAATAAAAAAAAATATCCTGCTCCATAATATTGCCACCTACTTTAAACTATATTTTATAAACAAACTCTAGTTTAGAAATAAATTCATTAGCCTATATTCTTATCGGTAAACACTTTAACAAGAAATTTGGTAAAAATAACCAAATTTCTTGTTATCTAAACTAAATTACCATAACTGACATGCGGCACTACACTCTTTTGTTACAGAACAGAAGTAACCTTGATTTCCCCACTTCTTACTAAAATAAATTCCACATAGTGAATTAGTAAGATCTAGTGTCCCACCTGCATTTTGATTCATATTTTGGTCAGTAATCTCTTCTAAAATAACACCTGCCGAAATATCATCTTTTAAATTTTTTTTAAATCTAATTACAGGATTTCTTTCATATTTTTTTGTATTCATCAGCATTTCCTCCTTTCTTTATATATTAAAAGTCCACTCGTACCATTTTTTTCAATCATATGATATAATTTAGTAAATTATAATCAAAGAAAGGAAAATACAAATTTGGAATACGGTGAAACTATTTCGAAAATTCAAACAGAGAAAAACATTCCTGTAAAAGATTTATGTCACGATTTTATGTCTAAATCTACATATTCTAGATTTGTTAATGGAGAATCAGATACTACTACCACAGTCTTTTTTCATCTATTAGAACAATTACATATCAGTTCTAAAGAGTTCTTTTTTATCAAAAATGACTATTCTTTAGATAATCAAGAAAGTTATCTTTTAGAAATTAGTAGTTCTAGTTCAAATCGTGATACTTCCACGCTCTATCGCCTAAAAAAAGAATGTGACTTACAATCAAAAAGAAAAAATGATACTTTTCATCACTTAAGTGCAATCTGTTTTCTGCATATTTGCAGAATAAAAAATAAAAAATATGATGTTGTTTGTCAAAATGATATAAAAAACTATCTCTTAGGCGTAGCTTCATGGTCTCGTTACGAAATAGTGCTCTTTAACAGTGTTATGTTTATCTTTGATTTAGACTTTATCGAGAAAATTCTTCCAAGATTACTAAGAAATGTTTCAAAATACAAAAAAATCATTGACTTTACCAGTGATAACTTCGGTATTTTATTAAACATCTATACTCTATATTTGATGCAGAAAAAACTGGATAAAGCGCTTTATATTTTAAAAAAAATAAAATCTCTCGATATTCCCGAACTTTTTGTTAGAGAACGTTTATATCTAAACTTTTTAAAAGGAATAAACCAATTATTACTATATGAAGACTCTTCTGGATTTATAAAAATAACAGACACTCTTAATACTTGTAACTTTTTAAACTTAACCTCCCAAAAGTCAATGCTAGTTTCTTTTTATAACACAATCTCTACAGTTTACAAATTACCTAATTTGAATAATGCTTTCTGACTACTAGATGAAAAAAATGAACCACCACATATCTATCCCTCCTAACTACAACTATTAACTTCGTAGTTAGAGTACCAAACAAGCGGGCAGCAGCAGTAATTTGTATCTGAATAAAAACAGTGTTGCACATTTGCAACAAATTGCCCTATTTTTTTAATATATGCTTTTAAATTGTTACTGCTAAGTAGAAAACAGTAATTAACCTAAATTCTCTATTATTCTTAAATCACATTACAAAATAGACCTTTCAACTGTATTATATTGGCTATTTGTCAAGTGGCGCTGGTGAGGAAAATCCAATAGAATAATTTTATTTTTGCAGTCAAATAGCTTTAGTTGCATGACTGAAACATGTTTTAAATGAGAAATGAACCCCATCATTAACGGTTCCGTTAATCTCTCAGCTATTGATAACTTTACACGATTAGAAATCCAACAATGTCGGTCTGTAATAGTATCTTCCGCAAGGAATGTCTGCCCGCAAGACTTACAAAAGAAACGTTGTTTCTTCAACTCTAAATAAGTTTTGAACTCAGCCATATCATTTAAAAGATAGTGAACCTTTTTAAATCCCCATTTAATAATAGAAGATTCATTTTCTGTACCACAGCATAAACAATGTTGTAGTTGATAAGAGAGGGTTCTTTTATAAACAGAACAAATATTCCTTTTGATTTTTCTTCTTTCAAAATACTCCTCAGAAAAAGTTGAATTTATATCTAGAATATCTAGCTGTTCTTTGGTAATATCAGAATGAGACATCTTGAATCCCTCCTTTGGTTTTTTTCGCAAATTAATTCTAAAGGATTTCAAGATGTCTTGTCTATTTTTGAAACAAAAAAATAGGTGTTAATGACTTTTTCGTCACCAACACCAGCTATTATAGAGCCTTAAAGTAGAAAAGGTACCAACAAAAACTCATTTAAAAATCTTCGTTAGTACCTTTTTCATTTTCATCAAAATACCGAAGTGTGTAGGTTAATATTCCCATTGTGTTACACAAACTAACAAGTTTAAGAAAATCTTCCATGCTATATTTTGACGGATTAATTCTTCCATGTTGAACAAAATTTCTATTAAACACTGCTGGTTCTTCAAAACTTATACTCCGAAAATATTCTTTTAAGACACTTAACGCATTTTTTTGAATTAATAATAAAGTTTCTTTACTTTCCTCTAGCAACTTCTTTCTTTCTTCTATCAAAGCTTTTACTTCTTTTACATTTGTATATTTACTATTATCTAAACTTCTATAGTTTTGATAAGTACATAACATATCTAAAAAAGAAAATAACATAGGAATGAGAACAGAAAAATTAGTCATATCTATTTTCAATATTTTTATAGCTTTTTTTATTTCTTCATTGTACCCTGGCGGCAAATTCACCTCTAATTCTTCTAATAACTCAAATAAGCGAAAATAATCATTTTCAGTTAAAAAATCAATAAAAAATTGATTTAAATCTTCATCTTCATTTTTAGGAATTTCAACAGATTCTCCATAGAAAATAGCATTTGCTGGTGGTACCCAACCTATTTCAATACACCGATCATAAAATTTGTTTAATTTAGGAAAACGCTCTTTCCTTTGTTCTTTTGCAACTTCTAATGTTTTAAGAATTTTCACCATACCTTCAATTCTCTGTCGTAATATAAAATCTTTTTTTTCCTCTAAAGTCAGATTATCAATACCTTCTACACCATACAAGTAAGCGTCAACAAAATCAGGATCGTTAAATTTTTCTTCTAACATATCTTGTTTTTCCTCAAAACTAAGATTGTCAAATTCTTCTAATATATCTTGTTTTTCCTTAAAAACAAGATCGTTAAATTCTTCTAACATAAACATGAACAACAAAAAACAACTAAATTCCACAAATCAAAATTCCATCTTTTACTCATATCAACCTCTCTATTAACATTAATTACATCAATACACCAGTTTTCCTCACATAATCATCAACTTGAGCAATTTCCAATTGGATTAATTTCTCATCTTTTTTTGACAACTCAGTTTTTTCTAAAATATCTTGTAAGCGAGTAGTTCCGGTTGCTTCATCTACAACTTCCACCACTTTTAAACTACTTGCAGCTTGTGTCTGTAAGTATGCAAGTTTTTTATAAAACGTTGGTTTTTCCGGTTCCATACGAATATGAATTTTTTCTGCACTACGGGTTAATTCAGTCCATTCTTTCCAAATCCTTTCATTGCCATCTTTATCATAATCAAGCATGGTTAGCTGATTAGTAATTATTCCAAGAATTAATTCCGAAAACTCTAAATGTTTCATGAATAAATCAAGGAAGCCTTGAGCTTTTCCATCTCTCATACGAATTTCATAACGATTCTTTACATCTGATTCATCAGTTTCACGCCCTTCACGTTTTTCAATTTCTAAATTCTTTTTATAAAAGTTAAAATAGATCAAGCTTTTATTACTACCTAGATATATGCTATAGCCAATCTGTTTTCCTTCAGTTAATTCAATTTCATGAATTACCCGCATTGTACGAAAACGTGTTTTATATTGCCCTAGCAGAATTTTGGCAGCTAATTGATCCAAAGAAAATATTTCTTGATAATCATCAACTGCAACGTCAATTCTTGTAGGAGAGCCTTTGGCTTCACCACAACGCTTCAAAAAATCTTTCCAAGATTCTTGCCTAGCTTCCAAAACTGTTTCATAATTGCGGCAACCTTCACCTGACATCTGAATCAATGTACCACGTTCATCACCATCACCTGAAGCAAATACCCATATAGCACCTAGTTTGTAAACTTCTCTATAACCATACATACGATTATCTTCATCATAAAAAAATTCAAATTCCATACACAATACATTTTCAACAATATCTTGAACATCATGACTAGGGAACCTAATACGAATATAGTCAAATTTAACTTCTAAAATTTCATTTGTTTCAAAATTAGAATAGTAACGAATCAACTTCTCTTTTAATTCTTCCGTAGGCTCCCGCTTTCCTGTTTCATACATTGCTAGAGAAGATCGGCTAATATTCATCACTTCAGCAACCGCTTGTTGATTCAAACCACGCTCCAATCGCAATTCTTTTAATTCTTCACAATTTAATGCTTCCACCTCCAAGATTTAGGTGTGACATTACATTTTTACCTTTTGTCACACATCTAGTCGTTAGAAAGCTTGATATTACAGTGTTTCAGTTGTTAAGCCTTCGGCAATTTCTTGTTTTTACCCCCCTACTAGAAAATGGGGGTTTCAGGGGCATGGCGGCTATCGCCGCCACACCCCCTACTTTGCCCGTTGCTTGCCCAAACGCACATAGTTGTAACCTTGCAGAACCAAAGGCAAGGTGGCTTCGCTTCCAGCACGCCACTCGTCGACCTAGTCGCCGACCTTCTCTCTTACAAGGAACAACTTATGGCTAGGACAGAACAGCACCAAGCAAAGTATTTCTTATTGACGCAATATCCCTATTACTATTCAACTAAATAACAGGTTCCTTTTCCATTTCCTTCAGCAATTCTTGTTTTTCACTAACAGTCAAATTCATATCGTCCAAATTAAAGCTAACTTGCGATTTAAACTTACTAAATTCTTGATAAAAATTAAATCCTTCAGGAACAAAAGGCGAAAAGAACTCTTGAGCTAAATTACCACCTTCAGCAATATAGCCATGCCCTTTTATCTTTTTAGCTTTAAAATTTTTATTTTTATTTACATCACCAAAAATCATCTCTAAACCAGTCGACGACAAAATACCTACAGACATTCTAAACATGAAGTTATCACGCAATGCAGTTGGGATATAAGTCCCATCAGGACGTTGCATAGCTAGAATAATAAAAATTCCAGCTTGTCTAGCTTTCAAGATTAGTTGTGTCAAATAGGCATTAGCTTCACGTACTAATTTATAGCCATCTTCCATACTTTCTATTTCTGTCATAAAAGAAGCCCACTCATCAATGACTATGAATTTAGGCGGCAACCCGTAATATGAATAGTTTCTACCCATTTTAAATTTAGGGGAATCTTTCATATATTTGTATCGTTTTATCATATCGTCTGTAGCTCTTCTTAAACAGCCTAATATAGCCTTACCAGTGAACACTTTACCTTCAAACACTGTTAAAGTATTTAATGCCATTAAATCTGAATTTTTGGGATCGCAAATTTCAATTTCAGCAACAGGTAACAAAGCCAACATCAAAGACATCATTGTATATGTTTTACCGCCACCAGTACCACCACCGATTAAAAGGTGAGGTTGATCGTTAAAATACCAATAGACATTTCTCATTAGCAATACTTTTTCACCAGTTGCTTTCATCTCAGTTACATCAATCCTAGAACCTTCTACATTAGATAATAAGCGATATTCCACAAAACCTTTATGATTAAGTACACCCATATTATCCGCTAGAAACATATATTCAAAGAAATTCCCCATCTTCATAAACTTATCCTGATGGCGACTACCGTCCATTGGCAAAAAAATAGATACAAAGTTTTTACTATTGCGATAGTAAATTCTAGGATATATCTTCTTTTCACTAACAGTAGTTTTCTTGTTAGACGTTTTTTTCACTTTTTTAACTTTATAAAAACGATTATCTTCAATCATATTCGCTAAAGCTTGTCGTTCTCTAACACGATTAAAAAAGCCATTGCGAACATATGACGTTCTAGTTGTTAAGAAAACTATTAAATAGCCCCCCATCAAGCAAACTAGAATTGGCAAACATTTTACAACAGCTGGAAACCATTCATTTGTATCAAAGCTTTGCAAATATGGATACAAGATTTTATAGCTATAAATTACGCAAGCAACAAAAAAAGGAATCATCATTCCAAACTGATAAATTCCATAAATATGATTATGCAGTTTTCTAATCCGTATACCTCTGTATACAAAGAATTTTTTCAATGTACACCTCCTACTTGCAAACGACTTGTTGTATTATTTTAAAAATACACCACCATCTACAAATACCACCATAGCATTAATACCATAATCACGACCGATTGCGGCATAATCTATATAAACCTTCAATTCACTAGGAATTGTATATGCACCTAATTCCTCACAAACATAATGCCCTAAATCTTCATTGCTTTCTATACTAGCAGCAAAATTAATTGAATTCCAATCATCAACTAATTTTTCATAACTTTCAAAGAAGTTTTCTACTAATACCTTTGCATTTTTTTGAATATAATCAGGCAATGCTTGAAACTCACTTACAAAAGAATTTAAGTTCTCTATGCTATCTGTTTCTTTAATAGGAAACGGGCTTTCATAGTCTGTAATAATACATTCTTCAAGAACACCATCTATTCCAATCTTAGCAACTAATTCACTATGAGGAACAGGCAGTTCAAACCATTGTCCTTTCTTATTTGAATAACCACCAGATAAATTTTCTACATAAACTTTTACGTCCAAAACTTTACACCAGCTTTCTAATATTTATTTTTCTTAGATCAATCAACAACAGTTAACAAATAACTACAATACTCTGCTAATTGATTAACTTCTTTATGAATTAATGACCAGATATACTCATCATCAAATTGAAAATAGGCGTGTGCAAACTCATGTCGAGCCCTCACAAGCCTTTGCCAATTAAAATTGGAATATTTTTCTTTCAGTTCATCTGAAAGTTTGCTATTAATTACTTCGCCTATTGTTAATAAGCCCATAGAAACTGAATTTCGATAATCATATTCTTTTTGGAAAATTTCATAATCATCACCATATTTATGAATAGTACCTTTAATTTCTTCAGTATAGCCTATTAACATATGCAAAAAGTATTTATCCTTATTCTCCCGTATAAATCAACACCCTTTCTTTTAGTATGTTATCTCTCATCATCTTTCTTTGCACTTGCATTGTTTGACTTTCCATCATATGTGTATTAATAACATCAACGAATTTACCAAGAGCCTTTTCAAGCTCTTCTCTAAAATCAGCCGCTATGAATAGGTCTACTAGTTTTGAATCAGTGCGATCTATCAAAAAATCAACATCACTTTCTTCAGTTGCTTCACCTCTTGCTACAGAACCAAATAAATAAGCTTCTTTAATTTCATATTTCCGCAAAATAGGTTCACTTTTTTTAGCAATCTGTTCTATAGTTAAAATCATTATCTAAACCTCACTTCTAGTTTTTCCTATTATAACATCAAACTAATCTTATTTTTGTTTTTCCCTTGGTGCAGCAGCTTCAGCAGCTTTTCCACCAACTTTTCTAATTGATTTTGCATTTACTTTAATATCTGAATCAGCATAATTACTATATGAATCTTCACCAATCATTGCCCACCCTTTAAACTCTACATCATCAATTTCTACTTTATCACCAAACTTAAATTGATCCACATCAACAGTTGGTGGTAAATCAATTCTAATTACAGATTCTTGTACATCACTTGAAACCTCTACACGTTTTTCAATAATTTCACCAGTTGCTTCACCATCAGCAAAGCCCATTCTATGTTCCCCTACTGAAATGAAAGTAAGGTTTCCTAAAGTTTCTTTTGCTAAACAAGGAATAATATTCTTATCAAATTTAATTTCCATTATTTATCTCCTCCAACTACACTAATTTTATTTGCAACTGCTGTATATTCAACTTTTGCACGTTTCTTTCCATTTACTTCATATACATTACTTCGTGGTAATAAAACAAGTTCTTCAATTTCTACTTGGGCACCAAAACGAATACCTTTCATTGCGTTTTCAGTCGGGATCATTACTTCAACCCGTCCTAAATTTGCAGTGGCAATTTCAAAAATTTCACTTTCCGGAATCCGTTGTCTACCTACTGTTTTTGAAACAGTTCGTACGTGTTTTTGCATTAGCGAAAAACCTAAAAATTCTTTAGGCATAATAAGTTTTGTTACTGGCATTTTTTCTACCTCTTTCTTCTTTTTATTTTTTTATTAAAATAAGCGACTAGTAAATTCCTAATCGCTCATTTCTAAGATTCTGTTTTCTTCAAAGCAGCCATAAGCTACTATTTTTTCATTTAAAAACGATCCGCTGTAAATTTCATTTACCAATCTAATATTCAAATTACTTTATGGTTTTATATAAACCCTCTCTAATTAGATTCAATAACTTCATTAGCAGCAAACCATTTTAGTTACTAGTAAGTTTATAATTCAACTAAATGATTATTTCTCACCTCTAAAATAAGATTTCATTTTTTTCATTCCTTCATAATTAACATGATTTATTGCTATAAAATAATAAAGTCTTGGCAAATTATCATTCATAAAGGAATATAGACCTTTGTCAATCAAACACCCGTTTTACTTATTACTAAGACAAAACGTTCCATCTAGTGTTATCAACAGCCGCTCTGTCAAAACAGTAACCACTGATTACGATTTTATAGATCGGGTTCGTAACCGACCAAAGAATAGAAATATACTCAATTTTTCCTGTTTAAGTTTGAGTTATTTCATTAAATCCCTTATACTAAAAGTGTCTAGTTTTTGGCAAAGGGAAGCTTTCTCTTTGTATGAGAATCAATAGTAAACTTGGTTTATAACCTCTTCCTCAAGAGTAAGTCTACCAACTTAACTATTGGTTCTTTTTCAATTTTCAAAGGACGATTCAAAGCAATGTCTTTTGAAAACTTGCTTTAATACAACATCTAAGTTTTTTTATTAGCTGCTCTATAAAAGCAAGTTTCTCTGACGATTAAACATAAATTTCTATTTTTTCAAAATCTATTTCATTTTCAACAATTCTAACCTTACCAACAAAAGTAAATCCTATTTTTCTAGGTGTCATTTTAAGAATCATTCCATCAAATAGTTTTCCTTCTCTTCGATATTTTTGTAGTTTGTTAGTTAACTTAATTACAGCTTCAAAATGTAAATACCGTAATTCAGCAGCAATCTCTACATCTGCTAAATCATAATGTTCTTTATACCATTCACTAAGTAACATTCTATTTGGTAATATTTTTTCTTTTACTTTTTCCATATTTCACCTCATTTTAGTAACCTTCTTGTTCTAATTCTTGCATTTTAAAATTTACTACATTGTGAAACATTTTATGCCAATTATCCATTTTCCAACATTCATAATCATGTTCAAGATAGCCATATTGAGCTTCTTGTCTACCGTATATAGCTTCTAATGCTTTAGCTAACAATTCACTATTTCTTCTTGTTGCCCGGTATTTTTTAAATTCCATTGATCTACCTCTTAAATTTCAATCACTAATTTTTTCATTGATTTTCGATTAACACACACAACTTGATTTCCAACGTGTCGTTCAATCAACCAATTATTCGGGTTCAAATTTGCACGCCCTACTTGTTGTTCAGCAATTAATTCTTTCATTTTTCTTGTTGGCTTTTTCAGTTTTTTCATTAAATCACCTTTCCTCTACATGCTGGCGACATATAATTAGTATTTTGTTGAATTAATATATTTTTTTATGTCATCACGATCAAATCGAACTTCCTTATTGCCAAAAGCTCCAACTGAAAATAATCCGTCATTCATCCATTGATTAATACGTTCATCTCCAACACGGAAAGTTTTCATTATTTCTTTCTTATTCGGATATGGTGGCAATTCACTAATCAACAATTGTTTATCAATTCTATTCATGATTACTTGAACAATTGTGTCTGCTACTTCATCAATAAAATCATCTGGCAAAACTATTGGTGTATTTAATTGCATTTATTGACCTCCCAACTTACTTTTATTAAATGAAACCTTCCAAATCGCGTTTATGCGACTATCCCACTAAAAAAAATTTCAATGGCTTCATCATTTGATAACGGGATTTCTAGAACCATTTGCTGAACTTCTTCAATTGAAAAATCCCCACCATTTTTCATTTTCCTATAAAAGGTACTCCGACTAATTCCAATTGCATTAGCAACTGCTTCCTGGGTTGTTCCTCGTTCTACAATCAGTCCTTTCAATTTTAGACTGTTTATCATTATCCCAACTCCTTCCTGTCGCATTTATGCGATTCAATAAACAAAGTATATTCTTTGTTTTTTTATAAGTCAACAAAAAAGTTGCGTTTGTGCGACACTTTTTTGTTGCAAAAATGCAACACTTGCTTTACAATGAATTTAAACAAATTTAAAAGGAGGTATTTTTATGTCTGTTGGGGAAAGAATGAAGCAAAGAAGAAAAGAATTAGGAATAAGTGCGGATATAGTAGCAAAAAAGCTATCAGTTTCAAGGTCTACTATTTTCAGATATGAAAAAGGGGATATTGAAAAGCTACCAACTAAAATTCTTGATGACATAGCTGATGTTCTCAAAACTACACCTGCCTACCTAATGGGTTGGACAGATGATACTGCTGATATTCTTCCTATTTACAAAAAGCTAAATAAAAAAAGGAAAAATAATGTTTATGTTTTTGCAACAAAACAACTAGAAGAACAACAACTTGTAGTAGAAGAAAATACGATTGAATTTCCTACTAAAGAAATCCTAAATGGTCGTTCTACTGCTGCTGGTACTCCATTAGATGGCGATTTACAAGATGAGAACACCATTACTATGATTGTCAGCCAACGTGATATTCCTAAAAATGCAGACGAGATAGTAACCATTGCTGGAGATTCAATGGAACCTGATTACAAAAAAGGGACACAAGTATTTGTACATTGGCAGCCTGAAGTCGAAAACGGTGAAGTTGCAATTATAGCAATTGCTGATGAAGGTGTAACATGCAAAAAAATACATTACGATTGGGAACAAGGAAAAATTATCCTTCGTTCAATCAATGACAAATATGCTGATATGATATATCCGATGAAAAACATTAGGATTATTGGAAAAGTTTTATAACCCATTCCTCTCTCTGGTGAGTTCATATACGTTCGATTCGTATTAGAGGATTTATTTATATAGAGAAAGGTGGGGATTCACATCTATTTCATTCACTCTACATGCTGGCGGCAAGAAGGGAAGAATGAAATTGATAAAAAAATACAACAAAAAAGATGGTTCAACTGCCTATTTATTCAAAACATACTTAGGGATTGATCCTTACACAGGAAAGAAAAAATATACAACAAAAAGAGGATTTAAAACAAAAAAAGAAGCTAAGCTTGCTATGGGAAGGCTTCAGTTTCAATACAAAACAAACGAAGCAGTGATTGATTCAAAAATCACATTTGAGCAGTTAGCAGAAATGTGGTTGGAACAATATCAAAACACCGTTAAGGAAAGTACCTTTGTAGTCCAAAAATTGGCATTAACTAAACATGTGCTGCCATTATTTGGGAAAATTAAAGTATCTAAAATTACTATTCCTTATTGTCAAACACAGGTCAATCACTGGTTTTCCTATTACAAAAAATATTCAAATTTAATAGGGCTCACTTCTTCGATTTTTCAGTTCGGAATTAGTCTTAGAATAATTCAAACAAACCCTATGGACGGAATTGTTAGACCAAAACGCCGCAAAAAAATTGATGAAGAAGAAATTTCCACTCCTCATTACACAAAAAATGAATTGAATGCATTTTTGAATATTGTGAGCAGTAAATATTCTCTTCAATTATATGCCATGTTTAGGATACTAGCTTTTACAGGCTTAAGAAAAGGTGAACTGCTTGCACTTCGTTGGAAAGATATTAATTTCAGTGCAAAAACTTTATCTGTAAAACAAACATTAACTACTGTCAAAGATTGGAAATTAGATTTTCAAACTCCAAAAACTGCAAAAAGTAGCCGAACGATTTCAATTGATGATGAGACTATTCATACTATCAAAAAATGGAAAAATGAACAACGTAAAATTTTATTTAAAATGGGGATAAATAGTCTTGATATAAATCAATTATTATTTACTCAATTAGATTCTAACAGACCTATCTATTTAGATTTCTTAAATCACAATCTCAAACAAATCATTAATGAAAATAAATTGAACTATATTACCGTTCATGGCTTCAGACATACACATTGTAGTTTATTATTTGAATCTGGTGCAACTATAAAAGAAGTCCAAGAAAGATTAGGACATACTGATATTAAAACGACTATGAACATCTACGCTCATGTTACCGAACAACAAAAAGAAAAAACCGCAAATAATTTTGCGGCATTCATGAGCAACTAGAAAGTCATTTTTTTCAAAAAGTATGGTCAAAAGTATGGTCAAAAAGAAAAAGAGGATTTTCTCTCGTGGAGAAAACCCTCATAAGCGTTGATATAACAACGTTTTCTTTGACCTGTCTTATTCCGCAGCGTTTGCGTCTTTGAGACCGTATTTTTTGTTGAAACGGTCCACACGTCCGTCTGCTTGTGTGAATTTTTGACGTCCAGTGTAGAATGGATGAGAGTCAGAAGTTACTTCGACACGGATTACTGGGTAAGTGTTACCATCTTCCCATTCAACAGTTTCTTGGCTGTTCTTAGTAGAACCTGACAAGAATTTGAAACCTGTTGTTGAATCCATAAATACTACTGGATGATATTCTGGATGGATTTCTTTTTTCATGTTTAAATTACGCTCCTTCGCCCTGAATCATTTGCTGAAACAGAGTTATTTTGTCGATATACAACACTCATATCTTATCATGATTTAAGTTCAGTTGCAATTATCTTTTTAAATTTCTTTTTGAAGAACGGTTGCCAAAATTAACATCTTGGAAAGCTTTCAAAAAGTCTTGATTATTTTTGCTTTTTCGTAAAAATTGAACGAATTGTTCGGTATACTCTAAAGAGTCGCCACTCATGTGATTACGCAATTTCCATGTTTCTTCTAATTGCGCTGGTGTCATTAACAATTCTTCTTTACGAGTACCAGATTTTTTAATATCAATCGCTGGGAAAATACGACGTTCAGCTAAATCACGAGATAGATGCAATTCTAAATTGCCAGTTCCTTTAAACTCTTCGTAAATAATATCGTCCATGCGACTACCCGTATCCACTAAAGCTGTCGCTAAAATCGTCAAGCTGCCGCCTTCTTCAATATTCCGGGCTGCCCCGAAGAATTTTTTTGGTTTATATAACGCCGCCGGATCAATCCCACCACTTAAAGTTCGGCCACTAGGGGGAATTACTAAGTTGTAAGCTCGCGCTAAACGGGTAATACTATCCATTAAAATAACAACATCCCGCTTATCTTCTACCAAACGCATCGCCCGCTCTAACACTAATTCTGAAACTCGGGTATGATTTTGCGGCTGTTGATCAAAGGTTGATGAAACTACATCGCCTTTTACACTTCGCTCTAAATCCGTTACTTCTTCAGGTCTTTCGTCAATTAGTAGTAAAATTAATTCAACATCTGGATAATTATCGGTAATTCCGTTGGCAATTTCTTTCAGCACGCTAGTTTTACCTGCTTTTGGCGGTGCCACTATTAAGCCCCGCTGACCAAAACCAACCGGTGCAAATAAATCAATCATCCGGGTAGCTAAGCGGCCAGGTGTTGTTTCTAAATTCACCTGTTTGTTAGGATATAGCGGTGTTAAGGCTGGAAAATGCGGACGTTCTTTGGCTTCTTCGGGATCTTTACCATTAACTGATTCCACATGCATCAAGCCATAATAACGTTCTGATTCTTTCGGTGGGCGGGCTTTACCGGCAACTTTATCGCCATTTCGTAAACCAAATCTGCGGATTTGTGAAGAAGAAATATAAATATCTTCCGCACTTGGTCCATAGTTAATTGGTCTTAAAAAGCCGTAACCCTCTTGACCAACAATATCAAGAACGCCTTCCATATAGAAAAAACCTTGTTTTTCAGCTTGGGCGCGAATAACTGCTAAAGCTAATTCTTTTTTGTTCATTTGACTATAGTAAGGGATTTTAAAATCCTTGGCATAAGCATAAATCTCTTTGAGAGTTTTGGTTTCCAATTCCCCCATTGTTAAATAGTCGCTCATTATTTTTCCGCCTCTTCTTCGATCATTTCGATATCAGCACCTAAATTTGTCAACTTTTCAATAATATGATCATAGCCACGCAAAATATACTCAACATTAAAAATTGTCGTTGTTCCTTCTGCCATCAAGCCAGCAATAACAAGACATGCCCCTGCTCGTAAATCAGAAGCAACAACTTCTGTTCCTTGTAGCTTAGCCGGGCCATTTAACATAATTAAATTGCCTTCAACAGTAGCATCTGCTCCCATTCTTGCTAATTCTGGAATATGGTTAATTCTTTTTTCGTAAATGGTATCACTAATTTCCGCTTTGCCATTAGCTTTTAAAAGTAACGGCGTAAGTGGCTGTTGTAAATCTGTTGCAAAACCTGGATAAGGATAGGTTTTTACATTAACAGCTTTTAAGTCATGAGAAGGAAAAACATGGATTTCATCTTCACGAATATCCATCCGCACACCCATCTCTTGCAGCTTAGCAATAAAACTTTCCAAATGCTCAAAAATGACGTTTTTCACTGTAACACCTTCACCAGCTGCTGCCGCTAAAGATAAATAAGTACCTGCTTCAATCCGGTCAGGAATAATGGAATGACGACAGCCATGTAGCTGTTCCACCCCTTCAATTCGGATAATATCAGTACCAGCACCACGAATTTCAGCGCCCATATTGTTTAAAAGTGTAGCGACATCAATAATTTCTGGTTCACGGGCTGCATTTTCAATAATCGTTTTACCTTTGGCTTTTACAGCCGCTAACATCACGTTGATAGTTGCGCCAATTGAAACCATATCCATGAAAATCCGTGTTCCTTGCAAACCCTCTTCAGAAGTCCGCAAATACATGGCACCATGCTCGTTATTAACTTCTGCACCAAGCGCTTCAAAGCCCTTAACATGTAAATCAATCGGTCGTGGCCCTAAATAACAACCACCAGGCAAACCAACAACCGCTTCACCAAATTTACCAAGCAATGAGCCCATAAAATAGTAAGAAGCTCTTAAACTATTAATTTTACCACTAGGCATTGGCACGGAAATAATTTCACTAGGGTCAATAATCAATTGATTGTTGGCAAAAGTTGTTTTTGCACCCATAATTTCAAGAATTTCAATCAAGGAATGAACATCGTTAATATCGGGAACACCGTCAAGTGTAACTGGGGAATCGGCAAGAATAGCTGCGGGAATCAAAGCAACGGCACTATTTTTAGCGCCACTTATCGTAACTTCACCTTTTAGTGGACGACCACCATTAATTTTTATTTTTTTCATTTATATATTCACCTATAATATTTGAATTTTTAAGTTTTTTTTAATTTTCGCACTAAAATTCATTTTACCATAATTATCATTCTGACAAAAGCAGATATATAAGAATTCACTTGAAAATCCTAATAAATAAGTGTCTAAAAAGGAATTCCTCCAAAAAAAGTGTATACAAAAAAGCTAGAATCCTTATCATCTAAAGATTCTAGCTAGAATATCATACTTTTATTGAGCTTTTGGGTAAACTGAAACTTGCTTTTTGTCGCGACCTTTACGTTCGAAACGTACTACACCATCACATTTAGCGAATAATGTATCATCGCCACCAATACCAACGTTTACTCCTGGGTAAATTCTTGTACCACGTTGACGGTAAAGAATTGATCCACCAGTAACAGTTTGTCCATCAGCGCGTTTTGCACCTAAACGTTTAGATTCTGAATCACGACCGTTTGAAGTAGAACCGCCACCTTTTTTATGGGCGAATAATTGTAAATTAAGTTTTAATAACATGTTCGGCACCTCCTACTATTTATTATTGATTAATTGTTTTTATTTGAAGATACTCTGAATATTCTTCTTGAATCGATTGGAAGCCGATTGCTAAGCTTTCCAAAAGAATTTGAGCAATATTAATTTGTTCTTGGTTGATTGCTGTTGACATCACTGCCGACAGATAACCACCTTCGATTTCATCAACTTTAACAATTGGCTGAAACCCAGCTAACGCATCAATACTGTTCAAGGTTGTGATAGCTAAAGACGAAGCCGCTGCACAAACAATGTCTTCTCCTTCAACACCAAACCCGGCATGACCAGTAATTTCAAAAGAAGTTACTTGCCCTGCTTCATTTCGATAAAAAGTTCCTAAAATCATCAGAAATTAGGCCTTCTTTCTCGCATCAAACTATGCGTTGATTGCGTTGATAACAACTTTTGTGTAAGGTTGACGATGACCTTGTTTACGGTGAGTATGTTTTTTAGGTTTGTATTTGAAAGTAACAACTTTCTTTTGTTTACCGTGTTTTTCAACAGTTCCTTCAACAGTTGCACCAGCAACAGTAGGCGTACCTACAGTTGTAGTTTCACCACCGACTAAAATAACTTCGTCAAAAACAACTTTTTCGCCAGCTTCTACGTTTAATTTTTCAACGTAAATTGCTTGACCAACCTCAACTTTTACTTGTTTACCACCAGTTTTGATAATTGCGTACATGCTTAACAGCACCTCCTTATAATATACTTAGACTCGCCATCCCAAGTGACAATCCCTTGTACTTAATACTTGTTCTGTGCGGTTGTAGCTGTGGAGTCCACAATTACAACATTAACATCATAACAAATATTTTCAGAAAAAGCAATGATTTTTTCTGAAGCCACAACAATATTCAGCAATTACTCATTTCAAAAAGCAGAACAAAATTTCAATTCCTTCCTATTATATTTGGTAAAGCGAGCTGGCTCGTTGTGATTAACTTTTTATAACAAAAATTCAGATTTACGGTTGAATCTTAAGCCTGCTTCTGTTACAATTCTATTTGTTGCTAAAAACAATCTTTTTCAATTTGTGCCAGTAGCTCAGCTGGATAGAGCACTCGCCTTCTAAGCGAGCGGTCGGGGGTTCGAATCCCTCCTGGCATATAAAAATTAACAAACTGTTAGCTGATATCCAAATCGGCTAACGGTTTTTTATCCCTATATGCTATTTTTCTATCAAATCAAAAAATCCCCACGGCAAATTTCACCGCAGGGATTTTTCTTTATTTCAACTGTTCTTTAACATCTTCAATCATTTCAGTATAAGCGATTGGGCCGTTATATAACCAGCTTGATTCGCTGCTGAATTCCCACAAATTGCCATTCTTAACAGCGGGGAGATTTTGCCAAATTTGATCATCAAACATCGCTGCCCCTTGATCGCTATTAACTAAAATTAAATAATCAGCATCTAGTTCAGCTAATTTTTCTAAAGAAACAGCGCTGAAATCAGCTTCTGCTGTCGCGCTAACTTCAGCCACCAATTCAGGAACAGCAAAACCTAATTGATTATAAACTAAGTCACCGCTAGAGCGATCTTTAGCTACCATAAATGCTGAATTATTAGTTACCCACAAAATAGCGACTGATTTTCCTTGAATTTTATCAGCATAATCAGTTTTAGTTTCTTCAACTAAAGTTTCATAATCAGCAATTACTTCTTCCGCTTTTTCTTCCTTGTTTAAAACCGCAGCAATATCATTTAACTTATTGCGCCAAGTGATACCTTCCCCGTTTTTAACAACGTAAGTTGCGTCAATTTTGCTATACTCAGCGTATTTATCCCCTTCAACTAAAGGATCTGATTCTACCAATACCAGATCGGGTTCCAACGCTAATAAATCTTCATAAGGTAAATCATAATTAATTAATGGAAGATCTTCTAATTGCTCCTGTAAATACATTTGTCGTGAGCCACCGCCAACTGTCCATTGCGCTACTGGTGTCACTTCTAAAGCCACTAAAAAATCTTCTAAATAGCTCCCCACAATTCTTTGAGGATCTTTAGGAATTTCTACTTCATGACCTAAATTATCTATCTGAACGGAAGCTTTTGATTCTTCGTTACTTGTTGCAGATTCTTTGGTTTCAGCACTATTACTCCCACAGGCAACCATTGTTAATGCTGAAGCACCAACTAATAAAAATGATAAAAACTTTTTCCTTTTCAAAGTATATGTCCTCTTTTCTTTTTAATAATGATAATCGTTATCAATTAAAGATACTATCAAATTATAAAATAAAGTCAATCATTTTTTATATTCCCTAAAATTAAGATTGACGAACAGACAAATAAAAGGCATAATCGATAATCATTATCAATGACATTTAGAAACAGCTTCATAACTATGAAGTTTGTTCAAAAAGGAGCCTTATGACAGAATTACATACTCATAATCTTTTTGTCGGTTATCAAAAAAAGACAATCGTCAAAAATTTATCATTGACTATTCCTAAAGGAAAAATTATCGGTTTAATCGGTCCTAATGGCAGCGGAAAATCAACTTTACTTAAAGCTTTAGCCCGGATTTTATTGCCACAACAAGGAGAAGTTTTACTAGATAATCAAACGATTCAGTCTTTAACAACCAAAGAAGTCGCTAAAAAAATTGCCCTTTTACCACAAGCCAATGAAAGTGGCATTGGTTTAACTGTTCGCGAAGTGATTTCCTATGGGCGTTTTCCTTATCAAAAATCATTAGGGCGTTTATCTGAGGAAGACTACGCCGCTATTGATTGGGCTTTAAAGGCAACTGGCTTAGCTAAATTAGCGGACGCTAAGGTCAACGCTCTATCTGGCGGCCAACGTCAGCGAGTTTGGATTGCTTTAGCTTTAGCTCAGGATACCGATATCACGATTTTAGATGAACCGACTACTTTTTTAGATTTGGCGCATCAGTTAGAAATTTTGAATTTATTGCAAGAAATTAATCAACAACAGCAAAAAACGATTATTATGTCTATTCATGATTTGAATCATGCTTCGCGTTTTTGTGATTATCTCTATGCTTTAAAAGCTGGTCAATTAATTGTGGAAGGTCCAGTTGAAGAAGTTTTAACCAATCACTGGTTAAAAGAATTATATGAAATTGATGCGTTACTAGGTACCTTTCCCAATAGTAATAAGCCTTTGGTACTTAGTTATGATTTAATCAGAGGTGAAAATGATGAAAGTTAAAAAAACGCCTTTGATTATGGTGGGGTTATTATTACTTTGTTTGCTGGTTTTCTATTTATCTTTAACCAATGGTGCCGTTATGGTTGAGAGAAAGACGATTTATCAAGCTTTGTTTCATTTTGATAAAAATAACCAAAGTCAGCAGATTATTCGTAACTTGCGCTTACCACGAATTTTGGCTTCTTTTTTAGTGGGCAGTTGTTTTGCGGTGAGTGGTGCTTTAATGCAAGGGATTACTCGTAATCCTTTGGCGGAATCTGGCTTGTTAGGAATTAACAGCGGCGCAGCTTTTGGTTTGGCTTTGTGTTTTATTTTATTTCCAAAAGCTTCAACCAGCAGCACACTGCTCTTTTCTTTTGGTAGCGCCTTGTTAGTCACTTTGATTATTTTTTTAATTACTAATATTTCTTCCAGCAGTTTTTCTGCCGTTCAGCTGGTTTTAGCTGGGGTGGCTATCAGTTCGCTGTTTTCAGCGATTAGTCAAGCAATGGCTTTATTCTTTAATCTGCAACAAGATTTAGCTTTTTGGTATATTGGTGGCGTGGCAAATGTGACTTGGCAACAATTTTGGCAAGTTTTACCAATTTTCATTTTTGGAAGTTTGGCTAGTCTTTTCTTAGGGAATCAAATTAACTGTCTGGTTTTAGGTGATGAAACGGCGATTTCTTTAGGAAAAAATCCAGTTTTAATCCGCGGAATTGCAGTGGTTTTAACGGTTTTATTGGCGGGGATTGCAGTGGCGCTAGTAGGTCCGATTAGTTTTGTCGGGCTAATGGTTCCCCACACGATTCGCCACTTTACTGATGAAAATTATCGCTTAATTCTTCCTTTCAGCATTGTTTTAGGAGGACTATTAGTAATGTTGGCAGATTTTTGTGCTCGTTTATTAAATCCACCTTTTGAAACACCTTTTGGTATTTTAATCTCTTTGATTGGCGTGCCATTCTTACTTTATAAAGTAAGGAGTTCAGACGAATGAAAAAAATACGTAATTGGTTAATCCTGCTTCTGTTAGTTGTGACTGTCTTCACTGCTAGTTTGATGATTGGTAAAAATTTATTTACCATAACAGATATTTTAAATGTTGTTTCCGGCGCCAGTTCGGCGGCAAAAAAATTAACTTTTTGGGATTTTCGTTTTCCTCGTAGTTTATTAGCTTTGATTGGTGGCTTTGGCATTGCGGTTTCTGGCTTTTTACTGCAAGGAATCACCCGTAATGATTTAGCGGACTCTAGCATTTTAGGTATTAATAGCGGTGCGGGCTTATTAGTTATGGTTTATCTTGGCTTTTATGCACAAGCTGCTTCTTGGTTATTGCCGATTTGGGCGATAGCTGGCGGATTTTTAGCTGCTGCTTTTGTCGTTTTCTTTGCTTTTCAACCAAGATCAAGGCTTTCTATGACGAAAGTTTTATTAACCGGGATTGCGGTCAACTCTGGTTTATCAGCATTGACTTTATTAGTAACGGTTCAGCTCTCTAAAGAACGTTATCAATTTGTAGCTACTTGGTTGGCTGGTTCTTTATGGGGAACTAATTGGAAAAGTATCGGTATTTTGCTGCCAATTGTAATACTTTTAGTATTATTAGCAGTCATCAGAACGCCAATCTTAAATTATTTAAGTTTAGGAGAGGAACAAGCGGTTAGTTTAGGCGTTAATGTTGTTAAAGAACGTTTAATTTTTCTCGCTTTAGCGGTAGCATTGGCAGCAAGTTGTGTGGCTTTTACCGGGAGCTTAGCTTTTGTTGGTTTATTAAGTCCCCACATTGCCAAAAGTTTATTGCAAAAAGAATCTCGTGAAAGTCTATTACTTAGTGGAATAATCGGTAGTCTTTTAGTAATGATTGCTGATATTTTAGGTAGAATTATTTTATCTAGTGGCGAAATCCCGGCTGGTATTATTATCTCTTTAATTGGTGCGCCTTATTTTCTTTGGCTATTATTAAGAAAAAAAGTCTAAATCAGCGGTGATTTCTAAAATTGTGCAATTTTCACAATTTTTTCATATTTTATTTTTCCATAACAAAAGTCTCCGGACTTTATAGATAACAGTTGTTATCTATAAAACCGCGGTTTAATCAGCTTAAAACGACCATTTCATAAGTCCCTTAGTAAGAATTAACTAACAAAAGAAATTCAAGAAAGTCTATTTTTTTTCATAGTTTTGTGTTATTATTCTCCCATCGTCAAAAATATCTACTCAAAAATTAAATTTGTCTGTACATTTAAAGCTGGGTTAACTTTAAATTAGACATTTTTATAAAATTTTTTTGACGTTGAATCCGTTAGGCATGAGTAAGATAAAATTTGTTGGAGGATTTTATATTATGGAATTAAAAAAAGGTGACTTTGTAAAAGGTGACTTTGTAAAAGGCAGTATGGTAGCCAAAGAACCTGTTTTAGTTGAAGGTGAAATAATTTCAGTGTTAGAAAACATCGTGATTATTTCCACTGAAACACACGGGAATGTAACTATCAAAAAAAGTGATTTGCTTAAATAAGCACAATAAAAAAGCTTGTTAACTTTGAAGAACATTTTCAAAGTTAACAAGCTTTTTGTTTTTGTCTGTTAATCATTACGGCGATTATTACCAAATAATAGAACTAATCTTAATAATTGTAAAAAAGTTGCAAAGGCCGCTGCCACATAAGTTAAGGCTGCAGCAAACAAGACTTTCCGCGCCATCGGTACTTCTTCTTCAGTTAACAAGCCCCCGTCACTTAAAATTGTTAATGCTCGCTTAGAAGCATTAAATTCAACTGGTAAAGTAACTAATTGAAATAATAAAGCTAGTGAAAAAGCAGCAATCCCTAAATTAATCAAGAAAGAGTTCCAGCTTAGTAACACACCAACTATAATCAAAGGCATAGCTGCGGCTGAACCAAAATTCGCTACTGGCACAATTGCAGCTCGTAATTTTAAAGGAAAATAATTTTGTGCGTCTTGTACCGCATGACCACATTCGTGAGCTGCCACACCAATAGCTGCTACTGAAGTGGAATTAGCAGTTGCCTGTGATAAACTCAATAATTTCTTTTGGGAATTATAGTTATCGGTTAAGTCGCCAGAAATTTGTTGCACACCGACATCATGAATTTGTTGACTTTGCAAAATATATTTCGCCGCATCTGTTCCCGTCACAGCTTTCTTACTATGAAATTTATCATATTTATTAAACGTATTTTTAACATAAGATGATGCTGCTAACGAAATGACCATCCCAATAATCACTAAGAAATACGTTGGATCTAAATAAAACATCCTAATCTCCTCACATTCTTTGTCTGTTTTAACAGTTATAATTTCTAATACATTAAAGTGTAGCACGAAAATATTAAATTAATGTTAACAAAGTCCTGTAAAACGCAGAAAATTTGATTTAGCGTTTAAAGGCTATAGAAAAAACACCTTAACAAAAAATCTGCTAAGGTGTCACTGACAATTATAATTTTTTGACAAATTCTGATTTTAGTTTCATAGGACCAAAACCATCGACTTTACAGTCAATATTGTGGTCGCCTTCAACTAAACGAATGTTTTTAACTTTTGTACCTTGTTTGATGGCACCTGAAGCACCTTTTACTTTTAAATCTTTAATTACAGTCACGCTATCGCCATCTTGTAAAAGATTGCCATTGCTGTCTTTTACAACTAAGCCGCCTGCGTTTTCTTCAGTTTCACTAGCTGCTTGCCATTCATTTCCGCATTCGGGACAGATGAATAAGCCTCGATCCTCATAAGCATAACTTGAATCACATTGGGGACAATTTGGTATAGTAGCCATTTAAATTCCTTTCTAATCTTACAATAAGTTTCTTTTATTTTTTTCAACTTAAAATTGTTAGCCTATTCAGACTATACAATAGTTGATTTTACCTGATGTTTAAAAGAATTTGAAGCCCTTCTCTTAATTTTCCTGATATTCTTGGCAAAGGGTTTGAATTTCTTGATAAATTTCAGCGACTTCTGCTAAATCTTTGGCATTGGCGCCGCTAGCTAAAGGATGACCGCCACCGTGATGTTTTTTCGCCAATTGATTAATGACTGGGCCTTTTGAACGTAAACGTACGCGATAATAGCCTTCAGCTTGTTGCACAAAAATCCCCCACGCTAAGACATTTTCAATTTGACCTGGCAAGGAAACCACCGCAGCTGTTTCAGAATCAACCACGCCAAAATCAGCTAATAATTCTTTTGTCAAAATAATTTTACCAGCGCCTTTTTTGTCCACTTCAATATTTTGATAAACATAACCTGAAAGTTTTGCCACGCTGCGAGAGATTTGCTCTAACTGACGATTTAATTTTGGTGCGTCAAAATCATATTTCAACAATTCAGCGGAAATTTCAAAAGTATGCGAAGTAGTTGCTGGATATAAAAAGCGGCCAGTATCCCCCACAATTCCGCCATATAATAAGCGGGCAGCAGCTGCTGTAATCGTTAATTCTTCTGGAAAAGCTAAACAGAAATCAGCAATAATTTCGCTACAACTGCTGGCGTGGGTGTTAACTAAAACTAAATCCCCATAAGGTTCATCATTAGGATGATGGTCAATTTTGATTAATTTTTCACCTAAATTATAGCGTTCATCACTAATTCGTGGGGCGTTGGCGGTATCCGTAACAATCACCAAAGCTCCTTGATAGCTTTCATCAGCAACTGTTTGCATCTCGGCTAAATAATTTAACCCTTCAACTGACCCACCAACTTGATAAATATTTTTTTCTGGGAAAGACTGGCGTAAAATTTCCGCTAAGCCAACTTGCGAACCTAGCGCATCAGGGTCTGGTCGCATATGACGATGAATAATAATCGTTTGATATTTTTTTATTTCAGCTAAAATGGCTGCTTGAATCTCCTGCATTGAAAAATCCTCTTTTCTGACTTGGTTATTAGCCCCGCTCCATCACTTGGCAGACGACTAAGGCTTTAGCTACAATTGTATTCTCTAAGTAAACTTCCACATCTAATTTAGCAGAACGTCGGCCTAATTCTAAAATTCGTGGCCGAATATCTAATTCGCTCTCTAATTGAATCAAGCGCAAATAATGTAAATTCATTTGTTCGACAATAATGTTTCGCCGTTGATTCATTAACATCGTGCGTTGCACTACATTGCCAATCACTTCGCTAAGCACCCCAAAAGCAATCGTCCCTACACTATTAACCATCTGCGGCGTCACCACAAAGCGGAAACGATTCTCTTCATTAGCACGGCCTTCACGAACTTCTTCTTCCGTTTGTACTTCACCGGAAATTTGGTCTGACAAGGTATCAGAAATTTGCGGTTGCCGTTGAACTAATTGCATCGCCTTCATGACATCTTGCCGAGTCACGATACCAACTAAAGTTAAATCATCTTTCACCACCGGCATAACTTCTAACCCATCCCAAATCATTTGATGACTAACAGATGCGACACTCATGGTTTTCTTCACATAAATTGGTTCTTTCGTCATGACGCGTTCAATTAATTGTGTTTCAGGTTTTCCTAAAATATCTTTCGCCGTAACAATTCCGATTAAGCGTTGATTATGATTAACCACGGGATAGCGAGAATGTAGGGTTTCATTTGACATCCGTTGATAATCAGCCACTGTATCTGTGCCTTTTAAATAAACGGTTTTATCAATCGCCATGTAAATATCGCTAACTAGCATGATATCTTTTTTAATCAATTGGTCACTTAACGCCCGGTTAATCATGGTGGCTACCGTAAAGGTATCATAAGTTGTCCGTAAAATCGGCATCGCCAAACGGTCTGCCAGTTCAGCAATTTCTGGTGTGGTTTCAAAGCCCCCTGTGATTAAAACCGCAGCACCATCTTCTAAAGCTAATTTTTGCACTTCCAAACGATTCCCGACAATCATTAAAGAACCTGGAGTAATATAGCGTTTCATGGCCTCTTTAGTCATGGCACCAATCACAAATTTATTTAAGCTTTTATCTAACCCCGCCGAGCCCCCTAAAACGTCCCCGTCAATGATGCGGACAACTTCGCCAAAAGTTAGCTTTTCAATGTTTCTCTTTAATTTACGTTCAATCCGAATGGTTCCCACTCGCTGAATGGTTGAAACTAAGCCGATATTTTCGGCATCTTTAATCGCTCGATAAGCCGTGCCTTCACTGACATTCAACTCTTTGGCAATCGTTCGCACCGAAATTCGGTTACCCACTGGCAATTCTTCAATATGAGCCAATATTAAATCATGTTTTGTCGCCATCTCTTTTCCCCGCATTCTTACTATTGGATTTTAAGTTTTTTCCTGCTCTGTATCTAAAAAAATGATACAGCTATCACTTAACATTATAACAGTTTTTCTGACAGAAACCAATTCTGCAACTTACAATTATAACAACTAAAAAATCTCGGTAAAAATTGACTGCGTTTTATTTGAACAGACTTACTAAAAACAAAAATCCCACAGCCTAAATTAGGCTGTGAGTTATTTTAGCGACTTCTTTTACGTTGGGTTGCTTCCATGATTACTGGTAAAATCACCGGTCGACGTTTTGTTTGTTCAAATAAGTACCGACCAAGTTGATCGCGAATATCTTGTTTTAATTTACTCCACTCAAAATCGGTGCTTTGTAAATGTTTGCCGACAATTTCTTCCACCATATTGCCGCTTTCTTTTAACAAATCTTTGCTAGTTTTTACATAAACAAATCCGCGAGAAGTAATTTGTGGTGCTGAAACAATTTTTTGTTCTCGACGATTAATCGTTACGGTTGCGATAAAAATACCATCTTCCGATAAAACTTTACGGTCTCGTAAAACGATATTGCCGATATCACCCACGCCTAAACCATCAATCATCACGTTATCAGCTGGCGTACTGCCTGCTACCGTCATGCGACCTTTATTGTATTCTAAAACATCGCCACGACCGGTAATGAAAATTTGTTTATAAGGCATCCCTATTTCATGGGCAAGTTCTGCATGAGCAGCTAATTGGCGGTATTCTCCTTGAACCGGAATTAAATATTTAGGTTTCAATAAGTTCAACATTAATTGTAAATCACCTGCATTAGCATGACCAGATACCCGCATATTGTCAGAAATATGTTTAACTACACCACCTGCACGATAAACAATATCTTCCATTTTAGCAACGGTCGTTTCCATTGCTGTTGTTGGAGTCGTTGTCACGTAAACTAAATCGCCTGCTTCGATTTTTAAAGAACGATGGGCGCCATTGGCCATTTTTTGAACAGACTTAATAGGTTCGCCCATCCGACCTGTTTCTAAAATCACCAACTCTTCTGGTGCATAATTCTTCATTTCTTTTAAGGTTACTAATAAATCTTCGCTAGGTAAGTGTAAACGTTCCAGCTTCATAGCGGTCCGAATAATGCGTTCCACATCTTGACCAGTTAAAACAACTTTGCGGTTTGATTTATAAGCAGCATCTAACACTTGTTGTACCCGTTGTAAGTTGCTGGCAACACAAGCTACGATAATGCGGCCTTCCCAATATTTAATTGTATCGAAAACTTCATCAGCGATAACTTTTTCTGAAGCGACTTGAATTGGATTTTCAGCATTTGAAGAATCACTTAATAAAGCTAGTACGCCTTCTTTACCGATTTCAGCTAAACGAGCATAATCCGTTTGATACATCGGAATTGCTGATTGGTCGAATTTGAAATCCCCGGTATAAACAATATTGCCTTCTGCGGTTTTTAAATTAATTCCAACTGAATCAGGAATGGTATGGGTGGTGCGGAAAAAGCTGATTGTTGCGTTAGGAAAATCAATTTCCGTATGCTCGTCAATCACATGGAAAGCTTTAAAATGTTTGCTTTCTTCATTGCTGTTCACGCTAATTTTCGCTAATTCAATCGTTAAAGCTGTACCAAAAACCGGCACATCAATTTTTGCCAATAAATATGGCAAAGCGCCAATCGCATCAGCATGGCCGTGGGTTAAAAAGACACCCGCTACCCGTTCAATATTTTCTTCTAAATATGAAAAATCGGGGATAACGATATCAATTCCTAATAATTCTGTTTCTGGATATTTTAAACCACAATCCAGAATAAAAATTTCATTTCCCACTTCAACAACGTACATATTTTTGCCATTTTCCCGTACGCCACCTAAAGGGATGATTTTCGTGTTACTCAAATTTTTTTCCTCCTAGTTCGTTTTAAAGTATTAAATTTTCTTTGAAAATTTAGTTTGATGCTCACCACGTATAAGTTGCTTTTCGCTTATAAAAGAATAATAAAATCACTAGCTGCTTCTCCGCTAGTTTGTATTCTTTTTAATAAGTAAAGTGCTTATTACGCTTTTAATTGCTTAGTTATTTGCTCTGTCAGGCACTGATAACTAAAAATTTGTATTGATATTTTTTACTAGTTATAAAAACTAGTCTTTAGGTAATTAAAAAAGCTGACTTTATTACTGTTTTTACAGACACTCTATTTTACATTGAATAACTAGTCATTTCCATTCCTAACATTAAACTAAAAGTTTTTTTAATTTAATGTTAAAAAGGAACGCTTTAATCTCCTGTTTAACTACAAGAAAAAGGAATCGACAAAATACAAGTTGGAAATTGTCTGACTCCCTTCTCCTATTATTTGTACAACTGAAAACTAAAATTATAAATCTAAAATTTGTAAAATTTGCTCTTTTTCTGTTTCTGAACATTCCACTAATGGTAAGCGTAAGCCACCGGCAGGAATATGCAAATGGTTTAACGCCATTTTAATCGCTGAAGGTGAAGGCACTGAGAATAAAGCATGAACTTTTGGTAAATATTTTCGCTGAATCGCTGCAGCTTGCGCTAATTCACCAGCATCTAAATGTTGGAACATTTGATAAATATCATTGCCATAAACATGGCTTGCCACCGAAACGACCCCTTGGCCACCTAAAGCTTTTACGTGAAAAGCTAACGCATCTTCGCCAGTGTAAATCAGGAAATCTTTTGGTGCTTTTTCAATTAATTCCGTAATCGCATCTAAGCCGGCACATTCTTTAATGGCAAAAATATTATCTAATTCTGCTAAACGTAAAGTTGTTTCAACACTTAAACTTGCTACTGTTCGACCAGGTACATTATAAAGCATAATTGGTAAATCACTGGCTTCAGCAATTGCTTTAAAATGTTGATATAAACCTTCTTGATTGGGTTTATTGTAATAAGGAACCACCGCTAAACCGGCAGCAATGCCTTCCATACTAGCAACTTCTCTAACAAAATTAATAGTATCCCGCGTGTCATTCGTCCCCACACCAACAATAATTGGCACTCGTTGATCGACTAAACGAATCACTTCTCTAAATAGTAAAAATTCCTCATCATGAGTTAAGGTTGGTGATTCACCAGTTGTACCAGCCACCAATAAACCGTCGGTATGATTGCTTAGTAAATGTTCAATTAATTCTGGCAAACGAGTAAAATCAATATTACCTTCTTCATCAAAAGGTGTAACCATTGCCGTAATAATCGAGGTATTTGTTAAATCCATAATTATCGACCTTTCTTTTCAGAAATTAGAATAAATTCATTTCATGCATTTTTTCAGCAATTTGTACTGAGTTCCAAGCCGCCCCTTTTAATAGGTTATCAGAAACAACCCACATATGGAAACCATTCGCTACATCTAGATCTTTCCGTAAACGACCAACAAAAGTTTCTTTTTTGCCGACGCTGTTTAAAGCTTGCGGATAAAGTTGTTGGCTTGGATCATCTTCCATAATCACGCCAGGGAATGCAGCGATTGCAGCCCGAATTTCAGCAACAGTTGCTGCTTCTTTTGTTTCAATATAAATTGATTCAGAATGGCCACTCATCACGGGAATCCGCACACAAGTTGCTGAAACCTTGATAGTATCATCTGACATAATTTTTTTCGTTTCATTAACCATTTTCCACTCTTCATAAGTGTAATCATCTTCTGCAAAAACATCAATTTGTGGCAAAGCATTAAAAGCGATTGGATAATGTTTTTTATCGCCACCACAAGGTAAGATATTAGCAGGTATTTCTTCAACACTAACCCCATCTAAAATCGCTTGGGCTTGATCTTTTAACTCTTGCAAAGCGCTGGCACCTGCACCAGAAACAGCTTGATAAGTTGAAACAATAATTCTATCTAAACCAAATTTTTGACGGACAGGCTCTAAAGCCACCATCATTTGGATTGTTGAGCAATTTGGATTGGCAATAATGCCTTGATGATTTTTTAACGCTTCTGGATTCACTTCCGGCACCACCAATGGTACATTAGGATCCATTCTGAAATGGCTCGTGTTATCAACTACAACAGCGCCACGCTTCACAGCTTCTGGTGCAAAAACTTTTGAAATACCACCACCAGCACTAAATAAAGCAATATCTACGCCTTCAAAAGATTCCGGAACTAATTCCTCAATTTTGATTGGTTGACCTTTAAACAGCAATTCCTTACCAGCAGAACGCTTTGATGCTAATAATTTCACTTCTTTAAGAGGTAAAGTTGTTTCCTCTAACATTTCAATCATCTTTGTGCCGACAGCTCCCGTTGCTCCCACCACTGCTACAGTATACCGATTTCCCATAAGTTCACTACTCCCTTTAAAAATTTTTCAAGACCTCGTCGCTAATTTTTGTAAGTTTATCCTTCATTTATTACATTTACCACAAACTTACTAAAATTAAGCAAATAAACCTCTGCTTCAACAGGTCCACTTTTAAAAAACTTGCTTTTTTCATTCTACCACAAAACCGCCAATTACTATAGAGCTTGTTTTTGAAATTTAAGAAAAAAAGAAAAATTTCTCGTCAGCTAATCTGCCCTGTAATAGACTTCAAGGAATTATTTACGCAGCAGGCTAATTTCCAAATTGCAGACAACAACGCTTTCTGTTATATTGAAAAGTGAACTTTAATTTGGTATAAAGAGATTAAAATAATAGTAGCGATAAAGGAGATTTTTTAATGGCACGAGTAGAAAGTTTTGAATTAGATCATAATTTAGTTAAAGCACCTTATGTCCGTTTAGCAGGTGCCGAAGAAAACGAAGGCGTGTTAATCCAAAAATACGATTTGCGGATTTTACAACCGAATCAAGCAGCTTTACCAACCGCAGCTTTGCACACCTTAGAGCATTTATTAGCGGTTAACTTACGAGATCATTTGGAAGGCATCATTGATATTTCACCAATGGGTTGTCGGACTGGCTTTTACATGATTATCTGGGGACAACATTCCACAGAAGAAGTGCGAGATGCTTTAGTCACCGTCTTACAAAAAAATGTGGTGGAAACTGATTTTATCCCAGCTGTTTCTGCTAAAGAATGCGGAAATTATCGAGATCATTCTTTATTTGCCGCTCAAGAATACGCTAAAGAAGCTTTAGCTAAAGGCTTTAGCAGCGACCCATTTGAAAGAAAATTATAATTAAAAAAGCCGAATGCTCGTTGCTTCGTCAACAGGCGTTCGGCTTTTATTAACTATTTTTTATGGCGAGAAACTTTTTCTTTAACGTTCTCAAAACCATTCGCTAAATCTTCTTCAATTTCTTCAGTTTTATGTTTGATTTGTTTACCTAAATTATGCGCTTTTTCTTTAGCATCGGCACCAGCGGATTGAAATGTTCCTTCAACCTCTTTTTTCTTGTCATCAAAAACTTTGCCATAACCTTTTTTAGCTTCACCAGCTATTTTGTCTTTAGCAATTGACGCTTGTTTTTGTAAATCAGTCATCGTTCATTCCTCCAGTCAAATTTTTTAAATTTCCTTGCTGAATTAACGATAACATTTTCTCTTAAATCTGCCAAAAGAAACGCCCTACTACAATGTTTGTTCTAACCAATTTTTAGCTTCTACTAATTCTTCTATCGTCACTTGATGACCTGTTTCAAAAACTGCTTTCGTCACATCGGCCTGGCGCTCTCTAAATTTATCTTCCAACTGATCTAAACTATCCTCAGTTACAATAGGATCCTTATAACCATAGGAAAGCCAGATTTTTTTATCTACTAAACTATAATCTTGCGTAGCCACGCCTAAAAACATCGGGTGAAATAAAATCGCCGCTTTCACAGGAGTTTTGCGTTCTAATAGTAAGTGAGCCGCAATATTGGCACCGTTAGAATAACCAACTAAAATCCAATCTTCTACAGGAATCCCCTTTTTTTCACTATGAAAAGTAATTTCTGATAATAAATTATCCGTTTGCTCTTCCAAACTGGGAATATCAAACTGGTTCATTTCATTGCGACAGAAGAAACGATTGAGTCCGTTGTCTTTCACGTCACCCCTAAAAGCTAAAATCGTAGGATCTTCCGCTAAAATTTTGGCTACATCCACTAAAGAATGTTCATCGCCCCCTGTGCCATGGAGCAATAACAAATACTTGCCTTCTACTTCACCTTGCTCGAAGAAATATTCCATCTATTTCCACCTCGCTTCACCTGATTTATGGAATTTATGTAAATCATAGCACTTACTACAAATTTCCTCAAATTATTTGTAAAACTTAAAGAAAAAAAACAAGGTGGTCTACAAGTCTTACTGTTAACCGAAGCAAACAGCAAAGACTTGATATCCCACCTATAAATTTATTTTCTTATTTTTTTCAAACTTAACCGTGCAACACTGCTTCTCTCGCTAAAGCGAAGCAACCAACAGTAGCGGCATTATCCTCTAAAGCCGGTGTTACAATATAATCCGCTAAATCAGGGGTTGTCACGTAGCCTTGCAACAATTCTGTAAAAGCTTGATGAACTTTTTTCATCATATGCCGTTGTTTCATAACACCGCCACCAAAAATAATCACATCGGGTGATAACATTAAGGTTGTATTGTAAGCACATTGAGCGATATAATTCGCTTCAATTTCCCAATATGGATCATCTTCTGTTAAGTCTTGGCCTTTCTTTCCTAAGCGTTTTTCAATCGCTGGGCCAGCTGCCATGCCTTCTAAACAGCTCCCGTGAAAAGGACAACTGCCACTGAAATCATCAGCTGGATGCCGTTGCACCAACATATGCCCCATTTCCGGATGGCTGAACCCTTCAATAAAACGGCCATCTTGCAAAGCTCCACCGCCAACACCGGTACCAATTGTATAATAAACCACGCTACTTAAACCTTGTCCTCGACCCATTACATACTAACCATAAGCAGCCGCGTTAACATCGGTAGTCCAAGCAATTGGTAAATCGAAATATTTTTTCAACTCCCCAACAAAATCATAATTTTGCCATGCTAATTTAGGGGTTGAAGTAATATAGCCGTAAGTAGCTGATTCCCGATGAATATCAATCGGACCAAACGAGCCCACCCCTAAGCCAACTAAATTTTCTTGATGTTCTTTAAAGAAGGCAATCACTTGAGGCATGGTTTCTGCTGGTGTAGTTGTGGGGAAACTCACCCGTTCCAAAACTTCAAATTTTTCATTACCTAAGGCACAAACAAATTTTGTGCCACCAGCTTCAATACTACCGTAAATTTTTTCATTCATTCTGCAAAACTCCTCTCATCACACTTTTTCTTTCAAAAATATTTTAGCATATTCCGGCGAAAAAAAGGGCTTTATTCAAAAAAATAGCAACACTTCATTGATAAACAGCAATTCATGTCAATTTTTTGGCGTTTTAAGACAAGTTCCTTTATTTTTGATTCACTTATTATATAATTAAGCGAATCAAAAAAAGAAAAAAAGCGAGGGATAAAGATGAAATATCAATTAAGTAGCGATAGCGTTTTTCCATTAGTTGAAGTTGAATTAACTACAGCGGATGCGATGCTTATCGAACGGGGCTCAATGGTTTATCAAAACGAAAGCATTGAATTAGTTGGCGAAATGAATAGCAATGGCGATAAAGGTGTGATGGGTGCTTTAAAAGCGATGGGTCGTTCAACAACTAGTGGTGAAAGCTTTTTTATCACTAAAGTAACTAGCCAAACTGACCATGGTAAAATCGCGATTGCCCCTGCGACACCAGGGAAAATCCGTGAAATTCAAGTAGGCGAAACCCAATGGCTTTTAAACACGGGTGTTTTCTTAGCTTGTGATGACAGCGTTTCTTACACTATGAAACGTCAAAAATTAGGGAAAGCGATGTTAGCTGGAACTGGTGGTTTCTACATTATGGAAACTCATGGTGAAGGCATGATGTTAGTAAATAGTTATGGGGACATCGTTGAAATTGATTTAGATGGCAGCGAACCAATTTCTATTGATAATTTACATGTAATCGCTTGGACCAACACCCTTGATTACAATATTAAAGTGGCTTCAGGAACTTTCGGCTTTAAAACAGGCGAAGGTTTAGTAAACGAATTCCACGGTAAAGGTAAAATTTTAATTCAAACAAGAAACTTGCAAGCCTTAGCTGCTAATCTTGCAATGGGCGGCTCTGGTTCATAATTTATAAATTAATATATTAAAACGAAATAGAGGCGAACTAATATGTCTAAAAAAGAAAAACGTTTTTCCTACGAACTTTCCAATACACTCTTCGGCGAGGTTGCTATGATTATCGTCGATAACAGAACTGGTGTAAATTACCTTCACACATCTGGTACTGGCGGCTTATGTCCTTTATACAACGTAGACGGCACATTAATCGTTACGCCAGTCGAAAAAATTGAAGAAAAATAGTGAAAAACAGCTAAGGTCTGCTTTATAAAAAGCGTTCCTTAGCTGTTTTTATTTTAAGTTTTATTCGCCAAACCATTTTTCAGAAATTTTATCAAATTCGCTGTTTTCTTTTAAAGTAGCAATGCTTTCATTAATTTTTCCCACTAAAGCTTTATCGTCTTTACGGGCACCAACTGCAAAATCTTCATTTTCAAACTCGCCAGCATTAATCGTATAATTAGCTAATTCACCACTTTGAGCTAAATAATAACCAGCGTACACCCGGTCAATTAATAAACCATCAATCCGACCACTTTTCAAATCAATAAAAGCTTCATTAAAACTGCTGAATAAAATAGCATCGTTATCAGCTACAATATCCGCCAGTAATTCCGGCTGATCAAGGAAAGCTTCATAACCGGAAGAACCAGTTTGTGCCCCTAAAATTTTCCCTTCCATATCAGCAAAACGCTCAATGCCTGATTCTTTTTTCGTCACTAAAACTTGTTCGTTTTGTTTATAAGCATCAGAGAATAAAACTTTCTTTTGGCGGCTTTCCGTTACGGTATAACCATTCCAAATTAAATCAATCGTACCATTATCTAATTCCGCTTCTTTCATAGACCAATCAATCGGTTGAAACTCAACGTCAATATCATATTCGGCAAAAACCGCTGTCGCTAAATCAACGTCAAAGCCAACGATTTCTCCTGCTTCATCCCGAAAACCCATCGGCACGAAAGTATCATCTAAGCCCACCACGACTTTGCCATTTTCTTCCACGGTTTTCCAGCTATTATCGGCGGTATCTGCCGCTTCTTTGTTACCGCCACATGCGCCTAAAATCCCGATTCCTGCTACACATAATAAACTCATCATTATTTTTTTCATAGTTGTTTCCTACCCTTCATTATTTTCATTTTTTATTAAGCAACTGGGCTGACCCGTAAAATTTGGTCGCCGATATTTTCAGCAAATTGCATATCGTGAGTGACGACAATTTGCGTAACGCCATCTTTTTTCAAAGAAACAATTAAATTTTCAACTTGTTGCCGTAATTCTGGATCTAACGCACTAGTTGGTTCATCATAAGCAAGTACACGGGGATTCATCGCCATCGCCCGGGCAATCGCTAACCGTTGCTTTTGTCCACCAGATAATTGATAAGGATAACTTTGCAACAAATCTTTAATACCTAAAATCTCTGCTAAACGCTCCGCTTCTGCCAAACAAGCTGCCTTATCTGCTTTTAAAACCATTTGCGGTGCCAAAATAATATTATCCAAAACACTTAAATGAGGAAATAATTGAAAATCTTGAAAAACAACCCCCACCACTTGTTCGTGGCTAGTAGCATCAGCTGGATTAAACGCTGCGCCATCTACTAAAAACGTGCCGCTATCCGCTACTTCTAAACCTGCTAAAATCCGTAACAAAGTGGTTTTCCCACCACCAGACGGGCCTACAATCGCTAAAATTTCACCATCGGGAATCGTTAAATTCAAATCACGAATCACAGCTTTATCACCAAACCGTTTATTAATATTTTTTAATTCAATCATTGGAAAATTCCTCCTTAACTTTTATCAATCTAGCTGTGCTTTTCTATTTATAATAATCCAATTTAATTTCAATTTGTTTTAAAGCAATCGTTAAAATCCCCGTTAACGCTAGGTAGATAATCGCTACCCCTAGTAAAGGTGTTAGGGAAGCATCCCGTTCCATGGCGATTTTACCAGCTTTCATTAAATCACTTAAGCCTAAAACATAAATTAATGAAGAGTCTTTAACTAAAGTAATCACTTCATTTCCAACTGAAGGTAAGACAATTTTAAATACTTGGGGAATAATAATTTTACGAACTGTTTGCCAGTTGGTTAAGCGTAAAACTTTCGCTGCTTCATATTGCCCTTGAGGAATCGATTGAATCCCGCCACGAAAAATTTCTGCAAAATAAGCGGCATAATTTAAAATAAAAGTAAACACAGCAGCATAGAAACGATCTGAAATAATAATGCCAACACTTGGTAAGCCATAAAAAACTAAAATCAACTGTAATAACAGCGGTGTCCCTCTAACCACCCACACATAAAAATTCAATAAATAATTCAGCGGTTTGAATTTTATTGATAAGCCTAAAGCTAAAACCACTCCTAAAATCAATGACCCTACCAAAGTCAAAATAAATAATTGTAAAGTGGTTACGGTTCCTTTTAATAATTGCGGCATGATACCTGTTAAATAATCAACCATCATTTTTTCCTCCATTCAATTTGCGTAGAATATCTCACTATAACTTAATTCTGCATTTTACTTGAGAGCTAAACGAGCCTTCTCCGCTTTTTATGCAATCTAGCTATAGGCGTTTGCACCACTCGATAAAGTGAAAAAGAAGTTCGCGGTAGAAAACACCGCTATAATTTATTTTTGCACTTTACTCGGGTTCAGAACAACGCTTTCCGCTTTTTATGCAAAAAGCCCTCTTGGTTAGTTAACCAAGAGGGCGAGTGTTTCGCGGTTCCACCTCAATTTATTATACTTTCACAAGTATAACCTTAAGTAGTCATTGAATTGTTATTTACTTAATAAGTAAAGATTTTGCTCCCCATTTTTTATACAAAAAACGTCCTTCAGCTCGAGAGCTAAAGGACGTGAATAACGTGGTTCCACCTTTTTTTATTAGCTACTTCACAGCAACTAATCTTATTAAGTCAATCAATGACTTACGCTATAACGGGCTGCCCGATATTTCCTACTGATTTCAGAAATATAACTCCAAGCTGTGTTTCACTATTCTCCACTATCTCTTTGCAGCAACCAGAGACTCTCTAAAAATTTAAAATAGTTACTCGTCTTTTCTAAGTTTTATTTTCTTTATTAAGTTGAATATTAATTTACTACAGGTAAGAACCTTTGTCAACTAATTTTCAGAATATTTTTTAAATATTATGCTAATGGTCATTTTTAAGCTATATCTGCAAAAATAATTATTCCCGTTCAAAACCATTTTTGCGATAGCTAACCACAAATAATACAATACTAGCGACTAACTCAACTACTAAAACTAGCCAACTTTGAACAGATAGCCCTTGTTGATTACCTTCCACAAAACTAGTTGCTAATTGACCGATGATACCTGTATAAATAAATTGCGCAACTTTCGCTAAACTAGGAACCATCGAACTAAACATCGGTACCATCATAATAACCAGCATCAAAAGTGAACTAATATTACCAGAAGCCATTTGATTTTTGGCAAACAGACCAACTAACATTCCTAAAACACAACTAATTAAACTACACATACCAGATACTACTAAAAATAAAATAATTTCATTGCTGCTAAGTTGTACACCACTTATCAATAAAACAGCTATACAAATCAACCATGATACGAGAAAATTCGGTAAAACAGCACTGATAAAATACTCCAAACCATTGACCGAAGAAGTCATCAAGGTTCGTAAAGTATTTTTTTCTTTATCTTTAGCTAACATCGTTGCTGGCATCATTAAACCAATCATAGTTAAGTTCATCAATAAACCTATATTCAAAACCATTCCCATTAACATACTTGGCATCTCATGTTCGGTAAACATATTAGCGTAAACAAAGCGTATCGCCACTGTAAATAAGGGTACTAGCAACGCCGAAATCAGAAAAGTTTTATTACGAGTTAATTCTTTAAATTTAAAGCGCGTTAAAACGGCTGTTTTTTGGATATTCAAATTCATCTTATTGCAACTCCCTTCCTGTTACTGTTAAAAAGACATTTTCCAGTGTTGGCTCGCAAGAATGCACAGCTTCCACTTCATCAGTAATCAACCACTCATGCAGTTGCGCCATTTGAGCTGGATTTTGTGATAAAATTACTTCTTCTTGACTATTTAATAAAACGCGATATTTTTTATCAGAGTTATAGCGTAAGCAAATTTCTTTCGGCGTACCAAATTCAACAATATTACCATCGTTTAACAGCGCTACATGATCACATAATTTGGTAGCTTCTTCCATATTATGCGTTGTTAAAAAGATACCCATGCCGTCATCTTTTAACTCCAACAGTAATTTATGAATATCTAAAGCGGTACTTGGATCCAAACCGGAAGTCGGCTCATCTAAAAACAATAGTTTTGGTTTATGCAAAACAGCTCGCGCCAAAACCAAACGTTGCGTTTGGCCTTTAGAGAGTTTACCTGCCATTTGATTTCTTTGCTCTTTCAAACCTACCCGCTCTAGTAGCTCATCAATTCGTAAAGTTTCTACTTTTAATAATTGAGCAAATAATAGCAAGTTGTCATAAACAGTAAATTCTTCATAAATCCCGCTAGCATCTGTTACAATCCCGATTTTTTCGTAAATCTCTTCATTAATTTTGCGGGTATCACTATTTAAAATCGTCGCTTCCCCAGAACTTTGCACCAACTGGCCAGTTACGATTTTAATCGTTGTGGTTTTCCCAGCGCCAGAAGGGCCTAAAAAACCTAAGATTTCGCCTTCATGAATCATCATATTGATGTCTTTTAAGGCTTGTCGACCAGCAAACGTCTTTGAAATATGATTTAACTTCAACAGTACTTCTTTCATTTTCTTCCCTACCTATCTTTCATAATAATTTTTCGTAAAAATAACTAAATGAATATAGTTTAACTATAAAAGAAAATCATAAAAAATAGTTGAAAACGTCAAAAAAAGACAGAAATCTGTCTTTTTTGGTAAGTATTCAATTTTTATTTTAGTAAAAACATTAATATTTGTACAAATGATTGTTCTTCTACTCGCGTTTCCAACGTAACATCAGGATAGCGACGAACAATTTCTCTTAAATTCACTAAACCTAAACCACGATTTTTGCCTTTGGTAGAATAGCCCGCTCCCCAAATGCGCTGCATATCAATTTCATGGCTAATTGGATTTTTCACCACAAAAGTTATCTGATTTTTTTCTTTTAGTAAGATAACATTTACTTGTTTATCGGTTTCCATTGCCGCTGCTTCAATCGCATTATCTAAAATAATCCCGCTACAGCGCAATAAATCAGCAATTTCCATCGGGATTTTATTGATTGGTGCCAAAATTTCGATAGCTAAGACGACACCTTGTTTTTCTGCTTCCATGATTTTTGTCATGATTAACGTTTTTAATTCCACCACTTGCAAGTTAGCCAACTGATTTAATTGCTTAATATCCAACTGTAAAGTTTCATCCATTTGCAACATTTGGGTAGCGATATATTCTTGAGCGTCAGCTAAATCGCCAGCTTCAACTTTGGCATAAGCTCCCATGGCAACATTTTTATAATCATGTTGCATTTTTTGCAAATCTTGTTGAATGGTTTCTAACTTTTGTAAATACGCCGCTTGTTGCGTCACCAAAGCTTCTGATTTTCGCAAACGCTGCTCCCTCAAGTATTCTCTTGATAAGAAAATCACAGCAAAGAATTGGACGGCGTAGAAAAACAGAATAATGACCACGCGACCTTTTTCTTGCAGATTAAAAATCGGACTAACGATTTGAATAACAATTTGTAAGCCTGCTAAAATCAAACTAATCGTTAATGCCCATTGGGGATGATAAAAACTATAGTTAAAAATTTCAATCATATGCAATTTCTTTAAGAGCCATAAAATCCCTAACACGCCACTCAACACTATGATATTTTCTAAAAGCACCATGACAATAAAACATTCAGCTGGCACTTGCTCGAAAAAGATATTCTTGATAATTAATACATAACTCATATCAATCAATGTATATAACGTTGAAGCAAAGACCGTTAAAAAATAAATAATTTTCGGTGAAATCTTGGCAAAAACATAATAATGAATAGCCAATATGCTGATATTTGAAATTAAAGTATAGACAGCTATCCAGCCGTTAAACTCAAAATAACTTTTTTCTAAAAGTTGTGGTAGCGTTAAATAACTAATAATGGCCGACAAAGCAACCGCAGTTAATAAATAAATCAGCCAAGTGTTTCGGCGTTTGCTTTTTTCCCCTGAAACAATTCGCACAAAACCATACTCACAAACAACCCCTGCTAACATCTGTATAATGTTGATTAGCATTAAGGTTTTTAAATCCACGCTAGTTAATCAGTCCTTTCTGAAGAATCAATTTACTATTATATCACAATTGAAAAACAAGCACTTGAATAAAGTTTTTTTCTTCTCGCCGGGTTTCTAAAACGACATTAGGATAACGACCTAAAATTTCACGCAAATTCGCTAAACCTAACCCGCGATTTCCGCCTTTTGTTGAATAACCTTCTGTCCAGATTCGTTGCATATCTAAATTATAGGTACTGGAATTTTTCACAACGAATGTTAAGCGGTCGTTTTCTTTTAACAACAAAACCGTTACCTGTTTATTTTCTTCTTTGGCGGCGGCTTCAATGGCGTTATCTAAAATAATTCCGCCACAGCGTAACAAATCAACAATTTCCATGGGGATTTGATTGACGGGCTCTAACACTTCAACGGATAGAACCACATCCTGTTTTTCAGCTTCCATGATTTTTGTCATGATTAAGGTTTTTAATTCTACAACTTGAACATTAATCAGTTGGTTTATCTGTTGAATATTTAATTGTAACTTATCATCCACTTGTAACATTTGCGTTGCGATATATTCTTGGGCTGCTGTCATATCCCCGGCTTCGACTTTGGCATAGGCTCCTAATGCCACGTTTTTATAGTCGTGTTGGACTTTACGTAAATCTTGTTGGATGGTTTCTAGTTTTTGTAGATAAGCGGTTTGTTGTAAATTCAAGGCTTCTGAATCACGAAGTCTTTGGTCTCTTAAATATTCTCGCAAAAGTATAAGAAATGCTATAAAGTATACAAAATAAGAAGCCGTATATATTAAAATTAGAACAACACCTCTTACATGTACGATTTTAGGAATAAGAAATTCTATAAAATAATACATTATTGTAATTATAACCGTGATTAACATTGTCCATTTAGGATGATAAAAGATTTGTTGAAATACTTGTAAAATTTTAGTTTTCGAGAAAAAACTATAAACAAAAAGTAAAACAATCGTTTCAAATACACTTTCAGAAATATATAAAAGAAAATTAGTCGAAGCAAAATTGACTTCTATAGGTAAAAATCCAATTATAAAATAATGGAATGTGGTTACTATTTGATAAAATACTCCTGAAAATAAAACTAAAAAATAAATATTTTTTTTAGCCACATTTTGAAAAATATAAGCATGAAATATAACTCTCATTATGGTAGTTACAGCGTCTGCTAACAAGAAAATAAAATCTACATCGACATAGTTTTGTTCAACCAATTGAGAAAAACTTGCGGCAGTTAAAATGAATCCCACAAGAAAAATCATTAAGCCATATAACAACCAAGAATAGTTTTTCTTACTCTTTTCCCCGGAAACCAAAGAAATTAAACGGTATTCTCCAACAAAAACCGGAATACTTAAAAACGCATTAAGAATCCATACTAATTCAAACTTCCACATCTACTCTCCACCTTCAAACAGCTGCTTCAACATTTTTTTCCCGCTGCGGGACATTAAGCAGACGGAACCATTTTTCATTACGACAGTGTTATCGGCGTAATTGACTTGTTGAATTTTACTGGTTTGTACTAAAAAAGAGCGGTGGATTTTCAGAAAACCTTCTGGTAGTTCTTCTTCAATTTTTTTAAGATTGCCACGAAATTCTAACATGCGAGATTCTGTGTGTAAAATAATTCGATGACCTGTAGCGGTTTCAAAAAACAGAATTTCAGCTAAAGGAATTTGATAACTGCTTTCTGCCATTTTTACCGTGTAATAGCTTTGTCTATCCGAAACTTCTTGGCTCAGTAGGTAATTGACCTCTTTTAAGCAGTCTTTTAACTGCTGATTTAATTTTTCTGGAACATCTTTATATAAATAACTCATCGCTTCTAAGCGATATTTAAAAGTTTCAAAAATCATTTCTTCATGGGTTGTAACAAAAATTAAAAATCCGCGAGTATCGAATTTGCGAATTTCTTTCGCTAAAGTAAAACCATCATAAACTTCATGCTGTAAATCCACATCAAAAAAATAAATGGAGCGTAATTTATGATTTTTTCGGTGTTCAAGAACTTCTTCTGGGTCCCCTGTTACTAAAACGACTTCCATATCATAACCATGAATCAAAATTAAATTCCGAATAATCTGTGCCAAATATTCCCGTGTTTCTTTGACATCATCACAAACATAAACTGGTACCATCTGCTTTTTTCTCCCTATAACCTTCAAATTTTTATAAAAAATGAAGTGAAATACACACTTCATCCAATTTTTTTCTTTACTCCATAGTTATTTTAGCATTTCTTATAGGGGGATACTAGCGAGCCTTGCATTTTTTTCATTTATAAAAAACTGTTAAACTAAGTTCTATTCCTCCCCTCCCTTTTAAAAAGTTAAATTTTTTTCTTTTTTGCAAGACTTTGTTATAATATATGCAGAGATTTAAGAAAGAAGGCAGAATGATGTTTTTTTTAAATGAAGAAGAAACCGCAACTCCAAAAGGCGATAGTCTTGAAATGTATAAAAAGAAATTATTAGAGCAACGGACAGTGTTGATTTATGGAGAAATCAACCAAGATTTAGCTAAAGAAGTTACTTCACAATTACTACTGTTAGCTGCTATCAATGACGAACCAATTACCATTTATATCAACAGCCAAGGTGGCCATGTTGAAGCGGGCGATACTATTCATGATATGATTAAATTTATCAAACCCGAAGTTAAAATTGTCGGCACTGGCTGGGTGGCTTCAGCTGGGATTACAATTTATCTTGGTGCGAAAAAAGAAAATCGTTACAGCTTGCCAAATACTCGCTACATGATTCATCAACCGATGGGTGGCGTGCAAGGGCAATCTACTGAAATCGAAATCGAAGCCAAAGAAATTATTCGCATGCGTGGTCGGATTAATCAATTAATCGCCGATGCAACCGGGCAACCGCTTGAGCGGGTTGAAAAAGATACAGATCGTAATTATTGGTTAACAGTTGACGAAGCCATCGACTACGGAATTGTTAATCGAGTAATTGCAACTTCAGCTGAATTAGCTTAAAAATTAATCACCACCGAAAGTTTAGTTAATAAAACTTCTGGTGGTGATTTTTTATTACTGTTTTCTCAATTGAATCATGTGGAAACTTTGATGACTTAAAATAGCTTGCAGCTGACCATTCTCCATAAAGGCATTGCCTTTAGCGGTTGGTACAACATTATCAGGATGCGCTTCAGTATTGACTGCTTTTAAATCTCCGTGATGCAAAATCTGATGGTTGATTACTTGATAGCCCTCATACTGACGTAAATCACAACTTAAAATCAAACTTTCTTGTAAATCTTTATTCACTGCAAAAATCGTTAACATTTCAGCTTCTGGATTTTCAATAACAACACTATCCAAATAAGCCGAACGGCCATTTTTTCCATGATTGCTTTCAAAAGTTGGTGCTTTGATTAAAGTATTTAACACTTGTCCCCGACCGTGATTACTAATCATCTCAAAAGGATAGAAGATCGTTTGCTTCCACGCGCCTGTATCAGAAGTCATAATCGGTGCGATAACATTGACTAACTGGGCTAAGCAAGCGATTTTCACGCGATCCGCATGGCGTAACAAGGTAATCATCATGCTGGCCACTAATAAAGCATCTTCAAAATTGTAAACATCTTCCAGCTGATGAGGATGCTGGCTCCATGGTTCAATCGTATCATCGTTAGCGTTTGAGTGATACCAAACATTCCATTCATCAAAAGAAATATTAATATCCTTTTTCCCACGTTTTTTCGCTCGAACGGCATCGCAAATTGAAATAACCGAAGAAATAAATTCATCCATCGCATCGGAACTAGCTAAAAACTGCTGACTGTCATTATCACGATTACCATAATATTGATGCATGGAAACATAATCCACTTGGTCATAACACTGCGAAAGCACGATATCTTCCCACTCACCAAAAGTCGCCATCTCTAACGAAGAACTACCACAAGCAACTGTTTCAATCGTGGGATCCACTAAACGCATCACTTTACCTGCTTCCTCTGCAATTCGCCCATACTCAAGAGCGATTTTATGACCTTCTTGCCAAGGACCATCTAATTCATTCCCTAAACACCACAGTTTAATGTCATGCGGCGCTTCATAGCCGTGCTTTCTTCGCAAATCACTATAATAGCTACCACCCTTTAAATTAGTATATTCAATAATATTTTTGGCTGCATCAATCCCGCGATTTCCTAAATTAATCGCCATCATCGGTTGGGTTGCTACTTGTTTCGTCCAATCAATAAATTCATTTAAGCCAAATTGATTAGATTCCACCACGCGCCAAGCTAAATCAATTTTCGCTGGTCGTTGTTCCTTAGGCCCCACGCTGTCTTCCCAGCGATAACCAGAAACGAAATTCCCTCCTGGATAACGAGTTACCGGTACATTCAGCTGACGAATCAGTTCCGTTACATCTTGACGAATACCATTTTCATCGGCAAAAGGACTTTCTGGTTGATAAATGCCTTCATAGACACAGCGACCTAAATGCTCCACAAAAGAACCGTAAATCCGTTCATCTACTTCTGATAAAATAAAGTGCTTATCGACAAAAATCTGAGCTTTTTTCATAAAAATAAAACTCCTTTCAAGTTTAACAACAACTTTATTATATGAAGTATTGCCTTTCAACAGAATAACCTAACCTCCGAAATGCTTGACTTTTTATCCGCTTTCATTTTTGTTATAATAGATTATTACCAACTTTTACGAAAACATTATTGTCATTATGTCTTATTTCAGAAAGGAAGCCTTTATGAATGTCGTTTACTGTGGTTTTTTAACCCATAATATTGATCAAGATGTCATTTATCGACCACAAGGTTTACAGCGCTATTTATTGCTAGTCGTTTTATCCCCCATGGCTTTTCTTTTTGCTGATGGCAAAAAACAACAAGCCAAGCCAGGTGCATGCCTGATTTATACACCTAATACTTATCAACATTATTACGCTGAAGGGCCTTTTTTTAATAGCTTCATCGAATTCACTAGCCCATACTTATTAGAAGAAAAATATCAGCTGCCCTATAACCAATTATTTTATCCTGAAAATTATGAAGCCATTAATCAAGGCATCAAAAAAATTCAGCAAGAGTTTCTCAATCAATTTCCTCATAAAGATGAGATGATTCATTTGCAAGTTGAAGAAATCTTGATTCAGTTAGAGCGTAACTTTCAAAAAAGTCAATTATCTGCCAAATATAATCAAGATTTATACCAAGAACTGTTATCGTTGCGACAACAAATGTTAGCAAATTGCCAACAGCCATGGACTATTCAACAATTATCGCAAATGGCTAAAATCGGAAAATCGCAATTTCATAAGCTTTATAAGGAACTATTTTTCAGTACGCCTAAAGAAGATTTGATTCAAGCCCGCTTACAAAAAGCCCTTTTTGAAATGACCAATAATTCTTTAACGATCAAACAAGCCGCCTATAAAGCTGGCTTTCAAAATATCAATCACTTTAATCGCTTATTTAAAGCCAAGTTTCACTGCTCTCCCAGTCAATATCTCAAAGAAAATTAACGATATCTTTGCCAATAATTTTTAGCTTTTTCTTGATGAATTTGATAAATAATTTGATAAAAATGGGTTTCAGATGTTTGAATAGCTTTCATTTGTGCTAAAAAGTCCTGCATTTTCTCTTGATAAGCAGTAAAATCCAAGTAAAGACGGACTAAATAATCAATAAATAGCAATTGCAAGCTTAAATAAACTTGATCTGCTCCTTGTAGCAATTCCCGATAGCGACTTAAAGTCGCTTCCGCACTTTCAATATCATTAATCACTAACAAGCTTTGAATCCGATTAAAATGCAAATCACCGATTTCTTCGTAATAAATTTTACTGTCAAAGGCTTGATATTTTTTCAATTCCGCTACGATTCGCTGATATAGACTCTCTGCTCGCTCTTTATCTTGTTCTGACAGCGATAGCAGAACCAATTTACTTAGTTTAAGCTCCTTTAGCGTCCACATTTTAGCATTTTCTAATTCCGCCAAAATTTCACTAAACGGCGCCCGTGAAAATTTATAAAAATTAGTATTGGTAATCAACACCAGTAAATAAGCTTGAATCGCTAAATAGCGCAAAGCGGTATTTTCATGGCGATAGTATTTTTCATAAAGGTCATATAACGCTTCAAATTTCCCCGTTTTATAAAGTTCATCAATTTGTTTTTCCAAAACTGCTGCTTCATCGACTTGATTTTCCTTGCGGTAATATTCAAACTCCTCATAAGAAATCCCTAAATTAGTCAATAACTCTTGAAACTTTACAAGTTCAACAGAATATTTTTCAGCTTCAAAATCACTGTAAAAAGTCTTTGAGACCACGCCAGTATAAATTTCTTTTTGGGTAAAACCTTTTTCTTTACGAATTTTTTTGATTATTTTTCCGTACATAACCTTCCTCCTACGCGTAATTCCTGTATACAGGAATTATAGCTATTTTTAATTTTAATTGCCATGGTATATTTTAAAAAACGAAATTGGAGGAAACAAAAATGATTAAAACATATTTAAAATTAGTAGGTGCTGCTATCGCATTAACCATGGTAATTAGCGTATTTTCAGCAGCCAGCGTCATCTTACAACTAACAGATAACGGAATCATCGCTTGTCAAATCGCGGCCTTCTTGTTGTTGGCAGTAGTATTATTTCTTTATATGAAAAAACAGGATGCTTCACTACAAACTTTTGGTTTTACCAAAAAAGTGGTAGCTAAAAAAATCTATGGTTTCATCGCTTTAGTCGTGGCTATCCAACCAATTATTTTAGGAATTGATTTTTCATTATCACTAACAACTATCGGCTTAATCGTAATTCAAATGATTTTAGTGGGCTTTGTAGAAGAATCCCTTTTCCGAAGCATTTTCCGCTATTATTTAAAAAATAATAAACCTAAAACTTATTTACTATTTTCAAGTATTATTTTCGGTGTTTTACATTTAGCAAGTGGTTTAAATCCTGATGCTGCACCTGTCTTAGTGCTTTTACAAATCGTGAACGCCTTATTATTAGGCCTGGTTTTTGCCCTACTATATTATCATACGCAAACAATTTATCTTGTCATGATTTTTCACAGTCTATTTAATATTTTTGCTTCTATTACTTTAGCCGGTTCACTACAACAAAACATTTTAGCTGTTACTTTATTAACAATTTGCTACATTAGCTTTTTAGCTTATTATTTTAAAAAAACTTTTGCTAAAAAATAATTATAAAAATAGCCCCACTTCTTCATTAATGTAGGAGTGGGGCTATTGATTTAATTATTGATTCGTCATAATTCGTTGTTTTAATTTCTTAATAAAAGATTGATAATCCACCTTTTGATAATCCGAAACATCAAATTCAGTTAATTCACCTAGTTGAAATTGATGATAACCTCGATCTTCTATTATTTTTCGGAAAGATTCTTCAGTGATTAAACTATCAGCTTCGTGACGATTATCTAGTTGATCTCCAAAATGATAATGACTCATAATATGGCTTAAATGACGATCATTTTCAACATCACGCAATTTACGACGCTGCCATAGAATGTCAAAATCAGCAATTAACCTCACCGTAATAACTTCATAATGATATTTTTCTGACAAAGCTTGTAATTTATTAATTTGTTTACCGCTAAATGGATACTCAGATAAAATAATTCGTTTTCCAGCATTCATGTATAGTGTTAAAACATTATAATAAAAATCCCAAACGTGTTTTTCCAATTGTGCTTTTTCTGCAAGATTATCAAAACCAACAGAATCAGCAAATATTTCCTTGCCTTCATCAGGTGTAATGACAAACATTTCTGGTAAACTCTTTTTCATTTCATTAATCAAATATGTCTTACCTGTTGCAGGACTTCCAGCAATTAGAATCAGATATTTTTTCATTCTATTTTTTCATCTCTAAAGGATTATCGACGTTCATAAACAAAGTAATTTTATGTTTAACAATCTCTTTAACTTCCATATTTGCCGGAATTACATTATGACGCAAAGATTTATTGACTTCTGTTTCAGCAAAAGAAGCTTTTGCAATTTTAGTCCAATTAACCAATAATTCTGTCCCAACATTAAATTTGCGAATCCCATTGTTAATTAATTCTGGATAGTCTTCTTCTTTTACTCCTGTTCCGCCATGAATAACTAATGGAATATTCACCACTGCATGAATTTCTTTTAATAAAGGAATGTTAACTTCTGTTTTTGATTTAAATTGTCCATGATTTGTACCAATCGCGATGGCTAAAGCATCCACTCCTGTTTGTGCTACAAACTCAACTGCATCTTCTGGTTTAGTATAAATTTTATCGTTTTCTGCAACAGAAATCCCTTCTTCCGTGCCGCCAATCGTTCCCAGTTCGCCTTCAACAGAAGCTCCATGAGCATGAGCATACTCAACAACCGCTTTAGTTTTAACAATGTTTTCTTTAAATGGCAAATGTGAACCATCATACATTACACTTGAGTAGCCAGCATCAATCGCTGCCTTGATTTCATCAAAATCACGGGCATGATCTAAATGTAAACAAACATCAACCATTTCATCATTAGCAATTTCTTTAATAACAGCTACCATAACTTTATAGCCAATATACTTTGCAGTATCAATGCTTGTTTGAATAATAATCGGTGCTCCCATTTCTTTGGCTGCTCGAATCATCTCTGGTAACATTTCTAAATTATGAGTATTAAAAGCACCCACAGTCATATTTAATTTTGTTGCAGTTTGCGTGACTTCTTTTAATGTTTTATACATTTAATATTTACCTTCTTTATCTATAATTTTTTAACCACTAATCGTAACTTTTTTAGCAATTTGACGCATTTCATCCATTTTGCTCATATAATAATCAATTCCCTGATCATCGCCATAGCGAGCAGATTCCGCTCGCTTAGAATTATACAAGCTCATTAATTTTTTATACCCATCACCTATTGTTTGCTTGACGGTTAAGCTACACTCCAAGGTTAAAATAGCCTGATCATTTTCACCTAAGACTGCGTAAATCAACCCCTGTTCTTCAAGTAATTGGGCTAATTTATTTTTTTCTTCAGGCTGTTCTGTTTGAACAGCCTGAATTTTACTTTCTAAAGCTTGAACTTTTTGTTGCAACTCTTGAATTTTTTCTTCCGATAGTTTTTCTTCTACTATTTCATCAACTACTTTTTTCTCTTTCTTTTTGAAAAAACCAAACATTGTTTGTCTCTCCTTTTTTTACTTAAAGTTGAATCATTAATTTAAAATGCTTTTAAAATTGGACTTAAAATCCATGCATAAAGTAAAGCAGCAACAACCGTATCCACATCTGTTGCAGTAGCATTTACAAATCCTAAATGATTAAAAATAGTTACTAGTAAGGCTGGTAATAAAGTAATGAAAAAGCCATGTGCAATCCCACCAATAATCGCTCCACGACGTCCACCTGTCGCATTACCAAAAATACCTGCTGTCCCACCTGCAAAGAAGTTTGTTAACATTCCTGGTAAAATCATCGCCAAACCAAACATCGGTAAAACAAACATTGCAATAATTGTTCCAATTGTCGTTGTAATAAACCCTAAAATAACTGCATTTGGTGAATAAGGAAAGAAAACCGGGCAATCTAACGCTGGAATCGCATTAGGAACTAACTTCATGGCAATTCCACGAAAGGCTGGTACAATTTCTCCTAATAACAAACGCACACCTGCTAGTAGTACATAAACCCCTACAACAAATTGAATTGCTTGTAAAAAAGCATACATTAAATAGTGTTGTGAACCAGTATCAACTACCCCGGCACCTGCAAATGCTGCGGTAATAATATAAAGAGGTACCATCACAACCATTACTGATAAATAAGTATCTTGTAAAAATTCAAATGATTTTGGTAAATTAATATCCTCGATTGAACGTTTATTTTCACCTTTTTCACCAAAAATATGAGCCACACCAGCTTCAAATAAATAGCCAATGGTACAAAAATGACCTAAAGCAATATCATCTGAACCTGTCACTTTACGAATAATCGGTTGCGCAATAGCTGGCATTGCTACTGCAAAAACCGCACCCACTATTCCACCTACAATAATTAAAACTAAACCACGTAAACCAGCAAAATAACCAAATACAGTCGTCATTGTAGCCATCCATAAAATTGCTTGTCCTGTTAAAAAGATATATTTCCACTTTGTGAAACGAGCAATAATAATATTAAATACAAAGATTGCTAAAAACGTCAGCGCAATATCTCGACCTAAGCCTAACTCATTCATCGCTTGACCATTAATCGCTTCAATTGATGGAATAATCCCTTGCATATTAAATCCCGCGGTAAAAATTTCTCCAAAGTAAGTTAAACTGCCTACAATAATTCCAGATCCAGCACTTAAAACTTGAAATCCAAGTAACGTTTTTAATGTTCCAGAAATAACTTGTCCTACAGATTTCTTTTGCAGTAGCAGTCCTAACATTGCAATTAATGCAATTGTAATTGAAGCTTGTGTTAAAATATTTTGAATAATAAAATTAACAACACCCATTTTTCTATTCCCCTTTACGTTTTTATAGTGCGCCTTTAGCTTCTAAAACTGGTAATAATTTTTCCTCAATTTCTACTTTTGAAACAATATTTTTTAAATAGACTATAGCTGTTTTACTCTCATCAATTGAAAATTTTTCAAATTGTGACTGAAAATTTTGTGCAGTAATTATAATATCTGGTTGAACTGAAGCTGCCGTAGAAATATCTACATGGTCTAATTTTGCATCAACCCCATGTGCATTCAAAACGTCTTCAGCTGCCATTTGAGCAGCAAAACTACTCCCTAATCCAGCACCACATACAAATAAAATTTCAACTCTCTTTCCCAAATAAATTCTCTCCATTCTATTATTTAATAAAAAATTATTTCTTAACTGTATTAAATAGAACTGCTTTAAATTCTGTTAAATCCGTAATTTCGCTTAAATGATTAAGCTTTTCTTCATCATTAATCAAATCAACTAATGCCTTCATAATATTTAAATGCGAGTAAGAATCTACTGCCGCTAAACAAAAAATTATTTTTACTGGATCGTTAAGATCATTTCCAAATTCAATTGGCTCTTTTAATGTTGCTACACTAACCCCTAATTTATTGGCTCCATCTTCTGGACGGGCATGTGCTAAAGCAATGTGCTTACCAATCACAATATACGGGCCAAACTCATTAACTGTTTGAATCATTGCTTCTACATATCTTTTTTCAATTGTCTTTTCTTTTAATAACGGCTCCGACACATTTTCAATTGCCTCCTCCCATCCAGAAACAGATTGATTAAGTAAAATAGCGCTATCTTTTAATACATCTTCCAACATCGGCTGAATCTCCTTTTTGTTGATAACTAAATGATTTTTATCAAATACACTTTCAAGTTCTTGATATACCTCGCCATTCATTTCCCCCTGGCTTTTTTCAATGATTTCGATTAAAGAATAAAATAATTGTGTTACATCAGTTGAATCATTAATTAAACGTTTATAAATACTATTATCAGTTAAAAACTGTTGAATTACTTTTTTGCTCTCTTCTTTTATGATTGGATCTAATTCTAACAACGGTTTTTTATCATAATTAATCTTTACAGTCGTAAAAACTAAGTCCACATCCAATTTATCAATTAATTCTATTTCTCTTGAACTCAACACTGCTAAAACTTCAATATTAAATAATTCTTTTAAATTCGCGGAAAGCAAATTACCTGTCGCCATTCCGTGATTACAAATAACTACAGCTTTATAGACATAATGTAAATCACGATTAATCTCACTGACTGATGTTGAAAAATGTATAGTCAAAAATGCGATTTCGTCTTCACTTATTTTCTTGCCAGTCTCTTGTTCAATAGCTGGTATAAATTCTCGAATTGCCAAATAAATACTTTCGTAGTTTTTCTGAATATTTTCTTTCAAAGGATTAACTATTTGAAGATCACTTTTCACACGATTAATTAAACCAGCAATATGTTTATATAACCCTTCATGTAACATCTCTTCTTTTCTAGAAAAAGGAATTTTAGTTTGATATTCTACAAACTGAATTAGCTGAATAGCTAATAATTGAGCTTGTACCCATTCAATTGAATTATGCATATCCCGAGAGTTAAAAGTATTTAACATAAATACAATATATTTTACTTCAATCTCTGAAGGTTGAATTTCAAATTCTTCACAAATTTTATTGACAAAATCTCTAATGTCACTTTGTGGTGTATCCACAACCTCCCAAGTAGAACTAGCAATTAAATCCTGTCGTAAATAACGACTTAACCAGACTGCCGTAAAAACAATTAATTGATTTCGATAAATATTATCTTCTACTGAAAAAACAAACTGATTATATAATTGATCTATTTTTTTTAACATTTCAATCGGAATATATTGATTTAAGATATTCCGATTTACCGAAGAGAAATGCTCTTGTATCGGATTAATAATACCTACCGTATGATTGATAACATCGTAAATCATTGTTCTAATAGAGCGTTCTGCCCCACTAAGAACAATCCCGCGTTTAGCAATACTCAACACTTCTATACCGTATTTCTGAAGTACAGCCCGAACCCTACGCATATCTTCATCCATAGAACTTTTAGAAACCATATATTCCTGCTCTTTTTGATACAGATAGACAGGTTTAGTCCCTAGCGAAAAAGCAAGTATTAAATCAAATATGCGATTCTCTCTTTCTAAATAATCAGGAAATTGTGTTTCTTTAGTAAATTCGGTCAACTGCTCTTTTTGTTCAATGTTTAATTTTAATCTATATCCTTCCTTTCGGACATTTTCAATTTCTGGAAAACCTTTCTGAAATAAAAATGTATTAATTTCTTTTATTTCATTTCGAATTGTACGACTACTAATATGAAATTTTTCTTCCAACACATGAAAATCCAAAGTATATTTAGTAGCTATAAAAAGTTTTAATATCGCAAATGTTCGATCCTTCATTTTTTTATCCCCTCATCTGTAATCAGTATACAATTCTAAGTAATTATTAATAAGTAGAGATTGTTGCCAGCTTTTTTTGCAAAAATGTAAGCGTACTATTTCCGTTCATATTATTTTACTTATTGAATATAACTAATCTATTAACTTTTAATAATAAATAACTTAAAAAAATTGCACAATCAGCATTTTATCAATTACTTAATCATTGCACACGCAAATATTAAATATTTGAACAACAAAAAAAGCCAGCTAGATCTACTTGATCAACCTGACTTTTCCAACTTATTCAATTCTTTTTTCAACTCACAGCTTTACGACAAAATCTCTCCAACATAGGTAATAATCGCAAAACCTTGGCCTGGTACATACTTATCTGGAAAATGAGTTGGTGATGGAATCACGCTACCAAGTTCTGGCGCGAAATCAGTAATAATTTGTGACGCATAGTAGGATGAACCACCACCACCGCCACCACAATTGTATAACGAGGCACTTCCCCCGCCTCCGCCGTAGAAGCCACCGCCTCCGCCGCCAGCCCATTCACTACCATTCCCACCTTGAGCTAAAGTACCATCGGAACCTTTAAAATAACCTACACTAGATTGACCGTTAGATATTCCGCCAACATCACTACCACCAAAACCAGCATAATTACCACCTTGAATGCCATCATCACCAACACCAGCTGAACCAGCTGAATATAGCCCCTCATCTATCTGCGTCCAATAACCTACACCACCATCACCACCAGGAGTATCACCACCATCAGTGTTACCAGCACCACCACCGCCACCGCCGCCAGCAATCATCAAGCATGAAAAATAATCGCTTACAAGTCGGATATCGGTGGCGCCACCACCACCGCCACCACTTTTACTTGAAAGAGGCCCATGATCACCACCACGGCCACCACCATTATAGCCACCGGTTCCACCAACGCCATTGCTCCAACCATCATCGCCTCTTCTTCCGGTTAAAATAGCAATAGTTTCACCCTCATTCACATACAAAATACCAATAGTATGACCACCGTGGCCACCTAAAGAGCCAGTAGAACCATTGCCACCATCTGCGCCCCATAGTTGAATCACATAATAACCAGCTTCTTCCACCAAAAAACCTTGTCCAACATCCATCTGCGAAAAAGCAGTCGATTTTGCATCTATTTTATTCGTTCTAATTTCAAAATTATAAGATTCCGTTTTAGTATATTTCGCTGAAGTTTGATTGTTAAGTAAAATAGCTAACAAGGAAGTGAACACTAAAAATAGCAAAGCTACAATCTTTTTATTTTTCATTTCTAGTTCCTCCTTATAAATTTCAAAACATTCAGTTTATATTCAGTCCACTTGTTCCACCATTACATCTAGCCTTAAATCTTGAATGGTTTCAAGCAATACATTTTTTTTTGCTGCACGAACATGAGCAATCACTACATTTTGTTCACCAGGGCCTAAAACTACCGACGATTGTTCTAATTTAAAATTAACCTCTTCAGAAGTATTGCTTCCTGCTGGTTCTCCACTCAACTCTACCCGAACAGGCACTTCATTATGATTCGTCACAAAAAAATAAATTTCCGTACCGATTCCCGACTCTAACCTAATGATGTGCTCTGGTTCTTCTTCTGGAGAAAAGCCATATAACTCAACGCTAACGTTAAATTCCGCTACTCGAGCATTATTAGAAACCGGTGCACTTTTCGTCACGTATTTACCATAAACTAAGCCCGTTGCTAAGCAACTAGTTATTACCGCTAATAGCAACAAACTACGTTTAATTAAAGAAACTTTTTTAAACCTAGGTTGCCGTTTCAATTTGTTAATACGTTTTTCCAATTAATAAGCACCTCCTTTGTTAGAATTGAGTCAGTTAATCTTTTAAGAATAGCCAGACAAATAAACCGCCTAAAACAAACATAAATAATAGCCCTTGGGTCGTCATTAAAAATTCTTGAATTGCGCCAATCAATGGCACCACAAAAATCACTTTACCAACCACATTTTCTTTTAAAATCAAGCCATCATCCGTATTGTTAGCGTCCCCTTTAGTGATATACCCTTCAGGTGTAATCTCTAAAATCCGATGAGTAGTATGATAATTACCATCAGTAAACATAATGACATCCTGTGCAGCGTAATCTTCATCCGTTTTAACAATAACCAAATCATTAACCGAAATCTCTGGTGCCATACTTCCGGAAATTACCACTGCGCTGGTATAACCAAAAACGGTTGGTACTTGAACGTCAAAGACTTTCCTTTGAATAATTAAATATAAATTCGTGCCAATAATTGCTACCAATAAGGAAAGAATTATCACGTTTATGAAGCTTTTGATTTTTTTCATATTTTCAAGGCTTCCCCCTTTTTCGTTATATGGGATTAATTTATCCGAACTGCTAATTATTAGTTAGTCAAGCTCTTGTTGCTTGGTTAATTTTTTCATTAATAGTGCATAAAGCAATAAAATTCCTAACAGACTTAAAAATACTGATGACCGTTCACCAGTTTTTGGTAAATTACCACCTTGATTACTACCACCACTGTCTGTTGGTTTATCGTTAGTGTTTTCACCATTGCCAGAACTGCCAGATTCCTCTGGTGTTGGCTCATCAGCTTCAGCAATCAACTGAAATTTTAACGAATAATCTAACGGCCCTTGATAGACAGCTTTTTTACCTAAATCAGTATCTTTTAAATCGTCTTCTTCAAAAAACCAGTACCATTCAACTATGTATGTATTTTTGCCATTCGTTTGTAGTGAACTACTATCAAATTTGCTAAAAGTTTCCTCAGTAGTCACAAAATTATGTGCATCACCAACAATCCATTTATCGCCATTTTTAATGCGAATTTTTAACGGAACTTGATGATTATTTGTCGAAGTAATTTGCAAACGGTAATCAATTGCTAGTTTCCCTTGATTGACAATATTAAAAGTACTAACACCTTTTGTTCCTGGTGCAATAATGAAATCACCATTATCATTTTTAACATGTTCATCAAGATAATTCCCAAATAAATCAATATTCTTTTCTTTAATGATTATTTTTTCTTCATTAGTAGATTCAATAACAAACATATTCGACGTTTCAGCAACAACAGTAAGGGGATAACTAAAGAGCTGAATCCACATAAATAAAATAGTAAAAATTTTAGTTTTGCTATTCAGCTTCATGTTATCCCCTCTTTCCTGTCTTGCTAATTCTTCAAATTATGTTCATTTACGATAAATTAATCAATTTGAACAGCTTTCATTGCTGCAGTTAAATTAATTTCAAGGTCAGCATCAATTGCTGCTAAACCTAAAGCTGTGTCTTTTTCATCAGTTGCTTCATCCGTAGAAAATGGCCAATTCCAGCTAATTGTATATTTTGTATTCTCTGATGAAGCTACTTCACCAGGACCATAAACAAGCGCATTAGCAGAATCATTCATAGCTGCGATTAAATCATCCAAAGAAACATCAGTTACAACAGTTGTATCTACTCCACCAGATGTTGTTACTAAAGTGAATAGTAATGGATAATAATTGTTCCAGTCACCTGTGTATTCCCCAGTAACCTCAAATTCCATACGATAAGCAACTTCTGGTGCAGAACCTGTTAGAGCTGGTGAAAATTCATAACTATGCGTTGTTCCTGGCGCAACAACTTTATCACCATCAGCACTTTTCACTGAGTTTTCACCACTATATGAAGCTGTATCATCTGTCGCATAAGCATCTTTAAACAAATCTAATTCCATCGTAGCACCTTCAAACCATTTGGCAACACGAGCTGTTTCAGTAACTTCATCACTTTTAGTAATGTATTTAGCTCGAGTATTACTTAAAACATTCACCCCTAGTAACAGCAGCGCTACCAACACAAGTAACAGACCTAATTTATTTTGTTTCTTTTTCCGTTTGTTTTCCATAAGACTTTTTCTTTCCATAAAAAGTCCTCCCTTCAATCTTTTTCGAAACCATCTATAATGCAACCTATCGTTTTCGGAATAGCTATAAAGTAACAAAAACAACAAACTTACAGACGAATCCCAGAGTAACAATACCATATGTCTACAACCAAAATAAATAGTTGCATACGTTCTTTAATAAAAATGTAACATTTGTAAACACTTCACAAAAAAGCGAATAAACAAGCTTAAAATCAACTATAACGACTAACAACCCAATATAACCATATACTTTAGCTACGATAAAACATATTATACTTTAGTTATTTATTATCTTTATAAAACAAAAGAATATCTATTGCTAAAAGAAAACAAAATAACAATTCAATATCCATAAAATTATTTACTTTTTTTAACAAAAGATGTAAAATCAGAAACAAGCAATACAGATTCCTGAAAAAAATAGTATAAACATTACGATTATAAGGAGAATAAAAATGAAACCCACTAACACTAACACTGCCACCACCACGGTTGCGCCCATAGAATTTTTATGGCTAGGTTTATATGCATTTGCAGGTTTTGCGTTGGAATGGCTATTAAGTTTAGTAGTAAATATTTTCAGTAAAGAACCTTTGAACAAAAATATAACTTTATTACTCACTGCAATCTTATGGCTAGGCGCTTTTTCGTTTCTTTATTTATATACTAAAAAGAAATTCAATTTCGATATTTTCACGTTTAAAGTTCATCTATCTAAAGATAAATTAATTTTTATCGGCGGGCTAATTTTAATTACCATTATCATTACTTGCTTTGGTTTCGGTGGTTTTAAACCTTGGATAGAATATCATAGCTTGGATAAAAAACTAGCGACTTATTTATTGCAAGTTCTCTATTATTTTGCCGAATCTTTATTGATTGTTTTAACCATCGCTTTAGGGCAACACTTTTTTGAAGAACAATTTCGTTTAAGCGCTAAGCTACCTAGCGGCGGTTTATTTTTAGCATTAACTTGGGGCCTGATGCACTTTTTCTTACAAGGAATTTCTGGCGGATTTTATGCGATGTTCTTCGCTTTAATCGCGGGTACGATTTACGTGGTTTGTAAAAAAGATTTTCCCTTAAGCTATCTGTTTATCGCAATCGCTTTTATTTTGTAATAACCACAAAAACACCGACAATTTAAAAAATGTCGGTGTTTTTTTAGTTATCTGTTTATCTTGCAAAAACTGGTTCAATCAATTCTTTGATTAATTTCAAACGGTCGCCGGCATTTTCTGCAAAAAGTGCGTTGATTGCTACAACTAATTTTTGCTGACGATTAAAGTAAATCACGTTGCCACCATCCCCCATTGCAGCAGCTGAGTTTTGATTCAACACCCACCATAAATAGCCATAATCTAAGCGCATTTCTTCCCAACGACTATGAGTGCTTGTGCTTTCCGTTAACCAAACGGAAGAAATCAGTTGCTGCCCTTGCCAAAGCCCTTCATTTAAAAAGAGTTGTCCGATTTTCGCCATATCTCGTGCGGTTAAACTCAAGCCCCAGCCAGCGGTCTGAACACCTTGTTGATTAGTCACCCAACCACTAATGGTCGTCGCTGCATTAAAAGCCATTTGCTCTTCTTGATTTTTAAAGTGTAGGCTTTTTTCAACCGTGATTCCTAAAGGGGTAAATAAATTTTCGCAAGCAAAATCCAACACTGATTTTCCTGTACTGCGAACCAGAATCGCCGATAAAATATCCGGTCCTATTAGTGGCGTATAATTAAACTTACCGACCTCATCTTTACCAGCTAATAAATCCAAAGTAAACCGTACAGAATCATCACTTGTAAAATATTCAAGATAAGGCGGCATTTCAAATTTATAAGGTACCGTCATGGTTAGCAAATCTTCAATAGTAATTTTTTTAATTCCTTCATCTTCAGGAGCAACTGCGTATTCAGGAAAAAAACTCAAAATTGGTCGTTGAATATTTTCAAGATAGCCTTTATCAAGCGCAATCCCCACCAATAGTGAAATCATGCTTTTAGTGACCGAATAAACGTGAACTGGACTAGTTGCTGTTCCTTGATTAAAATATTTTTCATATTGCAATTGATTATCCTGATAGACAACCAAACCAACCAGATTTTCACTATTTTCTGCTAAATGCGCCTCTAAATTCGCTAAGTTTTTTTGATTCATAGATAAACACCTCATTCTTTTTTCTTGGGTAGACGTTAAAGAATAAAGTTATTGCTTTTTGACAGGATAATAAATTTCGGTAATCAACTCATTTTCGCAGGTAACTTCTGAAGGGTCCACTACATAGACTTCATAAAGAGCGCCATTACTTTGATAACCTGCTTCTTCTGCATATTTTCTTTGCTTTGCATAGACATCAACTAAATTAGCATAGGCACCTTGCAAGCGCGTCTTTAAACATTTCCCTGGCTGAAAAAGCCTTGTTGTCCCCGGCAAAGTTTCCTTAACAGGAATCGCAAATTCTGTATCTAAACCAGCTTCGCTAAATTCTTGGCTATGAAAAAGAACCATTGGTGGCGCTGCAATGCTTAATTGCTCTCGTTGGATTTTTTCAAATAATTCCCCAAAATATTGACTATAAGCCTGCGAAAATGCTTCTTCTTTCACCATTTCCCGCACGGATAACAATGTTAATGTCGGCGCTTCGACTATCTGAACAGGAATTTTTTCCAAATAATTCATGAAAGGCTGCCCATGTTGCAAATTGCTTAAATCCGCATCCAGCTGTTGCAGCTTATTTTCCAATTTAGAAATATTTTCGGCTAACGTGGCTTTTTTCATCTCTAAAGCTATCAGTAACTTTTCTGCTTGTTGTTTGTCAGTATTCAGTAAATCTTTAATTTCTTCTAAAGAAAACTGATAATTTTTCAAACGATTAATAAATAGCATCCGCTCCAGCTGGTCAATCGCATAATAGCGATAACCATTTTCTTGATTGACTTCAGCTGGCGTAATCAAGCCGATTTTCGCATAGTACCGCAATGTTTTAGTCGAGACTTTACAAATCCTTGAAAATTCACCAATTGATAACACAAAAATCCTCCTTATTTTCAACGTAAATCCCAAGTTACTCTTCATCCTACAGTTTGCCCTAAGGTCAAAGTCAAGCCTTCATCATAAAAAGCGTTTCTTCATTCAGAAATGCCACTTTATTCACCCAAATACACTCCTTATAGATAGCGGCGAACATTTTAAGTATTCTTCACCAAATTCCGCGATACACCAACGCTCTTCCGAAAGAATTAACCAATGGGTAGTTAATTGAAAAATCACTAACGCAACCAATAAAACCACTGATTTAGTTAATAAAACACAGCCTAAAAAATAGCTAAAATAAGCTAAATACATAGGATTGCGAGAGATTTTATAAATGCCTTGCGTATTGATTCCTGAAGCTGCTGGTTTTGCAAAAGCTAGCGTAGACATTACTAATAATAGGATACCGATTAAATAAATAAAACCGGCAATTATCACTAACGGCAGTTGCCATTCAACCTTTAACAACACTGGATACAAAATCAAAAAAATATTTGAAAGCTGATAAAAAATATGTGCTATTTTTTCATTACCTTCAGTTGGCGGAAAAAACGCCGCCCGTTTGACCGCTGCTTGATTTACTAAACTAAGTAACGTAAATCTTATAACAAAAAGTGGTATCATCAATAAAATGCCGTTCATTTTTCAGCCTCGTTTACTTAATTTTTCTTTACTCTTAGTTTAACAGATTATTCCACCGACACCTATACAATTACTCAACAAAAAAAGTTGCCTTTCATTTGACATCTTGAAAAACAAGTTCGATAATAACTTTATAAATAACACGGGAATGAAGTTCTCCCACAGACTCATCTGAAACCGCAAACGCTGATGACTTCTACCACTTTCTTTAAGTGTGTAGAGGTCATTTTTTATAGGAGGAATTTAATAATGAAAAAAATTTATAGTCAGCAAAATATTGAATTTGGAAAAATATTAATTCTCAGTGTTTTAATCGGGGGTATTGTTGGTAGTTTAGATGCGCTTTTCGGGGAAATTTTAATTAGCCTTTCTGATTTTAGAGCTGAACATTTTATGTATTTGATTCCTTTTTTACCAATAGTTGGTGTCTTATTTAGCTACTTTTTTTACAAATACGGGGGAAATAGCCAACAAGGCATGAATTTAATTTTTCAAGCTGGGCATGAAGAATTGGAAAAAATCCCGCTACGCTTAATTCCTTTCGTAATTATCGGCACTTGGTTAACTCATTTATTCGGCGGAAGCGCTGGTAGAGAAGGTGTTGCCGTGCAATTAGGAGGAACCGTCGCTAATTGGTTTAGTCGAAAATGTAAACTGGAAAAACAAGCAGGGCATTTAGTGATTATTGGCATGGCGGCTGGTTTTGCCGGACTTTTTGGAACACCGATTGCTGCAACTTTTTTCGCTATCGAAGTTTTAACCGTTGGCAAAATGCGCTATCAAGCTTTATTGCCAGCGATGTTAGCCGCTTTTACAGCTAGTAGCGTCACTAAATATTTAGGTTTGGAGAAATTCACTTTTCCCTTAACAACCAGTCTTGAAATGACTTTTCCATTGTTTATACAATTAATTGTGATTGGCATTATTTTTGCTTTAGCTGGCAGCCTTTTTGCGGATTTATTAGAAAAAACCAAAGTATTTTTTGCTGATAAATTCACTAACCCCTTAATCAAAATCGGAATTGGCGGTATCGCTTTAAGCATTCTGCTAATCCTTGCCCATCAAGGGCGTTATGCTGGCTTAGGAACTAATTTGATTGCTGCCAGTTTCGCTGATGAAAAAATTTATATTTATGATTGGCTTTTAAAAATCTTATTAACCATTCTCACCATCAGTATCGGCTTTCTCGGCGGCGAAGTAACACCTTTATTCGCCATCGGCTCAACGCTAGGAGTCCTTTTAGCTGAAATCACCGGCCTACCAATCTTTTTCGTAGCAGCATTAGGCTACGCCAGCGTTTTCGGCAGTGCCACCAGTACCTTATTAGCGCCGATTTTCATCGGCGGGGAAGTTTTCGGATTTCAAAATCTCCCATATTTCTTTGTTGTCTGTTCCGTTGCTTATTTCTTTAGTCAAAATAAAAGTATTTATCCGTTTCAAAAATAAGCATCATGAAAAAACTGCGTCAGCTTAAATTAGCTGACACAGTTGAATTTTAGCAAACAGGACTAGAGATTTCACTACAAATTATTTTTTTATTTTTGAATAGATATTAGCTAATAGTGCACCAGAAATATTATGCCACACGCTAAAAATCGCTCCCGGAACTGGTGCCAAAGCATAATGAGCAAAATGGTTCGTAGCTAGCGAAGCCGCCAAACCAGAATTTTGCATTCCCACTTCAATTGAAATCGCCTTAACTTTAGCAATATCCAACTTCAAAGCTTTACCAATCATAAAGCCTAATAAATAGCCGCAAAGATTATGAACGATAACCACGCCGATAATCAAGAAACTCGTTTCTAAAATCCGCGCTGAATTAGCAGAAACAACTGAACCCGCAATACAAACAATTGATGTAACTGAAACTAAAGGTAAAACCTTAACTAATTTTTCAGTGGTATCCGCAAACAGTTTATTGATGATAAAACCTAGCGCTATCGGCACAATGATTACCTTAATAATAGATAAAAACATACTTACCATATCGACATCCACCGCTTGCCCCGCTAATAAATAAGTTAACAAAGGGGTTAAAAATGGTGCTAACAACGTTGAAACACCTGTCATGCCCACTGACAAAGCCACATCTCCGCCCGATAAATAAGTCATGACATTTGATGAAGTCCCACCAGGGCAAGTCCCCACTAAAACAACACCAATCGTTAATTCTGGTGATAAATTAAATGCTCTTGATAAAGCAAAAGCTAATAATGGCATAATTGTAAATTGAGCTAAACAACCAATCAACACTTCTTTAGGATGACTAAAAACAACTTTAAAATCCTCCAATTTCAAAGTCAAACCCATACCGAACATAACAACGCCTAATAAAGTATTGATATAATTCGTTTTTATCCATAAAAATGCTGGCGGATAAAACAAGGCAACAGCCGCTACTAACAAAACTATTGCTCCCATGTATTTTCCCGCAAAATTACTTAGTTTTTCTAATGCTTTCATACTATCTCTCCTTCTCACTAACAAAGCCTTCACAATTTGATTTTTTAGTTTATTTACTTAATTTTAAACACTTAAAAAATAAAAGCAATAGATTTTTTGGTATTTTCTGATTTTTCTGACATTTAACAGCCAATTCAATTCCTTCTTTACTCAAAAAAGAGAACCTCCCAGATTAGTTAAAGCAATCAACGGAGATTCTCTTTTTTTGTTTGATATTTTTTCTTTTTCGGCTTCACAGCAGCGTAAAAACTTTTTTCAGCGGCATATGAATAAACTACTTCAAATTGATATTTACCTTCCAAATACGCTTGTATCCCTTGTTTAAAAAAGTCATAAACTAATAATTGTTTAAATAAACTCCGCTTCTTAGGCGAGCTAAAAATTAAAATATCTGCATTGTACCAATAGCTTTCGTCGATAGCTAGCTGAATGAAAAGCTTCGCATATTTTTTAGAAGTTGGTTGCAGGCGTTGTTTCCGGATATTTTCTCTTTCAAAAATCCCAAGCAACAAATCATCAATTTTTTCGCAATATTGTTGCCACAAATAAGTAACTAGCTTATTGGCTAAAAACCATGATACTAAGCTGAAAATTACGAAAAAAACTAAAAACACGAACAGAAATCCTAAAAAAGAAAAAGCCATTTTCATGAAATTATCATTAGCCATCCCCAACTGTCTGACACAAATAAAGATGAAAATCATCGCTAAAATCAAGCCTGAACTTACATAAAAAACTGGTGATTTAACAATTGTAAGACTATGTAAAAGCAGCTGATATTGCTTTTCTAGCTTAGTCCACTGGCTATTCTGATTTTTTTTCATCCAACAAACTCCTTTGTTTCATAATAAATAAGCTATTACTTAGGCAAACTTTCATAAGCTAAGGCCTGAATAATTTTTTCATGCTGCGGATAATCCGCTAACAATTCTGCTTGGGTAAACAGTTGAAAATCAGCATCTTCAAAGCCTGGCGTCACTAGGCAACTAACTAAAGCATAATCTCGCGCCACACTAGAACCAAAAATCGTGCCTTTAGGAACACAGTAACTTAATTGTTGTCCTTCAGCAATCGCCGTTCCTAAAGCGACCTTTTGATAGCGACCATCAGGAAAAATACAATGCACCAACAACGGCGCGCCAGCGTGGAAATACCAAATTTCATCGGCTTTCAAGCGATGAAAATGAGAAGGACTACTTTCGGTTAATAAAAAATGAATGGAAGTATATAATGATCGTTCCCCATTTTCTCCTGTCACTTTTTGACGACTTTTTTCAACTTGCCGAAAATAACCGCCTTCTGTATGTGGCGCTAATTGTAAATCATTAATCCACTCGCTTGCTGATTTCATTACCCTTCACTCCTTTATTTTTCTTGATATAAGATACCTTTTTCAGCTAAGGCAGCTTTAATTGCGGTTAAATCACTGGGATTTTGATAGCGGATAGTATGCAAATGAATGCCAGCAGTTAATTGGGAAAGCAAGGCCGCTGAATTTTTTTGACAATTATCTAAAAAAGCAGTCACTTCTTGCTGATTTTTAATATGCAGTCCTCCTTGTAACTCACCGTACAAAGGATGTTCTACAATCACATCAATGATTTCGCCCCCGTTAGCGACAATCGTTAACAATTCTTCTGCCACTAAATCTGGTCCATGTTGCACCGCAATTTTCGCCAATAGCCCTTTTTCTTCTTGCTGTAGCAAATAACCTCGTGCAGTGGCGATAATCTCTTGTCCTCCAGCTCTTAACAAAGCAATATCCCCCACGATAATTTGGCGGCTGACGCCAAAATCTTTGGCGAAACGACTGGCACTAATTGGTTTTTCGCTGTGGGTTAATTTTTCTAAAATAATCAAACGACGATTTTCTCCATTAGCCATTTTCTCAACTCCTTGCTTAGCTGCAAACAAATGCTTTTAGTTAGTTTGCTCTAATTGTTTTTGTTGGAAAGCTCGCGAATTTTTCATAATATCCACAAAAGTATTGTGAATCGTTGCTTGATAAGCAGGCATTTTTACATAGCTAGCTACTTGGCTTAGCACCTTTGCTTCCCGATTATTATCTAAAACTTCAATTTGCCCTTGTCCTTTAATTTCAGCAATTTTTGCTACAGCCGCCATTCGTTCTTCTAGCAGCTGAACAATTTTTTTATCAATGGCATCTACTTTTTCTCTTTCAGCGGTTAACATTTGATTTTTATCCATCATAAACTCCTTTAGCTTTCTCTATAAAAGTACGCATTTTTTGGTGATTTATTTTATTTTTTTGTAGTGTTTGAAATACTTTATCAGCATTCTTTTAACGAAGGTTAATTTCTTTAATTATTATATCATGAAATCTTTTAACAGATGAAAAATCTCAAGAAATATCGAGCAAAAAAGAACTTTTTTTATAAAAAAAGTTGACTTTTCCCGCAATTCCTTATACACTTCGATTACTACTAAAAATTAAATATTCATTGCCTCAGTCATGAGGTAGAGGTTGCGGTTCTGATTAACCCTGTGGAGTATTGAGCTTACTATGAAGCAGGTCTAGGCAGCGCCGCCGAAATGTAAAAGTTCGCTCTTAACTTTTATGTTGGGACGCAAATCAATAATTTGCGGACTGTCTTAGCAGAAATGCTAAGTTGTGCTATGGATTGATGAGGTGTGCGTTATCATGCACCCTACTATCTTTGTGGGGTGCATTTTATTTTCAAAAAATCAATTAACCTTAGCAATGTAGGGAAAAATAATACTTTAAGGAGGATTTTCATGAGAAAGAAATTTTTAACTTTTATCACTGCACTAATGACCACTTTATTTATAGCAACTCCAGCCTTTGCTACTGAAGGAGAATTCAAAGTCGGGATGGAAGCTGGCTACGCCCCTTTTAACTGGACGCAAACTAACGATAGCCACGGGGCAGTGCCGATTTTCGGTTCAAAAGACGCTTACGCTGGTGGCTACGATGTGCAAATTGCCAAAAAAATCGCTGAGGGTCTTGATAAGGAATTAGTCATCGTGCAAACTCAATGGGATGGCTTGGCACCCGCGTTACAATCAGGTAAAATCGACGCTATTATCGCTGGCATGTCGCCTACTGAAGAACGTAAAAAAGAAATTGATTTTACCGACCCTTATTACGAATCGCATTTAGTAGTGGTGGTTCAAAAAGATAGCCCGTATGCAGATGCAGAAAAACTGGCAGATTTGGAAGGCGCAAAAATTACCGCTCAATTAAACACGTTCCATTATACGGTAATCGACCAAATTCCTGGTGTCAAAAAAGAACAAGCTCAAAAAGATTTTTCAGCGATGCGAGTTGCTTTAGCATCGGGAATTATTGATGGCTATGTTAGTGAACGCCCTGAAGGAGTTACCGCAACAAGTGTAAATAGTAATTTAGCGATGGTGGAATTTTCTGAAGCAAATGGTTTTCAAACCAATCCAGAAGACGTACAAGTAGCCGTAGGTATGCGGAAAAACGACGCCGACTTAGTTAAAGTAAATGAAATTTTAGCAACGATTTCTTTAGATGAACAAACAGCTTTAATGGATGCAGCCATTGAAGAGCAACCTTCTGCTAGTGCGCAAGAAGATGATAGCTTGTTAGATGATTTCAAACAAATCATCAGTCAATATGGAACACTATTTTTACGCGGCGCAGGTTTAACTTTATTTATCGCCTTATTTGCAACTATCGCCGGTACAGGCATCGGTTTATTGGTAGGTGTTTTCCGCACCTTACCTGAAGCCGAAAATCCCGTGAAACGTTTCTTGCAAAAAATTGGCAACGGCTTATTAACGATTTACATTGAAGTTTTCCGCGGAACGCCAATGATGGTACAGGCGATGGTCATTTTTTATGGCTTAGCTTTAGCTTTTGGCATTAATTTGAATCGAACCTTGGCAGCTGTTTTGATTGTTTCGATTAATACCGGCGCTTATATGTCAGAAATCGTCCGTGGTGGGATTTTCGCTGTGGACCCTGGTCAATTCGAAGCCGCTCAAGCAATCGGCATGAATCATCGGCAAACGATGTTAAAAGTCATTTTACCGCAAGTCATTCGCAATATTTTACCAGCAACTGGTAATGAAATCGTGATTAATATTAAAGATACCGCCGTTTTAAGCGTAATTAGCGTGGGAGATTTATTTTTCCAAGGAAGTGCTGCTTCTGGAACTAACTTACAATTCTTCCAAACCTTTACAATTATTGGAATTATCTATTTAGTCATGACCGTTTCAGCTACGCAAATTTTACGACTAGTTGAAAGAAAAATCGACGGGCCAAACGCTTATGTTAAAGAAGAAGCTGCTAAATAACTGAAAAAACAACTTATGAAAAATTAATACCTTAATACGAAATAGGAGGCCATCTTCAATGAATGAAGTAATCAAAATCGAACATTTGAAAAAGAATTTTGGCGATAACGAAGTTTTAAAAGACGTAAATGTTACGGTTAAACAAGGAGAAGTCGTAACGATTATCGGCTCTTCTGGTTCCGGAAAATCAACTTTGTTGCGCTGCATTAACCTTTTAGAAAAACCGACTAGCGGAAAAATCATTTATAAAGATACCAACGTACTAGAAAAAGGTTATGATTTACCAAAATATCGTACTCATTTAGGTATGGTTTTCCAGCAATTTAATTTATTTAATAATATGAATGTTTTAGATAACTGTACATCTGGGCAAATTACCGTTTTAAAACGCTCAAAAGAAGAAGCTAAAGCAGTTGCTCTTAAAAATTTAGAAAAAGTCGGCATGGAACGCTTTATTAACGCGAAACCTGGTCAACTTTCCGGAGGCCAAAAACAACGGGTGGCCATCGCACGAGCTTTATCAATGGATCCTGATGTTATGCTCTTTGACGAACCAACTTCGGCTCTTGATCCAGAAATGGTGGGAGAAGTTTTAAAGACCATGAAAGATTTGGTAGACACCGGCTTAACGATGGTAATTGTTACTCACGAAATGGCTTTTGCGAGAGATGTTTCTGACCGCATTATTTTCATGGATCAAGGCGTCATCGCTGAAGAAGGTACCGCTGAAGAACTTTTCGGAAATCCGAAACACGAAAGAACGAAAGCTTTTCTTTCACGCATTCTCAATCCGACAATTTAAGCTTTTCATAACCTTTCGCGAAAAGCCCTAAAAATAACTCCATAAAAAAACGAGAGAAATTTTCATTTTTGATTATTTTCTCTCTTTTTTTGATACTTACACTTAGAAATAATTGGAATCCAATCATTTTCTGTATAATATTAAAAAAACAGAATCGTTGTGTTTACAAACCATAAAAATTACGTTAAAGTGAGTAAAAATATCCTAAATAAAAAATTCTCAGTTCGTTTCATCTGACATCTTTACAATTTTGAATTAAAATAAGAATGAATGGAGGGATAGCTTATGCTATATGAAGAAATAATGATGGATTCTCCAACTTTGCTGCGTTTTCGCATTTTTCGCTATTTGATGAAAATCAGTCAAGAAAATTTCCCGATAATACACCTTGCTGAAGATTTCAATTTAAACTACCAACAAGCTGTGATTGAATTAACTGCAATCGAAGCAGAATTAAAAGAAATGAAACCCAATCACGAAAATATCTTGATGGGTGCCGGCAAAGTTAACGCGTTACAGCTCGATTGTACTATAGATGAATATCGCTACTATTTACTGCAAAAAAGTGTACCTTTTCAATTCATTTTATATTTACTAAATGATGAAAAACCAAATGTTGTTGATTTTTGTGAAAAATATCAAGTCAGCCGTTCCACTGTTTCTCGCAAAATGGAAAATTTGAAAAACTATTTGCAACAGTATAATTTGCGTTTAACTTATACGAAAGCTAACTTGGTAGGTGATGAACGTTTAGTCAGGGTGATGCTGTTTAACTTGATTTGGCTAGGGACTCGCGGCTTAGAGTTGCCTTTAAAAGTCGATCAGAAACAAGTTAACGATTTGATTCATAAAGTTTCTGAATATTTCCCATTATCTTTAAGTTATTTTGGAAATATTGAACTTCACTATTTTGCGGCTTTATACTTAATCCGCATTAAACAAGGAAACTTTGTCAAATACGATAAACGCTACAATTTCTTAATGAAGAATAATTCTTATTATGATTTCAAGCGTACCAACTTAATTTCCGACGCTTTTGAATTAACTGCTAAACAGCAACAAGCGGAAAGCAGCTTTATCTTTTTCTTATCCCATTACGTACCTTTTTACACGATTAAAGATGAAACTTCTTTGCAACAAACACTTTATGATTTTTCAGTCAGACCGAACCCAATTTACAGCTTAAACACTGAATTTTTGAATTTCGCTAAAGAAGAATTATTCCGTAAACAACCACAAATTTTGGATAATCCTTTAATCTTAGGCAATCTGTTAAATATTGGTTTTACTTTATACGTAACGGAACAATCAATCCCGAATATTCAAACCTTAGTTACACCTGTTCATAAAAAAGAAAATTGGGAAATCATCTTAGAAGAAAAAATCGCCCAATTCTTTGCGGAAGCAGCGACTAAAAATCAATATTCCTTTGTCAAATATGTAAAAAATGACTTGGTAGAATCTTACAAAAACATCTTGCTACCTTACTTTAATAGCGTTGATTTTGCTAGTAATTTAAAAGTCGGCTTAGCACTAGAGCATAATTTTTTACTAGTTAATGATTTACATCAATTTTTAGATGATTTAAAATTTGTTGATAGCGAACTTTATCAACCTCGACGAAATTACGATTATGATTTAGTTATCAGCTCATCTCAAATTTTAAGCAAAACCGAACCGAAATTACCAATTTATTTACTAGACTATGCTGATGACGACAAGCTTTTAGCTTTGTATCAGTATTTACGCAAATTGTATAACCAAAAAAATCTCCACGAAACAATTGCTAACGCCTAAAAATTAAACAGACAGCTAATAGTGGCTCAAACCACTGCTAGCTGTCTATTTTTTAATCATTTAAAGGCGTTAAGCCGAAATGTTCGTAAGCAAAAGCGGTTACTACTCGACCTCTTGGCGTCCGTTTGATAAAGCCTTTTTGAATTAAATAAGGCTCATACATATCTTCCACCGTTTCTCGTTCTTCACCAATATTAACCGATAAAGTGCTTAAACCAACTGGCCCCCCGCGATAAAGTTCAATCATGGTTTTCAATAATTTTTGATCCACATAATCTAAACCAGCTTTATCCACTTGCAACAAAGTTAAGGCTTGATCAGCGATTTCCCGATTAATCACGCCATCTGCTTGAACTTGGGCAAAATCTCGCACTCGTTTCAATAAACGGTTGGCAATTCGCGGTGTCCCTCGCGAGCGACGGGCAATTTCAAAAGCACCGGTTTCCACGATTTCTGTTTGAAAAATATCCGCAGTTCGCAAAACAATATCTTTCAAATCTTGGTCGTCATAGTATTCCATATGACAAATAATCCCGAAACGATCTCTTAAAGGCGCTGACAGCATGCCTGCACGGGTGGTAGCGCCAATTAATGTAAATGGTGGCAGCGGAAAATGCACCGGATGAGCAGTGGTTCCTTGACCAACCATAATATCCACATAAAAATCTTCCATCGCCGAATAAAGCATTTCTTCTGCTACTCGTGGCAAACGATGGATTTCATCAATAAACAGCACATCGCCAGGCTCTAACTCATTCAAAATCGCTACTAAATCTCCCGGCCGTTCAATCGCCGGTCCACTGGTGGTGCGAATGTTAACCCCCATCTCGTTGGCAATCACCATCGCCATGGTGGTTTTCCCTAAGCCTGGTGGTCCGTAAAGCAAAACGTGATCCAACGACTCTTGGCGGCTTCGGGCGGCTTCAATATAAATACCTAATTCTTTTTTTACTTTATCTTGACCGATATATTGCCCTAAATATTGTGGGCGTAAAGATTTCTCTAACATTTCTTCTGTTTCAGTTGTTTCCGGCGAAACAATTCGTTCTTCTTCCATAAGACACCTCTTTTCCAAGCAAATGCAAGATCATTTATTTTTTCATCATCAATTTCAAAGCTTGACGTAAATATTCATCTGTTGATTGTTGTGGCAAATCAGTCAGTTCTTTTTTCACTCGTTTGATTTCTTTATCTCCATAACCTAAAGCCGATAGTGCCGCTAAAGCATCTGCCAAAGCAGAGTTTTCACCAGTTAATTCAGCTGCGGCTGTCAATAATGGCATATCGCCAACTAATTCCCCTAACTTACCTTTTAAATCCAACACCATTTGTTGAGCAGTTTTTTTACCCACTCCAGGGAATTTGGTTAAATAAGTAATTTGATCGGTTTCAATCGCTTTAATTAAGCCGCTATGATCGTCATTAGCCATAATTGCTAATGCACTTTTCGGACCGATACCAGAAACACTGATCAATTTTAAAAATAGTTGTTTTTCTTCTAAATTATTAAACCCATAAAGCAACTGGGCATCTTCTCGCACCACTTGATGGAGATAAATTTTCACTTCTTGATTGATTTTACTGCTATAACGATAAGGATTTCCCATCGCAATTTGATAACCAATACCCTGACATTCCAACACTAAATATAGCGGACTGACATAAGTTATGGTTCCAATTAGATATTCGTACATTTAATTTTCCTTTCAAAACTACAATTATGGACATACGTTCTTATTTTAGCACAAATTCCACTTAAAAAGAGCCACTCAGCATAAAAAAGTCATTTTAATCTTTAATAGATAAAATGACTTTGATAATTAGTTTTTTCTACGGCGAGCAAATTCAACAAATTGGAACTTATCTAAACGGTGAATGGATTCCGTATATTCAAAACAGCGGGTATCTTCCAAATGAACTAAACTGCGGACAATCACTACGTGAGTATCTTCTTTTAAATCCATTAACTCCCGCGTCTCTTCGCTGGCTTCTTCCACGGTAATCACTTTTTGAGCATAGGCGATATCCAAATTTAAATCTTGTTCAAAATACTCATAAATAGAATCTTGCGCTCGCTCTTTTGGTAAAGTCGGCACGACATCTTTTAATAAAAAGTCGCGGTCCAAAATCACAATTTCTTCATCAATTACTCGTTGACGAATCAGTTTCCACGCTTCCGTGCCTGCTTGCCAACCAGTAATATCCGCTAATTTTTTCGTTACTAAAACTTCCCCCAGCTCCACCACAATCGTTTGACTAGGAATATGTTGATTTTCTTGCAGCTCTTTATAGCTAGTTAAACCTGAAATTGGAAAATCAAAACGATTTAAATCTAACACAATTGAACCTTTACCTTGTTTTTTTTGAATATAGCCGGCATTGGTTAACAGCGTTAACGCTTTACGAATGGTTTCTCGCGAAACACCATAAATTTTAATCAGCTGATTTTCGCTAGGCAACAAGCTTTGTGGCTTATATTCCCCGGCAATAATTCGTTTTTCCAAATCCAGAAAAATTTCGTTGAATTTATTCATTTCGCTCCCCATTCTCCTTAATTTATCCTTTATTATAAAGGGAATTTCCTTGATTAGCAAATTCAATCAGTGCTCTCACGCTAATTTTCTCTTTACAAAAACAGCTGCTCTCTATATAATTAAGTTACTTAATTAATGTTTTTAACTAATAGCAAAGGATTTGATAAGATGTCAATTAAAGGAATTGTTTTAGATCTTGATGGAACTTTATTAAATGATGAAAAAAAGATTTCACAAAAAACGAAGGAAGCTTTAATTCAAGCCCAAAAAAACGGTATTAAAGTGATTTTAGCTTCTGGTCGTCCAACTACTGGGATGCTTCACTTAGCTGAGGAATTAGAGATGGCAAAATATGCTGGCTTAATCGTTTCCTACAACGGCGCCATGGTAACTGACTGCCAAACGCAAGAAATTCTTTTCAACCAAACCATGAGTGTTGAAACTTGTCAAAGCATTCTAGAACATTCGAAAAAATTCGATGTCATCCCTATGATTAACAAAGATGACTATATGTATGTAAACAATGTCTATAATAATATTTTACATTTAGAAACTGCCGACTTAAATATTATTCAATATGAATCTCGCGGTGGCAATTTCAAACTGTGTGAAATTGATGATTTAGCTGCTTTTACAACTTTCCCTCTAAATAAAATTTTAATTGCTGGTCAACCAGAATATTTACAAGCTGTTTATCAAGAAATTAGCGCACCATTTGCGGATGAAGTTTGCGGCGCCTTTTCTGCCCCTGTCTACTTTGAATTTACCGACAAAGGTATTGATAAAGCTAACGCCCTAGATACGATTTTACCAACACAAGGGATTTATCCCGAAAACTTAATTTCTTTCGGGGACGGCCACAATGACCAATCCATCATTCAATATGCTGGTATCGGTGTGGCGATGGGCAACGCCGTTGAAGAATTAAAAGCTTTAGCAGATGATATTACTTTAAGCAATTTAGAAGATGGCATCGCGGTAGCTTTAGCGAAATATTTGTAGGCAAGCTTTTATGGCTACCAAAAACGCTAAAAATATCATTCGCCAAAATAATCTTTTGCTAGTTCAGCAACAATTTTTTCAAGCTGGTAAATTATTTGCTTCTGATTTAGTCAAAAAAACCGGCATCAGCATGGTGACCATTCAATCTTTATTAAAAGAACTTTTAGAAAAACAAATTATTTTTGAAGGGGAAATTATTCAAAGAGAGATGGGGCGGCCGGCAGTTGCTTACCATTTTAATTACGAAAAAGAACAAAATCTACTGTTGTGTATTCGCGAAAAACAAGGTCAGTTAATCATCGAAAGTTTAGTGACTAATTTAGCTGGCAAAATTGCGGCTAAAGAAATCATTGATTTTTCGCAAATTAGTTTACCGCGCTTTTTAGAAATCACTCAACAACAATTGCAAGCAAATCCTCAAGTTCAGCAGATTGGCATATTTTTCCCTGGTAAAGTCGCTAATGATGTCGTTCAATCTAGCTGGTTTGAAAAATTTAACGGCTGGCATTTTCAAGCAGAAATTCAAAAAATTGCTAATATACCAGTTTTCGTTCAAAATGATGCTCATCTATTAACAATCGGCTATTGCCTTGCGGAAAAGCTTTCCCTGCAAGAAACTTATGTTGGCTTATATTATCCTTTGAAAAGTATGCCGGGAATCACTTTATTTGCCCACAATCAGCTAATTGAAGGCAATCTAGCTTTAGCTGGTGAAGCCAAATTTTTACCAGGCTTTATTAACCAGCTGTTACCGCAAACCGGCCAAGCATTAGCTACGCGCTTAGCGGAAATTATTCCTTTTTATAATGCTGCTATCGCTCCTAAGTGCTTTATTATCACCAGTCCAGTAGCGGAAAGTTTGTTATTAAAGGAAATTACCGAAAATCAAATTTTAGCGCAACAGCCAAATCGCCCGCTGATTGCTTTTGTTTCTGATTTTCAACGGTGTATGATTTTGGGCTTACATTGGCTGATTTATCGCGATACTCCTTATGATTTAGCCGAAGTTGGCTACCTGGAAAGTGTTGAAAGTTAAGTGATTACAAATAAAAAAGTTACCTTATCTAAATTTAGATAGGGTAACTTTTTTCAGCTATTTCGTAAGTAACTCATCAATATTCAGTTCATCTAAACGGCTAACCGTTTCATCAACTCCCGGCAAAGCTTCTGTTGTTACAATTCCCACTGCGTACATGCCAGCGTCTTTGATGCCGATAATTCCGGCTTGTGCATCTTCAAAACCAACCGCCTCTTGTGGTTGAATCCCTAAAATTTCTGCTGCTTTAATAAAAATCTCTGGATCTGGTTTCCCTTTTGTTAAGCTTTCAGGATCAACAATCCCTTTAAAATAGCCAGATACCCCTAATTTTTCTAAAATGAAAGGGGCATTTTTTGAAGCTGAAGCAATGGCGCAAGGAATATTTTTGGCTTGCGCCTTTTTCAAAAAACTAGCTACTCCTGGCAATAAATCTTCAGCACTTAAATCTTGTAATAACTCAACATACATTTGATTTTTTTCAGTTGCTAATTTTTCTTTTTCTGTCAAAGTGTATTCCGTCGCTTTTCCTCCATGAACTAAAATTCGTTCTAAAGAATCCATGCGGCTGATGCCTTTGAGTTGTTCATTAAACACCAAATCAATCTCAATCCCTAATTCAGCTGCCGTTTTTTCCCAAGCTAGATAATGAAATTTAGCGGTATCGGTAATCACACCATCTAAATCAAAAATAAACCCTTTTTTCATATGCCTTCAATTCTCCCTTATCATTTTAAAGTGATTGTTTGCCAAGTATCAGCAAGCAATTCAAATTCTTCTTCCATTACAAAAATCTTACTATCTTGGTTAGCCTTAATTTTAAAAGCCTCTTTAGTTAAAGCTACTTGATAGTCAACACCATTTCTGACAAATTTAAAAGTTAATCCTTGCCACTGTTCGGGTAAATTAGGGCGGAAATGCAGTTCTTTTTGGCGAATATCTAACCCGCCATAAGTAGTTAAGGTAATGTATAAAGTGGCCGCCATCACGCCCGCGTGAATCCCTTCTGCCGTAGTCCCACCTTGAATATCTTGATAATCAGAATATAAAGCTTCTTGATATAATTGCCAAGAAAGCTCTTTATTATTGACCATCGTCGCTAATTGTCCATGAACCACACGAGATAATGTTGAACCATGGGAAGTTCGCGCTAAATAATAATCTAAATTTTTCTCTAAATAATCGGTTGGTAATTGGTAGCCTAAATCTTTTAAAATGCGGTCAATTCGTTGTTTATCAAAATTGTAAAAAATCATCAAGCTATCAGCTTGTTTTGTCACTTGATAAGCATCAGCAGTTTCCCCTTCGGCTCTCAACAAACGATCCATCCGATAAACATCACCATATTTTTCACGATAATAATCCCAATCGACTTCTTTTAAATCAAGATATCCTTCGTATTGAGCGATAATTCCTTCTTGATTAATTTCTAAATGCAATTGATGCATCATTTGATTCATTTTAGCGATTAATTCTGTAGTAAAATTCGTTTTCTCTTGAACATTTGTTAATACTTGCGGTGTTAGCTCAGTCAATAATTTTTGTAACTCTTCAAATAACCAGACAACCATCATGTTTGTGTAGGCATTATCCTTTAAGCCGCCTTTTTCAGCATAAGGATACGCTTCATGAAATTCATCAGGACCCATCACGCCAGCAATTGAATAACGATGTGTGTTTTCATCATAAGTAGCAATACTCAACCAGAATTTAGCAATCTCTAACAACAATTCTAAACCATAAGCTTCCATAAACGCTAAATCATGGGTATTTTCAAAATACAACCAAACATTATAGGCAATCGCTAAGGAAACATGCCGTTGTAAACGACTATGATCTTCATCCCACTCGCCGTTTATCGGGTTTAAATGCAACGCCTGTGATTGCTCGCTACCATCCACGCCGGATTGCCACGGGAACATCGCGCCTTCAAAACCAATTTCTTTTGCCGCACTTTTAGCAGCTGCTAAACGCTGATAGCGATACATCAACAAAGCTTTAGCAGTTTCAGGAAAATGCAAAATATAGAAAGGTAAAATAAATAATTCATCCCAAAAAATATGTCCCCGATAAGCTTCTCCGTGCAAACCTCGTGCCGTGGTAGAAGCATCTAAATCGCCAGCCGCTAAAGGTGAACCTGAAACTAACAAGTGATACGTATGCAAATTCAACATTTTTTGTGACATGCTATCACCAGCCACTTGAATCTGGACCGTTTGCCATAATTTTTGCCACTCAACGACGGACGCTTGCAGCATTGTTGCAAAATCATTTAACTCAGCTACGCCGCTAATTGCAGCTGCTTCAAGTTCATCAGTCACTAAATCGATAAAAACTAGTTTTTCAACTTTGACAGGTTGATTAGGCGTCACAAAAGCCCGTGCCCTTTGAATAACTTTTGTAGCAGTCACTTGATTTTCCCACTGTAAAGCTTGTGAACTTAACAATTTGCTTTCTTGAATAATTTGCATTTGTGATTGTTTTGTTTTAGCAACTAAGCGGGCTTGATTTTTATTTGCTATCGTCTCTTCAATCGTTAGATGCTGGCTATTTAAGCTACGATAACGGGCAACATTATAATTATAAACTTCCCCATCAGCTTCAGAAATAATTTCAATTTCTCCTTGGAAATTTAGTGGCGTGATTTGATAAGTTAAGCCATATTGATGACGATTAGCCATGCTGACAAACTTTTCCGTAGTAATCAACATTTCTTTACCAGTTGCTGTTGCTAAAATTCCTTCGCTAGTTAAAAGACCAGTTTTTGTATTTAATGATCTACTCAATTCTTTGACTTGTTCTTTAGCAAAGGTAATTTTTTCACCATCAACAACTACTGTTAAATATTGTAAATTAGGAGCATTCACAAAATCTTCATTAGTAATCGCTTGTCCCTCAACCTCAGAAACAGCTTCGTTATATAAACCTGCCAAATAAGTCGCTGGATAGCAGTCATCACTAATCATCATTTCTGGCGTCGTTCCCCGTAAGCCAATAAAACCATTACCGGTTGTTAACAACGACTCCACTGAATATTCATCTTTACTAGCTGCATAGCCATAATAATCAAAAGTCCAGCTATTTTTCTCAGCTGCTTCAAAAAAAGTCGCTTCAGCAAAATCAGCGTTTTCCGTGATTACTAAAGGTAAATTTAGTTTTTCGGAAAAAGTTTTTGCTACTTGTTTAAAACTAGTTTGTAATTTTTCTTGACTATCTGTAGCTAAAATCGCTAGGATACCAGCATAATTTTCTTCAGTTGTTTGTAATTTTTCGATAACCTCACCCACTTGATCCTCTTGAAAACTGAAATTTTCCCTTTCACTTACTAGCAAAAATCTTCCCGCTTCTTTTGATAATTTAATTAAATTCATCAGCTTACTCCTTCGGCTTTTTTAATAGATTAAAAACTTGTCTATACACGTCACCGTAATTATAATTTATCTGCTTACTTTTTTCAACTGATATTTCTCACAAACACATCTTTGCTAATAACTTCAACAATCTTCTATAAGTTGAAGCTAAAAATCTCATCAGCAAGGTCGACACCAAGAAAAATCTTCCTAACGGAAAAATAAAAAATTTTTCTTTTTGACCATATGAAACGCTTGCAAAAAATAAAAAATGATGGTATGATATTGGCGAAGTTAAAAACTTGTGTATACAAGTAAAACAGAAAGGGGTTTCACCTATGGGAAAATATCAAGCAGATGCTGAAAAGCTGCTAAAGGAAATTGGAGGCAAAGATAACATCGCCGCCGTTTCTCATTGTGCAACAAGAATGCGTTTCGTATTAAACGATCCGACAAAAGCCAATGAAGCAGCTATCGAGGATATCGACAGTGTTAAAGGGATGTTTACAAATGCCGGTCAGTTTCAAGTTATTATTGGTAATGATGTGTCACTTTTCTACAATGATTTTACAGCTGTTTCAGGAATCGAAGGCGTTTCAAAAGAACAAGGGAAGGCAGCAGCTAAACAAAATTTAAATCTGTTGCAACGTGTAATTGGCGTTTTAGCCGAAATTTTCACTCCAATTATTCCAGCAATTATTGTCGGTGGGTTAATTTTAGGTTTCCGTAATGTTTTAGAAGGAATTCAATTTGGCTTTTTAGGCGGCCAAACAATTGTTGAATCTTCAGTATTTTGGAGCGGCGTTAACCATTTCTTATGGCTACCAGGGGAAGCGATTTTCCATTTCTTACCGGTAGGTATTACGTGGAGTATTTCTAAAAAGATGGGCACCACGCAAATTCTCGGCATTATTCTTGGTATTACTTTAGTTTCACCGCAATTATTAAATGCTTATGCCGTGGCTGGAGCAACAGAAATTCCTCAATGGGATTTTGGTTTTGCGCAAATTGATATGATTGGTTATCAAGCACAAGTTATCCCTGCTATGTTAGCTGGTTTCTTGTTAGCTTATTTGGAAATTTTCTTTAGGAAACATATTCCCCAAGCGATTTCAATGATTTTTGTACCACTATTCTCTTTAGTACCAACAATTTTTGCCGCTCATGTGATTTTAGGCCCGATTGGTTGGGCAATCGGTAATTGGATTTCTGGAATTGTTAATGGTGGGTTAACATCATCATTAAGCTGGTTATTTGGCGCTGTCTTTGGCTTCTTATATTCTCCACTAGTTATTACCGGTCTGCATCATATGACCAACGCTATTGACACTCAGTTAATCGCTGACTTTGGTTCAACAAATCTTTGGCCAATGATTGCTTTAGCAAATATCGCTCAAGGTTCGGCGGTTTTAGCTGTTATCTTCTTGCATAAAGGTAACGAAAAAGAAGAGCAAGTTTCAATCCCAGCAACTATTTCATGTTATTTGGGAGTTACTGAACCTGCGATGTTCGGGATCAACTTGAAATATATCTATCCATTCGTAGCTGCAATGGTAGGTTCAGGATTAGCAAGTATGTTTTCAACTCTGATGGGGGTTCGTTCAAATGCAATTGGTGTCGGCGGTTTACCAGGAATTTTAGCCATTCGACCAAAAGATATGCCAGCCTTTGCGGTTGCCATGTTAATTGCGATTGTCGTACCATTTATCTTCACAATTATTTTCAGACGGGTCGCTGCTTTAAATAAAATTGATCCTATCGGTAATTTATCCGTGGCTCCCGTTGGTGAAGCACCTACTAATAATTTCACAGTTGAAATGCCAGCGGAAGTAAATGAAGTTGCAACAACTGAAATGTTATTCGCTGTCGCTGACGGTGTTGTTTTACCAATCACCGAAGTTGCCGATCCAGTGTTCTCTCAAAAAATGATGGGTGACGGTTTTGCAGTTCAACCAAGTGCTGATGAAGTTTATGCGCCAGTTAACGGTGTCATTACCACCATTTTTGAAACGCAACACGCAATTGGCATTCAAACACCCGCCGGCTTAGAAATTTTAGTTCATATGGGCTTAGATACTGTTGAATTAAAAGGCGCACCTTTTACGGTAAAAGTTAATGTCGGTGAACAAGTAACCCCAGATACTTTGTTAGCAAAAATGAATCGCGCTGCGATTATTGAGGCTGGCAAAGCAACTGACATTATTGTCGCTTTAACAAATAGTGACCGGGTAGAAAATTTAACTTTAACTAAAACGGGCGCTGTTCAAGCAAAAGAAAATATCGCTGAAGCTTTAATTAAATAAATCAAGTAAAACAAAAACGAGTAAAATCTTTCATTCGCGAAAGATTTTACTCGTTTTTCATTTTAAAATTGCTTTAACATCTGATTTACTTTACCAATTGGAAAGCCAACAATACTGTAATAATCGCCATGAATTTCTTTTACAAAAACGCTGGCTTGCTCTTGAATTCCATAGGCGCCAGCTTTATCCGCGTATTTACCAGTTGCTAGATAAGCATTAATTTCTGCTGTCGTTAAAGGATAAAAAGTGACTTCCGCTGAGGACAAAGTAGCTTCTTTATGCGCTCCCTTTTGCAAAACAACTGCGGTATAAACCGTATGGGTTGCATCGCTCATCCCCTGCAACATTTGAAAAGCATCGACTTCGGAAACCGGCTTACCTAAAATTTTATCTTGATGAACAACAATTGTATCGCTAGCAATCACTAATGCTTCTGGATGAGTTTCACTAACAACCGCAGCTTTTTCCGCTGCCATTTTTTCTACATAAGCAACTGGCGTTATGCCAGCCGGAACAGTTTCATCAATATCAGCTGGCATGACTGTAAATTCCGGTACCAAGCGAGCTAATAGTTCTTTTCTTCGGGGTGATTGCGAAGCTAAAATAATTTCCATTTTTATTCTTCCTAACTAAAATTTAAGATACAGATTTTTATGCATTTTACTCACCAGCAGAACAACGGCAAGTGCTTTTTTTAATCAATGTGGGTCTTGGATGCGTTTAAACATGCGTTCCATGTCGCCGTTGGTGAAATGAATCAAAACAGGGCGACCATGGGGACAGTTGTAAGGATTTTGGCATTTAGCTAAATCAGCTAATAAAACTCTGGCTTGGGCGTCATTTAAATGATGATTGGCTTTAATCGAACGTTTACAACTCATCATAATGGCGGTGGCTTCTCGGAATTTTTTCACGCTGACACTGCCGGTTAATAAAAGCATGTCAATCATTTCCCGAATAATTCGTTCTTCTTCGCCAGATGGATACCAAGTCGGATGGCTGCGAACAATAAAGCTATTTTGTCCAAATTCCTCCAAATTAATACCAACTTCTGCTAAAAGTTCTGTTTGTTCCTTCAACTTCAAGGCATCGCTATTAGGATAATCTAAAACTATCGGTAACAGTAATTCTTGCAAATCATCGCCAACATCAGCGATTTTTTCACGATAATATTCATATTTAATTCGTTCTTGAGCTGCGTGTTGGTCAATGATATACAAACCTGCTTGGCTTTGCGCAAATAAATAAGTTCCGTGCATCTGTCCGAAATACTCCAGCAGCGGAAACGCCGCCACGGGTTCTTCCTTAGCTAAACGATTTAAAGTCTGCTCTAATAAATATGAATTTTTTTTCGAAGTAAAATCAAACTCAGTATGTTCGGCAACAGCTAGCCCTGGTTCACTTGGAGCGGTTGGTGGTGTAACTTCGGTTTCCACCACCCGCTCTTCCTCATTACTAACTACTGGAGCTGTTTCTGGTTCAACAACTGCTTTAGTTGGATTTTCTGCCGTTTCAAAGGCAGGTAACTCCTCTGCCACTTGTAAAGGGGCAGCTTTTGCAGGTATTTCGTTCTGCTCTACCACTGGTTTCACAAAGAAATTGCCAGTTTGCGGATCAAAGCCTAAACTTCCTGGCTTTTTAGTTGGGGTTATATCAGTTGAAGTGGTTAACTCCATTTCGATTTGCTCAACTTTAGGTTGGTCAGCGACTTTTTTCTTAAAACGTAAATTATCAGCCGCACTAGGAATCAAAGTTTCTTTTTGCAACGCTTCCCGAATGCTTTCACTAATTAAAATCATTAATTCTTTTTCTTTAGATAAACGAACTTCTTGTTTAGTTGGATGAACATTTACATCGACTAACAAGGGGTCCATTTTGATTTCAATTACTGCAATCGGATAACGCCCCACCATTAATTTAGAGCCATAACCATTAACAATCGCTTTGTTTAAGGCAAAATTTTTAATATAGCGGCCGTTAATAATCGTTGATAAATAATTGCGTCCGGCGCGAGTAACTTCAGGTAAAGAAACAAAACCGCTAATTTCAAAATCTAAATCTTTAGCGGAAATAGGCAACATTTTTTTGGCGGTAGCCATTCCGTAAATCCCTGCCAGCGCCTGTTTTAAATCACCATTGCCGGTAGTCGTTAACATTTTATTGCCTTCATGAACTAAACGAAAGGCGATTTGCGGGTGGCTTAATGCCAGGCGATTAACAATATCTCCCACATTAGCTAATTCAGTTTGTAAAGTTTTAACGTATTTTAGGCGGGCAGGCGTATTAAAGAAGAGATTACTAACGGTAATCTTTGTGCCTTGTCGTAAAGGTGCGGGCTGATGCACCAAGATTTCACCGCCTTTTAACTTCAAAAAAGAACCTTCTTTGCCGGTCGCCGTTGCGGTTTCTATTTCCAACTCAGAAACTGAAGCAATACTCGGTAAAGCTTCCCCTCTAAAACCTAAGGTTCGAATCCGAAATAAATCATCACGGTTATGAATTTTACTTGTGGCATGCCGTTTAAAAGCATTTTCCACGTCATCATCTGCAATACCTTCCCCGTTATCAGTAATTTGAATGCGGCGTAAACCAGCTTCCTCTAAAATAATATCAATCTGTGTCGCACCAGCATCAATCGCATTTTCCACCAATTCCTTAACTACTGAAGCTGGCCGTTCTACCACTTCCCCAGCCGCAATTTGATTGGCTAAACGTTCTGAAAGCTCTTGAATTTTCCCCATTGTGCCACCACCATTCTTTTCTTCAATCAGTTAGCTCTTTAAAGCTGTTTTTGTAATTCATATAATTTATTCAAAGCATCCATTGGCGTCATTTCTAATAAATTCAAATGCCGTAAAGCAGCAACGACTGCTTGTTCTTCCGTAGAAGTTTCATTAAATAAAGACAACTGTTGCGGTTCATCAGCGTTTTGACTGAGAGCAGGTGCTGACTGTGTCAAATCAACATTAGCTCCTTCAGCTTCCAAGCTGGCTAAAATCGTTGCCGCTCTTTCCAACAGTGCTTGGGGCATACCGGCAATTTTAGCCACATGAATCCCGTAACTTTTATCAGCAGGACCTTCCATCATTTTATGCAAGAAAACTACTTCACCGTCTTTTTCAACCGCTCCTACATGAACATTTTTCAAGGCTGGTAATTGTTGATCTAAAACAGTCAATTCATGATAATGAGTTGAAAACAAGGTTTTCGCTTTTACATTACTATGAATATATTCAATAATTGCTTGCGCTAAAGCCATGCCATCATAAGTTGCTGTCCCCCGACCTAATTCATCAAATAAAATCAAACTGTTCGGCGTTGCATAACGCAAGGCTTGATTGGCTTCCATCATTTCAACCATAAAGGTACTTTGCCCAGCAATTAAATCATCACTGGCACCAATCCGCGTGAAAATCCGATCAAAAATCGGCAATTCCGCTGATTCTGCCGGTACAAAACAACCAATTTGCGCCATAATGACGGTTAACGCCAATTGCCGCATATAAGTACTCTTACCTGACATATTCGGTCCGGTAATTAATAAAATCATTTCATCCGGGTGCATTTCAACACTATTCGGAATATATTCTTGATGACCTAAAACTTTTTCCACCACGGGATGGCGGCCTTCTTTAATGGTAATCTCTTGGCGATTAGCCACTAAATTAGGGCGCACATATTGATAGCGTTCGCTGACGGTTGCAAAACTTTGCAAAACATCTACACTACTAATTAATTTAGCCAATTTTTGTAGACGTTGAATGGCTTTTTTAACTTCTTCTCGAATCGCTAAAAAGATTTGATACTCCAAATCTACTGATTTTTCTTCAGCTTCTAAAATTAACGTTTCCAAGCGTTTCAATTCTGGCGTAATAAAGCGTTCCGCATTTGCCAATGTCTGCTTGCGATCATATTTTCCTTCTGGCAAATTAGCTAAATTGGATTTGGTAATTTCGATATAATAACCGAATACCCGGTTAAAGCCGACTTTTAAATTTTTAATGCCGGTTTCAGATCGTTCTTTGGCTTCCAGTTCGGCTAACCAGCTTTTACCATTGCGCATGGCTTCCCGATATTCATCTAATTGCTCATTAAAACCATCTTTAATAATATTGCCTTCCGTGATTTGTAAAGGTGCTTCATCGTTAATCGCATCTTCGATCAATTGCACCAAATCTTCCATCGGCTCTAAATCAACCAATAACGGATCCCAAACACCCGCTTGATTAATCCCTTCAATCAAGCTGCGAATTTGCGGCACTTGTTGTAAAGAATTTTTCAGTTGTAATAAATCACGACCATTGACGCTCCCGAAAGCCACTCGGCCAGCTAAACGTTCCAAATCATAAACTTTCGTCAAAGCTTGTTGTAAATCGCTACGCTCAAAGAAAGCTTCCACTAAAGCAGCCACTTGCTCTTGACGACTGTGAATTTGCGCTTCTTGAATTAAGGGGCGATCTAACCACTGTTTTAATAAACGGCCACCCATCGCGGTTTTCGTTTCATCTAACAACCATAATAAGGTTCCTTGTTTTTTGCCCGTTCGAATGGATTTACTTAATTCCAAATTGAACTTAGAATAGTAATCCATTTTTAAATAGTGATCTGGTTGGTATTCGCTAGCTTTTTGAATATGGGATAAGCTACGTTTTTGCGTTTCTGATAAATAAGTTAATAGCTTTCCCGTTGCTTCTTTTTGCAAGTCATTGGTTAAATCACTGGTTAAAAAGCTAAACTCGGCATTTTCACTGATGGTTTCTTGTTTAGAGAAAACTAAATTTAAGCGACTGCTTAAAGCTTGTTGTAATTTATCAGAAATAGCCGTGCCTAACACGATTTCTTTCGTTTGCAAAGCGGTAGCTTCATTCATGACACTTTCTTCATCTGCTAAGAAAGCCGTATGCAACTCACCTGTTGATAAATCCACATAAGCAAAACCAAAACCGTTAGTCCCCGCTGCAATACTCGTCAAAAAATTATTTTCTTTCGCGGCTAAACCTTTGCTATCCATCACTGTTCCCGGGGTAATTAATTGAACAACTTCACGTTTCACCATGCCTTTAGTAGCTTTGGCATCTTCCATTTGCTCACAAACGGCAACTTTATAACCTTTTTCTACTAAAGTATCAATGTAACCCGCCGCCGCATGATAAGGCACACCACACATGGGAATCGGATCATCCGCATTCCGATTACGACTAGTTAAAGTTAGCTCTAAAATTTGCGAAGCCTGCTCCGCATCTTCATAGAACATTTCATAAAAATCTCCTAAACGATAGAACAAAAAAGCATCCTGGTATTGTGCCTTGATGCTTAAATATTGTTCCATCATGGGGGTTTGTTTCGTTTTTTGAGGCATCAGTTTACTCCCTATTATTTTTTCATTCCAGCAGATAAATGTCTGAAAGCTTAATTTCTAACAGCTGTTAACCATAGAAATCAAGCTTTTAGGCGATTTAATTGTCTGTTAATTGTTCATTCATCTCTTGCTGAATGCGTTTGGTTAAATATTGAATTAAATCATTGGCTTCAAGCAATCGTTCCCGATAAGCCACCACTAAAGGATGATTATCAAATTCCGCAGTCAGCCGGTCAGCTTCCGCTAAAGCTTGCTTTTGCGCAGCTGGTTTTTCATAATAATCAAAACTAACCGCTGCTTTTTGAGCAGCTTTAATTTCCGCGGTTAACTCAGTTAATCTTTGATTTTCTGCCACCCGTTGTTCGATTTCTCGAAACTGGTGGATTATTTGATTTTTTTCAAGTTCTTGATTTAATTTCTTCAAAGCCGCTTCAACGGCTGGTTCTTCTGCTAACATAACACCGTTTCTTTCTTTTTAATCCGTAAAAGGATGGTCTTCATTAATCAAGATTGTTTGGATTTTTTTGGCTTTACCAGTCTGTTCGTCAATATCAATCACACAACCTGATAAAATTTCTCGGCCATCTTCCACCACTTCAAAACGCTGCGGTAAAGATGTTTGAAATTTTTCGATAATCGGCTCTCGCTTCATGCCTAAAATCCCATCATAAGGTCCAGTCATCCCAACATCTGTTAAATAAGCCGTTCCTTTTGGTAAAATCCGCGGATCATTAGTTTGAACATGAGTGTGCGTCCCGACAACTGCCGAAACTCGCCCATCTAAAAACCAGCCCATCGCTTGTTTTTCACTAGTCGTTTCGCCGTGGAAATCCACAAAAATGAAAGGTGTCCGTTTGCGGGCAATTTTTAATAACTCTTCCATTTTACGAAAAGGATCATCTAAATCCACCATAAAAGAGCGAGCTTGCATATTAATGACCGCTAGCTCAATCGCATTGACTTTAACAAAAACCATTCCTTGACCAGGAACGCCTTCTGGAAAATTTGCCGGCCGCACCATTTTCTTGGCGTCATCAATAAAATCAAAAATCGCTTTATTATCCCAAGTATGATTGCCTAAAGTCACCACATCTACGCCGTCTTGTAAAAATTTCTTATAAATTTTCTCAGTAATGCCACGACCAGAAGCCGCATTTTCACCATTAACAATCGTAACTTGTGGACGATATTTTTTCTTTAATTTGGGTAAATAATTCGTCAATGTGTTTCGTCCTAGAGCACCAACAACATCTCCAATAAATAATAACCGCAAAGATCTTCCTCTTCTCTAATCGGCCTCTTTAAAAAATACTTATTTTTCATAACCAGCAGTTTTTAAAGTTTCGCCTTAACCACTTACGTTTTTTCAAACTACATCTTTAACTATTATACTAAAAATTAATCATAAAACCAATCAAAGAAAAAAGGGATTTAAAAAGACCTCTAGCAAGAGGTCTTTAAGGTAATTTTTATAGTGCTTCTAAAACTTGCAATGCTTTCCAAATGCCATCATCATCATTCGTGGCAGTTACCACATCAGCGATTTTTTGCACTGATGCTTCAGCATTTCCCATCGCCACACCAATACCGGCAGTTGTTAACATCTCAATATCATTTTCTCCATCACCAAAAGCAATAATATCTTTTTGATTAATCCCTAATTGTTCAGCCATAAAAAGTAAACTGGCAGCCTTAGAACCTTTTTTCGGAATGACATCCACTGCCTCTTCATGCCAACGAATAAAACGAAAATCAGGAAATAAATTCTCCACCGTTTGATCTAGTGATTGATCATAAAAAGCAAAGCCTTGATAGATGTCATTAATTGTTGAATAATCCTTTTGATATTTAGGAAGATCGGTTTTAAAACTAGTTACGATTGCTTGCATTTTTTCTAAATCATATGAACTACAACGCACCGCTTCATCGACGCCAATTAAAACCGTATCAATTTCGCGATTTTGCATTTCGCCAACCATTCGTTGCACTTCTGGTTTCGCTAAACCGTTGCTGTAGATTTGCTTATGATCTAAAAAAGCCGCCGCGCCATTACACACCACATAGTTATCAAAGGCTAACTCTCGTAAAACTTGACTAGACATTTGCCGATTACGACCGGTAGCTATTGTTACTAAATGGCCTTTTTCTCGCAACTTTTGCAACGCTCTTTTTGTACTTGCTAATGGTTGTTTTTGGCTATTTAACAAGGTGCCATCAATATCAAAAGCAAACAATTTTCTTTCCACGTAAAAAAACTCCCTTTATTTTAAAATTATGGCTAAAATTACAAAAAGCCTCAGCAAATTTTGCTGAAGCTTATACATTCGTAATTAATCTACATATTTTGATTCTGAATTGTTTAACCAAGCATAACCTAAGCCCATCACAATTCCCCCACCAATATAATTACCAATTAAGGCAAATACTAAATTGTGGAGAACGCTAGCGCTACTCATGCCAGCTAATGTGCCACCTGAAGCAAAGTAAGCCAATGAAAAGGCTGGGAAATTAGCAATAACGTGTTCATAACCTAAAAAGGCAAAAATGAAAATGATAAAGATAATCGCTAACACTTTACCGGCATCATCTTTCATACGCATACTAACTAAAACCGCTGTATTTACAACGATATTGGCAAAAATAGCTTCTACTAAAATTTGAACCGTTGTTTTTTCCAACTTCGCAGTAATTGAAGTAAAGAAGAAGTTATCCACCTCTAACCCTTGAAAAGGTGTTGTCAAAGAAATCAAGTAACCTACCAATACCCCACCAATCAAGTTAAAGAAAATACAAGTCAATAAAATCTTGGCAGCTGTTGGCAACGTTAATTTTTTCCGATAAACGCCGACTGTCGTATAAAGCATATTTGATGTTCCTAATTCTGCGTTCATATATAAAATCATTACTAACGACCAACTGAACATAAAGGCATATAAAATTTTCCCTAAGCCATGAGCGATATGCTCACCTTTCATAGCAATCGCAAAAGCCACCGCTGTTCCTAACCCTAAAAATAAGCATGCTAACACTGAGCGTAACGCATAACGCAAATAACTTGTCTCGATTAAATTTTTCTTCTTTTCAATAGAAGAGTCGATTTTTTCAAATAATGGCGAGATTGGATTCATGATTGGGCTCCTTTGTTATTAAACTACAAGAAATTCACTTCTTAAAACTGATTCCTATAGCTAGTTTTTATAAAATAATTTTTTCTTAATCCTTCCACATTTTATAGGGATTTTAGACTTTTGTAAAGAAAAAAGTGGTAACTTTCTTGAAGTTTTTCATTTCTATTTTCATAAATGATTTTATTTGTCATTTCTATTATTCAAATTTATTTAATTTGAGAAATAAAAACTAAAAAAACATCCAAAAAAAGCCGAAAATTATTCCTGCCCCATTTTCACAATTCTACAACTGACCAAAACGCTTTAAACTATCAATATATTGTGCAACGCAAACATAATTGTCAATATCCTTTTCATCCAACCCTTGAAAGGCACACAGCTCATCCCAAAGCATTGTGCTCCCCTCCACCATATAAAAACCACTAGTAACATCTATCCCAACAAAAATTTGAATAAAATCAGCTCCCCACAACTCAAACGGATCTTTATTTTCTGGAAAATAAAAAATTTCGCCGTTCCCTGAATTTTCTAGTGAAAAAGCTCGCGGCTTAGGCAACGACTCTTTTGGTAATTTTTCAGAATAAGGAATATTCAACGTTACATTTTTAGTAATGGCTTCAAGCATATTTTCATCAAATATTTCAGTTAACACGTACTTATTTTGCAAATAAATAAGCAATTCTTCACCTGTTTTTCTGTTGGGCGTTAATTCATCTTTATATTTGAGCCAAGTCGCTTGCCATTGTGTAAGTTGTGCTGCTGTTACTTCTTGTGTTATCATGTTCAACCTCGTTAAGTAGTTAGTTTGCTTGTATAAATCTATTATATTGCTATCTTACTACCTGAGCAATAAGTCTGATTTAAAAAAGAATGAAATAAAAATCAGTAAAATACTCTCTGACTTTTATTCCATTCCTTATATCCTATTATTTCTTTAACCAAAAGATATCTCTTGATTATTTTTTGTAACTGTAAATGCTTTAGTAATCAGATCAACCATCAATACCGCTACTTCTGTTTTATTTTTATTAGTTCTAGTAATGATAATTTCTGATTCAGAAGGTGTTTCTACTGTAATACTTCCTGCTAAATCAAAGGCTTCGCAGTCATTACGGAATTTTAATAAGGTAAAGAGCTGTTGGACTACGGGCCTCTTAACTTCTTCGTGAATTTCAGAAAGTGTATAATAATGACGATTAATATTCCGTCCTTCTTTTGTTGCTTCTAAAAGTTCAACATCATTTTTACCAGCTAGCAATCCTACGTAATAAATTTGCGGAATTCCTGGAGCAAAACACTGAATCGCCCTTGCTAATAAGTAGCTGGCATCATTATCTCCCAAGGCACTATAATAAGTACTATTAATTTGATAAACATCTAGATTATTATAACTTTCTGAAGAATATATCTTTTTGACATTGGCACCAACTTGGTATAATTTTTCAGAAGTATACGCTAATTCTTCATCCGTTAATAAATCTTTAGCGTCTACTACGCCAATACCATCATGCGTATCTAATGTTGTGAATTGTTTCATCGGGCTTTTTTTCAACCACATCGCCAAACGTTGGCTCTTGCCACTGTACAATGAATATAACGTTATTATCGGTAAAGCAAAGTCATAAATAAAATAATCATGTTTTGCAATTTTCATTTGAATAGAATAATGCTCATGGATTTCAGGTAATAGCTCTACTCCATTTTTAGTCGCCTCTTGACGTACTTCATTCAGCAACTCCCAGATTTCAGGCTCCACAAAAAAATCATTAGTATCTAATTTCTTAATTGCGTAGGCAAACGCATCTAGCCGAATCAAAGAACAACCATGCTTTGCCATATCTATAATTGTTTCTCGAATAAACTCTTGAACAATCGATTTAGAAACATCTAGATCGATTTGTTCCTCACCAAAAGTATTCCAAACTGCTTCGGTACTCCCATCGGTGAACTCAACGATTTGAAAAGGAGCTTTATCTTTCCTTTTATAAATTAAATCAATATCTGTCTTATTCGGACGTCCTTCAGGAAAGAATTTATTAATCCTTATAAACATCTCTTTATAAGGAGAATTCTCATGATTTTGTTTAAAATCTTGAAAGAATTTCGATTCACGAGAAATATGATTAATCATGAAATCAAACATTAAGTAATATTTTTCACTCAACGCTTCAACATCATGCCAATCACCAAAAGCTGAATCAACCACCGTGTAATCGCTTGGTGCAAACCCTCGATCTCCTGTTGAAGGAAAAAATGGTAATAGATGAATTCCGCCAACTACTTCTTGAAGATGTTTATCCAAAACTACCTTTAATTCACTTAAGTTTTCGCCCAAACTATCTGCATAAGTAATGAGCATCACTTCATTTTTGATTTCCATTGCTACCTCCACCCCTTAATAATTGCTTAATACTATACTTTCATAAGGTTTTAAAACTAATTTTCCAAATACAAACTGAGCTTTCTCATAATTGCTAAGTAAATATTTTTCAAATTCTTCGGGAATCTCTATTTCAAAAATCTCGCTTGTTGGGTTAATAGCCACTAAAATTTTCTGTTTATCTAAAATTCTTTGATAAACAATCACATCTTCAGCTACTTCTTCAAATGGTTGAAAATCCCCGTAAATTATCACTTGTTGATATAAACTATTCTTTCGTAAATCAATTAATTGACGGTAATAATTGAAAACTGAATCCTTTTCTTCTATAGCTGATTCAGCATTTATTTCACGATAATTAGGATTGACTTTCAACCATGTTTTTTCAGCAGTTGAAAATCCGCCGTTTAATGAAGTATCCCATTGTATCGGCGTCCGAGAATTATCTCTGCTTCTACGATTCATTGCTTGTAAAGCTTCTTCAGGAGATAAGCCAGCTAAAATTCCTCTATGATATTGATCATGGGTAGCAATATCATCATAATCTGCTAAATCACTCATTTGAATATTTGTCATACCAATTTCTTGACCTTGATAAATAAAGGGCGTTCCTCGCAGTAACATAAATAATGTTGCTAACATCTTTTTAGTTGTAGTACTTATATATTCTTCCGGAATATATTTATTGATTGAGCGCGGTTGATCATGATTCTCTAAATAGACAGCCCCCCAACCATTAGCTTGAGTAACTAATTGACTATTATAAATATTCTTTTTCATTTCTTGCCAATTCCAATGACTAAATTTGAACCACTCACCCGTGCTTGGCACATCAATATCTGTATAACTGAAATCAAAAACCATTGAAAAGAAACCACCATCTCCAATGTATTCTTTTAAACGCTCGCTAGGTACATCAGCTTCTGCTACTGTCATGCTATCATGTAATTTAAACGTCCGTTGATTCAGTTCCTGTAACATAACTTCAATTCCAGGTTGATTTAAAATCCACTGACCTATAAAAGCTAACCCATCTTCACCGTCAGCAGGTAGTTGGCCTTCAACAATTCTTTTTTTGATATTTAAAATGGCATCAATTCTATAACCAGCCAAGCCTTTATCAAGCCAATAATTAATCATTGTATAAATTTCTTCTCGCAACTCTTCGTTTTCCCAATTTAAATCCGGTTGCTTTTTAGTAAATGCATGAAGATAAAACATATTTTCTTCATCAGGTACTGCTGTCCATGCACTATCGCCAAAGTAAGATCGCCAATTATTAGGTGGCTGCCCAGCAATTCCTTCTCGAAAAACATAAAAATTTCGATATTTACTATTAGGGTTAGTCAAAGCTTCTTGAAACCAAAGATGTTCATCAGAAGTATGGTTCACAACTAAATCCATCAAAACTTTAATATCTAAACTTTCAGCTTTTTTCAATAGTTCTTCAAAATCTTGATTATCCCCAAACATTTCATCAATTGCATAATAATCTGATATGTCATAACCACCATCATCCATTGGAGATTTATAAACCGGAGAAATCCAAATAGTATCTATCCCTAAATGCTTTAAGTAGTCCATCCTTTGAATGATTCCTTGTAAATCACCAATTCCATCATTATTACTATCTTGAAAACTCTTCGGATAGATTTGATAAACAACTGCTTCTTTCCACCATTTCTTCTCCATTACTAAACCTCTCATCCTACTATTTAATTGCACCATCAACAACACCAGCAATAATTCTCTTTTGCATAATAAAATAGAAAATTAGTACTGGTAATAAAACTAATACTAAAGCAGCCATCGCGACACTATAATCCGCTGTATATTTTCCAAAAAAGTAAAAAGTTGATAAAGGTAAAGTTCGAACATTATCATTAACTAAAACTAAAGATGGTAATAAAAAGTCGTTCCATACCCAAAGTACATCCAAAATTGCAATAGTCGCTGTTGTTGGTTTTAACATCGGTAAAACAATTTTGAAGAACACTTGCAAGCGACTGGCTCCATCAATAATCGCTGCTTCTTCTAGTTCAACCGGAATACTCTTTAAAAAGCCATGAAACATAAAAGTTGCCATACTTATCCCAAAACCAAGATAAAAATAAATCAACATCCCTCTGCTATTCAGCAAACCCAGATTCCCAAAAATAGTTACAAAAGGTATCATCACTGATTGAAACGGAATAATCATGGATGCAACTAAACTCATAAAAATTACCTTACTCAATTTTGAATCATGACGTACTAAGTAATAAGCTAACATTGAAGAAAATAGAATAATTACAACTACTGATACGATAGTAATTATCAACGAATTAATTACAGCACTACCATAATTCATCGTTTGAAAAGCCTCGATAAAATTACTAAAATCAAAAAAAGATTTAGGTAGTGATAAAGGGTCTTCCACAACCTCCAATCTTGATTTAAAAGAATTAATCAAGATTAAGAAAAACGGAAATACATACAACAAAAACATCAATAAGCAAACCGTTAAAATAATAATTTTATTTAAATTTTTCTGTAGCTTCATTCCCATTATGCCTCTACCTCTTTTCGTTTCATTACAGCTACTTGTGTTAAAGCAATAGCAGCGACAATTACAAATAGAATAATCGCTTTCGCTTGTCCCGTCCCGTAATTTTGATAAAGAAAAGCATCGTTATAAACGTGCATAGAAATCATCTCAGTAGAACGATAAGGCCCACCTTTTGTCAGAGATAAATTAGTATCATAAACCATAAAACTTCGTTGTAAAGTTAAAAAAATACTAATTGTAAAAGAAGGAATCATCATTGGTAGTTTAATTTTCCGTAAAATTTGCCAGTTATTTGCACCATCTAAAGAAGCCGCCTCTGTCAGAGATTGTGGAATTCCTGTTAAACCAGCAATATACAGCAACATCATATAGCCAGAATTTTGCCAAATCCCTACAATAACAAGTGCCCATAAAGCCATTTTAGGATCTGCTAACCAAGATCCAGAAAATAATTCAATACCTAAACCTTCTCCTAAATAAACTAAAATTCTGGAAAAGATGAATTGCCAAATAAATCCTAAAATAACTCCTCCAATTAAATTGGGAGTGAAAAAACCCATTCTAAAAAAATTTTGCCCTTTAAAGCCACTCGTTACTAATAAAGCTAACGTAAAGGCAATCAAATTAGTTAAAAGTAATGCCCAAAACGTATATTTGAATGTCAATATTAGCGAATCCCAAAAACCAGGATCTTTAAACGCATCAATGTAATTTTTTAACCCAACAAACTCTAATGAAATATCTGTCCCAGTTGAATTTGTAATTGTCATAAAAATACCTAATAAAAATGGAATAATAACTACTGTTACAAAAACAAATACAGGAATAGCCGCAAATAGACCAAAAGATCTAATTTTCTGACTAAATTTTTTTTCGGAATACATACTTATTCCTCCTTATCTATTTCAAAGCACTAATTTTAAAAACTGAAAATGCAGAATTTTATTTCAGCATTTTCAGTTCTATTTTGTACTACGTCATTAAGAATTCTTTACTCTCCACTTTTTTCCCAATAGGTTTCAAATTCAGTTGCTAATTCATCACGATCAATTTGATTCCCTAAATATTTTTGTAAACTTGCCCCCATAGCTGGAAATGCAGTTGGTGGATAGTGGGCATTCATCCACTCTAAGCCACGATCTTCTTGTAAATACGCTAATACTTGTTTAGATAATTCATCTTTAGGTTCAGCTTTAGCATTATCGTTAATTGGAATGAAACCCATTTTATTTACGTAATGATCTTGACCAACTTCATCTTCATATAACCAAGTCAAGAAGTCTTTTGCACCTTCTTGTTGTTCTTTAGTTGATTGAGCTGCATCAATCCCCCAAGTTTGTGGTACACCAATTGAAATTTGTGTATTTCCATAAGCATCTTTTTCATCAGAAATAGGTACTGGTAAAATCCCGATTTTAGCATCTGGATTTGCTTCTCTTAATTGTGGATAAGCCCAATTCCCCATAAACCATAGGCCAATATCTCCATTAGCTAACCCTAAAGTCGCAGAATCATAATCAGCAGAAAGTGGTGATTTTTCTGCACTATTGTATTCTTTCATTAAATCAAAAGTATCTACCCAACCTTGAAATACTTCATTATCTGTGAGTTTTGTCGTCCCTGCCTGTATATCAGTCATGAAATTTTTTCTCTCAGCAGCATCAGCAGATTGATTGGTAAATAACAAATTTGTATAATGAGCACCTAGCGACCAGTCCATAGGAGAAACTTCAATTGCCTTTTTTCCATCTAGAGCAGCAATTTTTTCCATCAACACTTTCAAATCATCTCGACTCTGAATACTATCCGGATCAAAAGTTCCACCAACAGCATCGTCAAGAACCTCTTGATTATATAAATAACCAAAAGCTTCAATGGTTGTTGGGATACCAATTACTTTTCCATTAACAGTTCCTGCTTCTAAATATTTTTGATCAATATGTTCCACCAAATCCATATCACTTAAATCCAAGAATTTATCTTCCCACTGTGCTAATTCCGTATAAACACCTGTATTAATCAAAATCGGTGCATTTTTAGAAGCGTATAAAGAAGTTAATTTTTCAGTTGCATTTTGACCTGCCAAAGGAATTATTTTCACTTCGTACTTATCTTGTGAATTGTTATATTCCTCCAACGCAGCATCTAACTCATTAGCTATTTCTTCTTTACCAATTAACATACTTATTTCAACTTTATCACTATTCGTTTTACTTTGATTTTTATTGCCACTACACCCAGCCATAAATATACCGCTTAAAATTGCCATTACACCTAATCCTAATACTTTTTTCTTCATGTCTTTTCTCCTTTTCCTGAGCAATCCGAGTGAATATCATCATTAGCAACTAATAGATTTTTCATTTTATGAATCTTGACACTCCGATAGCTATTTTTTTCAATTCTATTAAAAAGTGAAACAAAGCGTTAAAATAAGTATTCGCTTTCTTTATGAATAGAGTATATGTCAATCGTTTTCATATGTCAATCGTTTTCATATAATATTTTTGTTGCTATATCAAAGTTTTAGTCTATAATAATATTATAGATAATACTTATTAATAGAAATATTTTAGTTAAACAAAATAATAGTTTTGTATCTAACTGCTATTATTTCGTTATAAAGGAGATATCCATGGCAAGCATTGAAGATGTAGCAAAAAAAGCCCGTGTTTCTGTCACCACTGTTTCTCGAACTTTAAATGATCACCCCTATGTATCTGATAAAACTAAGAAAAAAATTTATGCCGCAATGGCTGAATTAGATTACTATCCCAACAACATTGCACAACAATTGCGAGGTAAAGCATCAAAGATGATTGGCGTAATTATTTCATATATCACCAATCCTTTCTTTGCTTATTTAGTTGACTCAATCGAAACAACGGCCTTAGAGTCAGGTTATCACCTAGTTGTTTTACAGACACAAGGAAAACATGATCTAGAAAAATTTTATACAGAAATGATTAAGAAAAAACAATTAGATGGCATTATCATTACTAACTTAGAAACTGCAACTCCCGAAATTAAAGCTTTGATTGATACAGGAAAAGTTGTGATTTGCAATCGTTATATTGGTAATGAACGCTTACCAGTGATTCATATTGATGAAGAAGAAGCCAGTTACACTGGTACAAAATATCTGATTAACCAAGGTCATAAACAAATTGCTTTTTGTACAGGAAACGTAATGAATACTCATGATCGTCGTTTTAAAGGATTTTCAAAAGCCTTAAAAGAATTTAAACTTGATTTCGACGAAAATCTTTTTTTTGAAAAAACACTAGATGTTGAAGATGGTCGTAATTTCCTTCGCTGGTTTGCAAAACAAGATTCCATCAAAAGGCCTACAGCCGTCTTTTCTAATGGTGATCAAGTGGCCGCAGGTATTATTAGTGAAGCCCATAAATATCAAATTAACATTCCTGAAGATTTATCTGTTTTAGGTTTTGATGATCAACCCATCGCTACCTTAACTTCTCCAGAAATTACAACTATTCGTCAGCCCATTCAAACAATGGGAGAATATGCAACTAAAACTTTAATTGCTAAGTTAGAAAATTGTCCTTTACCAGCTAATGTTGATTTAAAAACAGAAATTATTCACAGAGAATCAGTGCATAACTTGTTATGATCAAAAACAAGCTAAAACCAAGCTAAAATCCCATTTCCCCTTGACTTTACTCGCTAAATCAAGTAGACTATTCTTTGTGTAAAATAATGCAGCAGAAACCTAATGATTCGTCACCAGTTCCTTGCCTATACGGTTCAATTGCGTAACCACGGCTGCAAAGGTGAAGATTGAAGAAGGAACTACACGATTTGTGAAGCTTTCACAGGATTATTTTACTCCAAAAAAACTTTTTATTTATTGGAGGAATTTTTAAAATGGCTCGTTATACTGGACCAGCATGGAAATTGTCTCGTCGCTTAGGTATTTCATTATCAGGCACAGGCAAAGAATTAGCACGTCGCCCTTACGCACCAGGTCAACATGGACCTAACAGTCGCGGCAAAAAATCTGAATACGGCATGCAATTAGCTGAAAAACAAAAATTACGTCATACGTATGGCATGAACGAACGTCAATTCCGTACATTATTCGTAAAAGCTAGCAAAATCAAAGAAGGTAAACATGGTGTTAACTTCATGGTTTTACTTGAACAACGTTTAGATAATGTTGTTTACCGTCTAGGTTTAGCAACTACTCGTCGTCAAGCACGTCAATTAGTTAACCATGGTCATATTTTAGTAGATGGCAAACGCGTAGATATCCCTTCATACCACGTTGAAGTGGGTCAAGTGATTTCTGTTCGTGAAAAATCTCAAAGCTTAGTAGTTATCAAAGAAGCAGTGGAAGCAACTTTAGGTCGCCCTTCATTCGTAAGCTTTGATGCTGAAAAATTAGAAGGTTCATTATCTCGTTTACCAGAACGTGACGAACTTCACCCAGAAATCGACGAAGCATTAGTCGTTGAATTCTACAACCAAAAACTGTAAGATTACTTACAAAACACCTGCACTTTTTCAAGTGCAGGTGTTTTTTTGCTGTTTTCTTTCAAAATTTCCCTTTACATTTCGTTAACCTTGCGTTAAAATTTCGTTAACCTATAAAAAATATTTTAGTTAACGAAAGGTATTTTACTATGAAACTTACTTCTAAACAAATGGTCTTAATCGCTGAATTTGCTGCCATCATCGCAGTACTTTCACAAATCACAATTCCTTTAGCCTTGATTCCATTGACGTTGCAAACTTTTGCAGTTGGCTTTGTGGCCACCATCTCTGATAAAAAAAGCAGCACCTATGCTGTTTTAATTTATTTATTACTAGGTTTAATTGGTTTACCCGTCTTTGCCAATTTTCGTAGCGGGATGGCAGTTTTATTTGGTCCCACTGGCGGCTTCTTAATCGGCTTTATTTTTAATGCTTTTATTACTAGCTGGTTAATGTCAAAAAAAACCGTCAGCTATGGCTGGGCGATTTTAGCAAATATCTCTGGCGCTTTCTTCACTTTGCTTTTCGGCACGATTTGGTTGCAATTTGGTAATGGCATGACCTTTGCGGATGCCTTAGCAGCGGGCTTTATTCCTTTTATTATCCCCGGTATTATTAAAGCGGTGGCAGCAGCTTGCTTAGGGGTCGTCGTTTTAAAACGGGTTCCTTTTCTAAAACAAAACAACAAAAAATAACTTATTCATTTAAAATTCTTGCTTTTTCATTTTTTTCGTCATACTTTTTTCACAATTTCAGATTATTATATATACATACCAACAAACAAACCCTTAAACACTTTTTCATTTTTAACTCCTTGCCCGCTGGTTCCCCGCCAGCGGGCTTCCTTTTGTCTTTTTTTCCACAAAAAAACTGAGTATCTCTACTCAGTTCCTTAATTACCCATGATTATAATAACGAATACCCCCCGCAACTTTATGCACTGCATAAGGACTTGAATCATTAGTGATTAATTCTGAATCATCCCGCGGTAATTTTTCGTTAAAGATTGCTTCGTATTCAGGAATCGTCAACTGTTGTCGTTGCGCTAACAAAGCTTCATGCTGCTGTGATTGTAAATGTTCTTGGTAACCAGCTACTAAGGTTAATGAGAAAAATTCACTAACTGCCCCTGAGCCATAACTAAACAGCCCGATTAAATCACCAGCTTGTAAGGTTTGACTGTTTTCCAACAAGGAAACTAAGCCTAAATATAAAGAACCTGTATACAAATTACCGATTTTTTTGCTGTAAACAATACTTTCATCATAGCAAGCGGTTAAACGTTGCTGCTCGGTTTCAGTAAGTTCCGGAAAAATACTTTGCAAAGCTTTGCGCCCCATTTTTGTATAAGGTAAATGAAAAGCCAGCGCTGCATAATCTTGACTGCTACGCTTGAATTGTTTTTTATTTTGTTGCCAAACCGTTTGAAAACTATTAATATAAACGTCATTTGATAAATGCCCATCAACTAGCGGATAATCATGCCCCTCTGGTCGCCAAAAATCATAAATATCTTCTGAATAAAAAACAGCTTCTTCCGATAAAATAGCGATACTTGGATTAGCCGTAATCAGCATTGCCACCGCGCCTGCCCCTTGAGTCACTTCTCCCCCAGAGTTCAAGCCATATTTTGAGATATCAGCTGCAATCACCAAAACACTTCGCTCGGGGTGACTTTTAACGTATTCTTTGGCTTGTTGTAAAGCAGCCGTCGCCCCATAACAAGCTTGTTTGATTTCATAAGCCCGCACAAATGGTTGAATCCCTAACAGTTTTTGAATAATTACCGCTGCCGACTTTGAATAATCAAAAGCAGATTCAGTGCCGACAATAACCATATCAATTTTCTGTTTGTCTGCTTCAGTTAAAATTTTAGCCGCGGCATTTGCCCCTAAAGTTACAATATCTTGACTAGCAGGAATTACTGCCATTTCATCTTGACCGATGCCCACTAGAAATTTTCCTGGGTCCACTTCACGAGCAATTGCCAAATCCGTCATATCCACAAAAAAACTTGGTACATGAAACGCAATCTTCTCAATCCCTACATTCATTAAAAGCTCTCCTTTATTTATAGTAAAAACTCAAATGCAATCACAATTGCATATTCTTTTAATTTAACCTAGTCAACTATAACATTTTTTTCAAGGAAAGCGATATTTTTCTCTTTTTTTTAATTATTTCTAAAACATTTTTATTACAAAAAGCGGTAAAAATTGTTCTAGCATCCAAAACAAAAAAGCCCGTAAATTTTGACAGGCTTCCTTTTTCAATTAACTTTCTTTAAGGGCGGCTTGATCAACTTGATAAAATTCAAATACCGCTTCTTCATATTTTTTTGTTTGCTCAATATCTTGTAGATACTCTGCTCGTAAGCTTTCATCCTCATAAAATTGCACGTAATTGGCGCTGCCGTTAACTCCTAGTTCTTTGATTGCGTTATAGTACCGATTTAAAAACCGCTGCCCGTCTGCAGTATTTAACTCGCTTGCTCGAATAGTTCCGTAACTTGCCATAGCAGTGGTTAAATAGCGAATATTCTTTTGTGAATCTTCGATTGTAGTCGTTTGATTGCTAGCCAATTGGATTTGCTCTTCAAAATCTCGCAATAAGTAGTATGATTTAACAACTTCTTCAGCATCATTTTTTGATAAATTCAATCCTTGATAATGCTTGATATAGCCCCCACTCGCTCCTAATAGACCGGCAAAAACTACCGCGATAAAAAAGCCACTTAGACTTCTTTTTTTCATTTTAGTATATCTTTTTCCCAAAAAAAACATTTGTTTTCGTTGCTTTTTCTGAGGAAGTTTTTCAGTTGGTATTTGCGCTAATTTTCTTTGCGCTTTGAAAAAAGTAAAGCCAAAATAACTAGCTAAAAGTAAAAATAGTAGCGTAGCTGCTAAACAACCAATTAATAAACCTTCTAAAATTGTCATTTTATCATCTCCCACTATTTTTTATTTTTTTTACTTGTTTTTAAAACGAGTAACCCGATAATAAATAGAAAAACAACGCCTCCTACAATCAGTGCGATTAATTGCCAATTGACACCTTTTTCTTGAACCAAATCAACATCTCGCTCATTAAAAGCAGCAGCTTGTTCTTGAGTTACTTCAAATTCTTCCGTCCATTCCCAACGATTTTCATTTGAGATAACTACTACATGAGCGCTGTATTTACCAGGTTGCATTTTTTCACCATTTAAATTAACCGGAAAATCCATTTGAGTATTAGGCGCCATCCGCATTTGTGTTTTTTTCGCTGTGTAAGTAATCGTTTCATTGCCTTTTTTAGAAATTTCCACTTCTGTTGCAACATTATTTAAAAAATCAGCTTGTACATTTGAATAGTTTACAAAAAAAGCATTTCGATAGTTAGCAGAACCCGCGTAAACTTGGTTTAATTTTACTTCTGGCGTGGTCACTGCATCACTTTCTTTTAAAACCATCGCTACCACATAAGCAAATTTATTGTTAATCATCGAGCCATTAACTTGCTTATCCGCTTCTGGATCCTCTTGTTTTTGCATTCTAATACCACCGACAATAATACCCTCGTAAGCCGTGGTCGGCATTTGAATATCCAATGCTAACTCTCGTGATTCTCCTGCTGGTATTTCAACCGCTGATGGTCCCGTTACAATATCTTTAAAATCATATTTCAATGAAGCGTCATTAGCAATTTCTGTTTCACCGTATTCAATCACGCCATTTTGATTTGTTTTTGCACCATTTAAAGCAATATCCATAACGATTGCTTTATCAGTAGGATTATGTAGTGAAATCGACACCGTTTGCTTTTGACCTGGTGTCATCCGCAAATTGTAATAACCTACCTCCCCTTCATGGTTTTCAGGGAAATTCACATTGTAAGTGAAGCCTGCTGCCCCACCATCTTCCATAGCCGCTAAAGCTACTCCACCATTATTAAATAAAAAACTTATTCCTAAAAAGAGCAGACTGATTAACATTTTCAAACAATTTTTAGCTTTCATTATGTTCTCCTATACGTTTTTATTTGCTATGTACATCTTTTAAACTGATAAAAATTTGGAAAAACCACTGAAACCTCAGCAGCTTTCCCAAATTATTTATTTTAAATCTTTATGGGTTAACTGATAACGTCCAAGTAATATCAGCTTCATAGTCTCCTACAACCATTGAAGCAACCGTTGTTGCTGGAACAGTTAAGGTTACTGAAGAATCAGCGGTGTTAGCACTACCTTTATTGGCACCTACATGGTTATTAGCATCCCAAGTAGCACTTTGACCATACTCGATAAAGTATTCTCCTTTACCTTTCTTATCGCTACTGTTAGTCGTAACCACTGTTTGTGAGCCACCATCTTCTGTTAATTGTAAACTTGATAACATATTAGCTTCTGGCCAGTTAGCTACTCCTTGATCTGAGTTCATAATGCCGTTAGCGAAATCAATCGTTGCCGCATTTAAAACTTGTGTTGCGTCATCTGTCTTAGTAAATTGTTTTGTTAATTCAGCAGTTAATGTATAGCCATAATCGCCACTGCGAATATCTGACCATTGCACATACGCCCCACGAGTAACCGCCGCTGAAGTTGCTTTATCTGTCAAAGTAACAGCTTTAGCATTTGCAGTTTTAGCCGTTGTACCTGTTTCGATGGTGCCAAACTGTAAATTAGAGACCGCTTGAATTAATAAAGTCCCCGTATCTTCGTTAGTCGTAACTTCATCAGGGTCAACAGTGACTTCACTACCAGGTTTTTCTGGATCTTTCGTGTCTTCGCCACCACCGACTTCACCTTGAATGATTTCAACTGTTCCTTTAGAATCTAAGGAACCCCCTACATTGCCACTGGCTGCTTCAACAGTTCCATTTGCTATTAACGTCATGCCTAACGCCGCTACTAACACTGATGCACATAAACTTTTAACTTTCATTTTTATTCCTCCGATATTTATTCTTTCATTTATTAAGGCAACTCGGCTAAAATCCAAGTTAACTCCGTTTGATATTGTACTGGATAAATTTTAATAGCATCCGGTACAGACAGCGAAATCGCTGTATTTTGATATGCTGGTTTGTGATAGCTTTCATCTATCACGGCAGCTCCATTTTCATCAACTAAGGGGACGAGTGTTGCTAATTGCTGGTTGCTATTTTCTGCAGTAGCACCAAACTCAATCGTCCATGTGCCATAACCCTCCCCTACAGCTGCAGTAGCTACTTCATAAGCATTGTTAATATTACTAATATTGATTGTATCTCTAGTAATTGTTGGTGTTTTTTGTAAATTACCCCCGTTTACCCATCCTTTATCAAGGGATAACACCGCGCCAGCTAATTCTTTTACTGACGTATCTTCACTGCGAAACTGATAATTTTGTTTCACTTGTAAGGTCCAGCCAGAAGCATTGGCTCGTTCATCAGTAATTTGTAGATAACTCCCGCGAGCAGAAGTATCATCATGAAAAAGCTGCCCTCTTGCATAATAAACCCGATTTTCAGCAGTAATTTTAGCTTTGCCAAAATCAAATGCCGAAGCATAATCTATTCGTAAAGCGCCAGTCGTTGCAGGACTTTCCCCCGGGTTAACTTCTACTGTGGGATTTTCAGGATCAACGGGTTTAGTGACACCACGCCCAGCTACCGCAACTGAACCATCACCAGTTAATGAAGTCGCTTCGACAGAACGCCTTTCAACAACAGCTAATAAAAGTACAAGCAAAAAAAGCCACCTTTTCAAATTAAACTTATTTTTCATCTAATTGCCCCACCTTCTTTTTAAAAAGGAAGCCTGCTAACAAAATCAAGAGTAAGCCGCTACTAACTAAAAAGCGATTTGCGTGCGCTTCTCCTGTATTGGGTAATTTTCCAGTTGGTGGTGTTTTGCCATTACTGGATGGTTGCTGCGAATTACTTGCAGAATCTGAAGGCCCCTGTGAAGTTGAGGAAGAATCTCCGGAATCACTATTTGCTGTTTCTTCATAAAAAGTAATTTTCCCTTTAGTGGTGACTTCTCCTCCCAACATTTCATCAGCTGCTTGTACAACCGTCGGAGCGTATAAAGCACTGCTCCCCAACAGGATAGAGAAAACAATGGTTAGTATTTTTTTTATTTGCATTTTTCCTCCATCCCCTCTATGGACTAATTTCTAATGTCCAAGTAATCGTACCGTTGTAATTGCCTAATTTACTAGCCTCAGCTGCAGTTATCGCCAATTTTGGACCATCACCAGTTTCTGACCATTGGCTACTAATATCTTGATCTCCGCCACTGTCTTTTGAATAAACAATTTGCGCAGCCTCACTTAGCTGAAGATTTTGATTGCCATATTGATAATGCAGCGCATTAGTTAACACGTCTGTTGTTGAAGTTAATGGCTGACTGACAGTTGCTTTTATTTCCCATTTCGTCTGTCCACTAACACCACGAGTATCACTAACTTCAAGAGCTTCACCAGTGATTGTCGGATTATTAACTAGGACTTCCTTCCCCTGATATTTAATCTCCCCAAAATCAATACTGGCTGGTGCGGAAAGCAACATCACAGTTCCTAAAACTTCTCCGCCAGGGCTTTCTACTGAAGCAGTAGCCGATAGCTTTTCATTCGCTAAGTTTTCAGCTTCAGCTTTTACTGTATTAGTGATTATCTGATTATAAGCACTTTTTTCAACTAGAGTTGCAAAAGTAAGGACTGCTTTTTCACCGGAGTTTAAATCTCCAGCTAAATCAGAAATATCAACAGTCAATTTTCCTGTTGCTGGCTGATACTCAAATTGCTCCGCCTTTAATTTCTCACCATTTAATTTAATAGAAGTTAAATCAATAGTTAGCTGGGAAGGCAAGCTATCCACTACTTTTATATTTTTTAAAATACTTTCTACGGTAGTCACTTGATTATTCGTTACTTCAATTGTATAAGTTAAAGTATCTCCCACTGAAGTAGTGTCCCCACCTGAAGAAACCACTGTTTTACTAACATTAAGGGTTGGTTTTACATCTTCAACCACATAAATGGGCGCTGCTTTAAACTCGGCATCTCGATAAGTGGTCGCTTTCACAAAATTTCGATTTCCCGTAGCAGAACGGGTATCACTTAAATCTTCCGATATCACAAAGTCAGCAGGTAAGCTACCTGAATTATCATCTAAGTAAATCCGAACAGTTTGACCAGCCGCTAAATAATCAGTTAGCTCAAATTGCCAAGAACCATCTGACGTCACTGTTCCAGCGGCAATTAAGCTGCTACTTTCATCAATTGAAAGATAGACAGAAGCCCCTGCTTCTACACCCGTAGCGCTTAGTTTTTTAGTAAGATTAGTCACTTTACCATTGGTTAATTGCAATGGTTCTGGGGGGGTTACATCTAAAATTTCTGTTATTGCCAGTGGTTCTTCTACCCAATGGCTATCTTCAGGTCCTCTAATTGATTGACCACTGATATTTTTGCCAGCTGTTTGAAAAACAGTATCACTAAAACTTACATAACCTTGATCATCTGGCTTTAAGGTCACCACATCCCCATGCGTATCCGTGATAGTCGTACTGACATCACTTTTAGTGGAAGCGTAAATTGGTTCAGTGATTACCGCACCAGTTGACTGATTATAACCGATTGGCGTATCTCCTAATTTTACCCGTGCGGTGAACTCAAGATCTGCGTCAGTGTAGTACTCCTTCCAAATTGTGGTTGGCGTAGAATTTAAACCTGCTAAGCGACGATAAGTAGATAAACTTTCTCCTGCTGGAAAACTAGCTGAAGAAGTTTCCACTTGTAAATTTTGATTAATCCCGGTACCAGAGCCAGTAGCGGTAATTTTCAAATTATTTTGTTTAGTAACACTTTCTGATGATGGATCCGTACAATTAACGCTGCTATACCAAAGATCAATATCAGAGTTAATAATTTGTAAATAATTGTTGTAGCCCCGCAAATCAATCGCTCGATTCCCACCAGTATTACGAATATCAAAGGCCTTGGGATTATCTAGAATTAGCGAGCTAGCTTGAGCATTATCACTTGTTGAACTAGCACCAAAATAAACAGATGCAGAACCTAAGCCAGTTTCACCTGTATTACCAAAAACGTAAAAACTACCACCTGGTTTGACATTAATGGAAGCTGTAATTCTTCTATTAGATGCCAAAATCGCCCCTAATCGCGATCCATATTGCACAACTGCACCATCTCCACGACTTAACAAATTCATGGTAGCATCTTTTTCGACAGTCAAATGACCATCAAAATCAAAGCGCCACGCATTACCGGGCATATTAGAGCTAAAAGTAGCTCCTTCACCAATGACAGCATTTTGATACCAACCAAAAACTGCTGGATAATAATCTGCTGAATCCCTAACATTATGCAAATACAGATTACTATTTTTACCTAAAATCATTTCTTTTTTAGCACCAGTATCAGTCGCTACCGAGTTGGTAACAAACCAGACAATTGAATAATTGGAATATTCAACGGTTCCGTGATAATTTGTACCATCTTCTAAAATTAACGATCCCAAATAAAAATTTTCAGCAGTCGTACTTAAGCGAATTTCACCATAAAGCGTAACTTCCGCTTGATAGCCAATTAATAAACGCCCCATCCCATGATTTTTAGCCTCCGTATTCTCGTCAGTATCCGTATCGATGTTACCAAATCTAAAATACCAATTTCGAGTACTGTTGGCTTTACTTGGATTGGTAGCAGTAATGTTGCTATGAAAATCCTCATCGCCAATAAAAGCATATCTCCCTATTGACTCTACGCGATCACCATTTTGGGCAATTGAAACATCGTGCATATAGAAAATCGAACGATTAATTAGCGTACCATCTTCTAAAGTTTCTTGAAAACCTGAAACATTTGTACTGGTGCGCAACATCACATCGTATAAAGATAAAATATGACGTTTTTGATTACCGTCACTTGCTAAATAGGCGCCATCAATTTCCAATGAATTTTTTCTTTCATAGGACCACGACAGACCACCAGTTTGATAAATATCAGCAATCAGCTTAATTTTTTCTACGTTTTCGTTTTCATACGCTGCTCTAAACTCGCCCCAATTAGCAACTTCAACAGTTTCTAAAACAGTCGCAGGTGTTGCACCTTTTGCCGTATAATAAGCGACCGTCGCTGTATCCTGTTGCATTTCACTTGAAGCTATATAATTTTCAGCAATCGCTTTTTGATAAATCTGATTACTTTCCTCTTCCAGCACCGTCAGCTCTTCATTTGAATTATCATCTAAAAGATTAACTTCTGATGGAAAATCTTCAGGAAGCACAACTTCATTTCCAACAGAAGGAGCTGTAGTTTCTTCTGCATTTGCTACTTGATTAGTCAAGCACCCCGATAGAATGGTCTGGCTTAACGTTATAGCCACTATTAAGCCACTTAAAAAACTTTTTATCCTCTTTTTTCTCAATTTCTCACCCCCGTAACTTCCTCCTTTTCTTTAAATAACATCCAACCAAACACCACGTCACTTTTACTACTAGTGCAAAAATAATCTTTTTGCCTTTTCATTATGCAGGATTAGGAAACTAGATAGCAATTCCTTTCGCTTTTCGTTTTTTTTCAGAAAAATAAACTTCGATATTCGAAAAGCGTTTTAAATAACACGTTGTTTAGATATAATTTTATTTTTTTCCTCTTCTGATTTTCTTTCAGAAACTGAGTGTTTTGTTGGCAAAAAAGGTTTTTTTTTGTGATAATGAATAAAAGGTCAGGATTTAGGAGGGATTTTCATGGATTTACTTACGAAAAAGGAACAAGAAAAGATATCATTTCTAAAAAATATCTTAACTTATGCTTATAGCAACCCTACAGAAAACTTGAGTTTCTTTGTTGAGAAGCTAAATCTACCTAAAAAAAAACTAAAAAGCCTACTTGATTCAGTGACTGAGGATTTGACTGCAGCCAAAATTTCCTTGGAACTAAAACTAACTGCCGATGACCAATTGCAAATAATTACTGACCCTAGCAAAACAGACTATTTAAGTCTATTGAAAGCTTACTATACTCGCCACGCCAAGCTTTTTTCTCTATGTGAAGATTTATTTTTGCTTCAACATCAAAACTTAGAATCCTTCGCTGAAAAGCAATTTTTAAGTCGATCTGTAGCGTATCGCTTCCGCCAACAACTGACAACTTTATTAAAAGAATTTGACCTGACTTATAATATCAACCAAAACGGCTATCTAGTAGGGAAAGAACGGCAAATCCGTTGCTTTTTTACTTTGCTATTTTATGAAGCGACACCTTATTTTTCACTACCTATCACACCGGCTAACCAAGCTCTGATAGAAGCTTTTAACATACTTCATTACGGTGGCAATCAGCGCTTAATTCAGCTTTGGTTGCAAATTAGTATTTTTCGCAATCAACAAGGCTTTCGTTTAAAAGAAGAAGATGTCGTTGATTTTGACTATCAGCACGCTTTCCCTTTTGAATTGGCCGATTTCACTGAAAAATTACACGCTTTTTTTACAATCTATTTTTCATTATTACCTAATCAAAGCAGAAAACATCAGCGATTGGAAGAAAAAATATTTTATATTTTTTATCAAGTAACCAATTCTTATTCCTATAATCAAATTCGAAAAATGAATTTTGAGCGTCAATATATTGCCAGTACTTCACAAGTGAATAAATTATCCGCCTATTGGATTGAAGAATTTTCTGATTTTTTCAATTACTTGATTACCTCCACCGACTATACCTTTCTATATACTAATCTGGTCACTTTTCATGCGATGACTTTTTTAGGTCAAGAAATGATTGCCTTCTTTTCAAATCAAGCTAATTTAGGTGGAATTGAAAAAGAGTATCCAATCACTTTTCAGCAAATGAAAAAGTTTGTTCGTTATCTTGCAAAAGGAAAACACGCTAGTTTCTTTAAAAAGAACCAATCATTGTTATATTTGTATAATCTAATCACAGTAGGTCTGATTGAATCCAAGTTACAACCAGTTCAAATTGCTTTAGTGACAGATTTAGGCGAAGTACAGAAAAAGTATTTTGAAGATTTAATTTGTCATACTTCCTATATTGCAATCAATTTTATTGATGAAGTTAATAGTGAAGTTGATTTATTAATTACTACAAGCACACTGAATAGCAAGCAAATCTCTTATCAATATACTTTAACTGTTCAGGAAAATCCCGCCCCTGAAGAATTTGAACAAATTAAGCAGCTGATTTATCAAATATACGTAGAAAAAAATGCGATTAATGAACATTTCAATCCCAAACATATTATTGCTCAAAACCAGCACTAGTAAGAATTAAGAAAATGTAAAATATCTTAATAATTATCAAGATTTCTTAAGAGGGACTCCTTTTCTGACGCAAAAAATGCTATAGTCTTCTTGGAGGTGTATTATGACAGAGAAAGTAGTCATTTTAAGCACAGCAAGAACGCCAATCGGTAAATATAAAGGTAGCTTAGCTGAATTTTCAGCTGTTCAATTAGGCGCAATAGCTGCTGAGTCCGCCATCGAAAAAGCTGGTATTTCAGCGGATTGTATCCAACAAACCATTGTCGGTAATGTTTTATCTGCTGGTAATGGCCAAAATGTCGCTCGCCAAATTGCCTTAAATAATGGCTTACCAGAAAGTAGCACCGCTATGACCATCAATGAAGTTTGTGGTTCAGGCATGAAAGCTCTTATTTTAGCCATGCAACAAATTCAGTTAGGAGAAGCGCAAGTGGTTTTAGCTGGGGGCACAGAAAGCATGACGCAAGCGCCTTTACTACAAAAATATCAAGCCTCAACGCAAACTTACAGCGAGCCAGTCGCCAGCATGTTTCTTGATGGCCTAACAGATGCTTTTAGCAATCAATTGATGGGCGTTACAGCAGAACATTTAGCTAAAAAATATCAAATCAGCCGCTCACAACAAGATCAATACGCATTTACGTCCCAAAAAAAAGCTGCGGCAGCTCGTCTAGGAAATAAATTTACGGCTGAAATCACGCCTATTAAACTAGCCTCAGGAGAATATTTAACACAAGATGAAGGCTTCCGTGAAAATACTTCCTTAGAAAAACTCAGCACCCTTAAAACAGTTTTCAAAGAGCAGGGTTCTGTTACGGCCGGCAACGCCTCGACAGTCAATGACGGCGCCGCTATGATGATTTTAGCGTCAAAAAGTTATGTTGATGAACATCATTTGCCTTATTTAGCAACGATTGAAGGCTTCAGTGAAGTCGGTGTTGACCCACAATTAATGGGAGTCGCACCAATCACGGCTATTCAAAATTTATTAGCTAAAAAGCAGCTGACTTTAAATGAAATTGATTTGTTTGAAATTAATGAAGCTTTTGCTGTTGCTTCTTTAGCGATTGAAGAACAACTGCAATTACCAGCTGAAAAAGTCAATATTTATGGCGGGGCAATTGCCCTTGGCCATCCAATCGGCGCCAGTGGCACCCGAATTGTTGCTACTTTAATCTCACAATTAATTCAAGAGCAAAAAACGATCGGCATCGCTTCTTTATGTATCGGCGGAGGCTTGGGCTTAGCACTATTAATCAAAAAAAATACGCAATCAATTACTGATGAACCAGCAAAAAAATTTTATCAGCTAACACCTGAAGAACGGCGCCAACAATTGTTTCAACAGCAGCAGTTAACAGCTGAAGAAGTTAACTTATTAACAGAAATGACTAGCCTAAGTCCGACGATTGCTGCTAATATGATTGAAAATCAAGTTGGCCAAGTGGAGATTCCTTTAGGAGTGGCGCCGAATTTCTTAATTAATCAACAAAATTATTTTGTCCCAATGGCCACAGAAGAAGCATCAGTAATTGCCGCAGCTAGCAACGGGGCCAAATTAGTTGCCAACAGTGGGGGCTTCACAGCCACACAACAAAAACGTTTGATGCGGGGCCAGATTGTTTTTCAACAAGTCAAAGATTTCGCTAAAATTCAAAAAATCGTTGCTCAACAGCAAGCTGAGTTATTGCAACAAGCACAAGCTAGCTACCCTTCCATCGTTAAACGGGGTGGTGGTGTTCGCCAAATCACTTTGCGGCAACTGGCAGATGATTTTGCTTCTTTAGATGTTTTAGTGGACACCCAAGATGCTATGGGCGCCAATATCATTAATACGATTTTAGAAGGCTTAGCCCAATATTTACAAAATTTATTACCAGAAGAAACGCTACTTTTCAGTATTTTAAGTAATTTACCAACTGAAGCTTTAACGACGGTTACTTGTAAAATTCCAACTGAGCTTTTAGCTACCAAACAATTAAGCGGCTTGGTAGTTGCTGAAAAAATTGCTGCAGCTTCAACTTATGCACAGCTTGATCCTTATCGAGCTGCTACTCATAATAAAGGCATTATGAATGGTATTGATGCTGTTGTTTTAGCAACTGGCAACGATACCCGAGCAATTGCCGCTGGCTGTCATGCTTTTGCGGCCATAGACGGTCAATATCGCAGCTTAGCAACTTGGCAAGTGATTGATCAACATTTAGTTGGCAGCTTAACTTTACCTTTAGCCGTTGGCACAGTAGGTGGCGCCACTAAAATGCTACCAAAAGCTCAAATTGCCTTACATTTGCTAAAAAATCCTGATGCAAATCAGTTAGCTGCCATTAGCGCTGCTGTTGGTTTAGCGCAAAACTTAGCAGCTTTAAAAGCTTTAGTAACAGAAGGCATTCAAAAAGGCCATATGAACTTACATATGCGTTCTTTAGCGATTTCCGCTGGTGCAAGTAGTCCCGAGGAAATTAAAGCTGTCACGCAACAGCTACAAGCTAATTCTGTTAAAAATTTAGCAACTGCCCAAGATATTTTGAAAAAAATAAGAAAAATTTGAAATTACACTACAAAATAAAGCAGTTAAGATAATCAACTAGCTCCAGCTAGCTTGCTTATCTTAACTGCTTTGACTATTTATTCTACCTCTTCGGTATCAACGTTAGCATTTCCCCAATTTCGTAAAGGGAAAAAATAATTAACCCCTGTCGCAATCCCCATACCGATAAAACTATCAATCACACGATTTAAGGCGTATTGATTAGATACATTATCAGGAATCATAAAAACAATTGTCAAAAAGGTCGCCGTCGCTCCAACAATCCCTTCATAGCCATCAAAATTCACCAGAAAAACAATAATTCCCATAATCACTAGGGGAATCAGGAATAACTCGACTAATTTCGATTGACCAAAATGATTGAAAAATAGCATCACTCCTAAAGCCGCTAAAGCCCCCACGGTGTTCCCCATAATCCGATGTTTGCCATAACTTAAAGAGCGATTAATATCTTCCCGCACGGTAAAAACCGCAGTAATCGCTGAAACAACATAAGTTTCTCTATGTAAAATAATACTAACTAAGATACAGAAAAAAACGCTAATCCCCGTTTTAATCGTTCTTAACCCCACTTTAACTCCGAACATAAAACCCTCTTTTCACTTATTTTTATTGAAATTTAATTTTAACCGACTTTTCCTGCAAATAAAACTATAAAGTTCATTTTTGACTTTTAATTAAAAACAAACAGCCACTTTTAATAAAGGACTGCTTGCTTTCAATAAATAGTTTTACTTATTTAAGGAGGATTCTTATTTACAAATTAGTAGTCAATTTTAACATTAACGGTTTGAAGTGGCACATCGTAAAAACGATCTTCACGACGTCCTAAGAAATCTTTGGCTTGTTGCGGGAAGACTGCATACATTAAAACATCTTCCATTGATTTGGCATATTCTTTAATTTCTTCTTCAAAATTTGGTAATTGTGGGGCAATTAAATCGGCTGGTCGCACAGTTACGACTGTTTCATCGCCAATAATTTTTTGTTTGATTTCATCAGAAATTGGTGCTGGCGGACGACCATATAGGCCACGCACGTAATCTTTTATTTCATTGGGAATCAATTTATAGCGCTCACCTGAAATCACGTTCATTAAAGCTTGCGTCCCGACCATTTGCGATAATGGCGTTACTAACGGCGGATAACCTAAATCAGCCCGCACTTTCGGTACTTCTGCTAAAACCTCATCATACTTATCTTGTAAGCCTTGTTCAGTTAACTGACTTAATAAGTTAGATAACATCCCGCCAGGCACTTGATAAATTAAAGTTTTGGGTTCCACATCTTTGACTTTCGGATTTAAAAGCCCTTCGTTACGGAAACGATCACGAATTGGGTTGAAATATTCCGCAACTTCCGCGACTTTTGTCATATTTAAACCAGTGTCAAAACCTAATTCTTCAAGGGCCATTGCTACAGATTCAGTGGCTGGTTGGCTGGTCCCACCAGCAAATGAAGAAATCGCCGTATCAATAATATCTGCGCCAGCTTCGGCAACTTTTAAATAAGTCATTTCAGCAATGCCTGAAGTTGCGTGGGTGTGCACTTCTAAAGGTAAATCAACAGCGTCTTTGATGCGGGAAACCAATTCAAAACCAGTTTGCGGCATTAAAACTCCCGCCATATCTTTAATACAGATTGAATCAGCGCCAAAACTAGCCATTTCTTTGGCTAAAGTCACAAAGTAATCTATCGTATGAACATCACTTGTTGTGTAAGAAATCGCTGTTTGACAATGTCCGCCAGCTTCTTTGGCAGCGGTAATTGCTGTTTGTAAGTTCCGAGTATCGTTTAATGCATCAAAAACCCGAATCACATCAATCCCGTTTTTCACTGATTTTTCTACAAATTCTCGCACTACATCATCGGCGTAGTTTTTATAACCTAATAAGTTTTGTCCTCGTAATAACATTTGCAACTTAGCGTTTTTGACTTCTTTACGGATTAAGCGTAATCTTTCCCAAGGATCTTCATTTAAGAAACGAATACAAGAGTCAAAAGTTGCCCCGCCCCACATTTCTAAAGCATAATAGCCGGCTTCATCTAATGTTTTAATAATCGGTAGCATGTCGGAAGTTGGCATCCGCGTAGCAATTAGACTTTGTTGACCGTCTCGTAGCACGGTTTCCATTATCTGAATTTTTTTTGTCATGTTCTTTTTCCTTTCTACTTCTGAAAAAGAAGCTGGTCATCAGAAAAACTAAAGTTTCTCTGACACCTTTCTTTTCATTTACACTTTGGCTTGTTGGGTGATTTCAATGATTTTAGCTTGCATCTCAGCAATAGTATGCTTTCTTGCCCGCCCACATTCTTTGGCATCACCCTCACAAACAAAGCAGCGTCGTCTTGGCAAGCCGTTGGTTTGGCGGCTAAGACCGATTAATTCGCCATTTTCTATATATAATACATCTAAATCGAATAAGCGCCCTAATGGATGCTGCTCTTCAATTTCAATCATTCTTTTTTTTAATTCAAGGGGTGCTATTGGTACCAATAAATAATATTCCAAACCCGTTTTTTCATTACGAAAAAGATTAGCTGAACTCTTTACATCTTGCAAACTAGTTTCAATTACTGATGAAACTTGATGAAATAGCTGCACCAGTTCAGGTGAATTTTTAACCGGACCGGGAATATTCATAGTAGCTAATAGCAAAGCCTGCTTAGGTTCTTTTTTCAAAAAAGCCAATTGTGTCGCTTGCCGCTGTTCACGAGCATCTAACATTTCTGGCAAACTAACCTCAGGACCGTTAAATAATTGACTAGACATTTTTTACCACATCAATTAAAGTGCCATCACGATATTCAATTAGGGCAACGACTTTATCCCCATATTGAATTGGTTGTGGTGTGCCAACAATACTGTAGGCTTTTTCTTTTAACTCTTCAATTGTCAATTGTGGTACATCTAATTTTTTGAAGTGTTCAATCAAATCTTGACGTTTAGGATTAATTGCAATACCGACTTCAGTAACTACAACATCCACGCTATCGCCAGGGGTAATTACTGTATTAACAGTATCAACGATTGTAGGGATTCTACCCCGAACTAATGGTGAAATCACTAAGCTCATTTTACAAGCCATGCTGGTATCTGAGTGACCACCAGAAGCGCCACGAATCACACCGTCAGAACCAGTCATAACGTTAACATTGAAGTCTGTATCAATTTCTAAAGCCGATAAAATCGCTGTATCTAATTGATTAATAACCGCACCTTTACTTAATGGAGAAGCGTACATATTTGCATCAATTTCATAATGATTAGTATTTTTACCTAACGAAATAGCAGATGGATGATCAAAATCTTGTACGTCGATGATTTTTTCAACTAAACCTTCTTCCAATAATTCCACCATCGCATTCGTAATACCACCTAAGGCGAAACTGGCTTTAATGCCATCTTTAATCATCGCATCCCGCATGAAACGAGAAACCGCTAAAGATGCCCCACCGGTTCCAGTTTGGAAAGAAAAACCTTCTTTGTAGTAAGGTGAATTAGTAATCACTTTTGCGGCATATTCAGCAATTAGCAATTCTTTAGGATTTTTAGTAAAACGGGTTGCCCCTTTAGCAATTCCGTTGGGATCGCCAATAGCATCCACTTCAACTACATAATCAACATCCGTTTGTGGAATACTGATTGGCGTGTTAGGAAATGGTACTAAATAATCAGTAATTACTACGACTTGATCGGCATATTTTGCATCAATCATCGCATAACCTAAAGAACCACAAGTTGCTTTACCGACAGTTCCGTTGGCATTACCGTATTCATCAGAGCTTGGGGCACCTAAGAAAGCCACATCAATATGAATATCGCCAGCCGCAATTGCGCGTGCTCGGCCGCCGTGAGAGCGAATCACTACCGGATTTTCCATAATACCTTCAGAAATAGCCGCACCAACTTTATCTCGTAAACCACTAGAGGTGATATTAGTTACTACGCCATTTTTAATATGTTCAATAATTGGTTCATGAACATTGGCAATTGAACTTGGGGCAATTGAAATATTTTTAATACCCATTTTAGCAATTTCAGCTAAAACCATATTAATCACATAATCGCCTTCACGGAAATGATGGTGGAAAGAAATCGTCATACCATCTTTTAAGCCGGTTTTTTCAATGGCTTCACGAATACTACCTAATAATTTTGTATCTCTTGGTTTAACTGGTTTGATTTTACGACTTACTTCTGTATATGCTTCAATATGAGCTAGTTCCCCTTCGTAGACGCCATATTGGTCAGCGTATGCTTGAGGAATATCTTTACCTACTTTATTCAATACCATGATTAAATATCCTCCTCAGTAATTAATTTTGCAGCTTTCGCTAAAGCAATTACTCGTTCTGCTCGTTCAACGATTGGTTTATCAACCATTTTACCATTAACAGAAATAACGCCAGAACCTTTCGCTTCTGCTTCACGAATACCCCAAATGACTTCTTTAGCATTTTGAATTTCTTTTTCAGTTGGCGTATAAATTTCGTTGACTAACGGAATTTGACGTGGATTAATAACTGATTTACCATCAAAACCTAATTGTTTAATTAAACGAACTTCATTTTGGAACCCTTCAGTATTATCAACATCAGAGTATACTGTATCAATCGCTGCAATTCCAGCTGCACGAGCTGCATGTAAAATCATACTGCGAGCAAAGAATAATTCTTGTCCATCAGGATAACGGCGAGTTTTCATGTTTGTCACATAATCTTCTGCCCCTAAAGCAATCCCGATTAAACGTTCGGAAGCTTTTGCAATTTCACGAGCGTTTAAAACACCTTCTGCTGATTCAATAGCTGCCATCATTTTAGTTATACCGACAGGAATGTTGTTTTCTGTTTCAACTTTTGTAATTACCGCATCCACATCGACAATATCTTGAGCGGTTTCTGTTTTTGGCAAACGAATTACATTGACTCCAGCTAAAACCATCGCTTCTACATCTTGTGCACCAACAGTATCTAAACCATTAATGCGGACAACGGTTTCAATTCCGCTATAATCAAAAGTTTTCAAAGCAAAATGAACAAGCATCCGTGCAGAATCTTTTTCTTTTAAAGAAACAGCATCTTCTAAATCAAACATAATTGCATCAGCACCATAAAGTGGCGCATCCCGCAACATCGCGGCATTAGCACCTGGTACAAACATCATCGTTCTTCTTAAACGTTCCATGAGTCAATCTCCTTCCAGTTATAGCTGTCTTTACCCATTGCCCGATGTACAGCAGTAATCGTTCTAGCTTGAATTGTACAATCTAACGCGCCTTTATCAACCGCTGTTACTTTAGCAGCAGTCACGCCTAAGTTTTTCAAAGTATCTGTAATTACTTTACGAATTTGTTCACCAAATTGTTTTTCCACGCTACTATCTAAGCTAATACTAATTTCATTAGTATTATTTGCATCGACAGTAATCATAATGTCGCTAGATTCAACAGTTCCAGCCACAGCATTTTTTGTAATTTCCACTTTCTTCACCTCTAATTGATTTTATTCTTTAGCAGGCAATTTGCCAGCTTTTTTCAAATAGTCATAGGTTGTTACTGGTAAAAATTGTTTCAATAAAGCTAAATCGCCAGCTTGCAAAGCTGCTCTGACTTTGGTGGCACTAATGGCTTCGCCAGCAATCATCTTCCTTGGCAAAACAACCAATGCTAATTCATCCCCAAAAACTTGTTGCATGCTTTGATTATAAAGTTCGGTTACTTCTGAAAATGGTTCTTCTCCCACAAAACGAGTGGTAATCTCTAAAAGTGGTGCAATTCTGTCTTTAAACAATTGTGCATCTAAAGTAGCTTGTACCTTAGCTACTGCCAATTCTGCTTTTTCTTTTAAAAAGTAAGCTGGAAAAGTAGCTGAAGAAACCATATAATCATTCGTCGGTAAAATAGTGACATTTTCTAAATGCGCCGTGCCCGCTTTGACTAACGCTAGCCGCTCCTCGCTAGAAAATTCCGAACGGTCTTCCGATAAAACAAAAACATAAACTTGCTGACTCTGACTGGCAGCGGTTTCGATTAAATATTGATGGCCTTTCGTAAATGGGTTGGCATTCATCACAGTGCCACTAGCTGTGCCGACTTTTTTGTTTTCTTTTAAGAAAGCTAGATAATCTGAAAAATCAGGAGAACCTTGTTCCATAAATAAAATCGTATCAGTATCAATAATTTTTTGAAATCCTAAAGATTGAAAAATCATCAGATTACTTGGCTTAGTGTAAACGAAATAATGCTGATAGCCATTTTCTCTCAAGGTTTCCATTAAATGCATCATAACTTTTGTTAATAAATTTTCTGATTGATAAGCTTTACTAACTGCTACACATTTAATAATGTTGCTTGTTAATGAACCGGTGGCCACTAATTGCTGATCATCATAAATTCCAATCGTATAATCGACAACTTCATGAGGGTCTAAATCAGCTGCCAACAGTAATTGCTGCCAAGCTTGATAAGCCAGTTTATCTTTAGCTAACCATAACTTTTTAAGGGTAAACATTTTCATCATCTCAAATCATTTATCTATCAAGTGGTAGCAGAAGCTTTGCTTTGAAAACCGTTAGTTTTCAAAGCAAGTTTCCCTAGCTACAACACTCTATTTTTTAGGTGGAAATAATTTAGTTAAAATTTGTGAAGCAATGTAAATGATAAAGATTACGATAAAGACGCCACCCCAACCAAATACTAATAATTCAATTGCTTTCATTAAGTCTTCTGACATTAGCGTTTCTTCCTTTCTTCAAATCGCTTTTATTGCGCTATCCTCATACTAACAAAGCTAATAACAAGCCTCCGGCGATTACTGAAGCAATCTGACCAGATACGTTGGCACCAGCTGCGTGCATTAAGATAAAGTTTTGTGG
>NZ_JARXWL010000005.1 GCF_029893325.1 Enterococcus sp. PF1-24
AGAAAAAAGCAGTCAAGCAATGAAAGCTGCTTGACTGCAAAAATCAAATTATTCTATTGGATTTTCTCTTCACCAACACCAGTTGACAAAGAGCCAGAAAATTATGGTTAAACATAATTTTACTTTAACTGCTTTTTTAGTCCGATTAGCGGACGTTTATTCTTCTTTTAAGTTTTCGATTTCTACAACTTTAAAGTTTTTACGTTCTAATTGTTCAACGATAGTTGCACAAACTTCATTGCTGGTGTTTTCTGGTAAAGTAATCAGCGTGCGGCGGATAAATTCATCTTTACCTACATCTAAAGTAATACAGGCAGCGATATCAGAATGTTTAGCGATGATTTTAGCCATGCTAGCTAAATCTCCTCGTTTACCTGTAGAAGCAATGGTTAAAACGTAGTTACCGGTTTCGATATTCCAAGATTGTTGTAAAACAGTCAATAAAGCACTGTGAGTTAAAATACCATAAAAATGATTATTTTCATCCAAAACAGCGATATAAGGTAACTCTTTAATCGTGAAAAAGATTTTAAAGAAAGAAGTATTTACATAAACAAATTTAGTAGCATTTTTTAATAAGCGAGTAACTGGCAGATTCATGTCGCCACCATTGGCTTTATGCCGATAAATGTGCATCTTATAAATATTTCCACGGAAAATTTTACCAGATTCATCGAGAATCGGTACACAACGGAAACCAGACTCTTCTAAAATTTGTAAGGCTTCTTCTAAAGTACAACCTTCATGAACTGTGGTGATATTTGCTTTTTTATAAACGATAGATTTTAATAACATCTAATTCGCCTCCTAACAGCTAACGTTTTGATATATTCATGATAACATAATTATTTAGGAAACCATAGAAATTGTGTGCGATTTCCGAAAAATTCTTTTGAAATCTCTTAAATGGAGTAAAATAGCAGTTAAAATACGCTGTTTTCGCAACAATTATTTTTTTCAAAGTCTGTTGCGAAGGTCAATTTCTTGTTGGAAAAATTGACAGATGACGCAGAAAATGATAATGTAGTTAGGTACGTTTACAGGCGTTTTGAAATTAAGCTTCAAAATAAATAGATGAATGCCCTAAAAGGAAATGATTGTTTGTAGTTTCTACAAACATAAGGGGGTTACCTAATAATGGCAACGAAAAAAGCAGCATTGGCCTGTTCCGTTTGTGGGTCTCGTAATTATACGAAATCAGTAAGTGAAGGCAAGCGTGGGGAACGGTTAGAAATTAATAAGTTTTGCAAATATTGCAATCAATATACTTTGCATCGAGAAACTAAGTAATGGGAAAGGGGAAAGAATAAATGAAATTTCTTCGTAGTGTAGTAGATGAAATGAAGAAGGTAACTTGGCCAAATGGTAAAAAATTACGTCGTGATACTTTAACAGTTGTTCAAACTTCAATTATTTTTGGTGTCTTCTTCTTTGTAGTGGATTCTGTAATTACATTTGCTTTATCTTCATTTGTAAAGTAAATTATGCTAGCCAATTTAGTTGGTGAGTGATATAATACTTGTGTGGAAAAATCTCGGGATTGCTGAGGTTTTTTTATTTTGATAAAAAAATAGGATAAATTTGTTAATGGATTTATTTGGATTAATTTAGACGCAACAAAAACATCATGGAGGGCTAATAATGGAAACTTTTGAAAGAAATTGGTACGTATTACACACTTATTCTGGTTACGAGAATAAAGTAAAAGCAAATATTGAATCACGGGCACAAAGTATGGGGATGGGTGATTATATCTTCCGAGTAGTTGTCCCTGAAGAAACTGTTAAAGAAACAAAAAATGGTAAAGAAAAAGAAACTATTCATAAAACTTTCCCTGGTTATGTCTTGGTTGAAATGGTTATGACAGATGATTCTTGGTATATTGTTCGTAATACTCCTGGCGTAACTGGTTTTGTGGGCTCTCACGGCGCCGGTAGTAAACCAGCACCATTACTACAAGAAGAAATCAACCATATTTTACGTTCAATTGGTATGAGCGCTCGCCACACTGAGTTGAAAGTTGAAATTGGCGAAATTGTTAAAATCATTGAAGGAGCTTTCTCTGGTTTAGAAGGCGAAGTTCAAGAAATTGATAACGAAAAACAAAAATTAAAAGTAAGTATTGATATGTTTGGCCGGGAAACTAGTACCGAACTTGATTTTGAGCAAGTTGATAAAATTTAATTAGCAAACATTTATAAAGAAAGCATAGTTGTCAAAAGCAGCTATGCTTTTTTTCTTGTTTTTAAAAGACTGTACTTTTGTGTGCGGTTTTTTAAAGTTAATGTTCGTGTTTTATCTAGCTCCATCACTAAAATGTTGTGAAATAAGGAATTTTGGGGAATAGATAAAAATTAACTGGAAGTTATGTTGCAAATGTTCGTCTTTTTGATTATAATACATGGAGTGAAAAGCAGCCTGTTGAAGGGTGCTTAAAATGAAAAGTAAAGGAGTTTGCAAATGAAACGGAATGTGCCGTATCTTATTGTTTTACCAGGGGTGATTTTGTTATTATTCTTTATGATTTTACCTTTAGTAAACAGCGTTTGGCCAACGTTTTCAACTGAAGCCGGTTTTACTCTTAAAAGTTATTGGGACTTTTTAACCGATGACTACAATCAAACGATTCTTTTTCGGACGATTCGTATTGCTTTAATCGTGACGGCATCGTGTATTCTTTTAGGAATCCCGACCGCTTACTTTATTGCTGGCGTTAACAAAAAATGGAAAAGCATTTTAATGGCAGTAACCATGTTTCCTTTATTAACGAATTCTGTAATTCGGAGTTTTGCTTGGATTAATATTTTAGGAAAAAACGGCATTGTTAATAATTTACTTATGAAAATTGGGATAATTTCGGAGCCAATCAGTATTCTTTATACGGAATTTGCTATTATTATTGGTTCGATTTATTTATTTTTGCCAACGATGATTACTACTTTAATTGGTGTTATGGAAAATATTGAAGGAGAAACTTTAGAAGCAGCTGAAACTTTAGGGGCTAGTCCTTTTAGAGCTTTTTATAAAATTGTTTTACCTTTATGTATCCCTGGTGTGATTGTCGGAAGTATTTTAGTATTTACTGGTACGATGACGGCTTATACGACACCACAATTATTAGGTGGCAATAAAAAAATGATGTTAGCTACTTTCTTGTACCAACAAGCTTCAGCCTTAGGTAATTGGACTTCAGCTAGTATGATCGCTTTAATCATGATTGCGATTACCTTGTTTGTAAATAAAACTTTAAACTTTGTAGCTGCAAAGATTGATCGGAGGGACTTAGACCATGCGTAAGCAAAAATGGATTACAATCATTGCCGTAGTGGTATTTGCCTTTTTATTCTTTCCGTTAATCGTCATTGTGGGGACTTCTTTTGGCGAAGCAGCCACGATTCAGTTTCCAGTTGAGAAATTTTCATTGAAATGGTATGCCAATGCTTTATCGTCAGAAACTTTTAGAAGTAGTTTTAAATTGAGTTTATCAATTGGTTGTGGCGCGACTTTCTTAGCGTTATTAGTCGGAGTACCGACTTCATACGCTCTTTCTCGTTATTCTATGAAAGGTAAGAAATTTTTGAAAAGCTTCTTTCTTTCGCCAACGATGATTCCGGGAATCGTTGTGGGTTATACTTTGTTTCAATTTATTGTGATTCAGTTACGTCTGCCAGTTATTCAAGGTTTACTAATCGGACATTTTTTAATTAGTTTACCTTATATTATTCGGGTCGTTGGTTCTGGCATGGAACAGTTAGATTTTTCAATTGAAGAAGTGGCTTGGACGTTGGGCTACACGCGTTTAAAAGCTTTTATCCAGATTGTTTTACCAAATGTTTCTTCCGGAATTTTTGCGGCTTTTATGTTAGCTTTTGTTAATTCTTTTAACAATGTGCCGGTTTCGATGTTTTTATCTGGTCCGGGAGTAACGATGTTGCCAACTTCTTTATTAAGCTATATTGAATATACTTATGATCCAACCGTTTCAGCGATTTCGGTGATGATTATGCTCTTGACGATTGTGTTGATGTTTATTATTGAAAAAACATTAGGGTTAGCTTCAATCGCCTAAAACCACCAAACTGAAAAAATGAATAGATTGAGATGAGGAGGATTTTTGTGAGTTTTGTAAATTTAAACGATATTCGTGTTAGCTATGATGGCAAGCAAAATATCTTAGAACATTTAAATATTTCGATGGAAAAAGGCGAGCTAGTTTCTTTACTAGGCCCCAGTGGCTGTGGGAAAACAACTACTTTGCGAGTGATTGCGGGGTTAATCACCCCAAATGATGGATCTTTTGTGTTAGATGATGAAGAAATGGTTAAAGTGCCTGTTCATAAACGTAATTTTGGGATGGTTTTCCAAAGCTATGCACTATTTCCCCATTTAACGATTGCAGAAAATGTTGCTTTTGGTTTAAAACTTAGAAAAATCAGCAAAGCTGAGATGGATAAAAAAGTGAATGAAATGTTAGCGGTTTGTGGCTTGGAAGAGCTAGGAAGTCGCTATCCTAAACAACTTTCTGGTGGACAACGGCAACGGGTGGCTTTAGCGCGGGCGTTAGTGATTGAACCTAAATTATTATTATTAGATGAACCTTTAAGTAATTTAGATGCTAAATTGCGAGTGCAAATGCGGATTGAAATTAAACGGCTGCAACAGCAATTAGGGATTACGACAGTATTCGTTACTCACGATCAAGAAGAATGTTTTTCTATTTCTGATAAAGTTGCGGTTATGAATAACGGCGTAATTGAACAATATGATACACCAGAAATGATTTATCGTTATCCTAAAACAAAATTTGTGGCTAACTTTATTGGCTTTGAAAACTTCTTTGCAATGGAACAAGTGGCGGGCAAAGAATATCGCAGTGGTGAAGCTATTTTTGAAACAACTTATGAACAAGCGCCTGCTAAGGAATTAGTGGCAACAATTCGGCCTGATGATATTGAGATTGCTTCCACAGAAGAAAAAAATATCGTCAACGGTCAAGTAGAAGTCCGAACATTTTTAGGAAAAAGCTATCAATATGAAGTAACCACTGCTTTAGGTAAATTTTTAGTTAACGGGAATGATAAGCAAATTTACGAAACAGGTGAAAAAATTACTTTAACTTTCCCGAAAGAAAAAATTATTCTTTTGGAAAATAAATAATTGGGTTTTAAAACAATTAGCGACTTGCTAATGTTTGAATAAAAAAATAGCTGACAAAGAGCATATTTACTCTTTCAGCTATATAAAAATTGGGGGAACTTTTTGTGAAGAAGAAATTTTTATTAGGAACTGTTGCTTTAGCAAGTGCGTTAGTTTTAGGCGCTTGTGGTGGTAGCACTGAAAAAACAGCGGATAGCGGTAGCGACACTGGTAGCAAAGCTTCTCAAGAAATGGTGTTATCAACATTTGGTTTAAGTGAAGACATCGTAAAAAGCGATGTAATTAAGCCTTTTGAAGACAAATTTGGTGCTACTGTAACAATGGATCTTGGTAATAGTGGCGATCGTTTAACAAAATTAGCCAATAATCCAAATAGCGGAATTGATGTAATTGAATTAGCACAAGCCAACGCTTCTGATGGTGGCGACCAAGGCTTGTTTGAAAAACTTGATGAAGCAAAATTACCAAACTTAGCTGATTTAACTGATGGTGCTAAAGAAGTTTTCGATAGCGGCGCTGGTGTACCTTATACAGTTAACAGTGTCGGTATTATTTATGATAGCGAAAAAGTTGGCGAAATTACTGAATGGGCTGATCTTTGGAGTGAAGATTTAGCAGGTAAAGTGGCAATTCCTGATATTACAACAACTGGTGGACCTTTGATGATGTATATTGCTAGCGAATATGCTGGTGTAGATATCACAAGCGACAACGGCGAAGCAGCTTTTGAAGCGTTAGAAGAATTAAAACCTAACATTGTAAAAACTTATGCCAAATCATCTGATTTAGCTAATATGTTTGCTGCTGGTGAAATTGAAGTGGCTGTCGTTTTAGATTTTGCTTATGATATTGTTAAAGGCGACTCTGAAACAATGGAATATTTAGTACCTACAAGCGGCACATATGCTAACTACAACACTATGAATATTGTTAAAGATGCTAAAAATAAAGATTTAGCTTACGAATACATTAACTACCGGATTGGTGCTGAATCACAAAAATCAAAAGTAGCTGCCCTTAATGAAGCGCCAGTTAACACAACTGTTGGATTATCTGAAGATGAAGTTGGTAACAAAACAGTAGGTGAAATTGCTGACCGTGCCAAAATGGTTGATTTTACTTTTGTAAATGAACAATTAAACACTTGGGTTGACCAGTGGAACCGTTTATTAAACAACTAATTTAATTAATAAAATTTTTAAAAGCTGAGGGGAACCTCAGCTTTTTTTGTATTATTTAACAGCTTACGATAAAAAAGGACAACTTTAAGGATTTTCGCAGGGAATAATTGAACTGCTTTGTCAACTAAGTTAAAATGGAAATAGCTTAAATAGAATGAGGAAAAACAGATGAAAATTGATTTATTAATTCAAAATGCCCAAGTTTTTAATACTATGAAGCAATCCTTTGAAATTAAAAACGTAACGGTAGCTGGCGATAAATTTTATTATATTAGTACTGAAGATTTAAGTAATTTAGCTCCAGAAAAAATAATTGATGCCAGCGGACAATATTTGATTCCCGGTTTATTAGATATTCATATGCATATTGAAAGTTCCATGACGACACCGACAATTTTTTCTAAAGCGGTTTTACCTTTTGGGGTGACAACGGTGGTGGCTGACGCCCATGAGATGGCCAACGTTTTTGGGATTGAAGGGCAAAAAGAATTTATGAAGGCTGAAACAGAAGTCGATATTTTTTACGCGATTCCTTCATCTGTTCCTTCAACAACCCCCGAGCTAGAAACAACGGGGGGGATTGTCGATTTACCAGAAGTGGCTGATTTATTGCAGGATCCGCGGATAATTTGTTTAGGGGAAGCCATGAATTTCAAAGGTATAAGTTATGAACCCGATTCCTTGATTCGCCAAATTATTGCTTTATGTCAAAAAGAGCGCCCGACGATGCCCTTAGAGGGCCACTGTCCGAAAGTTTATCAAGAAGATTTAGCTGCATTTTTATATAGTGGCATTACTTCTGACCATACCCACCAGTTCCCGGAATCTCTTTATGAAAAAATTATAAACGGGATGTTTATTCAGTTTCAAAATAAATCCATTACGCCGGAAAATATGGCGGTGATTGTAGAGAATAATTTTTATGATTACGCCTGTCTTATTACCGATGATGTGATGGCAGATGATTTATTAACAGGCCATTTAAACGAAAATCTGAAAAAAGCGGTGGCGGCTGGATTACCCGTTGAACAAGCGATTTATATGACGACTTACACGCCGGCTCGCAGAATGAGTTTAAATGATCGAGGAATAATCGCACCTGGTCGCTTAGCCGATTTCATTTTATTGGATGATTTAGCCGATTTTTCAATTGCTGCAGTTTATAAAAAAGGCCAGCAAGTTTTTCAAAAAGGGGATGTCTTAGTTCATCCTGGAAAAATTGAAATTTTCCCTGAAAGTTATTACCAAACGGTTAATTGCCGACAATTAACTGCTGAAGATTTGCGCTTGAAAGTCGCGACTGACTTAGCGACAGTTCGTTGCAATGTAATTCAAAAACAAGAGGTGGGCACTTTTACCGAACCAATTGTTAAAGAATTACCTGTGATTGATGGCTATTTAGCTTGGGAAGATAGCGATTGTTGCTTACTGATTACCATGGAACGCTATGGTAAAAACGGCAATATCTCTTATGCTCTGATTGAAGAAGCGATTACTGAAAAAGGCGCCATTGCTACGACTTGGGCTCATGATCATCATAATTTAATGGTGATGGGGAATGATGTAGCGGCTATTTTAAAAGCGCAGCAGGAATTGTTGGCGATGCAAGGTGGCTATGTGGTTGTTGCCGGTAATGAAATCAGTGGCCGCTGTCCGTTACCGATTGGCGGAATTGTCTCGCAAGCGCCAATTTCAGAATTAGGCGCTGATTTACAAAAAGTCAGAGCGGCGATGCAAAATTTAGGTTATCGTAATATGAATGAGATTATGTCATTTTCAACGTTATCGTTGCCAGTCTCACCAGCGATTAAAGTGACTGATTTCGGCATGATGAATACCCGTGAACAGACTTTTTATCCGTTGATTTTTCCTGAAGATGGGCGATTATTATGAAAACATTAATAAAAAATGTCCATGTTTTAACTATGGATGAGCATAGACAAGAATATAAAAATGGCTATCTTTTAATTGAAGATGAGCGAATTATTGCGGTAGGAGCAATGCCAGAATCGTTGCCTGCGGCTGAAAAAGTAATTGATGGAGCAGGTGGGATTTTACTACCGGGGTTTGTCAATACCCACACTCATTGCGGCATGATTCCTTTTCGTTCTTTAGGTGATGATGTCCCAGATCGTTTAAGACGCTTTTTATTTCCGTTAGAAAATGCTTATATGACAAAAGATTTAGTCAAAGCTAGTAGCGCCTATGCGATTGCTGAAATGTTATTAAGTGGCGTCACCAGCTTTTGTGATATGTATTATTTTGAAGATGAAGTAGCGGAAGTTTGTCATGCAATGCAAGTGCGGGCGGTTGTCGGTGAAACGATTATTGATATGCCCACCTGCGACAGTCCGAACACGCAAGCCAGTTTAGCTTATTGTGAAAAACTACTGCAAAAATGGCAACAACATCCATTAATCAAACCGGCAATTGCTCCACATGCTCCCAACACCAATAAAATTGCTGATTTACAAGCAATTGTAGCTTTAAGTCAAAAATATCAAGCGCCCATCACAATGCATGTGGCGGAGATGGATTACGAAATGACAGAATTTGCCGAAAAATATCAGCAAACACCGTTAGCTTTTTTAGCAGATTTAGGGTATTTGGATTGTGAATTTATTCTAGCTCACGGAATTCATCTGACTCAAGCAGATATCGAACTTTTAGCGGCAGCTAAAGGTCAAGTTAGTGTCGCTCATTGCATTGCTGCCAACACGAAATCAGCTAAAGGCGTTGCCCCTGTGAAAGAATTGGTTGCCCAAGGAATCACGGTAGGTTTAGGAACAGATGGCCCTAGTAGCGGTAACACTCTGGATTTGTTTACACAAATGCGCATGGTGGTAAATTTTCATAAAACGAAAAATCACGACCGAGCGTTATTTCCCGCCAAAGAAATTGTAGCAATGGCAACGACTAATGGCGCTAAAGCTTTAGGATTTAAAGATGTGGGCAGTCTTGAAGTTGGTAAAAAAGCTGATTTAGTTTTAGTGGAAACCCAAAGCGTTAATATGTTTCCAATTTATGATGCATATTCTGCTTTAGTTTATTCAGCCAATGCCAGCAATGTTGCAGCGGTGTGGGTTAACGGGCAACAACTAGTAAAAAATAAAGAATTAGTTCATGAAAATTTAACTGATTTGCGAGCAACCCTTTATCAAAAAATGGATAAATTTGTAGCAGCTGCTCGCCAGCAGTAAAAATAGCAAAAACCGCTAGCAGAATTCTTTTTAAAGAAGTTTAGCTAGCGGTTTTTTAAGTTTATTTATGTTGCAGATTTGCAGTAATCGCCTGTGCAGTGGGCGTAGTTGCCAAGCCGCCTTCTGCTGTTTCCTTAAAAATTGCGGGCATTTGACGGCCGACTTGATACATTGCTCGGATCACTTCATCTGGTGGAATCACGCTACGAATACCAGCTAAAGCCATATCAGCTGAAATGAAGGCTTGTGAAGCCCCTAAAGCATTGCGTTTGACGCAAGGAACTTCAACTAAACCAGCTACTGGGTCACAAATCAAACCCATCATATTCTTTAAGTTAATGGCAACTGCTTGGGCGGCTTCCTCAGGGGAGCCACCATTAATGCAGACCAATGCCGCTGCAGCCATGGCGCTAGCAGAACCGATTTCAGCTTGGCATCCGCCTTCCGCTCCGCTAATTGAAGCGTTGTTGGCGATTACTAAACCAAAAGCACCAGCCGTAAATAAAAACGCTAACTGCTGTTTTTCTGATAACGCCAATTTTTCGCTAACTGCTACCAATACTCCAGCTACCACGCCGGCGCTTCCAGCAGTGGGAGTGGCACAAATCAAACCCATTTGGGCATTGACTTCATTGACAGCAATTGCATTTTGGACGGCTTTTAATAAAGTTTTGCCACTGAGAAATTTTTCTTCATTGATATATTTAGCGAGTTTCGGCGCATCACCGCCGGTTAACTGAGTGACTGAAGTAACGCCGGCAATACCTTTATCAATAGAACTTTTCATAACATTTAAATTTTGTTTCATTAAATCAAGGATTTGCTCTCTGGACCGGCCAGACATTTTTATTTCGGTAGCAATCATTAATTCAGCCACGGAATCGTATTCAGCAGCTTGCAGCACCAATTCTTGAATGGTAGTAAACATTTTATTTTCCTCTATCCTTTAATCAAAATAATTAACGCTATAAATACCAGGCAAATGATTTAAGCCTTCAACGGTTTCGATAATTTGCGGATCATCCACTTCGATAATCATAATCGCTTTTTCCCCTTTTGATTCACGGGTCACGGTCATGGTACCGATATTTGTATTGGTGGCTGATAAAATATTAGTGACTTTAGCAATCATGCCAGGCATATCTTGATGAACGATGATAAAAGTCGGTGTTCCCATTGATAAGGCCAACTTAAAACCATTTAATTCAGAAATTTGAATATTGCCACCGCCGATTGAAATCCCGGTAACTGATAATTTACGGTTGCCTTTAGTTAAAACTAACCGCACTGAATTAGGATGTTCGGCTTTTTCATTTTTAGGAATAAAATAAACTTCCATTTTTTCTTCATGGGCGATTTGTAAAGATTTAGGTAGGCGGCTATCATCAGCTTCCATTCCTAGCAAACCCGCAACTAAGGCGACATCAGTGCCGTGGCCTCGATAAGTTTTAGCAAAAGATTCATATAAATAAATATCCACCACATCAGGTTGTTCGCCGAAAATCGTGCGGACGATTTTACCAATGCGAGCCGCTCCAGCTGTGTGAGAGCTACTTGGGCCTACCATAATCGGACCAATGATGTCAAAAACACTACGATATTTTAAATCTGCCACTTATTTTCCCCCCCAGATTGATTTCTTGATAAACTTAATAAAGCTAAGTGTATCACTTTCTGCAAAGAGTGTCAGAAATAGGAAACATTTCTAAGTAAATTTTTTGCTATTTCTTAGAAAAAATTGTTTAACAGTTAATTAAGTAGAAACAGGAGCATTTTTTTAGGGAAATTACAGAAAACTTTGCTTTTCCTCTTGCAACTCTGGGGAAAGTTGTTATAATAAATCAGTGTGCGTTTTCTGTACGCACAGTTTTTAATGCTTAGTTTTTCTAAGCGAGGTGGGAGGAGAAATATGTATCTCCAATTAACCACATCACGGACTCAAGGAGGTATGTCTCGTGGCAAAAAAAGTAGAAAAAATCGTTAAATTGCAAATTCCTGCAGGTAAAGCAACACCAGCTCCACCAGTAGGTCCAGCATTAGGTCAAGCAGGTATTAACATCATGGGATTCACTAAAGAATTCAATGCTCGTACAGCTGACCAAGCAGGTTTAATTATTCCAGTGGTAATTTCTGTATACGAAGACCGTTCATTCACTTTCGTTACTAAAACACCACCAGCAGCAGTCTTGTTGAAAAAAGCAGCAAACGTTGCTAAAGGTTCTGGTGAACCAAACAAAACTAAAGTTGCTAAAGTAACTTCAGCACAAGTTCAAGAAATTGCGCAAACTAAAATGGAAGACCTAAACGCTGCTAGCATCGAAGCTGCAATGCGTATGGTTGAAGGAACTGCAAGAAGCATGGGGATTACTGTCGAAGGATAATTTCTTCATCAGACCCTGAAAGACGGCTTCTCAGTTGATTCTGTATTGAAAAATGCAGAAAACGTGGGAGGTACAACCGTTATAACCACATTCTAGGAGGAAACAAAATGGCTAAAAAAAGCAAAAAAATGCAAGAAGCATTGAAAAAAGTTGATACAAACAAAGCATATTCTGTTGAAGAAGCAGTTGCTTTGGCAAAAGAAACAAACATTGCGAAATTTGACGCAACTGTTGAAGTTGCTTACCTTTTAAATGTAGACCCTAAACAAGCTGACCAACAAATTCGTGGGGCAGTTGTATTACCAAACGGAACTGGTAAAACTCAATCAGTTTTAGTATTTGCTAAAGGCGACAAAGCTAAAGAAGCTGAAGCTGCTGGTGCAGATTACGTTGGTGATGCTGACATGGTTCAAAAAATCCAAGGTGGCTGGTTTGATTTTGACGTAGTTGTTGCTACGCCTGACATGATGGCTGAAGTTGGTAAATTAGGTCGTGTTTTAGGTCCTAAAGGATTAATGCCTAACCCTAAAACTGGTACTGTAACAATGGACGTAACTAAAGCTGTTAACGAAGTTAAAGCTGGTAAAGTAACTTACCGTGTAGACCGTGCCGGTAATATCCATGTTCCAATCGGTAAAGTATCTTTTGACGATGCTAAATTGATTGAAAACTTCAAAACAATTCATGACGTTTTATTGCGTGCTAAACCAGCAGCAGCTAAAGGTCAATACATGAAAAATATCACTGTAACAACAACATTTGGTCCTGGCGTTCACGTTGACCAAAACACATTTTAATTAAATCGTTAAATTAAAACTTGACTCAACTACCTTATTTATGATAAGGTAGTTGAAGTTAAAAAATTTAACTGTACCGAAGACAGTAGGTGGTTTTACCTTAATTTCCTACCGAGGACACATGTTGAGAAATTCAATGGTCCCTCTATGTCTACGGTGGCATAGGGTTATTTTTGTTTTTTTAAACAAATAACTCTTCCATCAAAATCAGGAGGTGAAATTCAAGTGAGTGAAGCAGCTATCGCAAAAAAATCCGCAATTGTTGATGAAGTATGTGTGAAATTTCAAGAAGCAGCATCTGTAGTAATCGTTGATTACCGTGGACTAACTGTTGATGAAGTAACACGTTTACGTAAACAATTGCGTGAAGCAGGCGTAGAAATGAAAGTTATCAAAAACTCTATTCTTTCTCGTGCTGCAGTACAAGCTGGTTTAGAAGGTTTGGAAGAAGTTTTCACTGGTCCAACTGCCGTTGCATTTAGTAACGAAGATGTAGTTGCCCCTGCGAAAATTATGGACGAATTTGCTAAAGAAGCTAAAGCTTTAGAAATCAAAGGCGGTATCATCGAAGGTAAAGTTTCTTCATTGGAAGAAATCGTTGCTTTGGCAAAATTACCAAACCGCGAAGGTCTTCTTTCTATGCTGTTATCTGTACTACAAGCGCCAGTCCGCAACGTGGCTTACGCTGTCAACGCAGTGGCAGAAAGCAAAGATGGAGATGCAGCTTAATTGCCGCATAAGAATCAATAATTAAAAAAATATAAAAACATTTATTAAATGGAGGAAATTTATAATGGCATTGAACATTGAAAACATTGTCGAAGAGCTAAAAGGCGCGACAATCTTAGAATTAAACGACTTAGTTAAAGCTATCGAAGAAGAATTTGGCGTATCTGCTGCTGCTCCTGTAGCTGCTGCTGCTGGCCCTGCTGCTGGTGGAGCTGACGAACAAACAGAATTTACTGTTGAGTTAACAGCTGCTGGCGACCAAAAAGTTAAAGTTATCAAAGCAGTTCGTGAAGCAACTGGCTTAGGCTTGAAAGAAGCTAAAGCTGTAGTTGATGGCGCTCCTGCACCAGTTAAAGAAGGCATTTCTAAAGACGAAGCTGAAACATTAAAAGCTGCTCTTGAAGAAGTTGGCGCTTCAGTAACTGTTAAATAATTTTTTCTAAAATTATTAGCCCTAGGATTCTTGTTAAATCAAGAGTTCTAGGGCTTTTTTGTTTTTCTAAAATAGAATGATTTCAATTGATTTATCTTAATTTTTTAAAGGTAATCAAAGTAGCTCCTTTAATTTGTAACGAAGTTGACATATAGGAATAAGTAACTAACTCCCACCCCTCTTTGGCGCGTTGATTAATTAAGTTATCTAACTCAAATAAATCTTGCGCATCTGCTTTATCAGAAAGCCATTTTGTTTTTGTTACTAAAATTTCTGATTTATACTCATACATTGTAAAAACCTCCTTTTTATAATTATTATATTAGCATGATAATTATAAAAAAGAGATTTTTTGTCAGAAATGGTAAGATTTTTGTCTTAAAAAGCCTGTTTCAAAATGATATGCTAAAAAATAATTTTGGTACTTTTAAATATCTAATAAATGAAAGGAGCTCTTTTACGTTTAAAAAATGTGAATATTTTAGTTTTTTAATCTAATTGTATGAAATATAAGAATTTTCCGTAAAATTAGAATCAAAGAAGATAAAAATGAAAAAAAGATTGCAATTAACTAATTTTTCTAATAAAATAGTTTTACATTGATTGAAAAAAATCAGTAAAAAAAGTGGAAGGCATTTTCATTGGGGGATGAAATGTTGTTCGCTTGAAGGTTAGCTAATTAATTTAGCTGAAAATTTAGGAGGAATTTAATATGAAGAAAAAAAGTTTACTGAGTTTGCTATTCGTTTGTTCAATGACTTTAGCAGCTTGTGGCGGAAGTAGCGATAAAACGGCTGATTCAGGAGCTGCTACTAGCAAAGAAGGCGATTTGAAAGAATATCGTGTATGTGTCTTACAAGAGATGCCGAGTGCCGATTTATCAATTGCAACTGATACGATTAGTTTTGCTGCTTTGAATAATGTTTATGAAGGGTTATATCGCTTAAATCCAGAAAGTAAAGTTGAAGCCGCTGGCGCCGCTGAAATGGCGGAAGTGAGCGAAGACGGTTTAGTTTATAAAATTAAATTGCGAGACGATGCTAAATGGTCAAATGGCGATAACGTAACCGCAGCTGATTATGTTTATGGTTGGCAACGGACAGTAGACCCTGCAACAGGTTCACAATACGCTTACTTATATGAAAATGTCGCTAACGCTAAAGCTATCATGGCCGATGAAGCAGCTGCTGATACTTTAGGAATTAAAGCAGTAGGCGATTATGAATTAGAAATTACTTTAGATACAGCTACACCATATTTTGATTATTTATTGGCTTTCCCAAGTTTCTTCCCACAGCACCAAGCAACTGTTGAAGAATACGGGACTGATTTCGCACAAACGAGTGAAAATGCCGTTTACAATGGTCCTTATGTTTTAGCTGACTTTGATGGTCCAGGTGTAGATACTGAGTGGAGCTATTTGAAAAACGATAAATATTGGGATGCTAAAACAGTCCAAATGGATAAAATCAGCGTTTCAGTTGTTAAAGAATCAGCGACTGGTTTAAGTTTATTCCAAAACGATCAAGCGGATGAAGTTGTTTTAACTGGTGAGTTAGCACAACAAAATGCGAATGACCCTGAATTTGTAGTTGTTAAAAATTCTCGGACTTCTTATATTGAAATGAATCAACGGGAAGCTGATTCTGAATTTAACAATGAAAACTTACGAAAAGCTTTGTCTTACGCGATTGATCGTGAAGCTTTAGTAACTAATGTTTTAGGCGACGGTTGTGTGGCTTCAAAAACTTTAGTTCCAGAAGGTATGTCTTTCAATCCTGAAACAGGTGATGATTTCATTGAAGATTCAAATACAGCGATGGAATATGATTTAGAAAAAGCTCAAGAATATTGGGAAAAAGCTAAAAAAGAATTAGGAATTACAGAGTTTTCTTTTGAACTATTAGCTGATGATCAAGATTCTACTAAACGTGTTGGTGAATATATCCAAGGTGCTTGGAGTGAAGCTTTTGATGGTATGACTGTCAAATTAATCACCGTTCCATTTACCGTGCGTTTGGATCGTTCTGATAGTGGTGATTTTGATGTAGTAATTGGCGGTTGGGGAGCTGATTATTCAGATCCAAGTAGTTTCACGGATTTATTTACTACAGGTAACAGTTATAACCGTGGCCATTGGGAAAATCCTGAATATGATGCTTTAGTTAAATCAGCAGCGACTACCAACGCTACAAATCCAGAAGCACGCTGGCAAGATTTACTGGAAGCTGAAGAATTAATCAGCGCTCAAGCAGGTGCGATTCCAGTTTATCAAAAAGCTGAAGGACACTTACGTTCTGAAAAAATCAAAGGCGTAGTTGCCAATGGTGCCGGTGCCCCTTATGAATACAAATGGGTTTACATCGAAGAGTAAACTAAAATAAATAAACTTTACAGATTGAAGGATGCTAGATCCTTCAATCTGTTTTTTTTGTTTAAAAATAAAATTAATATATTTACATTTTTGAGTAACTATTTATTTTTTTGTTGCATTTTTCTAATTTTTTAATTAAAATCTAATTAAGTTGTAAAAAAATAAAAATTTGGGGGATATGTAAATGAAGAAAAATCGTTTATTTGGGACTTTGTTAGTATGCACACTTGTCTTATCAGCTTGTGGCGGTAGCAAAGATGCTGCAACAGGTTCAACTGATAATGCTGGTGGCGGAAGTACTGAACAAGTTTTCAATAAAGCTGTACAGCAAGAAATGTCGACAGCGGATTTATCACTGGCAACAGATACCATTAGTTTTAGTGTTTTGAACAATGTTTATGAAGGTTTGTATCGCTTGGATGCTGATAGTCAACCACAACCTGCTGGTGCGGCTGAAATGGCAGAAATTAGCGAAGATGGTTTAGTTTACAAATTGAAACTTAGAGAAGATGCGACTTGGTCAAATGGTGATCCTGTAACTGCAGCTGATTATGTTTATGGCTGGCAAAGAACTGCTGATCCAGAAACAGGTTCAGAGTATGCTTATTTTTATGAAAAAGTTGCCAATGGCCCTGATGTAATTACTGGTGATAAACCAGTTACGGATTTAGGAATTAAAGCAATCGGTGATTATGAATTGGAAATTACTTTAGAGGCAGCAACACCGTATTTCCCTTATTTTTTAGCTTTCCCAAGTTTCTTCCCACAACATCAAGCAACTGTTGAGGAGTTTGGGGATGATTATGCTAAAACAAGTGAAAATGCAATTTATAATGGTCCCTTTGTTTTAGATAATTTTGATGGCCCAGGGGTAGATACTGACTGGAGCTACGTTAAAAATGATAAATACTGGGATGCTGAAACAGTCCAATTAGATACTATTAATGTAAGTGTAATTAAAGAAGCATCTACAGCTTATAACCTTTTTGAAGATGGTCAGATGCAAGATGTTATTTTGACAGGTGAATTAGCGCAACAAATGGCAAATGACCCTGAATTTGTTAGTCAAAAAGAAGCAACTAGCTACTATATCGAATTGAATCAAATTGAAGAAGACTCACCATTCCGTAATGTTAATTTGCGAAAAGCAATTTCTTATGCAATTGACCGTGATGCTTTAGTTACACAAATTCTTGGGGATGGTTCAGTGGCTTCTGTAGGTTTAGTGCCTGAAGCGATGTCTTTCAATCCTGAAACTGGCGAAGACTTCAGTAAAGATGTCGGCGTTAAAGTTGAACACGATGTTGAAAAAGCCCAAGAATATTGGGAAAAAGCTAAAGCCGAATTAGGGATTGATAGTTTACAATTTGAATTAATGTCATCTGATACCGATTCTACGAAGAAAATGACTGAGTATATTCAAGGGGTTCTACAAGAAAACCTTGAAGGTATGACTGTCAAATTAAGCCCAGTACCATTATCTGTCAGAATTGACCGTGGTAATAAAGGTGATTTTGATATTTTATTAGGTGGTTGGGGCGCTGACTACGCTGATCCAAGTAGCTATTCAGATTTATTCGTAACAGGAAACTCTTACAACCGTGGTCGTTGGAGCAATGAAGAATATGATGTACTTGTGAAAGACGCAGCTGTTAAAAATGCCAATGATCCAGTTGCTCGTTGGCAAAATCTAATTGATGCTGAAAAAGTTATGCTAGATCAATTAGGTGTTATTCCGGTATATCAAAAAGCCGAAGGCCATATGCGAGCAACCAATCTTAAAGGAATTGTCGCTCATGCGGCAGGCGCACAATATGATTATAAATGGGCTTACATTGAAGAATAAGTATTAATGAAAATAAGAACCAATCTGAATTTTGGCATTGGTTCTTTTTTTTATTTTTTACTTTAAATCAATAAATCTGAGTTTATGAATAAATTTGAAAAAAAGTAGTATTATTTTTTTAGTTATTTATTCTTAAGTGAAATGGACTTTAACTTCTATAAACTGAGTGGAGATAAGATTTTTTCGACACTGTGTTGATTAACTAGTTAAATTTAAAATTATTTTATTGATATTTTCGAAGTGAATATGTTGCTTTTTTAATGAAAATTCATTAAAATCTTAATTAACTTCAGAAAAACTTAATCTTTCTGAAAATAAAAAATAGTAAGAGGTAATGTAATGAAGAAAAGTGTTCTTTTTGGACTAACAGCAACTTGTGGTTTAGTTCTAAGTGCCTGTGGGGGCGGCTCTGATACAACAACTGATTCTGGTGCGGCTACTGGTGGAGATACTGGTAATCTTGCTAGTGAACAAATCTTCCGCTTTGTAGAATCACAAGAAATGCCAACAGCGGATTTATCTTTAGCAACAGATGTAGTGAGTCATAACGCTTTAAATAGTTGTTATGAAGGCTTATACCGAGTAAATGCTGACCAAGAATTGGAACCAGCTGGGGCAGCTGAAATGGCTACACTTAGTGAAGATGGATTAACTTATACTGTTAAATTAAATGAAAAATCTGTTTGGACAAATGGTGATCCTGTAACAGCTGATGATTATGTGTATGGTTGGCAACGGACTGCTAATCCAGAAACTGCATCTGAATATGCATTTTTCTTTGAAAACTTAGCAAACGGTAAAGAAGTGGTTGCTGGTGAAAAACCAGTTTCTGAATTAGGAATTAAAGCTGTAAGTGATTATGAATTAGAAATTACTTTAGCTAAACCAACACCTTATTTTGAATATTTAATGGCATTCCCTAACTTCTTCCCACAACATCAAGCAACTGTGGAAGAATTTGGAGATAAATATGCATCTGATAGTGATAAAGCAATCTATAATGGCCCATTTACTTTAGCTGAATTTGATGGACCTGGGATTGATACTGAATGGTCTTACGTGAAGAATCCTGATTACTGGGATGCTGAAAACGTTAAATTAGATGCTGTTGAAGTAACAGTAGTTAAAGAAAGCTCAACTGCTTTGAATTTATTTGAAGATGGTCAAGTTGATGATATTACTTTATCTGGTGAATTAGCACAACAAATGGCGAACGATCCACGTATGGTAAGTGAGATGGAAGGTTCTGTTTTCTATCTTGAGTACAATCAAAGAGCGGAAGACTCACCATTGAAAAATGTTGATTTACGTAAAGCTGTATCTTACTGTATCGACCGTGATTCATTTGTAAACAACATTATTTCAAATGGTTCATTAGCTGCTTATCATCTAATTCCAGTTGATTTAGTTTTTGATGAATCTGGTAAAGATTTTGTTGACCAAGTAAGCACTAAAGCAGATTTCGATGTTGATAAAGCTAAAGAACATTGGGCTAAAGCGAAAAAAGATTTAGGCGTAGAAACTTTAGAAGTTGAAATTTTAGCGGATGATTCTGAACGTGGTAAGAAAATTGCAGAATATCTACAAGGTGCTTTAGAAGAGAACTTAGAAGGTATGAAAGTTAAAGTAAGTACTGTACCATTTGCAGTTCGTTTAGATCGTTCAAATAATGGTGATTTTGATATCGTTATGACTGGCTGGGGAGCTGACTATGCTGATCCAAGTAGCTTCTTAGATTTATTTGCTACAGATGGTTCTTATAACCGTGGGAAATGGACGAATGCAGAATATGATGCATTACTAGAAAAAATGGCTGTAACAGATGCATTAGATGCTGATAAACGTTGGGAAGATATGATTGAAGCTTCTGATATCATTATGGATGAAGCGGCAATTGCGCCAGTTTATCAAAAAGCTGAAGCACATATGCGTGCTGAAAACGTAAAAGGTATGGTTCACCATGCTTCAGGCGTAAAACGTGACTTCAAATGGATTTATATTGAAGAGTAAACTATATAGTAATCAAGATAAAAAAAGTGAGGCTGGAAAAGCTTTCCAGCCTCATAACTTTTAAAGGATGATTTACTTATAAGTAAGCAATTGCAAGAAAAATAAGTGATGTTAATAAGAGACAGCCCGCGGTTAATAACCATAATTTATACGATTGCCCACCGACTTCGGAGAGTTTTGTATAAGGTTGGCTTCTTTTTTCTTTTCGAGCAAGAGCTGTACGCATCGATTGTTGGAAAAAATCAAAGAAACCAGAGGCAAAGACCGTTAAAGCACCACCAATGATTACAAAAAGTAAAGTAAACATAAATAGATGGTTGGATAATGTTTCGAAAGACAAATTTTTTTGGTAAATTGCAATTAAAATACTTACTAATAGGCAAATAAGTGATATAATTATAGGATAGGGCTTCTTTTTCAAAGTGGATTCACATCTTTTCTTTTTGTCTAGTTTTTGGAATATTCTCTTAATCAGAGGGTTCCTGTGGCTTTACATATTCTACTTTATCTAATTTACAAAAGAAAGTCAAAAATGCTTTAGGAGGCGGAAATATTGAGTGACTTTATTAAATATTTCTTGAAGCGTGTATTTTTCATGATTATTACGTTGTGGTTGATTGCGACTATTACGTTCTTTTTAATGAAATTATTACCAGGAACACCATACACCAATCAAGAAAAATTAAGTGCCCAAACAATTGAACTGTTAAATAAACAAAACGGCTTGGATAAGCCTGTAGTAGTTCAATATGGGATTTACTTAAAAAATCTCGTGCAAGGGAATTTTGGGATTTCATTCCAATTTAAAAATCAACCAGTAGCGAATTTGCTATCTGCACGAATTGGACCTTCTATACAGCTTGGGTTGCAAGCCGTATTACTAGGAACCTTTGTGGGAATTATTTTGGGTGTTATTGCAGCGATGAAGCAAAATACAATTGTTGATACTTTAGCAACTTTAGTGGCAATTTTAGGTCGTTCAATTCCTAACTTTGTTTTTGCGGTATTATTGCAATATATTTTCTCAATCAAATTTAAATTGTTACCAATTGCTCAATGGAATGGTTTCAAATATACGATTTTACCAACGATCGCTTTAGCCATGTCGCCGTTAGCCGATTCGGCACGTTTTATTCGGACTGAGATGGTAGAAGTGTTGCATAGTGACTATGTTGAATTAGCTCGTTCTAAAGGTTTGAGCCGTTGGCAAGTAGCATTCCGTCATGGCTTACGCAATAGTTTAATTCCTTTACTAACTTTATTAGGTCCATTAACAGTTGGTTTGATGACTGGATCTTTAGTAGTAGAAAATATTTTTGCGATTCCTGGTATCGGGGAACAATTTACAAAATCAATTATGACAAATGACTATCCAACAATTATGGCAGTAACGATGATGTACTCTACTTTATTAGTAGTTGTTATTTTAGTCGTGGATGTTTTATATGGATTAGTTGATCCACGTATTCGTATTACAGGGGGGAGCAAAGGCTAATGGAAAGTTTTAAATTAAATCAATTACCAGATAAAATTAAAAATCTACCTGCTTCCAAATTTCAACCATTAGCAACTGACAGCGTTGCTGAACGGGAAAAAATTGCGGCTCCTTCATTAAACTTCTTCCAAGATTCTTGGCGTCGTTTGAAAAAAAATAAAGCAGCAGTAATTTCGTTAAGCATTTTAATTTTAATCATCCTGATCGCGATTATTACAATCTTTGTTTCTCCTCAGGATCCAACAAAACAAAATGTAAATTATACTAATCTACCACCACGAATTCCTGGTTTAAACATTAATGGTTTAAACGGTAAAGCGATGGTTGGCGGACAATTAGTAGATAAATACGCTCAAGCTAAAGTTCCAGATGATGTTAATTACTTTTTAGGAACAGATAGTTTAGGTCGTGATGTGTTAAGTCGTCTATTTATGGGAACACGAGTTTCATTAATTATTGCCTTTGTTGCTGCCTTATTTGATATCGTATTTGGGGTAACTTATGGTTTGATTTCTGGTTTACTTGGCGGACGGATTGATAATATTATGCAACGTTTCTTAGAAGTATTATCAGGTATTCCTAACTTAGTTGTAATGATTTTGATGCTAGTTGTATTTGAACCTGGGATTTTCTCAATTATTGCAGCGATGGCAATTACTAACTGGATTTCAATGGCACGGGTTGTGCGGGCACAGACCTTGAAGTTAAAAGACCAAGAATTTGTCTTGGCGGCGTTAACTTTAGGGGAATCTAAATTTAAGATTGCCTTTAAACATATTTTGCCAAATATTTCTAGTGTGATTATTGTACAAATGATGTTTAGTATCCCATCAGCAATTTTCTTCGAAGCGTTCTTAAGTTTCATCGGTTTAGGTTTATCTGCACCGACTGCTTCATTGGGAACTTTGTTGAATGAAGGCTACAAAACTTTCCGCTATTTACCATATTTAATGTGGGTACCAGCTGTAACCTTGTCAGTAATTATGATTTGTTTTAACTTGTTGGCAGATGGTTTACGTGATGCATTTGATCCGAAAATGAAAGAGTGATGAATTTGAAAAAAGTACTTGAAGTAAAAGACTTAAAGATTTCTTTCGATACTTTCGCTGGTAAAGTGCATGCTATTCGTGGCGTAAGCTTTGATTTATATGAAGGAGAGACCTTAGCAATTGTAGGGGAATCTGGAAGTGGTAAATCTGTAACTACGCGTAGTATTATGCGATTGCTTTCTAGCAATGCTAATATTGATAATGGTGAAATCTTATTTAAAGGCGCTAATATCGTTAAGAAATCAGAAAAAGAAATGCAAAGTATTCGTGGTAAAGAAATTGCCATGATTTTCCAAGACCCAATGACTTCTTTAGATCCTACAATGCCAATCGGTAAACAAGTAGCGGAGTCATTAATTAAACATAATAAAGTTTCTAAAAAAGAAGGTTTAAAAGCAGCCTTAGATTTATTAAATCTAGTAGGGATTCCTAATGCTGAAAAACGTTTGAAAAACTATCCTCATCAGTTTTCTGGTGGTCAACGTCAACGGATTGTTATTGCGATTGCGTTAATCTGTTATCCAGAAGTTTTAATTGCTGATGAACCAACAACGGCGTTGGATGTAACGATTCAAGCACAAATTTTGGAATTAATGAAAGAAATTCAAGGTAAAATTAATACCTCAATTATCTTTATCACCCATGATTTAGGGGTAGTCGCTAATGTAGCTGACCGGGTAGCGGTTATGTACGGGGGACGTATTGTGGAAGTGGGAACTTCAGAAGAAATTTTCTACAATCCACAACATCCTTATACTTGGGGCTTACTAGGTTCTATGCCGACATTAGAAGGCACAGAAGACCGTTTGTACGCAATTCCTGGTTCGCCACCGGATTTATTAGCGCCACCAACTGGTGATGCTTTCTATCCACGAAATGAATTTGCAATGCAAATTGATACTGAAGAAGCACCTCCTTATTTTGAAATTTCTAGTACACATCAAGCGGCGACTTGGTTGTTAGCACCACAAGCACCAAAAGTAGAACCGCCGTTAGAAATTCAGCGCCGCTGGAAGATTTTCCAAGAAAAACAAGCAGCTAAAAAAGGGTAAAGGAGTGGAAGCATGTCAGATAAAATTTTATTAGATGTAAAAGGACTAAAACAATATTTTAATGTTGGCCGTCCTGATGAAGTAAAAGCTGTAGATGATGTAACTTTCCACATTTACGAAGGTGAAACTTTTGGCTTGGTTGGTGAATCAGGTAGTGGTAAATCTACAACTGGCCGGACAATTATTCGTCTAAATGAACCAACAGGTGGCGAAGTAATTTTTGAAGGCAAAGATGTTACGAAAATAAAAGGCAAAGAAGAATTACGTAAATTCCGTCGGGAAGTGCAAATGATTTTCCAAGATCCTTATGCTTCTTTAAATCCACGGATGAAAGTTAATGATATTATTGCTGAAGGTATTGATATTAATGGCTTAGCAAAATCAACTGAAGAACGAAATGCTCGCGTAAACGAGCTTTTAAAAACAGTTGGTTTAGATCCAAACCATGGGACGCGTTATCCCCATGAATTTTCTGGTGGTCAACGTCAACGGATTGGGATTGCAAGAGCCTTAGCAGTAAAACCACGTTTTATTATTTGTGATGAACCAATTTCTGCTTTGGATGTATCTATTCAAGCACAGGTTGTTAACTTATTACAAGATTTACAACATGATCAAAATCTAACTTATTTATTTATCGCCCATGATTTATCAATGGTTAAACACATCAGTGACCGGATTGGTGTTATGCACGGTGGTAAATTGTTAGAAGTTGGTACAAGTGATGAAATTTATAACTATGGTGTTCATCCATATACAGAAAGTTTACTTTCTGCAATTCCGTTACCAGATCCAGATTACGAACGAACTCGTACTCGGATTAAATATGATGATTCTGTTGAAAAAGACGGCCAAGTTCGGACGTTGAAAGAAATTACAGACGGTCATTATGTTTATGCAAGTGACGCTGAAGTTAAATTTTATCGTGATAAAATTCAAGCTAAAAAAGCTTAAAATTAGAAAAGCAGGATTTTCATTTTTGGAAATCCTGCTTTTTTGTATAATTACAGAAGTTTTTGATAAAAAGGATTTTTTTTGAATAGAAATTTGGTCTATACTAATTGACGGGAACAGAAAAAAGCAATATAATTGGACTATACCGAAATGAACTTGAAAAATTTACATATTAATAAAAATGAAATGGGGAGATTTATCATGGAAATTATTCGCGTGAAAGATGCACTTGAAGGTGGCCAAAAGGCTTACGAACTTATCCAAACAGCAATGACTAATGGCGCTAAAGTTTTAGGTTTAGCAACAGGTAGTACACCAGAAGGTTTATATGCAAGTATGGTGGCTAGTGATACTGATTATTCTGATATGACATCAATCAATTTAGATGAGTATGTTGGTTTAGGAATTGAAGATGAACAAAGCTACCGAACTTTTATGAATCAACAATTATTCAATCAAAAACCATTTAAAGAAACTTTTGTACCTAACGGCAAAGCTACTGATTTACAAGGAGAATGTCAACGTTACAATCAAGTAATTGCTGAACATCCAATTGATTTACAAATTTTAGGAATTGGTCAAAATGGTCATATTGGTTTTAACGAACCTGGCACCTCTTTTGATTCTGAAACACAAGTAGTAGAATTAACTGAATCAACAATCAATGCTAACAAACGTTACTTTGAAAAAGTTGAAGATGTGCCAACAAAAGCAATTTCTATGGGGATTGCCTCTATTATGACAAGTAAAAAAATCGTTTTAATGGCATTTGGTGAAGCCAAAGCTGATGCGATTGCGGGGATGATTAATGGTCCTCTTTCAGAAGATTTACCTGCTAGTGCTTTGCAAAAACACAATGACGTAGTTGTAATTCTTGATGATGCAGCTGCTGCTAAATTATAATTAAAAATAAAAAAGTGAGATAAGTTAATAATTGACTTATCTCACTTTTTTATTAAAGAAAGCTTCATTTTTTAAGCGATTTTATGATATAGTTAAGGAAAAGAGACCGAAAAAACGACTAGTTGAAGGTTATGAATTAGGGAGGACTATTTTAATGGGGAAATTAACAGATTTAGCTAACTTTCGCCAACTTGGTGGGCTAGAAAATCGTGAAGGCAAAAAAATTCAAGAAAATCGTTTGTTACGTTCAGGGGAATTGTACAACTTGAATCAAGCAAGTCGGGATTTATTAAACGAACATCAATTAATTAAAGTAATTGATTTACGTGGGGCTGATGAGCGGGAAAAACGCCCAGATGATCAGTTGCCAGAAATCAATTATGCGTGGATTGATATTATGAAAGATGTTGAAAATACTGCTAGTATGAGCAGCTTTATGGAAGTTGGCGACGTTGAAGGCATTGACCAACATATGTTTTCAATTTATGATAACTTGATTTTAGATAAAGGAGCGCAAGAAGGTTATCGTCAATACTTTGAAGAGTTATTAAAAACTGAAAATGGTTCTGTTTTATTTCACTGTTTTGCTGGAAAAGACCGTACGGGGATTGCGGCTGCTTTAACTTTAGAGTTATTAGATGTGCCGAAAACGACTATTTATCAAGATTATTTGGCAACTAATGCGCAACGTCAAGTGCCTAATCAGCTGATGTTTGACGAGCTAATCGCTCAAGGAGCTAATGAGCGACAAGTGGAAACCATGCGAGTAGCAATGGAAGTTAAGACAGAGTATTTAGAACATGCTTATCAACTGTTAGAAAAAACATTTGGTGATATCACTAACTATTCAAAAGAAGTTTTACACTTAGCAGCTTCTGATTTAAAAGATTTAAAAGCATTGTATTTGAAATAAATGAATAGAATAAACAAGCACTTGTAATCTTTTATAAATGACAAATGCTTGTTTTTTGCATAAAAAAACTAAGTGAGGTAGACGATATGACTGAAAAAAAGCAACATTTAGCAGCAATTATTTTTGATATGGATGGGGTTTTAGTTGATTCTGAATATACTTATTTAGAATCGAAAACCGCTATGTTGAAAGATGCTGGTTTCACTAAAGATATTAGCTATCAGTATCAATTTATGGGGACGACTCATGAGTTCATGTGGCAAGTGATGAAGGATGAGTTGGGTTTACCTTTAACGGTGGCTGAGTATATTGCTGAAATGAACAAGCAACGGCAATTGATGATTGAAAGAGATGGGGTAAAAGCAATTAAGCACGCGCAAGCATTGGTGCAGCGTTTAGCTGCGACGGGTATCCCGTTAGCGGTTGCGTCCTCTTCTCCTAAAAAAGAAATTTTAGCGATGTTGCAAGCCTTAGAAATAAAAGATTGCTTTGATGTGATTGTCAGTGGGGAAGAAGTCTCTCACTCTAAGCCAGAACCAGATATTTTTTTGAAAGCTGCCGCTGATTTAGGGGTAGCAGCAAGGGATTGTTTAGTTTTTGAAGATACGAAAAATGGTAGCTTAGCAGGTAAAAGAGCAGAGATGTATGTAGTTGGCTTTGCTAATCCTGATTATCCTTTGCAAGATTTAAGCTGTGCTAATCAGGTGATTAATAGTTTTGCAGAAATTGATTTACCACAGTTACAAAAGTGGGTTGCAGAAGTTTAAACAGCAAAAGAGAGGGGAACAATTTTGTTCCTCTCTCTTTTTTACATACCGATTAAATAATCATCATCATTCATAGCTTCAACCGCCCCTAGTAGATAGCCGTTACCTACTTGAGAAAAAAAGTCATGATTACTTGTACCTGTTGATAAGCCATTCATTACAATTGGATTGACATCATTGGCTGTATCTGGAAAAAGGGGCTCCATCCCTAAATTCATCAAGGCTTTATTAGCGTTATAACGTAGGAAAATTTTCACTTCCTCCGTCCAACCTAATTCATCATAGAGTTCTTCGGCATAAAGTTCTTCATTTTCATATAATTCATAGAGTAAATTATAAAGCCAATCTTTTAAGGTTTGTTGTTCCGCTTCCGTTAATTCATTGAAAGCCAATTGAAATTTATAACCAATATAAGTTCCGTGAACTGATTCATCGCGAATGATTAATTTGATAATTTCAGCTACATTAGCCAGTTTATTATTTCCTAAATAATAAAGGGGGGTATAAAAACCAGAATAGAAAAGAAAAGTTTCTAAAAAGACACTGGCGATTTTTTTCTCTAATGGTGAGCCATTTTTATAAATTTCATTAATTATTTCTGCTTTTTTTTGCAAGTAAGGATTAGTATTTGTCCATTCAAAAATATCATCAATTTCTTTTTTTGTATTTAAGGTGCTGAAGATTGACGAATAGCTTTTGGCATGAACGGATTCCATAAATTGAATATTGTTTAAAACTGCTTCTTCATGTGGCGTCCGAATATCTTTTTTTAATTGATCCATACCGCTTTCTGACTGGATGGTATCTAAGAGAGTCAAACCACCAAAAACATGGCTAACGGTTGTTTTTTCGACGGCTGATAAACTGCGCCAATCATCTAAATCGTTAGATAAAGGAATCCGGGTATCCAACCAAAATTGCTCAGTTAATTTCTCCCAAGTGGATTTATCAATAATATCTTCAATTTCATTCCAATTAATGGCTTGATAATAAGGTGTTGTCATAACTGTCTCCTTTTTATTTTGTTGGAAAAGTTTTAAATTACACAGCTTTCACATTGATTGCTACCGATTTCTTCAGCGTCTTCTGTAAAAGTTCGCACATAATAAATTGATTTAATACCTTTATTAAAGGCGTAGTGACGTAAAATATTTAAATCACGAGTAGTTTGTTTGGTGGTATTTTTCCACTCATACAAACCCTCAGGAATTTCAGAGCGTAAGAATAAGGTTAAACTCATCCCTTGATCTACGTGTTGTTGTGCAACAGCATAAGTATCAATCACTTTACGCATATCCATATCGTAAGCTGAAGTGTAATAAGGCAATGTTTCATTTGATAAACCAGCAGCTGGATAATAAATTTTGCCAATTTTCTTTTCTTGTCGTTCTTCAATTAAGCGAGTAATGGGTTGCAAGCTGGCGCTAGTATCATTGACATACGAAATTGAGCCATTTGGCGCTACTGCTAAGCGATTTTGATGATATAAACCACTTTGGCTAACGGTTTCTTTTAAAGCTTGCCAGTCAGCTACTGTTGGGATAAAAATATCAGCAAACAGAGCTTGAACTTTGGCTGTTTGCGGTTGAAATTCCCCTGTTAAATATTTGTTGAAATATTCACCACTGGCATAAGTTGATTTTTCAAAATTATGAAAGACTGTTTGACGTTCTACAGCGATTTTGTTGCTAGCTACTAACGTCCAATAATTTAAGAGCATAAAATAAATATTAGTAAAATCAAGGGCTTCTTCAGAACCGTAATCCATTTGATTTTTAGCAAAAAAAGTATGTAAGCCCATTGCCCCTAAACCAATGGTATGACTTTGTTGATTGCCATGTTCAATTGAAGGAACTGCGGCAATTTGTGAAGTATCCGTGACAAAAGTTAAGGCGCGAGTCATAGCTTGAACAGACTTACCAAAATTAGGACTAGCCATTAAGTTATCAATGTTAGTTGATGCTAAATTACAGCTGATATCAGTGCCTAAGACTTCATATTCTTGGCGGTCGTTAATGACTGATGGAGTTTGAACTTGCAAAATTTCCGAACAAAGATTACTCATAATGATTTTACCGTCAATCGGATTTTCGCGATTAGCGGTATCAATATTTAAAATGTAAGGATAACCAGATTCTTGTTGTAATTTAGCAATTTCATTTTCTAAATCACGAGCTTTGATTTTTTGCTTGCGGATATTAGGATTGGCGACTAAACTGTCGTATTCGGCGGTAATATCAACATAAGAAAAAGGCACGCCGTATTCTTTTTCAACGCTATAAGGGCTAAATAAATACATTTCTTGATTTTTACGAGTTAATTCGTAAAACTTATCAGGCACAATCAAACCGAGAGAAAGGGTTTTAACGCGAATTTTTTCATCAGCATTTTCTTTTTTCGTAGATAAAAAAGCTTCAATATCAGGATGAAAGACGTTTAAATAAACAACGCCCGCCCCTTGTCGTTGACCTAATTGATTTGAATAACTAAAACTATCTTCAAATAATTTCATAACTGGCACAACACCACTAGCAGCATCTTCATAGCCTTTAATAGGTGCGCCAGCTTCTCGCAAGTTAGATAAGGTGATACCGACACCGCCGCCAATTCTTGACAGCTGTAGCGCTGAATTGATGGAGCGACCGATACTATTCATATCGTCAGTGACTTGTAATAAAAAGCAAGAAACCAATTCGCCCCGCTGTTTTCGGCCAGCGTTTAAAAAAGAAGGGGTGGCTGGCTGATAGCGTTGATGAATCATTTCATCAGCTAAGCTTAACGCCAGTTCTTCATCGCCATCGGCAAAATATAAAGCGTTGAAAGCCACCCGGTCTTCATAACTTTCTAAATAGTGGTTGCCGTCAAAAGTTTTTAAGGCATATTGGGAGTAAAATTTATAAGCTGCCATAAAAGATTTAAAACGAAAATTTTGTTCTTTTAGAAATTGAAATAACTTTTCAATAAATTCGGGTTGATATTTTTGAATAAAGGCAGTTTCAAGATAACCATTATCGGTTAAATAAGTTAATTTCTCTGCAATGGTTGCGAATTGCTTTGTATTTGGTAGGACATTTTCATTAAAAAAAGCAGTTAAAGCTGCTTGGTCTTTTTGTAAAGGAATTTGGCCGTTTACCGGCCGGTTGATTTCATTATTTAATTGAAAATAAGTTACATTTTTTAAATCTTTAAGGCTCAAGTTGATTCACCACTTTCGTAAAATTTGCGACATCTTCGTTGGTGCCACTAAACTCAAAAGCAAAAAGTAGTGGCAATTGATATTCTTTAGCTAGTCTTTTGGCGGTATGAATAAAGGCGTCTGCGAAATTGCGATTGCCGTTTCCGGCGATACCTAGACATAAACTTTGGTGATGATTGCGGTTTAAAAATTCACTAACAGGCGCAACTAATTCACTAGAATAAGTAGGTACAATCAAAATAAAAGGCTCGTTTATTTGCAAATCAGCAGTGATTTCGGCATTAGATAAAGCCAATTTATTAACAAAACGCCTTGTTTGTCCTGTAAGTGAGAAATAAACAATTTTCATTAGCCAATCACCAATTGCTTCAATTGGTCCGGACGAAAACCGACAATCGTTTTTTCTTCTGCAATGGTAACGGGAACACTTTGAAAACCTTGTTCTTTTAACCAAGGTAGAAATTCTGGTTGGTTATCAATATTTATTTCTTCAAAAGCCACTTGTTGTTGTTCCAAAAAGCGCTTAGTCATATTGCATTGCATACAATTATTTTTAGAGAAAATTTTTACTTTCATTTCAGTTACCTCCGGAGTTTTATCATTTACAAATATTTAGTATAAGGATTTCATTTCTAAAGGTCAAGAAATAAGCACTAGATATTGTGGTATATTTTTCGGTAGTGTCTACATTTAGTGTTGATGGGCTGATTTGCTAAGCTTTTCCAATGATTTTTATAACTGAAATAATAAATAATGTTTATAAACTGAAAACAATAATAATAGCAAGGGGATAAAGCTGATAATAAAGGAAATCATATTGACTTTTTGGCCTGCTGATAGTAATCTTATGATAACGATTATCATTATCGCATGGTTGATTAATAGAAAGTTGGTGTCAAATGAAATCATTAGTTGAGGCGGAGTTAAAAAAGACCTATCAAGTCCAAGAAATTCAATTGGATGAAGATACTAAACGTCATTTAAATGGCTTAGGTATTATTAAAGGGAGCAAAATTGCACTTATTTCTTTAGCCGGTGAATCTGGTATTATACTTTCTCAAAGTGCTCGCTTAGCCCTAAGTCAAAAAGTGTTAACGGGAATTTTAGTAGATGAAACGGTTGAATCATCTGAAACTTGGTTATCTTTGGATATGTTGGCTGTGGGTGAAAAAGCCAAAGTATTAAGGATTTATGGAACGGGTGCCATCAAACGTCGTTTAATGGATATGGGGTTAACCAAGGGCACTGAATTATTAGTGCAAAAAGTTGCACCGCTAGCGGACCCGATTGAAATTAAAGTACGTGGCTATGAATTAAGTTTACGAAAAAATGAGGCAGCTCAAGTTTTAGTTCGAAAGGAGCTGAGTTAAGATGGCAGCATTTGAAATTGCTTTAGCAGGTAACCCCAATAGCGGGAAAACCAGTGTCTTTAACTTATTAACAGGCGCCAATCAATATGTTGGTAATTGGCCAGGGGTAACGGTGGAACGTAAAGAAGGTTCTGCTAAAAGTAATAAAGAAATTAAAATTCAAGATTTACCAGGGATTTATTCTATGTCACCTTATTCGCCAGAAGAAGTGATTGCTAGAGATTATTTACTTTCTAAAAAAGCCACCGCGATTTTAAATGTGGTAGATGCCACAAATTTAACCCGGAACTTATATTTAACAACGCAATTATTAGAAACTGGCGTGCCCGTAGTCATCGGCTTAAACATGATGGATGTGGTTGCCAAAAGTGGCTTACAAATCAATTTAGAAAAATTAGCGTATGCTTTAGATACCCCCGTTGTAGGGATGAGTGCCTTAAAAAAACAAGGGGTGGAAGAAGCTTTACAAACAGCAACTCATTTAAAAACGAAAGTCGAAATGAATTATCCAACTTATGATAAGCGTTTGGAGTCGGCTTTAAGTGAAATCAGCGATATTTTAGGGCAAACAGTTCCTGAACAACAAAGTCGTTGGTTCGCTATTAAATTATTTGAGCGAGATGTGCGCGTACACGAAGAAATTAATTTAAGCAGCATTCAAAAAACTGAAATTGAAGAAGTTATTAAAATTACTGAAAAAGTTTTTGAAGAAGATAGTGAAGCGATTTTAATTAATGAACGCTATGCCTTTGTAGAAGGCGCTGTTCAGTTAGCCACTACGGATACCGATGATTTTAAAGCTTCAATTAGCGATAAAGTCGATAGTATTGTAACGAATCGCTGGTTAGCTTTACCGATTTTTGCTTTTGTTATGTGGTTGGTTTACTACATTTCAATTCAGACGATTGGCGTTATGGGGACAGATTGGGTGAATGAAGTTCTCTTTGGCGAAATCGTTCCTGAAGCAGCGGAATCGTGGATGGTCAGTGCTAATGTAGCCGGCTGGATGCAAGATTTAGTTCTTAGCGGAATTATTGCTGGGGTAGGGGCGGTGTTAGGCTTTGTACCGCAATTATTAGTGCTCTTTTTCTGTTTAGCAATTTTAGAGGATTGTGGTTATATGTCACGGATTGCATTTGTGATGGACCGGATTTTCAGAAAATTTGGGATGTCAGGTAAATCTTTCATTCCGATGTTAGTAGCAACTGGTTGTGGCGTTCCCGGTGTAATGGCAACGCGGACGATTGAAAATGAAAAAGATCGCCGTATGACGATTATTTTAACCACCTTTATGCCATGTTCAGCAAAATTACCGATTGTGGCTTTGATTGCTGGGGCTTTCTTCCCACATAGCAGTTGGGTAGCACCTTCCGCTTACTTTATCGGAATGGCCGCAATTGTTTTATCAGGGATTGCGTTGAAGAAAACGAAATTATTCGCTGGCGATCCAGCACCGTTTATCATGGAATTACCGCCGTATCATTTACCACAACTTAAAAATGTTTTATGGCAAACTTTTGATCGTGGTATGGCTTTTATTAAAAAAGCTGGTACAATCATTTTCGTTTCAAGTATAATTATTTGGTTCTTATCAAGCTATAGCTTTAGTTTTAAAGCTGTTGATGGCGATGAAAGTATTTTAGCTAATTTAGGCCGGGTAGTTGCACCGATTTTTGCACCATTAGGTTGGGGCAACTGGCAAAGCACCGTGGCGACAATTACTGGTTTGGTTGCTAAAGAAAATGTCTTGAATACTTTTGGGATTTTATTCCATAATGTTGAAGAAGTTTCTGAAAACGGAGTTGAAGTTTGGGGTGATTTACAAGCGGTTATTACGCCGGTTGCGGCCTATTCCTTCCTAGTATTCAACTTGTTATGTGCGCCGTGTTTTGCGGCAATTGGCGCAATTCATCGCGAAATGGTTCAAGTTAAGTGGACTTGGATTGCGATTGCTTATCAATGTGGCTTAGCTTATGCAGCTAGTTTAGTCATTTATCAATTTGGACATATCATTTTTGAAGGTGGTAGTTTCAATGCCATGACAGTCGTAGCAGGCGCTGTCTTACTGACTATGGTTTACTTCCTATTCAAAAAAGGTAAACCACAAAACGATGGAACGATTTCATTGGATGCAAATGATTTAATTGGAAAGGGTGCAAACGGATGGCAACCATAATTTTAGCGGTGGCAATTTTTGGTTTTGCTGGCTATGTTGTCATTTCCCGCTTGCGAGGCAATGGTGGCTGTAACGATTGCCATTGTGATTGTGCAGTTAAACCAGAAGAAAAATAAGATATAATCGGAGAGTAGTTCGGGTGGTTTTACCGCAGAGCTACTCTTTTTGATAAAATATAGGTATTTTATTGTCAAACCTTTAATGATTAAGTCAGAGTAGTTGTTGATTTTACAAAAAAAGTTGCCAATAACGGGCTAGAATGCTAGAATGTAGTATGTATGACTAGAGGTATGCACAATAATTTCAATTGTGCTGGATGTAAATAAAAATATTTACCTATTTATCTAAGATAATTAATCACAAGATTGTATAAAATGGCAGGTAAAAATGAACTAAAGGGGACGTGAACACAATATGCCAGAGCAAAGACAGGAAAATTTATTGAAAAAACGTTTATTAGAACGTATTAATCAAGTTTCTGAAGAAGATTTAGATGATGAAGTGGATTTTACTGAAGCGTTTGACAACCTAAACTTAGAGAAAGAGGATACTAACTTGGCAGAAAATACAGCTGTTGAAGCAACTAACAATGACATTGAACTGTTGAAACAAGAATTAGCTCAAGCTCAAGCCGCGCAACAAGAGTTGTTACAAAAAAATACGCAACTTGAAAATGAAAATAAGCAATTAAAACAAGCTAGCTCTGCTTCAAACAATGCCGTTGAAGGTGAACATTTAGAAGAATTACGCAAAGAGTTACAAAATGCGTTAAAAGAGAAATCTGATTTAGAAATTCAAGTTGGCCGTTTAAGAGCTGTTAATGATAAATATCTTGTTCAAAAAGATGTACTTGAAGCAGAAGTTAAAGCTTTACAAACATCTTATCAAGAAAAAGATAACGAATGTGAAGCAGCTAATCAAGAATTGCGGACATTACGTTCAGCAACGAGTGGTAATGCTTCAAATGATGCCCAATTAACTGAGCTATTACAAGCGAAACAACAAGTTAATGATTTATTATTCAAAAATCAAGCCTTGCAAGAAGAAGCGATTAAATCTCAACAAGAAATTGGTGAGGTAATGGTTTCAGCTAAGAAAGAAGCAACACGAATTGTTAGTGAAGCTAAAGTTGAAGCGAAACACATTATTAACTCTGCTGAATTAGAAATGTTAAACATTGGCAATCGTGCGAAAACAATTTCTAATGAAGTTGAAGAGTCTAAAAATGAAGTGATGGGTATTTATCATGAATTAGAAGAACGTTTAAATAAATTATCTCGTTTGGATAAATCTGAAAAATAAACCATTACGCTTAATCTTTTTATTGAATATTGAAAAATTGAACACAAAAGTTTGTTAACTAACAGACTTTTGTGTTTTTTACAAATTATAAGTTGCAACGCTGGCAGGCAATTAAAGAGGTGTGGACTTGAAAAAACTGAGTGATCAATTTGTATCCAATCTTTTATTGGTGGTTGGAGTTTTCACATTGATTTGGTATTTTTATGGCTTGAATAATCAAGTAAATGCCGAAACACAAGATATCATTCTGGACTACTCACCAATTACTTTTGATGTTGTGATTGAAGAAGTGACTGAGGAAGAAAATGACTATAACTATGAACCGATTACGGCAGACTTATCTCAGTACTATGTAAACTTAAGCAAACAGCTGAAAGAGGTTACGAAAGGCATCTCTGGTGATTTTGCGCTTGTTTATATGGATTTAGCGACGGGGCAAAAAGTTGCGATTAATGGTGATAAGCAATTTCACGGCGCTAGTACCACCAAAGTTCCTTTAGTAATGTTAATCAGTGATAAAGTAGCTGCCGGTGAACTTTCTTGGCAGCAAGAAATTGCCTATGAAAAGGCCGATTATGAAGAAGGTACGGGAACCTTAATTAATGATTTGCAACCACAGTATAAATTGGCTGATTTGGCCGAATTAACGATTACTGTTTCTGATAATGTGGCTAAAAATATGCTTTATCGTCAGCTAGGTGGTCAGCCTAAAGGCGTTCAAGAAATTTACGCTACTTATTTAGGTAAAATTGTTAAAAAAGGCGAGAATAAAATTTCTGCCAATGATGCTGTGGATATTTTAGAAATTCTTTATGAAGGTAGTGCTGAGCGAAAAGATTATCAACAACTAATTGATAACATGAAAAATACGGTTTATAAAGAACGCTTAGAAACAGCCGCAACAACTACCAAAGTCGCCCATAAAATTGGGACTTATGAAGCAAATGTCCATGATATTGGTATTTTTTATGGAAAAAAGCCTTACATTTTGACGGTTTATACTAACAATGTGGAAGATGCCAAAAGCATCATTACTAAGGTTTCTGATAAAGTTTGGCAATTTCAAGAAGAACAATATCCGAAAAAATAATAAAAACGGAAAACTCATTGTGAGTTTTCCGTTTTTTTAGTTAAGTTTTAATCTAACAACTGAATACCAAAGCCTAAAAGCCCAGGACCTGTATGAACCACTAAAGCTGGTGAAATTTGACCGAAAAACATTTTTTCGACATTTGGAAAAGTTTCTAACAAACGTTTTTTCATCATTTCAGCTTCTTCCAAGGCATTACCGTGAGCTACCGCTAAATTGAAGCGTTGATGTGGACCGATGAATTCGCGAATGAGTTCAATGGTACGATCAAAACTTTTTTTACGACCACGCGATTTTGCAACCGTATGATAAACACCGTCTTCATTACAAGAAATAATCGGTACCAATTTTAAAGCTGTTCCCACAATTGAAGTCACTAAGCCGATACGGCCACCTTTTTGTAGATACTCTAAAGTTGCTACACTAAAGAAAACTTTATCTTTTAAGGATTGTACTTCTAATTTTTCAATGAAAGTTTCAAATGGTAATTCAGCTTTTAAGAGATCTGAAGCGTAAACACCTAACAACCCAGCACCAATCCCAATATTTTTAGTATCAATCGTATGAACCGTTAAGCCTTCATAGTGTTCCCCTAACAAACGAACAGCGTTATAAGTTCCACTTAAGCCACTTGAAATGGTGATAGCAATAACTTTTTCATAACCTTTTGCTTTAATTTCATCAAAAATATTATTGATGAATTCGCCAGATGGTAGTGAAGTGCTTGGAATTTCTTCGGCAAAACGTTGATAAATTTCTTCGGCAGTAATGGTAACTTTATCAATATACTCGGCGTCTTTATAAATAATCTTTAAAGGAATCATAAAAAACTCTTCTTGGGCCATAATTTCTTCAGGGACATCGGTTCCAGAATCGACTAAAATCGCAATCTTATGTTTATTCATCTTTTTTACCTTCTTCTTTCATGTAATCAATTTCTAAACAGATCATTTTTTGTGTCAATAACTTACTTGCAAAAGAAATCGTTGCGGATTTGACTGCTAAGTAATGAGGTGAACTTGTTTCATTGAAAATATCCACTTTTTCTCCTTTAGCGTAAGTCGCTACTAAATGGAGCGCATTTTCTTGTTCCTTACAAAACAAATTGTAGGCGTTACGAATCCCATCAACTTTCCCTTGAAATAAAATGCCTTCTCTTATCTCAGCAATTGTTAAGACTTGTTTTAATAAAGTAATCGCAATTAAGAAAGCTAAATGAGTACGATTGTAACGTTTTTTTACAGGTGGTGGAATCATTTGCGTTTTTACATAGTTATTAACCATCGCTTTAGTTAAACATGAATGATTGTCTTCAGAGGTAATCATGCCTTTTTCTAAATACTTTTCAACTAAAGTTAACACTTGATCCATATATAATTCGATATCAGGCAAATCCTCCCAACGAGGTAGATGAAAGTTTTCGATTTCATTTCCCCATTTTTGTAGCTCTTCTTTCATGTGAAACTGATCCTCCTTGACCTGTAAATTTTGTAGTAAAACTTAACAAAGTAATTACTATGTTAAAAAGACAGTCGGCTTTTTAGAAAACGGTTAACGATTTCAATAACATTATAGTGGGGTTTGCGAAACTAGTCAACATAGTTTTTAAAACTACGTGTGTGATTTAATAAATTTATAAGCTTTTCCAAGTAAAAAGCCTTTTTTCAGTTGCTTTTTAAAAATGACAGTGATAAGATATTCACGTGGTTATTTTTGCCTCCTTAGCTCAGTTGGTAGAGCAGTAGACTCTTAATCTATGGGTCACAGGTTCGAGCCCTGTAGGGGGCATTGGGTGCCAAACCCACGAGGACGGAGAAACATCGGCGTTGTTTACAACGTTTCGAAGATGTTTCTCGCGTTCTCTTTTTTTAATCTTTATTTCAGCGAATTTTGTTTGAAAAAGCAAAAGGTGAAAGCGTCGCAAAAATAAGGTATAATGTTTTTAACAATAAAAATGAAAGAAAGTATTTAGCTGCCAATGTTTGCTGATTTTTTCAAAAAGAGAAAGCAACATTTTCCGCTGGAACAATATTATGAGGTGAATAGAGATGAAAAAGATTTTAGTTGTCGATGATGAAAAGCCGATTTCGGATATTGTCAAATTTAACTTAACTAAAGAAGGTTATGAAGTTCATACAGCTTATGACGGGGAAGAAGCTTTAGCGATGGTTGAAGAAGTAGTTCCTGATTTAATTCTGTTGGATTTAATGTTACCTAAAATTGATGGTTTAGAAGTTGCACGGGAAGTTCGTAAAACTCACGATATGCCAATTATTATGGTGACTGCTAAAGATTCTGAAATTGATAAAGTTTTAGGTTTAGAGTTAGGTGCAGATGATTATGTAACCAAACCATTTTCTAATCGTGAATTAGTAGCGCGGGTTAAAGCAAATTTACGTCGTGGTGCGACTACGAAAGAAAGCAATGACCGCAACCAAGGAGAAATAGCAATTGGTGATTTAACAATTCATCCTGATGCTTATATGGTTACTAAACGGGGCGACTCTATTGAGTTAACGCATCGTGAATTTGAATTATTACATTATTTAGGTAAACACCTTGGTCAAGTAATGACCCGAGAACATTTACTACAAACGGTGTGGGGTTACGACTATTTTGGTGATGTCCGAACAGTCGATGTTACCGTTCGGAGATTACGTGAAAAAATTGAAGACAACCCAAGTCATCCTAACTATTTAGTGACTCGCCGTGGCGTTGGTTACTATTTAAGAAATCCGGAACAGGAGTAAGCATTTATGGAGAAAAAAGTCCGATTTTTTCAGTCGGTTAACTTTAAGATTGCGGTCGCGTTTATCTTAATTTTACTGATTTCTATTGAAATTATTGGTGCTTATTTTATCCGGGGGTTGGAGAACTCAACGATTGATTCTTTTTACAGTTCTATGGATCAACGCACAACTTCAATGGCAGCGACGATTCGTTCTGAGCTAAATGATACTAAAGAAAGTGCAGATGAAGTTCAACAGATTGTTGAAAATAATTTTACTTCTGATGTTTTAGAAATTCGGGTAGTTGACGAAAATAATGTAATTTTAGCCGCGAAAGATACTCGCAATAGTAATTTAGTTGGTACTAAAAATGATTATAGCGATTTAAATGCCTTTACTTTAAAAAGTGAAGATGCAGTTGATGAGGAAGGTAAACGCGTTCATATCACAGTACGCCCCATTCAAGATCCGAGTGGGGATGCTGTGATTGGTGCGTTATACGTCCGTAGTAATTTGGAACGGAAATATACCGAAATTAATCGGATTGCCGTCATCTTTTTTAGCGCTTCTTTAATTGCGGCTTTAATCTCAGTAATCATTACTTTTTTAGTTTCGCGTTCCATTACGCAGCCAATTGAAGAAATGCGCTTGTTAGCAGTCAGAATCGCTAATGGCGATTACACTGGTCGAGCAAAGATTTATGGTAAAGATGAATTAAGTCAATTAGGAGAATCCTTTAATCAGTTGTCTGAGCGGATTGAAGAAGCACAAGATTCAATGGAATCAGAGCGGAATCGACTGGATAGCGTGTTAACCCATATGACTGACGGGGTAATTGCTACCGATCGTCGTGGTAAAGTAATTACAATTAATGATATGGCCTTATCTTTATTAGGCGTGACTAGTGAAGAAACTATTGGGATGTCGATTTTAACTTTATTAGATATTGAAAAAGAGTATACTTTCCGACGTTTATTAGAAGAAACGGAAGATTTAATTTTAGACCGTTCTAATTCTCATCGGGAAAGCGATCAATTGATTATTAAAGTTAACTTTTCAATGTTGCGACGAGATTCTGGTTTTATTAGCGGGATTGTTGCGGTGCTTCATGATGTAACAGAACAAGAGCGGACAGAGCAAGAGCGACGAGAATTTGTTTCTAACGTTTCTCATGAATTACGGACACCTTTAACAAGTATGCGCAGCTATATTGAAGCTTTAAGCGAAGGGGCTTGGCAAGATGAAGAATTAGCCCCCAACTTTTTAAATGTTACATTAGAGGAAACCGATCGTATGATTCGCATGATTAATGATCTGTTAAGCCTAACTAAGATGGATAATGGTAAGACAACTGTTCAAAAAGAACTAGTCAATTTTAATGAATTTGTTAACTTTATTTTGGATCGCTTTGATATGATGGTTAATAATCAAGAGAAGAAATATGTGATTCGTCGTGAGTTTACCCAACGAGATTTATGGGTAGAAGCCGATCCAGATAAAATGACTCAGGTAATTGATAATATTATGAATAACGCCATTAAATATTCACCAGATGGCGGTGCGATTACTTGTCGTTTAATTGAAACCCACAATAATATTATTTTTAGTATTAGTGATCAAGGTTTAGGGATTCCCCGCAAAGATTTAGGGCGGGTTTTTGACCGTTTTTATCGGGTGGATAAAGCACGGGCTCGTGCGCAAGGTGGTACTGGTTTAGGATTAGCAATTTCAAAAGAAGTTGTGAAAGCCCACGAAGGCTCGATTTGGGCAGAGAGTCAAGAAGGCAAAGGCTCGACTTTTTATATTGCCTTACCTTATGAACCTTATGAGGAGGACTGGTGGGAATGAAAATTTCTGAACGATTTGTGAGGCTCCTGTTAGTCTCTTTAATTGGTTTAAGTTTATATTTTTCTTATAATATATGGTTGAGCCCAGCTCATACTAAACGTTTTTCCACAGATACTAAGCAATTAGTGACGGAAAATCAAAATTATCGCAAGATGACGGATACCTTTTTGCCTTTACAACTTGCTTGGCTGCAAGAGGATACGATTAAAGGTACCCAAAGTGAAAATTTAATTAGTCAGGTTCAAGAGCAATTAGCTAAAGATACGGTTGGGGTATTAGCGGTGGTTGTTTATCAAAATGAAAAAGATTTTGCGGAGTATCTACAAATTTCAGAAGGCATTGAGTTGCTATATGAAAGTCCGTTTTCATTAGCTGAGTATTTAAAAATTTATCATTTTGATATTAAAGATTCTGATGAAGCAGAAAATTATCTGTTTTCTAAAGTTCAAATTGATTTTACGAATCAACAAGTAAATTTTATGAATGTAAAAGAACACACGGTTTATCAATTAGCTTTTTCTGGAAAAGCGGATAAGTATCAACAAATTATGGCAGAAAAAATGCCTAACTTACTTGATGTAACACGGGATAATACTTATAACTTAGGGCGTTATAATATTGATGAAAGTATTTCTTTAAAAAAATATAGCTATATCTTATCTACCCAATCTTTTACATTGTTTAGTAATGCTTTCTTTCAAGATGTGGAAAATGTCAATAACGAAACCAATTCGGTTTATTCTAGCGGTGAAGAGCGCTTAACGGTTAACGCTGGTAATATTGAGCAATTGGTTGATTTTAGAGGACAGTTACCATTGGAAACTGGACTAGATAATGTATACACGCAAAGTTTTGATTATGTAAAAAAATTAGGCACTAATTTTGGGAATTTACGCTATTTTGATCGTGATAAAAATACGGTTAATTATCGTTTCTTAGTAGAAGGATATCCGGTGTTTAGTGAATTTTCACAAGGCTTGTTAAGCGTAACAGCGGATAGCACGGTTTCTGAAGATAGCAAAGCAATTCATATTCAAGGAAGCACCAACACGATTCAAGTACCGATTCCTTCTGATGAAGTGGCGGAGTTGCAACCAACAGCTACTATTAAAGATGAGTTGTTAGCAGCTGGTGTTGAAGAATCTGAAATTTCTTCAATTATTATTGGCTACACCTGGGAAAGTATTGAAGGCAATACTCGGGTGGTCAATTTAACGCCAGAATGGTACGTTTGCTACAGTGGTACTTGGTATCAAGCGGAAAAATTAATCCAGCAATCGCAAGTAAAGGAGGCGGATTAATTGAATTTTAAACGAATTGAATGGGTTTTTGTCGTTGCCTTTTGCTTGTTAAACATTTTCTTATTTGTCCTTTATCAAGATGGCGTGAAAGAAACTCACAATGTGACTAGTTCCAATAAAACAGAGTCAATTGAAACGTTGTTGAAAAAAGATCAAATCACTTTTAACGATGATTTCTCTCAGGAACGTCTTTCTGGGTATTATTTAAGTGGGGAGCAACTTGATTTTAATCAATATTTGAAAGAACAAAGTAAAACAGTAACAGGTAATAAAACAACCAATCGCGATTATACTTTAACTGAAATTCTTGACAGTAAACAACTGTTACAAGCAGATCAATTAAGCAATAGCTTACAAAGTTTTTTTGCTAAAGATCAATTTATTTTATTTAGTGATGAATATCAATATTTAGAAAATCTATCAATTATTACTGATGAAGATTTAGAAGTGGTGGCGGGGCAAACCTTTGAAGGAATTCCCTTTAACGATGAATTTTCAAAGTTGGTGCTGAAATTAGCAAAAGACAATGATGAAATGTATCAAATTGAAAGTTATAGCCAAACTTATATTATTAACATTCAAGAGTTACGAGAAAAAATGGAATTATATTCTGAAAGAGAAGCGATTCAAACGCTATACAAAAATAGTCGCCTACCAAAAGGCTCTGAAATTCTCTGGACGCAACTGGCTTATTCACGAATTATGGATGTTTATGAAAAAGATATTTATGTGCCAGTTTGGTTTGTAGCTCTTAAAACAGAGGATAGCCAACAAATTGAAAGCGTCAATGCCCTAAACAATACGGTGATTACTACTAACACGGTTTTAAAAGTAGCTAGTGAATAAAAATTAGTTGAAAAGAGGAACCAATATGTTTAAATATGCTGTAGTGGGTTTAGTTGTATTGCTAATAGGACTTCAATTAATATTTATTGCTAGTCCACTAGGTGTTTCAAGTTTACCGGCAACTTGTTTATGTATCGTTGGTGTTTTAATAATACTTGCAGCATTTTGGAAATCTATGAAAAATGCTCAGGAAGAATCGAGAAAAGATAAATAATTCACGCCTTGATTGAATAATCTTTGAAAGATTGCTAAGATAACGGTGGATAGTAAAAAAATGTAAGACAAGAACGGAAGGAAGTTAGTTGTTCATGGCAGCAGAACATGCTTTTCAAGTGAGTATTTTAGCCAGTGGGAGTTCAGGCAATGCTTTATATATTGAAACAGAAAAAAAGAAATTTTTAGTAGATGCAGGTTTAAGCGGAAAAAAGATTACCTCACTTTTAGCAAGCGTGGATCGTAAACCAGAAGATTTAGATGGTATTTTAGTTACCCATGAACACAAGGATCATATTCATGGCGTAGGAGTTTTAGCTCGTAAATATAATTTAGCGGTTTATGCGAATGAAAAAACGTGGCAAGCGATGGACGGCATGATTGGTAATGTTGCTGATGAGCAAAAATACATTTTTGAAATGGGTAAAGTCATGACTTTTGGCGATATGGATGTGGAGAGTTTTGGCGTTTCACATGATGCAGCGGCACCACAATTTTATCGTTTCTATAAAGATGGTAAATCTTTTGTTGTCTTAACGGATACCGGCTATTGTAGCGACCATTTGCGAGGCGTTGTGAAAAATGCTGATGCTTATTTAGTTGAAAGCAATCACGATTTGGAAATGTTGCGAATGGGTGGTTATCCTTGGAGCTTGAAGCAACGAATTTTAGGAGATAAAGGTCATTTATCCAATGATGATGGAGCTTTAGTCATGACGGATGTTTTAGGTGATCGCACCAAACGAATTTACTTAGGTCATTTAAGCCGTGAAAATAATATTAAAGAGTTGGCGCATTTAACGATGGAAAATGTACTAACGGAAAAAGGCTTGGGCGTAAACTATGATTTTCGCGTTTACGATACCGATCCTGATGAAGCATCTGATTTATTTGCAATTTAAATGAATACAAAAATCGTATGGTAGCAACCGTTAAAAAGTTGCAAGCCATACGATTTTTTAGTTTACTGTTTAAAAAATTCCACAAAGCGTCCTTGCCAAATGTTTTCATAAAACTGAATGGTTTCTTCCGCTGATAAAAATTGATTGTCAATAGTTGAACTGGCTTGATGGCTGCTGATTAAATTGTAACCTAAGCCGTGAGCAAATTTAATTGTAGCATCCATACAAAATTGCGTTTGGGCGCCCCAAATTTCTAAATCAGTAACGGCTAATTTAGTTAAGGTCGCTTGCAAATCTGTTTTGAAAAAACTGTTGGCGTGAGTTTTGCTGACGTAAAAATCGGTTGGCATAGCTAATAAATCAGGATGCAGCTGCCAAGGAACGCTGCTTTTTATTAAGTCTTCGTCTTCATGTTGGATAAAAATAATAGGTAAATTATTTTCACGATAGTTGACGATTCGTTGATTGACTCGCTCTAGTAAGGTTGCTAATTGATAAAGCTGTTGTTCGCCTTGCTGGCAAACTCCTTGTTGTAAATCAATAACTAATAAAGCTTTCATTGGGCACCGACCTTTGCTAAATTTAGTATTTATAAATGAGTTCTTGTTAACAATGTTGATTATAGCAAAAAAATCTTAAGAAAATACAATGTTTTTTTAGAAAATAGGATTAAAGACTTGCAAAGTTTAACAGAAATGAGTATTATAAGAATTGTGAGTTAGCACTCTCGTTGTTAGAGTGCTAACTATCTAAAAATACTAGTTTATCGGAGGGATTTATTGTGTTAAAACCATTAGGCGATCGCGTCGTTATTGAAGTCGCACAAGAAGAGGAAAAAAATGTAGGTGGTATCGTACTTGCGTCAGCAGCTAAAGAAAAACCACAAACAGGAACAGTTATCTCAGTTGGTGAAGGCCGTCTGTTGGAAAACGGAGAAAAAATTCCGACACCGGTTAAAGCAGGCGATACAGTAATGTTTGAAAAATACGCTGGAACTGATGTTAAATATGAAGGCAATGAGTACTTAATCGTTGCTGGTAAAGACATTATTGCAATTGTTGAATAAACAAATTTTCATTAACAAAAAATAAACTAATTTATGAGGTGGATATTCATGGCAAAAGAAATTAAATTTGCTGAAGATGCTCGTGCAGCAATGTTGCGTGGGGTAGATGTTTTAGCAAATACAGTAAAAGTAACTTTAGGCCCTAAAGGTCGTAATGTTGTTTTAGAAAAATCTTATGGTTCTCCATTAATTACTAATGATGGGGTAACTATCGCAAAAGAAATCGAATTAGAAGATCATTTTGAAAATATGGGAGCAAAATTAGTTTCAGAAGTTGCTTCTAAAACAAATGATATTGCTGGTGACGGTACAACAACTGCGACCGTTTTAACACAAGCAATTGTTCGCGAAGGTTTGAAAAACGTTACAGCTGGCGCTAATCCTTTAGGCATTCGTCGTGGGATTGAATTAGCTACTAAAGTTGCGGTGGAAGAATTGCATAACATTTCAACTGTGGTTGATTCAAAAGAAGCAATTGCCCAAGTTGCTGCTGTTTCTTCTGGTAGCGAAGAAGTTGGTCAATTAATTGCTGATGCAATGGAAAAAGTTGGCAACGACGGCGTCATCACAATTGAAGAATCTAAAGGGATTGAAACAGAATTAGATGTTGTTGAAGGTATGCAATTTGACCGTGGTTACCTTTCACAATATATGGTAACTGATAACGATAAAATGGAAGCTGTGTTAGAAAATCCATACGTTTTAATTACTGACAAAAAAATCTCTAACATTCAAGATATCTTGCCATTGTTAGAACAAATTTTACAACAATCTCGTCCTTTATTAATTATTGCTGACGATGTTGATGGGGAAGCTTTACCAACATTAGTTTTAAACAAAATTCGCGGAACTTTCAATGTAGTTGCTGTTAAAGCACCTGGTTTTGGTGATCGTCGTAAAGCTATGCTTGAAGATATCGCTGTTTTAACTGGTGGTACAGTAATCACTGAAGATTTAGGTTTAGAATTGAAAGATGCAACCATTGAAAACTTAGGAAATGCCAGCAAAGTAGTTGTTGATAAAGATAACACAACAATCGTTGAAGGCGCTGGTGCTAAAGATGCCATTGAAGCACGCGTTCAATTAATCAAAAACCAAATCGGTGAAACAACTTCTGATTTTGATCGTGAAAAATTACAAGAACGTTTAGCTAAATTAGCTGGCGGGGTTGCAGTAGTTAAAGTCGGTGCTGCCACTGAAACAGAATTAAAAGAATTAAAATTACGTATTGAAGATGCTTTAAACGCAACTCGCGCAGCTGTTGAAGAAGGTATGGTTTCTGGTGGGGGAACTGCTTTAGTTAATGTAATTGGTAAAGTAGCTGCTATCGAAGAAACTGGCGATGTTGCAACAGGTCTTAAAATTGTTATTCGTGCTTTAGAAGAACCAATTCGTCAAATTGCTGAAAATGCTGGTTACGAAGGTTCAGTAATCGTTGACAAATTGAAAAATGTTGAATTAGGCGTTGGTTTCAATGCTGCCAATGGTGAATGGGTAAACATGGTTGAAGCAGGAATTGTTGACCCAACTAAAGTTACTCGTTCAGCTTTACAAAATGCAGCTTCTGTTGCAGCTTTATTATTAACAACTGAAGCAGTCGTTGCTGACAAACCAGCAGCTGATGCCCCAGCTGTACCAGCAATGGATCCATCAATGATGGGCGGCATGATGTAAGAAAAGTGGAGAAACTTGTTCTGCACTCGAGTAAAGTGCAAGAATAAATTATAGCGGTGTTTTGTACCGCGAATTTCTTCTTCACTTTATTGAGAGGGGCAAAGTTTCGCAGCTAGACATCAAGAAAAGCGGAGAAACTTGTTTTTCACCCAACCAAAAAGTCATGATAGCTTGAAAAATAAAGGAACCCTGAAATTAACGGGTTCCTTTTTTCTATATTTTTTATCCGAAAGGGGCAGTTTAGTAAAGAATTTATTTGCTGTAATGATAAACTGCATCACGCAACCACTGAGTAGCTTCGCTGTTGACTTTCTGATTATAATATTCAGCAAAACGTTCATCGGCAAGATACATATCCACCAAACCTTTGTGGATTTCAGTTGAATAATTAGGCATTGAGTAACTTAACCACTGTTTATGCAGCTGATAGACAGCTTGTGCTTCTGGCGCTGTTAAATCTTTAGCTTGAGTGAGTTGCGTTAACTGTTGAAAAAGTTCTTTCTCGGTAGTCTGCATGGCTTGATAATCCGCTTCCGTCAGGTTTCCCCAACGCTGATTAGCGGCTGTTACGGGTTCTTCACCGTATTTTTCGCGAATTTCTTGGCCATAGAGATTTTCGTTGTTAGCTAGTTTTTCTGCTTTGAAAGCAGTGAATTTTTCTGAATCTTTCATCTTGATTTCTCCTTTGTAATGACGTAAAGTTTTTTCCACCGTGGTTAACAAGCTATCAATTTGGACTTTGCGGGCTAATAAGTCTTGATAGTGTTGCATAAGGGCTTGTTGGTAATCAAAGTCAGCTTGATTAAGAATCTCTTTGATGGTCTCTAGCTTAAAGCCTAAATGCCGATAAAATAAAATTTGTTGCAAACGGTCGATTTCATTTTCACCATAAATACGATAGCCGGCAGAATTGAGACGAGCGGGTTTTAGTAGCCCTAACTCATCATAATAACGAAGTGTTCGCGAACTTACGCCAGATAACTCGGCGACTTTTTTGATAGTGTACTCCATTTTTAGCTCCTCCTGCTGAATTTCTTGGTGATAAACTTATCATAAAGGCTGACGCAACGTGAAGGTCAAGGCTTTATTTGAAAAAAATTTAAAAAGAAAAAATTAGTGATTATAGTTGTTAGCTTAGCTTTTGTTCGTGAAAAAGACAACCTTTTTTATTTGCCCAATGGCTATGTTATACTAAAAGAAAAAAAGCTTGAAAAATAGAAAGTGAGAAGTAAATGAAAGTTGTATTTTCAGATGTAGATGGGACTTTTCAGGATTTAGGTGAAACTGTTCCCGAAATAAATATTAAAGCCGTGAAAGAAATGCAAGCAGCCGGCCATCATTTTGTTTTTGTAACGGGTAGAGGTTATGATCTTGTGCAAAATATGCAAACTGAACTAGGCATTGATTGTGATGTGATTTTTGGTAATGGTGCTGGGTTAAAAGAAATGGGCAAAGCGCCGCAGTATACTAATTGCCTTGATTTAGCAACTTGTCGTAAAATTGTTGAAATTTTAGAGGAAGAGAATATTTTTTACTTTTTCCACACGGATCAAGAAGTCATAGTGAAACCGATGAAATATTATCAGCAACATATGCAAGCATTAAGGGAAAGTTTGCTGCCAATGGGAGAACAAGGGGAGCGTTTAATGGATTTCAAAGAGGATTATTTTGAAAATAATTGTCTTCACCATGAAGAACCTTTAAACTTTTTGGCGGAACATCCTGAAAGACATATTGTAAAAATTGAGTTGATGTTGCCAGATGATGCAGAACATCCCCGTTTAATCGCAGCCTTAAGTTCTGAAGAAACTTATGTTTTTAATTCTTTTTATAAAACTTTGGAGATTGTTAATCCTAAAAGTACAAAAGGAACAGCCATTGTGGAGTATTTGAAATCTTTTGATGTGGAAAAGACTTATGGTATTGGTGATGGCGGCAATGATTTGCCGATGTTAGAAGTGGTGGATGTCGCTGTGGCTGTTGCTAATGCCAGTGATGAAGTGAAAGCGCAGGCTGATTTAATAGTAGACTCTTGTTTGGATGGCGGCGTTGGTCAATTTATTTACCAATATATATTAATGTAAAAATAAGGAGCGTGATTTGATATGAAGTTAGTTGAAACCCCGATTCAATCTAATTTAGATTTAGAAACCATTTATCCTAAAATTAGTACTTTCCTTTTTGAAAAAAGTGCTATCAAATTCTATAAAATTTATGCGCTAGACCGCAATCAAATTATTTATGTTGATTTATTTGATAAAGAACTGGTGCTGATGGTGAATACGAAGCGGAAAATTGCGAAAAATGAAATTGATTTTGTCTTGCGTAAACTTTTAAATGCGACCAGAGAAGAAGTTATTATTTCTGTAAACACACCTAAATTATTAAAAGTGCAAGCTATAAAATTTAATAAAGCTTGTAAAGATATCATTATGATTGAAAAAGACAGGTAGCAGAGCGTTATATTTTGTAGAAACCTCTTCCTTTGATAAAATATTTCCAAGGAAACTGCTTAATAACAGGCACTAAACTTGTGGAGGAAATTGCTATGAAATTAATCAAAAGCCCGTTAAATACCACTGTTGCGTTACGTCATGTTTATCCGATTATTTGTTCCTATTTATTTCGTGATATTCAAATTAATACTTATGAAATTTACACATTAGACCGCACAACTATTTTAAAAGTTGATACTTTTGATGCAGAGGTCTTAGTCTTGTTTAATAAAAATCGTAAAATCCGCAAAAATGAAGTTGATTTTATTTGTCAGCAATTGCTAGCAGATGAAAAAAACGAGCAATATGTCTATTTAGAAAATGTTTTAGAGAAGATGGCAGCCGAAGGTTTGTTTTTCTCAGCGAAAGATTTTATTGTCGTTCAAAAAAATAAAGTAGCAGTTTAGGCGATTTCTGCGAAAAATGCCAATTCTGAATAGGATTTTCATAAAACACAGTAAGTTTTCATGAATATTTTCTGTATTATGGTATAATTGAGGTGGATAAAAAAGTAATTTAGCGCTAAAAATGTTCATTGTAAATAACAGAGATTCTTTTATTTTTATCAAAAAGGAGCAAGGAAGATGAATAAAATTTTTGCTGATGATAGTTTAACTTTACACACCGATTTATATCAAATTAATATGATGCAGACTTACTTTGATTTAGGTCGCGCAGATACCCATGCGGTTTTTGAATGTTATTTCCGCAAAATGCCGTTTAATCATGGCTATGCGATTTTTGCTGGCTTAGAGCGGGTTGTTAATTATTTAGAGAATTTAACTTTTTCAGAAAGTGATTTAGCTTATTTACGTGAGGTTATGGGCTATTCAGAAGATTTTTTAGATTATTTGCGTAACTTCAAATTTGCCTGTACCGTCCGTTCAGCCGTTGAAGGAGAAATTGTTTTTAACGACGAACCATTAGTTCAAGTTGAAGGACCTTTAGCTCATTGTCAATTAGTGGAAACAGCTTTATTAAATGTGGTTAATTTTCAAACCTTAATTGCTACCAAAGCTGCTAGAATTAAATCAATTGTTGGCGATGATCCTTTGCTAGAGTTTGGTACACGGCGGGCACAAGAAATGGATGCAGCGATTTGGGGAACACGAGCAGCTTATATCGGTGGCGCCGATGCCACCAGTAACGTTCGAGCTGCTAAAATTTTCGGCATTCCTGCTAGTGGCACTCATGCTCATTCGTTAGTTCAAGCTTGCGGTAATGATTATGATGCTTTCATGGCTTATGCTAAAACCCATGAAGATTGTGTTTTCTTAGTGGATACTTATGATACTTTGCGTTCTGGCGTGCCAAATGCGATTCGTGTCGCTAACGAGCTGGGAGATAAAATTAAATTCTTAGGTGTCCGTATCGACAGTGGAGATATGGCTTACATTTCTAAAAAAGTCCGTGAACAATTAGATGAAGCTGGTTATCCTGATGCGAAAATCTATGCTTCTAATGATTTAGATGAAGCCACTATTTTAAACTTAAAAATGCAAAAAGCAGCGATTGACGTTTGGGGTGTAGGAACTAAATTAATCACGGCTTACGATCAACCGGCTTTAGGTGCAGTTTATAAATTAGTATCAATTGAAAATAAAGATGGCGAAATGGTAGATACCATTAAACTTTCTGGTAATGCAGAAAAAGTCAGTACGCCAGGTAAAAAACAAGTTTGGCGCATCACCCGTAAATCAGACGGTAAATCACAAGGGGATTATGTGACTTTGTGGGATGAAAATCCCCGCGTGGAAGATGAAATTTTTATGTTCCACCCTGTCCATACCTTTATTAATAAAACCGTGACTGATTTTGATGCTCGGCCAGTTTTACAAGAAATTTATCGGGATGGTCAATTAGTTTATCAATTGCCAACTTTAGATGAAATAAAACAATATACCAACGATAATTTAAGCTCTCTATGGGATGAATATAAACGGGATTTAAATCCGCAAAAATATCCAGTTGATTTATCGACGGATTGTTGGAACCACAAGATGAAATTAATCGAAAAAGTTCGTAAACAAGTTTCTGAATTAAATTGATCAGCAGAAGGAAGGCGTGAAAATGACTTTACAGCAAGAAATTATTGCTAAATTAGGTGTACAGCCGGTAATTGATCCGCAAACAGAAATTCGTAAAAGTGTCGATTTTTTGAAAGCTTACTTATTAAAGCATCCTTTTTTGAAAACTTTTGTTTTAGGCATTAGTGGCGGGCAAGATTCCACTTTAGCTGGCCGTTTAGCGCAAATCGCTATTGATGAATTGCGAGAAGAAACGGGCGATGCTGCCTATCAATTTATCGCGGTGCGGTTACCTTACGGCGAACAAGCGGATGAAGTGGATGCCTTAGCTGCCTTAGCTTTTATTCAAGCGGATCAAGAATTGCAGGTTAATGTGAAAGCCGCAGTTGATGCTCAAGTGGCCGCTTTACAAGAAGCTGGCGTAGCAATTAGTGATTTTAATAAAGGTAATATTAAAGCTCGCCAACGCATGATTACTCAATATGCTATTGCTGGTGAAAAACGTGGAGCTGTGATTGGCACAGATCACGCAGCTGAAAATATTACAGCTTTCTTCACTAAATTTGGCGATGGCGGTGCTGATATTTTACCCATTTTTCGTTTAAATAAGCGCCAAGGTAGACAGCTGTTGCAAGCTTTAGCTGCCCCTAAAGCTTTGTATGAAAAAATTCCTACCGCTGATTTGGAAGATGATAAACCATTAATTGCTGACGAAGTCGCTTTAGGTGTGACTTATGCAGAAATTGATGATTATTTAGAAGGCAAAAACGTTTCAGCGACAGCGCAACAAACCATTGAAAATTGGTGGCACAAAGGGCAACACAAACGCCATTTACCTATTACGATTTTTGATGATTTCTGGAAATAAAATAATTAAAAGGCTGAGCAGTTAGTTTTTAGCAATTTAGCAAACTAACTGTTCAGGCTTTTTTTAATTTATTTTGATAAAAAATAGTTGCTTGACTTGTAAAACACTACGACAGTGGTTTAAAATTAAACTCAGTCTTATAAATAAATGTTGGAGATAGTTGGTTGAAAAAGATAATCGAAAAAATGAAAGAAAAAAATAGAAGTTTCCCCTGGCAGCTGTTAATAAAAATTTTAGCTATTTTGGCTGTGGTGCTTATTAGTAATTTGTATTTGCAATGGAGTCAGAATGACCATTCCTTAGACTTGGCGATTAAATTTGCTTTTTCTTGGCATGTAGCAAAATTCTTTTTAGGTTGTAGTGTGCTACTAGTGCTATTGTTATTGCTAATTACTTTTAGTGGTTCGTTTACGGTGGGAATGCTTTTTTATAGTTGTAGCATCGGGATTTTAGGCTATGCGGACTATTTAAAAATGGCCTATCGGGAAGAACCAATTTATCCTGATGATTTAAAAATGATTACGGAATTTGGCATGTTGAAAGATTTAGTTGGCACCAGGCCTTTTGTTTTTCTGCTAATCATCATATTAATTGCGGCCGCTTTATTACTTTATGCTTTTGTCCGCAGTTTACGCTTAAGCAAAAAATGGCAAGTGGTGCGGGTTTTTAGTTTCGCAATATGCGCCAGCTTACTATTTTATGTTGGTAGTTTTAATGATGAAAACAATCTTTTGCGAAAAGCTTATAATCAAACCGCTTTATGGATTCCTTATAGCCAAAAGATGAATTACTATAACGTCGGTTTTATCGGGGGGTTTTTATATAATTTAAATGTTGAAGCCATGAACGAACCAGCGGGGTATTCACAAACTGCGATTGAAGAAATCGTTGCAAAGTATCAGCAACAAGCTACGACTGTAAATCAACAGCAAAAGGCAGCGGAACAGCCCCATATTATTTATATTATGAGTGAAAGTTTTTCCGACCCCAGTGCTTTAAATGGCATTACTGTCAAAGGTGAGCCACTAGTTGATTATTTTCAGTTAGCTAAGCAAACTTATAGCGGGAAAATGCTGTCGCAAAACTATGGTGGCGGAACGGCGAATATTGAATTTGAAGCGTTAACTAGTTTTTCAATGGAATTGATGAACGGCCAAATGACCACACCTTATACGATGCTAGTTTCTGATTTACCAGAGTTGCCTTCTGTCGTTTCTTTTTTAGGGAATCAAGGCTATCAAACAACTGCGATTCATCCTTACAATACTTCCATGTATAAACGCCAAGATGTTTATCAAAAATTAGGTTTTCAACAATTTCTGGATGAAGACAGCATGCAGCACACGGATAAAATCGCCAACAACGAATATATTTCCGACCAAGCTGCTTATCAAGAAATCCTTGATTTGTTGAAGCAAAGCGCTGACCCGCAGTTTGTTCATTTAGTGACGATGCAAACCCATATGCCTTATGGGGATAAGTATGAGCAGTTAGATTATTTAGTTAGTGGCAATGATAATAACAATTCATTAGCGAATTATTTGCAAGATATTGCTTATAGCGCTGAAGCTTTGAAAAATTTTATGACTGAGTTGCAACAAATAGATGAACGCGTCTTAGTTGTTTTTTGGGGGGACCATCTTCCTGGAATTTATTCAAAAGAGATTCAAGCTGCCAATCAAGGTCATAAATTACATGAAACGGAATTTTTAATGTGGGATACTAAAGGAATTTTAACTCAGACGAAAGAACAGCAAGCGATAACTAGTCCTTGTTATTTTTCGGCGGACCTTTTTCAGCAAACAGCCGTTAACAGTAGTGGTTTTTATCAGCTGTTATTAGCATTGCAGCAGGAATTGCCGGCTTTTGAACAAGGTTTGTATTATCAAGAGGCTAAGTGGCAGGAAAATCTGAATTTAACGCAAGAACAATTAGCAATTTATCAAGAGTATCAATTAATTCAATATGATATTTTATCAGGGAAACAATATAGTTTAGCGGCACATTTTTTTGATGCCCCTAACGACAAGTAAAAAAGCTGGAGTGAAATAAGTAATGGCATTTAAGAAAAAAGATAACCAACGTTTCTACAATCCGATGCGTCGGGCAATTTTAAATCACGGCATGATTAAAGCTGGCGACCGCATTGCGGTAGGTATGAGTGGGGGCAAAGATAGCACCGCCTTGTTTTATTTACTAGATACCATTCGTCGCCAACAACGATTAGGTTTTGATTTTGAATTGGTGCCGATTTGCTTAGATATGGGCTTTGAGATGGAGCTGGCACCTTTACAAGCATTTGTGGCGGAGTTGGGTTATCAGTTAGAGGTTGTTCCAACCGATATTGCCAAAATTGTTTTTGATATTCGAGCGGAGCGTTCGCCTTGTTCTTTATGCGCAAAAATGCGCCGGGGTTATTTATATGCCCGCGCTAAAGAATTGAATTGTCAAAGTGTGGCTTTAGGGCACCATTTAGATGATGCGATTGAAACATATTTTATGAATTTTTTATTCCATGGTAAAATGAACAGCTTTGAACCGATTAGTTACTTATCGAAAACTGAATTGCATTTAATTCGCCCGCTAATTTATATAGAAGAAAAAGAAATTAAAAGCATTGTTAAACGAGAAGAATTGCCGGTGATTTTTAACCCTTGTCCAGTTGATAAAAAGACCAAGCGGGAAGAAATTAAAAAATTCGTGGAAAATATTGCGGTTGATTACAGTGATGTCCGCCAAAAATTTATTATGGGGATGGAACAAGGAACAGCGGAGGATTTTTGGCAGAAAAGCCTACAATAGTCTATTGAAATAGCTATTCAATTTAGGTAATAGTCATAGGAAATGCTGAAAAACAATTTCCTATGACTAGTTTTTTAGACCAACTAAGAAAAAGATTATGATTTTTTGCAGAAACTTCCACAAAATGATTGCAGTAACTAGCGCAAACTGGTACAATGATTCTTGTAGAATTGAATAGCTACTTCATGAGGGAGTAACTGGCAGCGATAGCTGTGATAGCATCACCAAGACTGAAAGCAATTTCTGGTGCTATATTAAACGGTGAGACTTATGTATGTTTTTTTGAAACATACACAGGTCTATTTTTTTTCGTAAATATTCGAAATGAAGTAGCCAGAGTAGCAAAGTTCTAAGGGAAAAGCGTGAAATATTTACGTTTTTCAAAATCATTTAGCCGCAAATGCTAAAAAGGTAATGGCATTTTCCGCTTACTAGTTAAAAAGGAGGAATAAGTTTTGTCAGAAGAAAAAAAATCTCAAGTAACACAGGCTTTTTACACACAAACTGAAGATGCTGTTTTCCAAGCAGTTGATTCATCAGCAGAAGGTTTAACGAATGCTGAAGCACAAAAAAGATTAAATGAGTTTGGGCACAACGAATTAGAAGAAGGTAAAAAGAAGAGCATGGTTGTTAAGTTTTTTGAACAATTTAAAGACTTCATGATTATCGTTCTTTTAGTAGCGGCAATTATTTCTGCTGTTGTTTCTCATGAAATTGTCGATTCAGCAATTATTTTACTAGTTGTTGTGATTAACGCGATTATGGGTGTTTTCCAAGAGTCTAAGGCAGAACAAGCCATTGAAGCCTTGAAAAAAATGTCTACGCCAAATGCCAATGTTTTGCGAGATGGACATACTTTATCTGTGAAAAGTACAGATTTAGTTCCTGGGGATATTGTTTTATTAGAAGCTGGGGATGTTGTTCCTGCTGATTTACGTTTGATTGAAGCTGCTTCATTGAAAATTGAAGAAGCCGCTTTAACTGGTGAATCTGTTCCCGTAGAAAAAACAATTACCGTATTAGATGTTGAAGATATCGGTATTGGTGATCGTATCAATATGGCTTATTCTAACAGTAACGTTACTTATGGCCGCGGTAAAGGGGTCGTTGTTAACACTGGGATGAGCACTGAAGTTGGTAAGATTGCTAACATGTTAGCGCAAGCCGACGAAACAGAAACACCACTAAAAAACAACTTAAACCAATTAGGTAAATTCTTAACAATTGCAATTATCGTAATTGCAATTATCATGTTTATTGTAGGGACTGCAGTTAATGGTACTTCTGCTGTTGATATGTTATTAACTTCTATTTCATTAGCAGTTGCCGCGATTCCTGAAGGCCTACCAGCGATTGTAACAATTATCTTGGCTTTAGGTACACAAGTTATGGCAAAACGTAATTCAGTTATTCGTAAATTGCCAGCGGTGGAAACTTTAGGTAGTACTGATATTATCGCTTCAGATAAAACAGGTACTTTAACTTTAAACCAAATGACTGTTGAAAAAATGTATTATGACAACAAACAACATTCAGCTGATGAAGCAATTGCGGCTGATAACATGGCTTTAAAAGTGATGAATTACGCCAACGATACTAAACGGGCGCAAGATGGTTCATTAATTGGTGATCCAACTGAAACGGCTTTAGTGCAATATGGTTTAAACCATGACTTTGATGTTGATAAAGTAGTTGCAACTGAACCACGGGTAGCTGAATTACCATTTGATTCAGATCGTAAATTGATGAGTACTATTCATCAAATGGCTGATGGCAAATATTTAGTTGCTGTAAAAGGTGCGCCAGATGTGTTATTACAACGAGCAAACCGCGTATTATTAAATGGTCAAGAAGTAGCGATGACTACTGAAGAAAAAGAAGCAATCTTATTCAACAATACGGATATGGCACAACAAGCATTGCGGGTTTTAGCAATGGCTTATAAATATGTAGATGCCATTCCAAGTGAATTAGCTACAGAAACGTTAGAAAATGATTTAGTTTTTGCTGGTTTGGTAGGGATGATTGACCCAGAGCGTAAAGAAGCTGCGGAAGCTGTCCGGATGGCTAAAGATGCTGGTATTCGTCCGATTATGATTACTGGTGACCACAAAGATACTGCCAAAGCGATTGCTGTTCGTTTAGGTATTATTGAAGCGGATAACGACGCTGGTGTTTTAACTGGTGCTGAGTTGAATGAATTATCTGATGAAGAATTTGCAAAAGTTGTTCCAAATTACTCTGTTTATGCCCGCGTTTCACCTGAACATAAAGTTCGGATTGTAAAAGCTTGGCAACAAGAAGGTAAAGTAGTAGCGATGACTGGTGACGGTGTTAATGATGCACCATCATTAAAACAAGCAGATATTGGTATCGGTATGGGGATTACCGGAACAGAAGTTTCCAAAGGTGCTTCTGATATGGTATTAGCCGACGATAACTTTGCAACAATCGTTGTAGCTGTAGAAGAAGGTCGTAAAGTCTTCTCTAACATTCAAAAAACTGTTCAATATTTATTGGCTGCTAACTTAGGTGAAGTATTAACTTTATTTATTGCTACTTTACTTGGTTGGGATACGTTATTACCAATTCATTTATTATGGATTAACTTAGTAACCGATACTTTCCCAGCGATTGCTTTAGGGATGGAACCAGCTGAAAAAGATTTGATGAAACACAAACCTCGTGGCCGTAACTCTAACTTGTTCTCTGGTGGTGTATTAAGCAGTATTATTTATCAAGGGATTTTAGAAGGCGGTATTACACTGTTTGTTTACTGGTTTGCACTTGAGTTCCCAGTTCATACACTTGCTAATACAGCAGCTACTAAGTTAGAAGTTTTACAACATGCAGATGCCTTGACAATGTGTTTTGCAACATTAGGTTTAATGCAGTTGTTCCATGCTTTCAACGTGAAATCAATTCACCAATCATTATTTAAAGTCGGTCCTTTCCTTAATAAAGCCTTTAACGCAGCGATTTTACTTTCCTTTGCATTAATGGCCGTGATTATCTTAGTTCCTGGTTTAAATGATATTTTCCGGGTTTCACATTTAGACCTTTATCAATGGGCAACAGTTGTAGGCTCATCCTTTGCGATTATCCCAATTGTTGAAGTAGTGAAAGCTGTTCAACGAAGCATGGGTAGAGAATAAAATTAGTTTAATATAGCAAAAACTCAAGGAACTGTTGAAAAGCTGTTCCTTGAGTTTTTTTGCATTGTTTGAGTGGTGCTTCTTTAACTATGATTTTTTAGTGACGCTAATTTTATATTCAAAGGCCACATCTTTGTCAGAAATTAAATTTTGCAGATTGTCTTGCGTAGCTTTTTTGATAATGTTTTTATCGTTAGTGAAAATACAATAACCAATACTGCTGGTTTTCCGAATCACAGTAGAGTTGTTGGGAATGAAGCAAAAATATTTTTTGTCTAAATCGCCAGAAGAACGAACTGGGCTGTTACTGACTTGGGGTGTGGTTAAAAACTCAGTTATTCCTTGTGGTTGCTGGCAGATACAAAGTTGAACTTCTGTTGGGAATTTTTTTGAAGATAAATCGGTAGGATAAGTGAGAAAAACTTCTTCAGGAATCGTTGAGCTTTGACTGTGAAAGACTCTTTTGCGAGATAATTCTACGTAAATTGGCTGTTGGTCGTTACTAGTAATGCTGAAGGCATACAGGGAATTTGCTTCTTCTACTTTTAAGTTTTCCAAAATTCCAATTTCACTTTTTGAAAATTCTTCAATAGAAAGCTGCTTAATTTCGAACTCTTGTGTCTGTTTTTGATAAAATCCGAATGACAAAAAGAAAAATCCAAGAATAAAGAAGATGACAGAGAAATAGATAAAATGTTTTCTTTTCATAAACTTACCCCTCCTCTTAAATAACTAACTTATAGCAAGACGTTCTCCAAAGAATATTTGACAATTTTAGTATACGTTATTTTTTGGAAATCTGTGTGTCAATTTTGATAGATATTTTTTCGAGTTTTGAAAATTATCGTATAGGAATGGTCAAAAAAGACTGAGGATATTTATTATAATTATCATTTAATATTAATTATTCTTTATATCGAGATATTTTTAAGTCTTTTTAACTGAAAAGTGGTAAAACTTGAAAAAAATGGTAATAATTACTATAATTCTTCTTCACATCAGATGTAAATCTGTTATAATTATTATAATTTGATGAAAGAAATTTTTCGGACAAATTAACGAATGATATTAATTGTAATTATTCTTAATAAGAGATAGCTTTTTAAAGAATTAATTAACAGATAAATTTATAGAAAAAGAAGGTGACCCTTTTGTTTAAAGTTGTTGATCGTAAAGAGTTAGCTCCCATTGAATTTGAAATATTAGTAGAAGCTCCCTTAATTGCTAAAAAGGCTCGGGCAGGTCAATTTGTGATTTTAAGAATTGATGAGGCTGGTGAACGGATTCCGTTGACGATTGTTGATACTGACCCGGAAGCAGGCTTAGTTCGCTTAATTTTCCAAGTGATTGGTAAATCAACTGCGCAGTTAGCAACGATTATGGCTGGCGATTCGCTAAGTGATATAGTAGGCCCATTAGGCAAACCAACCGATATTGAAAATTATGGTACGGTGATGCTAGTTGGCGGTGGCGTTGGGATTGCGGCTTTATTCCCAATTGTTAAAGCGCTTAAACAAGCTGGTAATCGGGTCATCACAATTTTAGGTGCCAAAAATGAAAGCTTACTGATTTTGCATGAAGAGTGCGCTAAGTACTCTGATGAATTAATTTTAATGACTGATGATGGTTCTTTAGGTCAAAAGGGTTTAGTTACGCAAGCGATGGAAGAAGTTTTTCAAAGAGAAACAATTAATATGGCTTGGAGCATTGGCCCGAGTATCATGATGAAATTCTGTAATCTAACTGCTGAAAAATACAATGTGCCGATTTTTGTTTCTTTAAATCCGATTATGATTGATGGAACCGGGATGTGTGGCGGGTGTCGGGTGACGATTGCTGGCAAAACTAAATTTGCCTGTGTTGATGGACCGGAATTTTTAGGTGCAGAGGTTGATTGGGATGAATTTATTAACCGCATGAAACAATATCACGTTGAAGAAGAAATTGCTAATGAAGCATATGAAAAGCAGGTGAAGTCAAATGGCTAAACGTAGTTATACGCAAACTCCTATGAGAGAACAAGATCCGGAGATTCGTAGTCATAATTTTGAAGAAGTGGCTTTAGGCTATACTTTAGAAGAAGGCCGCTTAGAAGCGAGCCGTTGTTTACAGTGCAAAAATGCTCCTTGTATTCAAAATTGTCCGGTAATGGTTGATATTCCTGGCTTTATTAAAGCGATTGAAGATGATGATTTACCGAAAGCTCATGAAGTGTTAAGTAAATATACGAATTTACCAGCTATTTGTGGTCGGGTTTGCCCACAAGAAAAACAATGTGAAATGGTATGCCGTTTAGGCCGTTCGAAAAAATTTGAACCGGTTGCAATTGGTAAACTAGAGCGTTTAGTAGCTGATTGGGCGTTAGAGCAACCCCTTGAAGAAAAAGAGCATGTTTTGGATAAAGGTCGAGTTGCTGTTGTTGGTTCAGGTCCTTCAGGTTTAACCGCAGCTGGTGATTTAGCAAAGCTTGGTTATGATGTGACTGTTTATGAAGCTTTACACGCTGCTGGTGGCGTTTTAACTTACGGTATTCCAGAGTTTCGTTTACCGAAGACAATTGTAGCAAAAGAAATTGATCAAATTAAAGCACAAGGGGTAAAAATTGAAACCAATGTGGTAGTTGGTAAAACCATTACAATGGATGAAATTTTAGCTGATTATGATGCTTGTTATTTATCAGTAGGAGCAGGAGCACCAAACTTTATGGGGATTCCTGGCACTTCTTTAAATGGAGTGTATTCTTCTAGTGAATATTTAACACGGATTAATTTAATGAAAGGCTATCAGTTCCCTAAATATGATACGCCTGTGCAAAAATCTAAAAACGTGGTAGTAATCGGTGGCGGAAATGTTGCCATGGATGCTGCGCGTTCAGCAAGACGCTTAGGGGCAGAGCACGTAACGGTTGTTTATCGTCGTTCTTTAGAAGAATTGCCAGCCCGAGCAGAAGAGTACCATCATTCGGTTGAAGAAGGAATTGACTATAGTTGGTTAACTAATCCAATCGAATATATTGACAACGGTCAAGGTCAGTTGAAAGCTGTAAAATGTGTTAAAATGGAACTTGGTGAACCAGATGATTCTGGTCGCCGTCGCCCAGTAGTGATTCCAGGTAGTGAGTTCATTATTGAGGCTGATACCGCAATTGAAGCAATTGGTCAGGGTGCAAATCGAGTTCTTTTAGATACTTTTCCTGAGTTAGCATTGAATAAGTGGGGTTATATCGATGCTAATGAAGAAACTTGCGCAACCTCAATTCCAGGAGTTTATGCTGGTGGGGATATTGTAACTGGAGCAGCAACAGTTATTTTAGCCATGGGGGCAGGTAAAGTAGCCGCAAAAGAAATCGATCAATATATTCAAAGTAAAAAAGCATAAAATCAAAAGCAAGAGAGGAAATAGCAGGATGAAAACAATGAAAACAATGGATGGTAATACTGCAGCGGCACATATTTCATATGCTTTTACAGAAGTGGCGGCTATTTATCCTATTACGCCTAGCTCAACAATGGCGGAAGTAGTAGATGAATGGGCAGAGCACGGACGCAAAAACATTTTTGGTGAAACGGTAAACGTTGTTGAGATGCAATCGGAGGCTGGTGCAGCGGGTGCTGTCCACGGCTCTTTAAAAACGGGTGTAATGACAACGACTTATACGGCTTCCCAAGGATTATTATTAATGATTCCGAATATGTACAAAATTGCCGGCGAATTGTTACCGACTGTTTTTCACGTAGCAGCAAGAACGGTTTCAACCAATGCCTTAAGTATTTTTGGTGATCATAGTGACGTAATGGCTGCTCGTCAAACGGGTTTTTGTATGTTGGCAGAATCAAGTGTTCAAGAAGTAATGGATTTATCAGCGGTAGCTCACCTAGCTAGTGTAGAAGGTAAACTACCATTTATGAATTTCTTTGATGGTTTCCGAACAAGTCATGAACTGCAAAAAATTGAAGTGATTGATTATGATGATTTAAAAGCCATGGTTAACTGGCAAGCTTTAGAAGAATTTCGTCAACAAGGGATGAACCCCAATCGTCCAAATACATCAGGAACTGCGCAAAATCCTGATATTCATTTCCAACAAAGAGAAACAGTTAATAAGTTTTATGATGAAATGCCAGCAATTGTTCAAAAATATATGGGCAAAATTAATGATTTACGGGGCACAAATTATGATTTAACAACTTATTATGGTGATCCAGAAGCAACAGAAGTCATTATTGCAATGGGTTCTGCTGGACCGACAATCGAGCAAACAGTGGATTATTTAAATGCCAATGGCCGTAAAGTTGGTTTTATTAACGTTCATTTATATCGTCCATTCCCAGCTGAAAACTTATTAGAAAAATTACCAACAACAGTTGAAAAAGTAGCTGTTTTAGACCGTACAAAAGAACCTGGTTCAGATGGTGAACCATTGCTGTTAGATGTTCAAAGCGTCCTATATCGTCATATTAATCGTCCAATTGTGATTGGTGGTCGTTATGGTATCGCCTCTAAAGATGTAACCCCAGATCAAATCGTAGCAGTTTATGATCATTTATTATTACCTGCTAACGAAATGAAAATGCGCTTTACTATTGGTATTAATGATGATGTGACACATTTATCATTACCAATGACTGAAGTGTTAGATTTAACCCCTGAATCAACTTTTCAAGCAAAATTCTGGGGCTTTGGTTCAGATGGTACAGTTGGTGCCAATAAACAAGCGATTAAAATTATCGGAAATAACACGGATGATTACGCTCAAGCATATTTTGCCTATGATTCTAAAAAATCAGGCGGTTTGACAGTCTCTCATTTACGTTTTGGTAAAGAACCGATTCGTTCCATTTATAATGTTGAAGGAGCGGACTTTATTGGTTGTCATAATGCAGCTTATATTCATCAATATGATTTGTTGAAAGGGCTAAAAGATGGCGGAACCTTCCTATTAAATACCGTTTGGGATAAAGATAAAGTTTTACGTTTATTGCCTAACCGTTTGAAACGCTATTTAGGTCAACATAATATTAATTTCTACATTATTAATGGGATGGAAATTGCTCAAAAATTAGGTTTAGGCCGTAGAATTAATACTGTCATGTCAGCCGCGTTCTTTGAAGTAACTGATATTATGGATCGCGAAACATTTTTACCATTATTAAAAGACGAAGTAAATACCGCTTATGGTAAAAAATCAATGAAGATTGTTGAAAGTAACTGGCAAGCAATTGATGAAACTTTCAACTCATTAGTTAAAATTGAAATCCCAGCTGACTGGGCAACTTTAGAGTTAGATGCGCCAAAACCTGTTGATACAGATCGTCCTAAATTTATTCAAAATATTTTAGACCCAATTAATCGTCAAGAAGGGAATCAACTTTCTGTCAACGATTTAATTGAAAATGGCATGTTAGGTGGCGTGATTCCAAACGGAACTGCGGCTTATGAAAAACGCGGAATTGCTTTAGAAGTGCCTGAATGGATTTCAGATAAATGTACCATGTGTAATGAATGTGCTTTTGTTTGTCCACATGCGGCTATTCGACCATTCCTTGCTGATGACGAAGAAATGGAAGCAGCACCAGAAGGCTTTATCGTGCGTGATATGCGTGGCGCTGATGGTTTGAAATATCGTATTCAAGTTTCTTTAGAAGACTGTACAGGCTGTGGTCTTTGTGTAGAAGTTTGTCCGGCTAAAGAAAAAGCTTTAGTTATGAAACCTTACGATGCTCAAAAAGAACAAGCTGTAAACTGGGCATTTGCCATGACATTACGTCAAAAAGCTAATCCAGTTAAGAAATTCTCTGTTAAAGGTTCTCAATTTGAAAAACCATTACTAGAGTTTTCAGGGGCTTGTGCAGGTTGTGGGGAAACACCTTACATTAAATTGTTAACACAGCTTTATGGAGATCGCATGATGATTGCCAATACAACCGGTTGTTCTTCAATCTGGGGTGGTTCTGCTCCAGCGGCACCATATACAACTAACGAATGTGGTCAAGGTCCTGCGTGGAGTAATTCACTGTTTGAAGATAATGCTGAATATGGTTTAGGCATGCATTTAGCGAACCAAACAAAACGCAATCGCTTAGCAACTAAAATTGAGTTAGCTTTAGCAACTGGTGTTGGCAGCGAAGATACTAAATTACAATTACAAGATTGGTTAGAGCATTGTAATGATGGTGAAGGCACACAACAACGAGCAGCTAAATTAGCAGCGATTTTAGCAACCGAAGACGATGAATTACTACAATCTGTTTTAGCTGATAAAGATATGTTTGCAAAACCAAGCCAATGGATTATTGGTGGTGATGGTTGGGCTTATGATATTGGCTTTAGCGGAATTGATCATGTATTAGCTAGTGGTGAAGATGTGAATATCTTTGTTATGGATAACGAATTATACGCTAACACCGGTGGTCAAATGTCGAAAGCAACACCACATGCGGCAATTGCTAAATTTGCGGCTGGTGGTAAATCTCGTAAGAAAAAAGATCTTGGTATGATTGCCATGACTTATAAAGATGTTTATGTTGCACAAATTTCAATTGAAGCCAATCCAGCACAAGCTTTGAAAGCTATTGCGGAAGCAGAAGCTTATCCAGGAACTTCTTTGATTATTGGTTATACTCCATGTATTAACCACGGTATTAGAGGCGGTATGACACAATCAGTGGAAGCAGCCAAATTGGCAGTTGAATCTGGTTACTGGCAACTTTATCGCTTTGACCCTCGTCAAGCTGAAAAAGGTAAAGAGCCAATGCGAATGGACTTCAAGAAAGCTGATTACAGCATGATGAATGATTTCTTAACCAAAGAAACGCGTTTCTCTGCCCTTCATAATGTGAAGAAAGACAGCGAAGAAGTTACCGAAATGTTAAACGAAACCGTTGAAGAAATGACTGAACGGACAGAAGGCTATAAAGATTTAGCAAGTAAAAAATAGTTGATATAAATAAACGACTAGCAGCTGAGTTGCTAGTCGTTTATTTTAGTTAATTAAGTTTTACTGCCATTCAAGCGTTAAACCAACGCCCACTTCACCAATTGCTATTTCTTGATGAATCGCTGATTTCGCAAAAAAGGAAACACAATGACAAGGATAAAGTATTTCAATCTGGTTTTCTTTAAAGTAATTGATCGTTGCTTGTAACTGAGTATTTTCTTCAAAAAGATGAAATCCACCAATCACGCCAGCAATTTTAGTTTGACCGGTAACTTGTTTAGCGTACTCACAAATATTACAAATTCCGCTATGAGAGCAGCCAGTAATGATGTAAAGACCTGCTTTACCGGTAAAAACCAATGCCGAATCGTCAAAAACATAATCGGGCTGATAAGCTTCAGCAGCTTGATATTCCCCGACTTGTTGCCGCGGCTCAAAGTCAACCAATTGCGGAATTTCCCCAAGAAAGAGGATATTTTCAGAAAGTTGAACAGGAGCAGTGCTTAGTTGCAACTGATAATTATCTGCCAACTCAGCTAAAGAAAGTGGCGAGCCAATAGACCCTTCTACCGCTTGTTTTGGAAAAAAAGCTTGTGGATGAGCAACTAATTTAGGCTTAGTAGTTTTCAAATATTGATTGAAAAATGGTAAACCCCCAGTATGGTCATTATGACCATGAGAAAGGGCCAGTGTAGAAACTTGTGATAAATCAATTTTTAATTTTTCAGCATTTTCAATGAAGCAATTGCTATAACCAGTATCAAAAAGAATTTTTTCATCCCCGTCTTCAATCCAAAATGACAATGCCGGTTCGCCTAAATAATAATGGTCAATATAAACATTGTTATCAACTAAAACGGTTAATTTCATAGCGACTCCTTTAAAAATTTATTCTTCAATAAAATCAAGACAAGTCCGATTTGTTAAGAAGTTACCAATCATTTGACTTACCCGCTGATGTTCGGGATGAATTTGATAAGCAGCTAACGCTTCAATACTTGCAAATGAACTATATAAGGCAATTTCACAGTTGCTACTAGGCAAAGTTTCGGTGATAACTTCTAAAGAAAGGATACCCGGAACAATTTTAAGCAACGCTTCCAGTTCAGTTTTCATAAGATGAGCATTACGCGTTTTTTCGGTGGTGGTTAAATCTTTAGCAAAATTCCAAGTGACGATATGACGAATCATTAAAATCAACTCCCTAATTTTTGTGTTAGAGCCATTTTCTCATAGGGAAAGAAGTAAGACAAGTTGAAATTTTAAAGGAAAGAGCAAACTAGTTAAAAGCTGCTTTTAGTCCGTGGAAATATTTGCTATGATAGATGAAAGAGCAGCAAAAATTTCAGGGATAAAAGGATGAATAGATGAAAATTGAAGAGATTACTGCTAAGCAGATTTTGCAAAAATTTAATCACGGCAATATGTGGTTTGGCATTGATTATAATATGAATTTATATCGGGGCTGTAACCATGGTTGTATTTATTGCGATAGCCGTAGTAGCGTTTACGGAATTGAAGATTTTGACCGTGTCCGAGTTAAACAAGATGCCAATTTGCTGTTAAATCAAGAATTAACGACTAAACGGCGCAAAGGCATTGTTGGAATTGGTGCGATGTCTGATAGCTACAATCCTTTTGAAAAACGTTTAAAAGTAACTCAAAGAAGCTTAGAGTCATTGCGAGATTTAGGTTTTGGGGTAGCTTTAGCGACGAAAAGCGATTTAGTTGTGCGGGATAAAGAAATTTTGCGGGAAATTAGTCAACGTTCAGGCGGAATTATTAAATTATCAATCATTTCAAGCGACGATGAAATTTCTCGGAAAATCGAACCCCACGTAGCGGTTAGTTCAAAACGCTTTGCAGCGATTAAGGAATTAAGTCAAGCGGGCGTTTTTGCGGGTGTTTTACTGACGCCGACGCTGCCTTTTATCACAGATACTGAAAAAGAAGTTAAAAATATTGTAAGGATGGCTTATGAAAGCCAAGCGAAATTTGTTTATTCCATGTATGGCATGACTTTACGGGAAGGTCAGCGAGAATATTTTTACGAAAAATTAGCGGCTTTAAATCCTAGTTTAGTGAAAAAATATCAAGCTGTTTATGGAGATAACTATGTTTGTGAAACGCCGTATCGTCAAGAATATGAAGCTTTATTAAATGCTGAATGTCAACGCTATGGCTTGTTAACGAAGATGTCGGATATTATTTATGCTTATAAAGAAAAAGGCAGTGGGCAACAACTCAGCCTGTTTTAATTACGTAGAGAAGAGGTAGTGAAATGGCGATGTGGAATCCGTGGCGGGGCTGTCGGCGGGTCAGTGAAGGCTGTAAGTTCTGTTATGTTCATCAAGGAGACCAAAAACGTAAAATGAACACCAATGAAATTGTTAAATTGCCTCAGTTTGATGCGCCTGTCAAAAAAGTTAATGGAGTATATAAAATTCCCGCAGGTCGAAAAGTTTTTGTTTGTTTTTCCAGTGATTTCTTTATTGAAGAAGCCGATGATTGGCGGCCTGCTTGTTGGCAAATGATAAAAGAGCGGCAAGATTTACAGTTTATTTTTTTAACAAAGCGAATTGAGCGTTTCTATGAAGTGATTCCTGATGATTGGCAAACTGGTTATGAAAATGTGCAAATTGGCTGTTCAGTGGAAAATCAGCAGCAAGTTGAGCAACGCTTAGCATTTTTTCAAACCTTACCTATTAAGAAGAAAAGTGTGATTTGTCAGCCTTTAATTGAAGCGGTTCAACTGGAAGAATATTTACCAGGAATGGCAGAAGTTATTGTTGGCGGGGAATATCATAAAGCGGCGCGGCCCTTAGATTATCAGTGGGTGTTGGATATTAGAGAGCAATGTATCCGCCAAAATGTGAATTTTGATTTTCGTCAATGTGGAACTAATTTTATTAAAGATGAAAAAATCTATCATTTAACCTATAAACAGCTAACTGCCCAAGCTAAAAAAGCGGACATTAACTGGCGAGCTCATTGATTTTGCAGAATCAATGGGCTTTTTGTGTTAATAAACCGTTAGTTAGAAATATTGAAAAAGTTGCGGAAATTTTCAGAATCATTTGACAAATTATTAAAATAAGAATAAAATTTAATCATCAAATCTTAATTTAAAATCAGAAAAGGAAAGTCTTTTCTAATTTTGTTAGGAACTAAAAATTAGGAATAGGGGTTGTTTTATGTCAAACGCAACAGAAATGATTTCAGCAGTACAAAGTAAGCTACATGAGAAAGATGCAGACCAAACTGAATTTTTGCAAGCTATTGATGAATTATTGCCAACTCTAGCACCGTTTTTAGAGAAACATTCTGAATATGAAAATGTATTGAAAATGATTGTTGAACCTGAACGGGTGATTCAGTTCCGTGTTCCTTGGCAAGATGACGCCGGTGCTTGGCAAGTCAACCGTGGTTATCGCGTGCAGTTTAATTCGGCAATTGGTCCATATAAAGGTGGTTTACGTTTTCATCCAACTGTCAATTTAAGTATTTTGAAATTTTTAGGATTTGAACAAATTTTTAAAAATAGCCTAACTGGCCTACCAATTGGTGGTGGTAAGGGCGGTAGTGATTTCGATCCTAAAGGTAAATCAGATAGTGAAATCATGCGTTTTTGTCAAAGTTTTATGATGGAATTACATCGTCATATCGGTCCCTCACTAGATGTTCCTGCGGGAGATATTGGAGTTGGTGGACGTGAAATTGGTTATATGTATGGAATGTATCGCCGTTTACGAGAAGTTGATGCTGGCGTTTTAACCGGCAAAGGGCTTGATTTCGGTGGGAGTTTAGGTCGAACAGAAGCGACTGGTTATGGTTTGGTTTATTATGTGAAGCATTTGTTAGCTGATCAAGGCGATAGTTTTAAAGATAAAACCGTTTTTGTATCAGGTAGCGGTAATGTAGCGATTTATGCCATTCAAAAAGCCCAAGAGCTAGGGGCAAAAATTGTAACTTGTTCTGATTCAAGTGGCTACATTTATGATCCTGAAGGCATTGATTTACCGTTGTTGCAAGAAATTAAAGAAGTTAAGCGAGAACGTTTAACAGCTTATAAAGCACAACGACCAAGTGCAGAATATCATGAAGGAAGCGTTTGGGCTCATGCAGGAAGTTGCGATATTGCGCTACCTTGTGCTACCCAAAATGAAATTCAAGTAGCTCATGCTGAAAACTTAGTGAAGCATGGCGTGAAAATTGTTGCTGAAGGAGCTAATATGCCAACTGTTTTAGAAGCGGTTGAAGTATTAGCTGAAAACAAAGTCGTTTACTGTCCTGGTAAAGCAGCCAATGCGGGTGGTGTTGCGGTTTCTGCTTTAGAAATGAGCCAAAATAGTCAACGTTTAAGTTGGACTTTTGAAGAAGTTGATCAACGCTTAGATACGATTATGGCAAATATTTATCACACTTGTCGTCAAACCGCTACTGAATTTGGCAATGAAAATAATTTATTAATGGGTGCCAACATCGCTGGCTTTAAAAAAGTTGCCAAAGCGATGTTAGCGCAAGGTTTGGTTTAAAAAACAGCTTTTTAAGATAGAAAATTATTTTAAGCATCCAAGTAAAATGATTACTTGGATGCTTTTTTCTGGTTATTTAAAAATTAGAATTTTCTGAAAATTTAAAATTAACTGTTTACTTTTCCTTAAAAAAAGTGTTAAATAAGAATTATGAAAAATAATTATTGTTGTTAAGAAAATTATCTGAAAATGTGATAGTGTTTTTCATTTGAAAAGCTGATGAAGCTTACAATTTTTCAGCTAGATTAAAAGGAGGAGAAAAAATGAGCGGTGTACTTTTATTAGTTATCGCAATTATTTGTTTTATCGCAGCTTACTTTGTGTATTCGAAGTGGTTAGAAACGAAGTGGGGGATTGACCGCAATGCCAAAACCCCAGCTTATACTTATGAGGATGGCGTGGATTATGTACCGGAACCAGCTTCCGTGGTATTTTCCCATCAGTTTTCATCAATTACAGGTGCTGGACCGGTTACCGGACCGATTATCGCAGCTAAATTTGGCTGGCTGCCGGCCTTTTTATGGATTGTCGTTGGTGGTATTTTCTTCGGAGCAGCTCATGATTTTGGAGCGATGTATGCTTCCGTTAAAAATGAAGGAAAATCAATTGGTTTAATTATTGAGCGTTATATTGGTAAAACCGGCAAAAAATTATTTTTACTGTTTTCTTGGTTATTTTCACTATTAGTGATTGCTGCTTTTGGCGATATTGTAGCTAATACATTTAATGGTAAAACAGTTGGTGTCGCAGAATCGGTTAATACCGCCAATGCTTCAGCGGCATCAATTTCAATGATTTTCATTTTAACAGCGATGGTTTTAGGGATTTTAATGAAGAAATTCAAATTGAAAGGTTTAGCGATGCATGCTGTGGCGATTGTCTTGTTGTTAGGGACTTTAGCTTTAGGGATTGCTTTTCCGATTTTCACTGGCAAAGATACCTGGTTAATTATTGTTTTTGTTTACTTGTTTTTAGCTTCGGTAACGCCAATGTGGCTTTTGATGGCACCACGGGATTTTTTAAGCACGTATATGCTATTAGGGATGATTGTAACCGCGGTTGTCGGCTTGTTAATTAGTAACCCAACAATGGAGTTAAACGTGTTTAATGGCTTTGCTATTGAAAATGCGGCTACAGGTACGGTTGAATACTTGTTCCCAATTTTATTTATCACGATTGCTTGTGGGGCTGTTTCTGGATTCCATAGTTTAGTGTCATCAGGAACTTCTTCAAAACAGATTCGTAATGAAAAAGATATGCGCCCTGTTAGTTATGGTGCGATGATGGCAGAATGTGTGTTAGCAGTAGCGGCTTTAGTAGTAGCTGGTGCGGTTTCAAAAGGTGGCTATTTACCAGAAGGCACACCATTTCAAATTTTCTCTAGTTCTGTCGCTGGTTTCTTAACGAAGTTTGGTTTACCAACGAATATCGCGCAAGCCTTTATGACCATGTGTATTTCAGCATTGGCACTGACTTCATTGGATTCAGTTGCTCGTATCGGTCGGATGGCATTGCAAGAATTCTTTACTGAAGAAAAAGAAAGCCAAAATCCAATTGCCAAAGCATTAACTAATAAATATGTGGCAACCGTAGTAACTTTAATTTGTGGTTATGTTCTTTCAAAAGGTGGCTACAACAGTGTTTGGCCGTTATTTGGTTCAGCTAATCAGTTGTTAGCAGCGTTAGTGATGATTGCCATTGCCGTTTTCTTGAAAACAACTAAACGTAGTGGTGTAATGTTTTATATCCCAATGTACTTTATGTTAGCAGTAACTTTTACAGCATTATCAATGTCTGTTTATAAATCAGTTATTAAACTTTTCGGCGCAACAAGTTATACTGTTTTAATTCCGAAAGAAGCAGTTGTTGGTCAATTTGTTGTTTTATCTGATGGTTTACAGCTATTCTTTGCAATTGCTTTACTGGCGTTAGGCGTTTTAGTCGCGACGAAATGTTTAATGGAATTGCACACTAAAAAAGAAGTTAAAGGCACTGAAGAAAAAGTTGCTTAATAAAAAAAGTTTTAGCCCACTTCAAATTGGAAGTGGTGCTAAAACTTTTTTGTTGTAACGAAATTATACTTGAACAGTTGCAGCGACAATTGCTGCTGCAACTGTTGCTTCATGATAATCAATAATCGTTTTAATTGATTGGTAAGAGGTGTTGTCTTTATAAGTTTTGATTACTTTTTTAGCAGTTTTCATTTCTTCAGAGTTGAAATAGTTTTTCGCTAAACGACTACTAGTAAAAAGAGCTAATAAAATCAGTTCATCTTCTGCTATTTGTGAAGTAGTCAATGAATTTTTGATTTCTGCAACAAGCATTTCTTGTTGCGATGTTTCTGGTAAGACAATCGTTTTTTCTTTTCCTAATAAGCTTTGTTTAACATCAGAAGTAGCTAGATTATTTTCAACTAATGAAGCTTTCAAGGAAGCTACTAATTGATTGCCAGGTTTATTTGTAAGTGAAAAATTGAAAGAATTAGTTAATTGTTTTAGTTTTTTCTTTTTCAAATTTTTCAAAGTTTCAAAAAGTGGTGTTAAGAAAATCAGTGAATCATCAAGATTTTCTTTCAAGATAGTAAAAGAACTTTTATCAATGTCGATATGTTGGCTACTTTTTAAATCATAAAGGGCTGCCGCTAAAATATTTATTTGGGCAAGCTCTTTATCTAAAAAGTTTTTTCCGTTTGGTTTTAATGTAAGTAAAGTTATTTTTTGACTAAGTGCTAAGTTCATAAAGAACACTTCCTTTTCTTAATATAAATTTATTTGTTGAGTTCATTATATTGAACTTTTGCAAGAAAAAATACTTACAAAAAGGCTTAGTATCCTACAAAACTGTAAGGTTGTAAAAACTAGCGATTTATGAAGGTTTTTCAATAAAGTCTCATTGCTAAATATGATATAATTTGGTTATTAAGAGCGATGATTGGAGAAAATAATGTATAAAGAAATATTTACGGAGTTGAATTTATCAGTAGTTGAATTGCCTGTTGAAATGACTGAAGACAAGCCGCACTATACAGTCTATCTTCGTGAAATTCCGACTTTAACTGGTGAAGGTTTTTCACTGCAAGAAGCCTATCGCCAATTGGCTGAAAAGTATGCCGCTTATCGAGAAGCTCATAAACCAGAAAACACGGATGAAGTTGCAACTGATTTTACTTTAGCCGAACTGCTACGCTATTATGACGGCGAAACAATTGATGGTTTTTCTGATTATTTTTAGAAAAAAAGAAACATGCACAATAAAATTATAAAGAATGCGATAAAAGCTTTTTCTAAACTTTTATCGCATTCTTTATAATTTTCTGTTTTTCTTAACCATCAACAAGCCACAATTACCAATCAGAAAAAGACTACCTAAAAAAATTAAGGTACTTAATTTTTGCGTTAAAACCAAAGCAACTGGTAAAAAAGGTTGCAGCCAAGTTTGAGAGGTGGGCATATTCCACAAACCTCCCCCTAAAGTCATATTTAATAGCAACCAAGGAATAAAGAGGAAGCTAGCGATTTTTTGTCCGCCTAAATTAACAATGAACCAGCTGAGACTGAAAGTATAAAAAAGCAAAGCTAGTAGTAGCAATAATTGATTCACGCCATAATCGGCCTGTAAAAAGAAATTAGCGCCTAGTAAAAATAAGCTTAAAGCCGTTAACCACAAAATCAGTAAGCTAAAAACAGCTAATGCTTGGCATTTTACTAAATTTTTAAGGGAGTACATTTGTAATCGGCGATTTTCTAAGCTGGGAATAAAGCTAATTCCGTAAAGTACGACAACTAGGAAAAGCACACTACTAATGCTCAGCGGCAATTTTTGCTTGTTTAAAGAGCCATGAACTTGATCAACATAGTCAATGTTAATCAAGAGTTCAGGAGCAATTTGGCTTTTTTTAACAGTTAAAGCTTGTTTTTCAAGATTTTCAGAAAGTAGTTGTTCAGCTTTTAACTGAATCAAATTCGTGCTAATCAGCTCTTTAATAGCTGTGGCATCTTGAATGCCGGGAGCTAGTTGTAACTCAATGATTTTTTCTTTATCGGTAAGTAAATCTTCAGCAAATGTGGCTGGGATTATCAAGATTCCTTGAATATTTTCAGTTTTTAAGTCAGTTAAATCAAGGGTTTTGACTTGCTGAATGGTCACTTGATTTTTTTCTTGCAACTTGTTTATTAATTGTTGACTAGCTTTAGAGGGTTCTTGAACGTAAACCTCTAAAGCTGTCGGTGGTGTATTGCTGTTTAAAAATAATTGATTCATGTGACTGATTGCCAATTGGGCGGCAACGATAACTAAAATAATCAAAAAATGGAACCGTAGTTGTTTAAGATAAATTTTAAGGACTTGACTCATAAGCTCTTCCTCCAACTTTTAGTCGTTAAGTAGAAACAACCTAAAATAATTAGGACATAAGGCAGATAAGTCAGCCAGCTAAGGGCTTCACCAGTAATTGCCATTTCAGTTAAACTTTGGGTTAACCAAGCTGGATTTCCTACGGTAATTTGAAAATTTTGCGAGTAAGCGGGATAAATCAGCCCACCTAAAAATAATAAACTAAACAAAACGACAAAATTGACTAATAGTACATTGCTGACACTACTATTTTTTCCTAATAATGAAGTGATGGCAATTACAATAGTAAACAGTAAGAGCATTAAAAAGCCGGCTGCTAAAATCAAATAATTGAGCTGAATCGGCAGCGCTAATTGTTTAGCAAACCAAGCAATTAAAGCAATTACTGGAATTAATAAAGGTAGACAATTCAACAGCTTGCTTAACCAAATTTGTGGTAAAGAATAGCGATAAAGTAATAGTTTTCGGAAAACTTGTTGCTGTAATTGACGGGAAATCAAGATGCCATAATAACAGCTAATGATGCTACAACTTAAAAAAAGTAGTAAAGCAATCATTTGCAAATAATATTGGGGAATTTGTTCGCTTACTTGTAAAAAATTGCCGCGAGTTAAAGCTAATTGCACTAACTCCAAATCAAAATTTTGAGTTAATTGCTGGCGTTCTTTACGAGATAAGTCAGATTTCTTCAAAGTTTGATAATAAGTTAAAGAAGAACTTTGAAGCTTATTTAAAGAATCAACGGCAGCTGTTAATATTTGATGAGTAATACTACCAAATAAAGCGTTACTGCTATACATTTCAATGGTAGCTGTTTCTTGTTCAAAGAGAGCTTCTTCCAGATTTTCAGGAAAAGCTAAATAGAAATCAATTTTTTTATCAGCAACTAAAGTTAAGGCTTCTTCAGGTTCTAACAGTTCAATTTCGGCAATATGTTCATCTAGTTGGATAAAGCTTAACATTTGTTGAAAAACATCTGTATGGTTAGGAGAAGAAATCGCAATTTTCAAGTCGCTTAAAGTGGCGCCTCGTTGAAATAGATGAAGCGGGAGGGCAGCTACTAAAGTGCTTAAAAATAAACCGATAAAAACAATCAGCACTGGTATTTGGCGGAGATTATTTTTAAATTCGCCTTTTAATAAAGCTAAAAATCTCATAGGCTAAATTCCTCTAGTTCTGGAAAAGTTAGCATTTTTTCGCATAATCCTTCAAATTCTTCACGATTGTGACTAACAAAAAGTAAAGCTAAGCCATCTTGTTTTTTCTTTTTTAAAACTTTTTTTATATCAATCACGGTTTGTTCATCTAAAGCGTTGAAAGATTCATCCATTAATAAAATTTGTGGCTGGCAAATAAAAACGGCAGCTAAAGCTAATTTTCCCCGCATACCAGCACTGAGTTTGGCGACTTTTTTATTTAAAAATGGGGTGACGCCAAAAAGTTCGGCACACTCCGCCACAACCGTCGCAATCTCAGCTTTAGGAATTTGGGCGTAATTCGCTTCTAAAATTAAATTGTCTTTGCAAGACAGGTTGCTATAGAAGCCATCTTTTTGCATGGCATAACCTAAGGTACCATTAATTGTGATTTGAGCAGTTTTATCAGGTAAAATACCTGCCAAGATATCTAAAAGTGTTGACTTACCAATACCGTTAGGACCGAAAATAGCTAAGCCTTCACCGGCAGCCAATGAAATTTTTAATTCACATGGGAGCTGGGTTTGGCGAATTTGCTTGATGCCAGAAATTTCTATAATTGTTGTCATTTGTTATTTTCCTCGGTTAAAAAAAGCGGAACTAAATCATTCACTTAGTCCTTATCTTTTAAACTTTCGTGTATTTATTCTTTAATATCGTAGCATAGGGGAGCAGATTTGTTAAGATTGTTTAACGGAATTTTAAAGGAAGTTCGCTGATTAAAAGTCAAAAAACTAGAGTGATTTCTTAAGGCGTGTTATAATATAACCATCTTAAATAAAAGAAAACTATTGGGGGAATTATAAATGTCACAAGTGATTACTGATCAAGATTTTGCTGCAGAAACAGATGAAGGTTTAGTTTTAATTGATTTTTGGGCACCTTGGTGTGGACCTTGTCGGATGCAAGCACCGATTTTAGATCAATTAGCAGAAGAATATGATGAATCAGAATTAAAAATTGTTAAAATGGATATTGATGAAAATCCAGAAACACCTGCTAGTTTTGGTGTTATGAGTATTCCAACTTTGATGTTGAAAAAAGACGGTGCAATGGTGGAAAAAGTTGTCGGTGTTCATAATAAAGAACAGTTAAGAGAAATTGTAGCGAAATATTTATAAAAATATTGTAGCTAGATAAATAAAAACTGTATCCTGTAACTTTTAATTGCAGGATGCAGTTTTTTTGAGTTGCTTAGCTGAAAAAAGAACAAAAGCTAAAGATTTTATGAGAAGAAATCTTCGGGGCTTTTCTTATGCTATAATAATTTAGCAAAGAGATTGAGAGAAAGTGAGCTGCCTGTTGTGAACGAAAAGATTAAGCATAAATTAAGTCTGTTGCCTGATCAGCCAGGTTGTTATTTGATGAAGGACAAAAACGGCACGATTATTTATGTCGGTAAAGCCAAAATTTTAAAAAATCGAGTGCGTTCTTATTTTACTGGTAGTCATGATGCCAAAACGGAACGCTTAGTTAGTGAAATTGTCGATTTTGAATATATTGTGACTGAATCAAATATTGAAGCTTTACTTTTAGAAATTAATTTAATCAAAAAAAATGATCCGAAATATAATATTATGTTAAAGGATGATAAAACCTATCCTTTTATAAAAATAACTAATGAAGCCTATCCCCGTTTATTAATTACCCGAAAAGTTTTGAAAGATAAAGCTTGGTATTTTGGGCCTTATCCAGATGTCGGTGCGGCGAATGAAACGAAGCGCTTATTAGATCGTTTGTTTCCTTTAAGGAAGTGTAAAACTTTACCAAAAGAAGTTTGTTTATATTATCATATGGGGCAATGCTTGGCCCCCTGCGTTTTTCAAGTACCTAAGGACACCTATCCCCAAATGATTAATGAAATCAAACGCTTTTTAAATGGCGGTCATCAAGCGATTCAACAAGAGCTACAGCAAAAAATGCAAATAGCTGCTGAAAATATGGAGTTTGAAAAAGCGGCGGAGTACCGGGACCAGATTGCTGCCATTGATACAATTATGACTCGTCAAAAAATGACCAATGCTGATTTAGTGGATCGGGATATTTTTGGTTATGCAGTAGATAAAGGTTGGATGTGTGTGCAAGTTTTCTTTGTTAGACAAGGGAAGCTGATTGAACGAGATGTTTCGATTTTTCCTTTTTATGGGGAAGCCACTGATGATTTTTTAACCTATATCGGTCAGTTTTATCAAGAAAATGAACATTTTATCCCGAAAGAAGTTTTAATTCCCAATGATATTGATTTAGCTAGCGTGGAGGCTTTACTACAAACGAAAGTGATTCAACCTAAAATTGGTGAGAAGAAAAAACTAGTAGCTTTGGCAGCGAAAAATGCCAATGTTGCTCTACAAGAAAAATTTGATTTAATCGTTCGCAAGCAAGAGCGGACGATTGGCGCGGTAGAGCGTTTAGGTCAAGCTATGAATATCCCCACACCGATTAGGATTGAGGCTTTTGATAACTCTAATATTATGGGGACTAATCCTGTTTCTGCAATGGTGGTTTTCATTGACGGTCGGCCTGCTAAAAATGAATACCGCAAGTATAAAATCAAAACGGTCAAAGGTCCCGATGATTATGCTTCCATGCGGGAAGTTATTTATCGGCGTTATTCAAGGGTTTTGAAAGAAAATTTAGCGATGCCTGATTTGATTTTAATTGATGGTGGGAAAGGTCAAGTAGATGCAGCCAAAGAGGTTTTAGAAAATCAATTAGGCTTAGATTTACCGATTGCCGGTTTAGCTAAAAATGATCAACATAAAACTAGCGAGCTGTTATTTGGTGAAGATTTAGCAGTGATTGCCTTGGAACGTAATTCACAAGAATTTTTCTTACTACAACGCATTCAAGATGAAGTTCATCGCTTTGCTATCACTTTCCATCGCCAATTGCGCAGTAAAAATAGTTTTGCTTCAAAATTAGATGGCATTGAAGGTTTAGGGCCTAAAAGGAAAAAAATGTTGTTAAAAGAATTCAAATCTATGAAAAATATTATGGCAGCTACAGTGGAAACTTTGCAAGAGCATGGATTGCCGAAAAATGTTGCTGAAAATGTCTTTCAAGCTTTTCAAAATGAAGAAAAAAAAGACTAGGAAATTTAATTTCCTAGTCTTTTTTGTTAAATTGTTTTTGATAATAAGAAGTATTCATTATGAATCAAGACATTAATGGTGATGAATACTAAAATCAAAATCAGATAAACATATTTTTTCTTATCCGGTTGAATCAGAAAATCAATCATTTTTTCAAAGCCTAGAGTTAACATAATCATAAAGGGTGCGATAATCGCCATAATATAGCGCCCTTGTGGTTGATAATCAATTTTTAAAGCATAATACCAATGTAAGCCAAAAGTAATTAAACAACCTAAAGCGATTAAGCTAAAAGCCATGCGTTTACGACTTGTAACGATAGCATCTTTTGCTTTAGCAAAACGTCCTTGAACTAGTTGCACAATAAAAGCAACAATCCCTAAGCCGAAAATCCAGTAATAAAAAGTATAGTAAGCATCAGTTAGCTTAATACTCATGTAGCCAAATAAGCCGATAAAAGAATCCAAAGTATATTCTCTAAAGTGTGAATCTCCCAACATCGCCAAGAGGTTGCCAGATTCGTAAGGGTGTTGTAAAACATAGCCATCTTTCGTATCTAACCACTTCAAGTATTCTTCACGGAAAACCCGCATTCCGAAAATATCCTTGTACAATAGGTAGTTTCTAATTAAAAAGGGAAAAATAGCAATTGCTGATAAACAAAAGATTAGCGCAAAGTTTTTATAAAAAACTTTTTTGTCAGTAATTTTATGTTTCAAATTGAAAAAGTTAACAATTAGGAAAAATAACCCACCTACTAAAATAAAACCATAGGAGTTCATATAACCTAAGCCACAAATAATAAAGCCTAAAGATAAATAAATGCTATGCTTATAGCTCCAAGCTTCAAAACAAGTGTCAATCATTGCATAGACAATAATACTAGCACCGGCAGCAGCAATGACATCGTTGTTAACGTAACAAGATAAAAAAGTAAATTGTGGTAAAAAGCCTAAAAAGACCATGCCTAACAGACTTAAACCAAAATTGTTAGAAAGTTTATAAATGCTACGACCAGTAAAGAAGACTGTTATCCCACCAAATAAGACGCTTGTTAAACGTGCGGCCCATAGTAAAGTCTCCGGTGTGGAATGAAATAAGTTCATGACATGCATGAAAAAAGCACTAATAATAGCTCCTAACATTTGTGGATAAAAAGCATAGGACCAGTTGCCGATTACATAGATAGCTTCGGCATCATAACCACTTGGTAGGGATAAATGATTATAAATATACGAAGGAATCAAATAGCGCATCATTTCGTCAGGGGCTTTATTATAAGGAAGTTCACTTGCCCAAAAAGCAAACCAGCAACAAATCAATAAAACAAGGATGATTTGCGCTTTTAAAACAGAGCGATTCTCTTTTTGTGAATCGCGGCTTAAAGAAGCCGTTAAATTTTCTTTCATAATTTCCAAGCCTTTCATTTCTCTTAAACCATTCCCATTATACATATTGTTGAAAAATTTTAAAAGCTAAAAAGTAAAAAAGCCTACTAACACTCACAATTTAACGCAGCCAATGAAGAAATTGGGGGATTTTTAGGTTATTTTCTTGCAAAATGTTAGTTTATATTTTAATTTAGCTTTACTTCGTGTATAATTATATGAGTTATGAACAAAAGCAACAACAGTCAACCACTTAATTTGTCGATTATTGAGATTTTTTCAAAATTTAAATAGATAAAAGGAGGAATTACTTTGGCAGACGATAACAATCACCAACCAGAGGAAACCTTTAAAGATAAGATATTACGATCTTTACATGCGAATGATGATGAGATTTTTCGTAATTTTCAAGATAAATCTAACCAGACTGGTGAAAACACTGGCGATCAATCAGCAAATGCTGATTTGCCAACGCGTTCACAACGTTATGGTCATCAAGAGAACAGCAATAGCCAACGACCAGTGCATCAAGATTTTACTTATTTATCTGATGCTGAGCGTCGCCAAGCCTTTACTGAACCAGAACCAACTGTAACGGAAGAACCTGTTCAGCCAGTTGTTCCTGAAGAAACAGCCATGGCTGAGGAACCTTTCACGTCAGTTGAAACAGAGCCGGAAGCAGTTGTAAATTCGACTGTTGAAGCTGGTTTTGAAACGGAACAAACGGCTATTCCAGAAGCTACCACGAAAGAAAAGATCAGCTATGGAGAAGTAAAACGCCAAAAACGCCAAAAAGAAGATAAAGTAACTCGCAAAATTGTTTTCTTTGTTGTTTCAGCCTTAGTAATTGTTGGTTTAGTTTTAGGGCTAACTTTTTGGAGCTATGTTCAGTCTGGCTTGAAACCGTTAGATACTGACAATAAGCAGTTAGTTCAAGTTGAAATTCCTAGCGGCTCTAGTAATAAAGAAATTGGTGAGATTTTAGAAAACGATAAAGTAATTAAAAGTGGAATGGTTTTCCATTTTTACACGAAATTTAATAATTTAACCGATTTTCAAGCTGGTTATTATCAAATGGCACCTAATATGAGCTTAGATGATATTAGTCAATTGCTACAATCTGGTGGTACGGCAGAACCAGTTGATATTGCTGATGCGAAAATCACGATTCCAGAAGGTTATGATATTTCACAAATTGCAAGTTCAATTGAAGAAGCTACCACTAAGAAAATTAAAGCAGCTGATGTTAAAGCTTTAATGAATGACGATGCCTTTTTCCAAGAGATGTTAGGAAAATATCCACAACTATTAACCAGTGTTTCTCAGGCAGAAGGCTTACGTTATCGTCTGGAAGGCTATTTATTCCCAGCCACTTACGATTATTATGCAGCAACTAGCACGTTAAAAGGCTTAGTTGAACAAATGATTGCTAAGAGCGATGCGGTTTTACAAAGTTATTATGAACAAATTCAAAATCAAGGCTATACTGTTCAAGAAGTATTAACGCTAGCTTCTCTAGTTGAAAAAGAAGGCGTTGAAGATGCGGATCGTCGTAAGATTGCGCAAGTTTTCTTAAATCGTTTGGCGCAACAAATGCCACTACAATCTGATATCTCTATTTTATATGCCTTAGATACTCATAAAGAATTTGTTACTTTAGAAGATTTAGAAGTTGATTCACCTTATAACTTGTATAAAAATCAAGGTTATGGCCCTGGTCCGTTTAACAATCCAAGTGAAAATGCGATTCAAGCTGTTTTAAATCCTGAACCGAATGATTACTTGTATTTTGTGGCGGATGTAGAAACTGGTCAAGTTTACTTTACTGGAACTTACGAAGAACATATGGAATTAGTTGAAAAATATGTAGATAACAAGAAAAATGAGTAAAGACTGTTTACTTTTATAATAAGACGTGGTAATCTTTTGTGGAATTATTCTTACAAAGGATTACCATTTACCTTTGTATTCTTTAATAAATCCTTGGCAGCGCTATTTCTAAGGGAAAGTAGTCAAAGTTAAAGAAAAAAATACTATTAAAAAATAGTTACTAAACATTTGGAAGAAAGATCAAGGGTCCAATAAAATTTATCAGCTATGTTAAGCTTCAAGAATATCTTTAAGCTTATGGACCAAATAAAGAGGAGATTTGAATCATGGTAGAAAAAGTTTTTCCAATGACATTGGAAGGAAAAGCCAAATTAGAAGAAGAATTAGAAACATTAAAAACCGTAAAACGTGGTGAAATTATTGAACGGATTAAAATTGCCCGTAGTTTTGGTGATTTATCTGAAAACTCAGAGTATGAATCGGCTAAAGATGAACAAGCTTTTGTAGAAGGCCGCATTACTACTTTAGAAAGTATGATTCGTTTTGCCCAAATTATTGATAATGACGGTGTTGATGAAAATGAAGTTTCTTTAGGTAAAAAAGTGACTTTCATTGAATTACCTGATGGCGATGAAGAAGAGTATACAATTGTCGGCAGTGCGGAAGCAGATCCTTTTGCTGGTAAAATTTCTAACGACTCACCAATTGCCCATGCTTTAATTGGTAAAAAAATTAATGATGAAGTAACAATTACAACCCCTGGTGGTGAAATGAAAGTTCGCATTGTTAAATTAGAAACAATTTAAGTTTAATGAATAGCTAATAGGGTGGGACAGATAGTCTTTAACATCCGTTAAATCTACTTTACAAGAAGATAACGGATGGTGACTAATGGCCTGCCCTTGTTTTTTACATAAGGAAAGGCTGAGTTCGTTTGAAATCACGCATTTTCTAGGACTAAAGTCTAATGAAAAAAATTCAAATAAAGAGTATAGTAGTACTAGTAAATTAAGGCGAAATTTAATTTCGTTGGTTATTAGGAGGGGGAGCTGTTATGAAAAGCTCATTTCGCTTGTTTGTAGTTATTGAATTATTATTATTAATTTTTGGTATTTACCAAATTGTATATAATCCTGCGCTTTTGATTTTGTTAATTTTTGGTATTTTTAATATTTATCATGTTTTAGCTAAGAAAAAAAGACGAAATAACTTTAATAATTTTCAGTTAGTTTTAGGTGGATTTTCAATTTTCATGAGCTTGGTGAGCAGTGTTGCCTTTTGGATGATGCTTGTTTTTGGTATCTTGTATATCGGCTTAAAAGGAATTGAAATTTCTGGCACGGATTTAACTAAACAATCTTTTTGGCGTAGAAAACAAATGATTATGGTTGATGTGGAAGAGGCAGGAACTTATTCAGCTAGTCGCCAACAACAACAATGGTTTGGCAATCAACGAATTGGTAATGAAGTTTATGAATGGGACGATATCAATATCAACTTAATTGCTGGTGATACGATTGTCGATTTAGGAAATACTTTATTGCCTAAAGATGATAGCGTGGTAATCATTCGTAAAGGTTTTGGACGTACTAGAATTTTAGTACCTGCGGGTATTAGCATTCAATTACAACATTCAACTTTATATGGTACAGTTAGCTTTGATGAAGAAACAACTTTATTAAAAAATGAAAGTATCCGCCTGTACACTACGGATTACGATGAAAATCCTCGTCGTTTAAAACTGTTAACGAATAGTTTGGTTGGTGATGTTGAGGTAATTCGCGTATGATGAAAAAAATTTCCCAACCAATGCTGACTGCTTATACAATTTTTAGTACATTTATCCTTATTATTTTTATTTTGTTTATGTACTTTTACGCTAGTGGCATTGAACAATGGTGGTTGGAGATTTTTCGGCAAAGAGTTTTTGCTATTCCAATTATTTTTTATATTGTTTTGATGTCCGTTTGTAGTGGCTTTGTTACATGGCTGTTGAATTCTTTTTATCGGAAAATGCTATTTGGTAATATGGAAGAAAAATTGCGTTTATTAGCTAGTGGTAATTATGAAAGCCCTCGCTTAATTGAAAAATTTAACGATGAAAATAATCTTTATCTGGCTGAGATGGATCGTGATATTACACGGATTCAAGGGAAAATGATTGAAATCTCACGAGAGTTGCAAATGCTAAATGCGCGGCCGCAAGTGCTTGATGGGCAGACTAAAGAGGATATTTTAGAAGGAGAACGTCAACGTTTAGCTAGAGAGCTGCATGATTCGGTTTCTCAGCAATTGTTTGCTGCGATGATGATGTTATCAGCGATTAATGAAATGGCTAATCAGGAAGAAGAATTGGCGGGTTTCCGGCAACAGTTGGCAACTGTAACAAATATTATTAATGCTTCTCAATCAGAAATGCGGGCCTTGTTATTACATCTACGGCCAATTAATTTAGAAGGTAAGAGTTTACGTCAAGGGATTGAGCAATTATTAAAAGAATTACAGACGAAAATTCAAATTCAGTTAAAATGGGATGCTGAAGATGTTTCTTTACAAGCAAATATTGAAGATCATCTTTTTAGGATTGTGCAAGAATTACTTTCCAATACGCTACGCCACGCAAAAGCCAAAGAGTTAGAGGTTTACCTACATAAAGTTGGCCCTAATGTTTTGTTGCGAGTGGTAGACGACGGAGTTGGCTTTGATGTATCAGAAAGCCGGGCAGGTAGTTATGGCTTAAATAATATCCGAGAACGGGTAGCCGGCGTTGGTGGTACGGTGAAAATTATTAGTTTTAAAAACCAAGGAACGAGTGTTGAAATCAAAGTTCCGTTATTAGAGGAGGATAACGATTAATGATTAGGGTGTTGTTAGTTGATGATCACGAAATGGTTCGTTTAGGAGTCTCTTCTTACTTATCAATTCAAAGTGATATTGAGGTAGTTGGTGAAGCAGAAAACGGTCGGATTGGCTATGAAAAAGCTTTGGATTTGCGACCAGATGTGATTTTGATGGATTTAGTGATGGATGAAATGGATGGTATTGAATCTACGAAATTAATTTTGAAAGATTGGCCAGAAGCTAAAATTATTATCGTTACTAGTTTTATTGATGATGAAAAGGTTTATCCAGCCATTGAAGCAGGTGCTGCTGGCTATTTATTAAAAACGTCAACTGCTAGTGAAATTGCTGGAGCGATTCGGGCGACTCAAAGAGGCGAGCGGGTTTTAGAGCCTGAAGTAACCAATAAAATGATGGAACGCATGAGTCGTAAAAATGAACCTATTTTACATGAAGATTTAACAAATCGTGAGTTGGAAATTTTACTTTTAATTACGCAAGGAATGAGTAATCAAGAAATTGCTGATGAATTGTTTATTACTTTAAAAACAGTTAAAACTCATGTTTCGAATATTTTGTCTAAATTAGAAGTTGAGGACCGGACGCAAGCCGCGATTTATTCTTTTAAACATGGTTTAGTTAAATAATATTACGCAGGTTATAAGTTCAGCTATCGTAGCTAGTCTTATAACCTGTTTTTTTCATAATTAGTAAAGCTATCTTGGTAGTTTTTTTTAGTTAGCTTTGCTATACTTGGGTTTAGTAATAATTAGAGGCAGTTAAGGAGAGAAAAAATCAGTATGTCAGCTAAGCAGAGTTATGCCATTATTGGATTGGGGCGTTTTGGAGGAAGCATTTGCCGCACCCTAGTTGAATCGGGACAGGAAGTTTTGGCGATTGACAGCAGCGAAGATCGCGTCAACGAATATATGAATATTGCTACTCATGCGGTAGTAGCTAATGCCCAAGATGAAATGGCTCTACGGTCATTAGGAATTCGTAATTTTGATCATGTAATTGTAGCGATTGGTGAAGATATTCAAGCTAGTATTTTAGTTACCTTAATGGTTAAAGAAATGGGTGTTCCTAACGTTTTAGCGAAAGCTCAAAATGAATACCACGCCCGCGTGTTAGAAAAAATTGGCGCTGATCGTGTCGTCCATCCAGAAAGAGATATGGGAGAACGAATTGCTCATAAACTAGTTTCTAAAAATATTTTAGATTATTTAGAGCTATCAGATGATTTTACCTTAGCCGAAGTTTCAGTAAGCAATGGCAAATTTTATGACCGTTCCTTATTAGAATTGAACTTCCGCCAAAGATTTAGCTTAACAGTCGTCGCTATTCGCCGCAGTAACGGCGAAGTAGTCGTTTCACCTGACGCCAACGAATTTGTCCAAAAAGACGACCACCTATTAGTCATCGGCGAAATCAACGACGTTGAACTTCTAGACGAAAAAATGAACCAGTGAATTTAAAAGCGGAGCGGGCTCGTTCAGCTCTTGAGTAAAGTGCATAAAGAAATTATAGTGGCGTTTTTTGTCGCGAATTTTTTCTTCACTTTATCGAATGGTGCAAAGCTTCGCAACTGGATTAGATAAAAAGCGGAGAAGCTTGTTCTGCACATAATGTATTTCAACGAAAAGAAGGTGCTAATTTTGAAAATTACAGTCACTGAAAAAGCCTTGCAATGGTTTCAAAATGAATTAGTTATTGACGCTGGGCAAGGCGTACGCTTTTTCGGCAAAGTTTATGGTTCTACCAATGTTCACGAGGGCTTTTCTGTAGGTTTAATGATTGAAATGCCTGAAGCGCCGATTTATCAAGAGGTGATTGCTGGTTTGTTGTTCTTTATTGAAGCAGCCGATGAATGGTTTTTCCAAGGATATCAAATAGCTGTTGATTATGACGAAACTTTAGCAGAACCTAAGTACACTTTTTTTACTGAATAAGAAAAATAGATTATTAAGTTTTTAAGAAGAGCTGAGATTTTTAAGGGCAACTCTTCTTTTTTTTATGAGGTTTGTTATAATAGATTAGAGTTTAAGCATGATTACTTTATAAGGAGCGGTAAAATCGTATGATATCAATTGTGGTCCCTTGTTATAATGAAGAGGCAACCATTCCACTTTTTTATCAAGAAATGGAAAAAGTTCATCAAGAAATTGCCGATGAATTTGAATATATATTTGTAAATGATGGTTCAAAAGATAAAACTTTAGAAGTTTTACGGAATTTAGCGAAAGAGGATCCAAAACAAGTTCGTTATATTTCTTTTTCACGAAATTTTGGTAAAGAAGCTGGTCTTTTAGCAGGTTTAGAAGCAGCAACGGGTGAGTTAGTGACTGTTATGGATGCGGATTTACAAGATCCGCCAGAGCTGTTACCACAGATGATTGCGATGTTAGCGGCTGATCCAGAGTTAGATTGTGTTGGCACACGCCGAGGCGATCGTGAAGGGGAACCAGTGATTCGTAGCTTTTTTGCTAAGCAATTTTATAAACTAATTAATAAAATTGGTCAAACAGAAATGATTGATGGCGCTCGTGATTTCCGCTTAATGACGCGGCAAATGGTGGATGCTATTTTGGAATTGAAAGAGCATAATCGTTTTTCAAAAGGTTTATTTAGCTGGGTAGGTTTTAAAACCGAGTATTTGTCTTTTGAAAATCGTGAACGAGTAGCGGGAACCACTTCTTGGTCTTTCTGGCAATTGTTTAATTATTCGATTGATGGCATTATCAATTTTTCAGATGCGCCATTGAATATTGCTTCCTTCGTAGGCTTTTTCACTTGTTTAGTGTCAGGAATTGCGATGATTTTTATTGTAGCACGGGCATTACTATATGGCGATCCAACCAGTGGCTGGCCTTCAATGGTTTCGATTTTCCTTTTTGTAGGTGGGTTACAACTGATGTGCTTAGGAATTATCGGTAAATATATCGGTAAGATTTTTTTAGAAACGAAAAATCGTCCCGACTATATTATTAAAGAAACTGAAAAAACTGCAAAAAAATAAACAAAAAGACAAGCCAGCGAATTGCCGCTGACTCGTCTTTTTTAGTTTAATAACCTTTTGTTAAATCAACTTGATTTTTAACTAAAGTTCCTTCTGTTAAATAACTTTGTAAATTTGGCAAGAAGATATCCATAAATTTACGTTGGAAATCTGCCGAAATCCCTGAAATATGAGGAGTAATTAGCACATTATCCATTTGCCATAAAGAACTGTCAGAGGATAACGGTTCTTTTTCAAAAACATCTAATGCGGCAAAAGCTAACTGTTTGTTTTGTAAAGCTTGTATTAAATCCGCTGTGTTTACCGAAGGACCACGGCCGACATTAATAAACATGGCTGAATTTTTCATTTGTTGAAAGAAAGCCAAATCAAAAAAGTTTGTCGTTTCTTTAGTTAAAGGCAGACAATTAATAACAATATCTACTTCTGAGCTGATTGCTGAACTATTGGGCAAGGGATAAGTAGCTGTAAAATTCGGAACGCTATGACCTGTTGTATTTACGCCATAACTGCTTACGCCGAAAGCTTGAAAACACTGAGCGATTTGTTGGCCAATTTGCCCAGTACCTAAAATTAGCGCCTTTTTACCTGCTAGTTGTTGAAAGCTGCCTGCTTCACGATCCCAAATTTGTTTTTCTTGGGCGTGAATAGCGGTAATTAAATTGCGATAGTAAGCTAAAATCACTCCGAGTACATGTTCGCTAATCGCCAAAGTATGAATTCCGCTACCGTTAGATAATAGGTTGTTTTTTTCGGTAAAAGTTGTTAAAGGTAAAGTATCTACTCCCGCTGAAATTGCTTGAACCCATTTTAAGTGACTGTCAGCAGCTAAGAGGGCTGTGGCAAAGGTCGGATTCCAACCAACTGAAATTTCCACATCAGCTAATTCTTCTGGCTGCAACTGATACATAATCCGATAGTTAGGGGCGATTTTGCTGATTTCTTTGATAAATTCACTGCGAAAATTTCTTTGTAAATAAATGATTGGTTGAGGCATAACAAAACTCCTTCCTGAATTTAAGAGGGCAAGTCTTCTGGTGGTGCGGGTTTAATCACTTGCATAAAGATAAACATTGAAACTAAAGTAATAAAAATAGAAATATCAAGATTAATTGGTAGTAATAAAATCACAGCAGCAACTAAAACTGGAAGTGTTGCAGTGTAAATGACCGTTTTAAATATTTTAGAGAATTTTAACGGTGTGCGACGCAGTGCCGTGTAGATTTTTCCACCAACAGCTGCTAATAACAATGCCCAAATTAATTGCCAAAAAGCTTGATAAAGTACGATAGCGAAAAATAAAAGATAAAATTGCCAGCTTAATCCTTGGGAAAGCGTAGCTTTTAAATGTTGGCTATCGAAATTTTGAAAATAACTGTCAGAATAAGGCAGTTCAATGGTATTAGTGCCTAAAATAGCTAAATATTCTTCACCAATATCAGCACTGAAAACCAATTGATCTTGCAAAATACCAATGCTGAATAAATTGTTGGAAAAATCATTGATAACATCTTGCTTCTTACGTTTGCCTTCAGGATCGAAAGTGAAATTAAGCCAGTCAGTTTGATAAATAAAACCTTCCGCGTCCTCCTCTAAAACAATTTGATTGTTTTCTAAATGGAAAGCAGGGATCTCAGCCGCAATTTTTTGATTCTCTTGTTGAAATTCGTTGAGTTCTTGAAAAACACTTTTGGCTAAAGGTAAACTTAAAATCAAACTTAAAAAGATAACATAAAGAAAAGCTCTGAAAAATGAACTGTTTTGAGCAGCTTTTAAATCTTGTGGTTTTTGGAAAGCCCGTTTAAATAATTGACGATTGGTTAACAATAGTAAAGACTCCTTTAAAATAGGTAATGTCCTAATTCTAGCTAAGGCAACTGGTAATTACAAGGGAACATTAAAGAATTTTGAAAATCATGGCAAAATTTAACAAAGTGACGTATGATAAAAAGAGCATTTATACAATTTGAAGGGAACATCAACATGAAATTATTACTTGCGGGTAAAAAGAAATTGGAAGAATTAGGTTACTGGGAGGCGTTCTCCTATCTTTTTTTTGGTGGGGTAACCACTGTTGTGAATATTGCCGTTTTTAGCTTATTACATTACACGTTAACGATTGATTGGATGATAGCTAATACGGTAGCGTGGTTTATTTCGGTATTGGTGGCTTTTATTACTAATAAACTATGGGTTTTTCAAACGAAATCAGAAAATCTAAGCCATTTATTATGGGAGTTTGTTAAGTTTGTTTTTTATCGAATTTTATCATTAGGAATTGATAATGGTGTTATGTGGCTATTTATTGATAAGCTTGGTTGGTCAACTTTTATCGTCAAAATTCTAGCACAAATTGTGGTGGTGGTAGCTAATTATGCCTTTAGTAAGTTATTTATTTTCAAAAAGGAATAAATCTTTTGGTATTTGTAAGCATATCTTTTGAGCTATCTTGTAAATTTTGTTAAGCTAAAGATGTAGTTAAACAACGAAATGAATGAGGGGGATTTTAAAATGACTTACCAATTACCTGAATTACCTTATGCTTATGACGCTTTGGAACCTTATATTGATGTTGAAACCATGCATTTACACCATGATAAACATCACAATGCTTATGTGACTAATTTAAACGCAGCCATTGAAAAACATCCTGAACTTGCTGATAAAACAATTGAAGCTTTAGTAGCTGATTTAGCTGCTGTTCCTGAAGATATTCGTGGAGCTGTTCGTAATAATGGTGGGGGTCATGTCAACCATACATTCTTTTGGGAAATTTTAGCACCAAATGCTGGTGGTGAACCAACTGGTGCCATTAAAACAGCGATTGATGAAGCTTTCGGTAGCTTTCAAGCTTTTAAAGACCAATTTAAAGCAGCGGCAACAACTCGTTTCGGTTCAGGCTGGGCTTGGTTAGTTGTTGATCAAGGTAAATTGGCTGTTATGTCAACTGCCAATCAAGATTCACCACTATCTGAAGGCAAAACACCGGTTTTAGGTTTAGATGTGTGGGAACATGCTTATTATTTGAAATATAAAAACTTACGCCCTGACTATATTGACGCTTTCTGGAACTTAGTTAATTGGGATGAAGTTAACAAACGTTTCGCAGCAGCAAAATAAAATTGTAATTAAGTAAAAAGGCTCAAGTCGTGAGCCTTTTTTTTTATGGTTATTTTCGCTATAATGTGAATAAGTTTTTTCCATTAAATAATAAGGAGTTATATAACTTATGCAACTATATAAAGTCCATGGCTCTGAAAATGATTTTTTCATTTTAGATCAGCGACAATTTTCTGAGAAACTTTCAGATGGAACGATTGATGAATTACGACAAGCTATCTGTCCTCGTACAACTGGTTTATTAGGCGGGGCAGATGGAATTTTATTAGTGGAAGCCACTACTGATCAACAAACTTTAGCGCAAATGCGGGTAATTAACAGTGATGGTAGTGAAGCCAGCATGTGTGGCAACGGCTTGCGAACGGTGGCCCGCTATTTAGCTGAAAAACATCATTTGACAAGTTTTAAAGTTAAAACAATGCATGGGGATTTAAGCGTTAGCCAGGCACCAGCAATTTTTAATAAAATTGCTACGTATCAAGTGGAAATTTCGCCAGTTAGTTTTGAACCGACAGCCATCCCTGTAAATTTACCTTCAGGCCAGTATCTTAATCAAGTGTTACCAGAGCTTTCAGAAACGTTACGCTTTTCGATTGTTGCTGTTCCTAATCCTCATTTAATTACTTTTGTCAGTCATGAAGTCTTGGAAAGTGATTTATTAGAGAAAATTGCCAGTAAAGTGAATCAGGAAAATGCTTTATTTCCAGATGGCGTAAATGTCAGTTTTGTTGAAATTTTAGAGGAAAATCGACTTTTTGTGCGGACTTATGAGCGGGGTGTGGGTTTAACTAATGCTTGCGGAACTGCTATGAGTGCTAGTAGCTTGATTTATGCTTTGCTGCAAGGCGCAAAATTCGAACAATTAATCACGGTGGTTAATCCGGGTGGCTTGGTGCAAACGCGAGTTCATCAGCGAGCAAATGGTAGCTATTGGATGGATTTAATCGGTAATGCGACAGTTACCCACGAAATAACGGGTGAATTGGCAGATTTTCTAAAAAGCGAAGTTAATTTACTAAAATTGAGAGAAACCCATGAACAAAGGGATTATCAGCAGTTTTTAGCTGCAATCGCCAGTGCTGTTGATTGCTAGCCCTGGTAGAATCAGCTATAATAAACGAGTGGAAATCAATCCGCTAGATATTATTTTGGAGGCTGTGAGTGCGTATGAAACAAGGAACGGTTAAATGGTTTAATAATGAAAAAGGCTTTGGATTTATCTCGATTGATGGACAAGAAGATGTATTTGTTCATTTTTCAGCAATTCAAGGAGATGGCTACAAATCTCTTGAAGAAGGTCAAGCAGTTGAATTTTCAATTGTTGATGGCGTTCGGGGACCACAAGCTGCAGACGTTGTTAAACGCTAATTAAAGAAATAATAGGTGGCAGGAGTAATTTTTTTGCAGTGATTACTTATTGCACCTATTTTTTTGTAAAAAATAACAAATGTAATAACTTTTAATCGAAAATGACGGGAATTTCATAGCTACAAGTTATAAAAATGTAAGGTCATATTTATCTTTTTTGTTACAAGAAAGCGTCTTTCTTTACAATAAGATTAAAAAAATCTATAGAAATTTGTGATTTTACGGTTTTAATTGAATTGTAATTCTTTTTTTGGTATCTTTTGATAAGTGGAGTTAATTCTTCACTTATTTTAATTAAATAAAAAAAGTCAGTGTCTCCATGACTTTTAATAATCTTAGCTGTTAGATTTTGTTTTTTAGAAAAAATCTTTCCGCTGCTTGAATAGGGAGTTTAATTTATGCGTATCTGGCAAAAAATTGTCTTAGGCTTTACTTTTTTAATCTTAGTACTTGTTACAACAGGAACGGTTTATTTTGCTAAGTTTCTTAGTGACACAAGTCAAACGATGGCCAATATTTATGTGCCGGTTGAACGAATTGATGCACCACAACGAGATATTGATTTTTCTCAGCTAGAACCTTTTTCAATTTTACTATTAGGGGTTGATACTAATAGCGAGCGTGAAGGCGATGGCGATGGCGGTAGAACGGACTCAATGATTGTTGCTACCATTAATCCTGGTAAAGAGCAAACAACATTAGTTAGTATTCCTCGTGATACTTTAGTTTATATGGACTACGATTATGATGGCTATACAGTTGGCTGGGATAAAGTCAATTCGGCTTATGCTTATGGTGGCGAAGCTTTAGCAATTCATGTAGTTGAAAAACTATTAGATATTCCGATTGATCATGTTGCTACTGTTAATATGGATGGCATGATTGAATTAATTGATGCGGTTGATGGTATTGACGTAGATAATCAATTTACTTTTGAACTTGATGGGGAGTATTTTGAACCTGGTATGCAACACATGAATGGTCGTCGTTCTGTTATGTATGCCCGCATGCGTTATGAAGATGAACGTGGCGATTATGGTCGACAAGAGCGCCAACGAGAAGTTTTAGGTAAAGTTTTTGATAAATTGAAATCAGTAGATATTATTACTAAATATCAAAGTTTATTGGAAGTTCTTAGTAAAAATGGACAAACCGATTTAAGTTGGCAACAAATCGAGCCACTGCTTGATTATCTACCAGCCTTAAAGAACTTTACTAGTGATCAATTACAAGGTGAAGATTATATTGGTGATGGCGAAACTGGCATGGAAGAAATCTCTTACCAAAAAGCCAGTGAATATGAGCTAGATCGCGTTCAAGCCTTATTAAAAGATCAATTACAACAAGTTGAATAATTAAAAGTAAGCTGAAGTGAGTTATTACTTCAGCTTATTGCTTATGGTTAAAGAACAAATCAAGGCAAACGCTTTTAAGATTAAGCAAAATAGTGTATAGTAATAAATGTGAGATCTTGCTAATTGGCTAAATGAGTTAATTGAGCAGACAAATAAAGTTAAACATTTAAAATGAATCAAGAGCAAAAATGAAGATAAGTTCTTTAGACTTATCTAGTTTTATAATAAGGATGTGGCGAAAATGAAATATATTAATGATTTAAACTTGAAATGGGCAGTAACTGATTTAGCTGAAAAGGAATTTACTTGTGGCTATTGTGAAGAACACAATCGTTCTGACAAAGGTATGGTTCTAATTGAAACAGCTAGCGATGAATACCATCAAGAAGGCGGTATTTACATTTGTGCACACTGTAAAATGCCAACGTTTTTATGGGAAGATATGCAAGTACCTGGCGTTAAAATCGGTAGTAAAATCAGCGAAGTTTCTAGTGAAATCACAACTTTATATGATGAAGCTCGCTTAGCTTATTCGGCAGGTGCTTATACTGGAGCGGTTTTACTTTGTCAAAAAATCTTAATGAACGCCAGTGTTGAATTGGGAGCAGAACCTAACTTATCATTTGTTGATTATGTAGATTACTTAGATGAAAATCACTATGTGACAGCGAAAATTCAAACATGGGTGAATCGTTTGCGTTTAGAAGATTCTGAAGAAAGCCATGAAATTGCAATTAAAACGAAACAACATGCGGCTGACTTGATTAAATTCTGTGAAATGGTTATGAAAATTAACTTTGAATATCCACGCTTATTGGAAGGTTTACAAATTGAAGAGGCAGAACCTGAAACAGATTTTGAAAACGAATCAGAGAATGATTTTGAATCTGTATTTTAAATAAAAACGTAGTGAGGGAGACAAGAATTTCTTGTCTCCCTTACTTTTTTGCTTTTAAATGAGCAAAATCAACGCTAAAATTTGCATTTGCATTTCTCTTAAACACTGAATGAGCTATTTCTTTGTTAATTTAACTACGACTTCACAGCGGGCGGTTTGCGGGAACATATCTACGGATTGTAAGTAATCGACTTGGTAGAGTTTGGTTAATGCTACTAAATCTTTTGCTAGAGTCGAAACATTACAAGAGATATAGACAATCTTTTTCGGTGCTAGTTGCAACAAGGTTTGTTTCAGTTTTTCATCTAAACCTGTCCGTGGGGGATCTACCACCACGCCATCAGGCCGGAAGCCAGCTTTTTGCCACTGGGGTAAAATAACTTCGGCAGCACCGGTTTCGTAAAAAGTATTTTGATAGCCTAATTTTTCTGCATTGTGATTGGCATCAGCGACGGCTTGAGGAATGATATCCATGCCGCGAACTTCCGCAACTTCTTTGGCGAAGCTTAAGCCAATTGTTCCAACGCCGCAATAAGCATCAACAATTTTTTCGTTTTTTTGCGGCGCTAAGGCTTTAATCGCTTCTTGGTAAAGGACTGCAGTTTGTTGCGGATTTAATTGGAAAAAGGCCCGCGGGGATAATTCAAAGACGACTTCATTAATTTGTTCGGTAATGGCTTCTTTTCCCCATAAAAAGATGGTTTCATCTCCCATAATTAAAGAAGTTTTTTTCTCCTGGATATTTTGCATAACAGAAACAACTTCTGGTAAGCGTTGGCTAATTTCTCTAAGCAAAGGATTGATTTGCGGAATTTTTTTTGTGTGAGAAATCAGAACGACTTGAACTTCACCAGTTTTAATGCCAATTCGCACCATGATTGTTCGCAGAATCCCACTGTTTTTGTGTTCATCATAAATTGGAATATTATATTTATTTAAAAGTTGTACGACCGTATTCATGACTTTTTGGGTAGTTTTTTCTTGAACCAGACAATCATTAATTGGCACTAATTGGTGACTGTTGGGTTGATAAAGGCCGGCTTCAATTTTGTTTAATTGTTGGTTTTTTCTTAATTGAAATTGGGCTTTATTACGATAATGATAAGGTGTTTCCATACCAAGAGTAGGTTTAATCGAATAATTTTGATAGCCATTTGGTTTAAATTTATTCAAGGCTTGTTTTAATAAGTCAGTTTTAAACGCCAATTGTCCTTGATAATCAAGGTGTTGCAACTGACAGCCACCGCAAGTTTCGTAAACACTGCAAGGGGGCGTAACTCGTTGGGGACTTTTTTTCAAAATATTTAATAAGCGTCCTTCGGCGAATTTCGGCGTGACTTTAGTGATTTCTACTTGGACTTGCTCTTTTGGCAAAGCTAAAGGGACAAAGATGATTAATTTTTGATAATAACCGATACCTTCGCCGTTAATGCCTAGTCGTTTAATTTGAAGATTAATTTTTTGTGATTCTTTTAAGTTGACCATTGTGAATCCTTTCAGTAAATAAATATTTTTTTAAAGAAAAGGTTAGTTTTATGAATAACCTGCTTAATTTTTGAGAAATAATCGTAACTGTGGTTATTTTAGCACAGAATCTTTTTCATTCATAATTTCTTGTGGTAAAATATGTAGAATATACGTTCGAAAATGGAGCTGAGAAAATGCTAACAGTAGAAAAAGTTGCTAAAGGTAAAGGGAATTTCTATATTGTCACCTTCTCCAACAAGGAAAAAGTACAATTGTCAGAAGATGCTTTTGTAAGATATCGCTTATTAAAAGGCCAAGAGTTGACAGAAGAACGTTTAAAAGAAATTAAAGCAACAGCAGGTTATGATTTAGGTTTACAGTTGGCTTATCATTATTTAAGTTATCAAATCCATACTGAAAAAGAAGTCTTTACTTATTTGAAAGAAAAAGAAATCAGCTTAGCCGATAGTAAAAAAATAATGGAAAAGCTACGAGAATTGGCTTTAGTGGATGATCGGCGCTTTGGTGAAAACTATGTGCGTACGCAAGTCCGTTTAAGCGACAAGGGACCGAATTTTTTAGCTCAACAATTACGGCAAAAAGGCTTGAAACCAGAAGATATTGAAGCTGGCTTAGCTTTTTATCCATTATCTGATCAGTTAGAAGTTGCTTTAAGGACTGCTGAAAAGATTTTGAAAAAGCAACGAAATAAGAGTAGTCGCGAAAGATTTCAAAAAGCCAAACAGCAATTAATGCAAAAAGGTTTCTCGCAAGAAGTGATTAATGAGGTTTTAGCAATTTTAACAGAAGAGCCTAATCCCGAAGCGGAATATGAATCGCTGGTTTTTCAAGGGGATAAATTATGGCAGCGAAATCAACGTTTAGAAATCAGAAAGCGTCAGCAAAAAGTCAAACAGAGCTTATACCAAAAAGGCTTTTCTTTTGAGTTGATTCAGCGTTATTTAGAGGAGAAAGTAGAATTTGATGAATAAACAGCCGTTATGGCAAACGTGGTCGGCCGAAAAAGTTAGTGATTTTCAGATTGATTTTTTAACTTGGTATCAAAAAAATAAACGGACTTTACCATGGCGAATAAATACCGAGCCTTACCGCATTTGGATTTCGGAAATTATGTTGCAGCAAACTCGGGTGGAAACCGTGATTGATTATTTCAATCGCTTTATGGAGTGGTTTCCGACAATTGAAGCTTTAGCTGCTGCCCCAGAAGAACGCTTATTGAAAGCTTGGGAAGGTTTAGGCTATTATTCACGCGCCCGCAATATTCAAGCAGCCGCGCAACAAATTGTTGAAACATACGGCGGGAAAGTTCCTTGTCAGCTGGTGGAAATTCAAAAATTGAAAGGTATCGGCCCTTATACCGCTGGCGCAATCGCCAGCATTGCTTTTGAGCTGCCAGAACCGGCGATTGACGGCAATGTTATGCGAGTAGCCAGCCGCTTATTTGCTATTGATGCCGATATTGCTAAAGCCAGTAGTCGTAAAATTTTTGATGAAGCAGTCCGCACCGTGATTAGTCATGAAGCGCCAGGGGATTTTAACCAAGCTTTTATGGATTTAGGGTCACAAATTTGCACGCCGAAAAGTCCTAAATGTGAAATTTGTCCGCTAATCAGTTATTGTTTTGCCTTTGAAAATAATTGTCAGCCGGATTTTCCGGTAAAAACTAAGAAAATGAAACCGAAAGATGTTTATTTAGTGGCGGGTATCATTGAAAATAATCAAGAAGAAGTCTTGTTAACTCAGCGGCAAAATAAAGGCTTGTTGGCAAATTTATGGACTTTTCCTTTAAGAGAAGTCAGTCAACCGGAATTTAATGAATTGAAAAATCTTTGGGGGCAAAATAGTGAAGCTGAATTTCAGCTACCTTTAGTGGCGGAAAATGCCGAACCTGAAATTTTTGCAGAATTACCAGTTATTTGGCAAAAACAACATTATCCCGAAGTCACACATATTTTCACCCATTTAAAATGGCATGTCTTGCCTTTTTATGGACGAGTAGCAGCGAATTTTCCTTTCGGTGAAAAATCAGAATGGTTGTCAGTCGAGCAATTTACCGATTTTACTTTTCCAAAAATCCAACATAAATTATTAGCTAGTTGGCAAACAAAAATAGATTAACTTTGAAATAAAATACCTTTACTAGCTAAGGAAAAAATAAAGAATATGCAATAAAAATTCATTCCTTTAAACAGAGTAGTAGGCAAAGAGTAATTTTATTGATATAATATCTATGATGTCGGTGTGATAGCACCCAAACAAAATGCAGTCGACGATACTGCTGAGGGAAGGGTTACAATGCGAATTCCTAAAGAAGGAGAGTTTGTAGCGATTCAAAGCTACAAGCATGACGGCAATTTGCATCGAACGTGGCGAGATACTATGGTATTGAAAACGAGTGAGCATTCCCTAATTGGCGTTAATGACCATACGTTAGTTACAGAATCCGATGGTCGCCGTTGGGTCACTCGCGAACCAGCAATTATTTTCTTCCATGAAAAATACTGGTTCAATATAATAGCAATGATTCGTGAAAAAGGAGTGTCTTATTATTGTAATCTAGCATCACCTTACCTTTTAGATGAGGAAGCAGTTAAGTACATTGATTATGATTTAGATATCAAAGTCTTTCCTGATGGTGAAAAACGTCTTTTAGATGTTGATGAATATGAATTTCATCGGAAAACAATGCATTATCCTAAAGAAATTGATTATATTTTGAAGGAAAATGTCAAAATTCTAGTGGACTGGATTAATAACGGTAAAGGACCATTTTCCGAGGGCTATATTCATATTTGGTATGATCGTTACAAGCAATTGTCGAAAAAATGATAAAAAGTCGAGAAATTTCTCGGCTTTTTTGTTTTTTTCTTGTCGGTAACAGGGTATAATTAAAAAGAGAATGAATTGAAGGATTGAAAATATGGAAAATATGGAAAAAAAGAATGTTGTTTCGCCTAAATTATTATTTGCAATGTTTATTTTTGTATTGATTATTGTGACGATTGGTTTAGGTTGGTGGTTTGATCGAACTTATTCCGCTAATAAGAAAACAAATCCAGAGCCTGAAACCACCGAAGTTAAGAAGGAAGAAATCAAGTATATTGAAAAAGTTCAAATTAATAAAGTCGAAACTACCGCAGATCCTAATGATAATCAGGAAATCGGTGATGGACTAGCGGACACTTCAGATACTGAAAATTATATTCCTTTATATGCGGCAGCTAACAGTGATAGTACGATCATTGAAGATGTCTTTACAGGTGAGTGGGCAGACTATCTAGGTGAAGAAAGTGATTTTGTTAATGTGCGGACAAAGAATGGTAACTCTGGCTTTATCGCTAAAGAACAAGCGGATGTTACTAAATTAATTGATCGTAAATCTGTTAACTCTATCAAAGATGCAGTCATTGTTTTAGATGCTGGTCACGGAGGAACTGATATTGGCGCGGAAAGTACCAATACAGTTTACTTAGAAAAAGACTTTACTTTAGCGACTGCTGAAGCAGTTCAAAAAGCCCTTGAAGAAGCTGGCGCAACCGTCTATATGACGCGGACAACTGATACCGATATGACTTTAGATGAAAGAACCGAGCTAAGCAAAAAGTATGCACCAGATGCTTTTATTAGCTTACATTATGATAGTTCTGACTATAGTGATACTTTTAATGGTTATACAACTTATTACTATTATCAAAGAGATCAGGCTTTAGCGGAAGCCATTAGTCATGGATTAGGAGTTGTAGAAACGCGCTATGGTGCTGATGGTACGGCATTATCACTACCTAACTTAGGTGTGAAGACGGATAATTTCTCTGTCACTCGTGAAAGTCCTTATCCATCATTGTTGTTAGAGTTAGGCTATATTAACTCTTACGGAGATTTAATTGTAATCTGGGATGATGAGTATTATAAACAAGTGGCGGAAGGGATTACCACGGCATTAACTAAATATTTTTCCGGTGAGAATCCAATTGCAACGATTAACTCAACCGAAGAATCAACGACTTTAGATTCAATTACTGAATAGTAAAAAACAGGACTAGGACAAAAAATGTAATAACTTTTGTCCTAGTCCTGTTGACTTAATTTAAGCTTTTTTTCATGTGAAGATGGGGTATACCCGCGTCTTCAAAAAGTTCACCGTCAACTTGATAATTTTGTTTTTGATAAAATGCTAAGGCTGCAGCTTGCGCACCTAGCTGAATTTCGTGGAAATTGTGTTCTTTTGCGTAGCTTTCAGCAGCTTGTAAAAGTTCAGCACCAAGTTGTTGCTGGCGAAATTCTTTTAAAACAGCCATGCGTTGCACTTTGATATTTTTTTCGCTTAAAGGTAATAAGCGCACGGTAGCAACTGGTTGTTCTTTTAGATATAAAACAAAGTGAATGGCTTGGTTTTCATCTTGGTCCACTTCTCTAGTTACCGGCACACCTTGTTCTTCCACAAAAACGGCTTTGCGAATGGTTAAGGCATCTGCATAAATGGGACTAGTGGTTTCTTTAGTAAATAAAATTTTCATAAGCGGCTCCTATTTTTAGTTCTCTTGATTTTTTTATTGTAGCAAAGTTGTTGGAGAAATAAAGTATTTTAGAGAAAATAATTAAGATTTTTTATAGATTTTAAATAAAATAGTTTTTATAGTAAGAGTTAGTTATACTAATGATTAAGTATTTTTGCTATGATTAAATAAAGGCAACTTGTTGGAGGATAATCTTATGTTTGAACGTTTACGACAATCAAAATTATTTTTTTGGTCGCTGGAACTATTAGTTTTAGCCTGTTTAGTTTTGATTTTATCAAAGCTAACTTTTTTATATGCGCCGATTAGCACCTTTTTTTCAACTTTATTTGCGCCGGTGTTAATTGCGGGGTTTTTGTATTACTTGTTAAATCCATTAGTGGGCTTGCTGGAAAAATTTAAAATTAAGCGAACTTTAGCAGTGGCTTTGGTGCTATTTTTCTTAGTAGCCATTATTATCTGGATGTTGGTCAGCGTGATTCCTAGTTTAGCGAAACAGTTAGCTGCTTTGACATCAGCGATGCCGACTTTCTTTAAACAAGCTGAAGCCTTAGTTTATGAAATTACCGAATTGCCGGCTTTTAAAGAAGTCGATTTAGCTTCTTACTTAGATAAATTAGATATTTCTTATGGGAAAATTATTCAACAATCTTTAAGCGGAATTTCCAATAGTTTAGGTTCAATTGTGGGGACGATTGCGTCAGCGACTGTTGTCGTTGTTACGGCACCTTTCATCTTGTTTTATATGTTGAAAGACGGTCATCGTTTAGTGCCGACGATTCAAAAGTTTTTCCCTGAAAAACGGCGCCAACAAATTACCGACTTATTGGGGCAGTTAAATCAAACCTTAGCCAATTATATTAGTGGTCAAGCAATTGAGTGTTTGTTTGTAGGGACATTTACTTTCTTAGGCTACTTAGTGTTAGGTATCGACTATGCATTTTTATTTGGCGTGATTGCTGGTTTAACTAACTTAATTCCGTATATCGGCCCTTATTTAGGTTTAGCGCCGGCCTTTTTTGTAACGGTTTTTGATTCACCAATTAAAGCTTTATTATGCTGCGTGATTGTTTTGGTGGTGCAACAAATTGACGGCAATATTATTTATCCTAACGTTATCGGCAAATCTTTAGCGATTCATCCTTTAACTATTATTATTGTTTTATTAGTTGCTGGCAATTTAGCTGGTTTGTTAGGAATTTTCTTAGGGGTACCTTTTTATGCGGTTTGTCGGACAATCGTAATTTTCGTGATGCGAATTGTTAAAGAAGACCAAAATAATCGCCTTTTTCAAACAAATAAATCAAGTGAGTTTAAGAAATAGTGATTATTTAGTGCTAATTACTAAATAACTCTTAGCTTTAGGGCAAAAACTAGTTAGATATATTGCCAAAGAGCGCCCTTTATGATACGATTTTATCGTGGCTTAATTAGCCACGATTTTTTTTAATTAAATTGTTTTCCGAATCTTAATTTTTCAGCTAAAATTAATTTTTGAAAAACACAATCGAAGGAGAGAAAGAACTATGAATGCTGACCCTGACAGTCAGTCGTTACTGCTACAAATTTTACTTTTAATTTTTTTAACAGCTGTGAATGCTTTTTTAGCAGCTTCAGAAATTGCGATGGTTTCTTTAAACAAAAACCGCGTGGAGCAAAAAGCTGAAGAAGGCGATAAAAAGGCACAGCGACTACAAAAGTTATTGGAAAATCCTAATAATTTTTTATCAACTATTCAAGTAGGGATTACTTTAGTTAACATTTTATCTGGGGCTTCTTTAGCCGATACTTTGGCGGAACGCTTGGCGCCTTTACTAGGTGGCGGTGCGGCAGCTAAAAACTTGGCGACGATTATTGTTTTAGCCTTGTTAACTTTTGTTTCTATCGTTTTTGGGGAGTTGTATCCGAAACGAATTGCTATGAATAAATCAGAAGAGGTTGCTAATCTGACTGCTGGACCGGTGCAGGCTTTAGGTTTAATTGCTCGGCCGTTTGTCTGGTTGCTTTCAGCTACGACTAATTTATTATCAAGAATCACGCCGATGGATTTTGATGATGAAGATAATAAAATGACCCGTGACGAAATGCGTTACATGTTAGAAGCTGAAGGTGTTTTAGATAATGATGAGTTAGAAATGTTGCAAGGAGTCTTTTCTTTGGATACGAAAGTTGCCCGTGAGGTAATGGTACCGAGAACGGTCGCCTTTATGTTAGATATTTTAGATGATGTTGATGAAAATGTACAAAAAGTTTTAGCGGAAAATTATTCACGGATTCCTTTATATGAGGAAGATAAAGATAAAGTCGTTGGTATTTTACATACCAAAAACCTGTTAAAAGCCGCTCATAAATTTGGCTTTGAACATTTGGATTTACGGAAAATTATGCAAGAACCGTTGTTTGTTCCAGAAACCATTTTTATTGATGATTTACTTTATGAAATGAAAAAGACGCAAAATCAGATGGCGATTTTATTAGATGAATATGGTGGCGTTGTCGGTTTGGCAACGCTGGAAGATTTATTGGAAGAAATCGTTGGTGAAATTGATGATGAATCTGATGAAGCAGAAAAATTATATGAAAAACTTGGCGAGAACGAGTATTTGGTTCAAGGTCGAATGCTGATTGATGAATTTAACGAAGAATTTTCAACTGATTTGCATATGAGTGATGTCGATACCATGGCTGGCTACTTAATCACAGCTTTAGGAGTGATTCCTGGTGCTGATGAAAAGTTATCTTTTGACGTAGATAACTTAACTTTAGTAATTGAAGAAATGGAAAATTCCCGAGTAGAAAAATTACGGGCGATTTTCCATCCAGAAGAACCTGAAGTTGAGCCAGAAGAAGAACGCCGCTTATTTAGAAAAGATTTTGATGTGGATGAACCACGGAGATAGTTATGTCGGAGGCAACCAATGATGTTTGGTTGTCTCTTAATTTATTTTTTTACAAAATTAGTGATAATTTTTTGAAATAGCATGAAATTCCATGGTATACTACACTAGTTGGCGTTAACGCCTTAATACATAAAATAATTAATAAAAACTTTAAGATAGATAAGTAAATGATTGGAGTTAAAAATGGATAATCCTAATTTAAAAAAAGAAGTACAACGTCGTAGAACTTTTGCGATTATTTCTCACCCGGATGCGGGGAAAACGACAATTACCGAGCAACTGTTGCTTTTTGGTGGCGCGATTCGTCAAGCAGGAACGGTTAAAGGGAAAAAAACTGGGAATTTTGCGAAATCTGACTGGATGGAAATTGAAAAACAACGGGGGATTTCGGTAACCAGTTCTGTGATGCAATTTGATTATGACGGCAAACGGGTAAATATTTTAGATACCCCTGGGCACGAAGATTTTTCTGAAGATACTTATCGAACTTTAATGGCGGTAGATAGCGCGGTGATGGTAATTGATAGCGCCAAAGGGATTGAAGCCCAAACGAAAAAACTTTTCCAAGTTGTTAAAAAACGCGGTATTCCGATTTTTACTTTCATCAACAAATTGGACCGTGATGGTCGTGAGCCATTAGATTTATTAGAAGAGCTGGAAGAGCTGTTGCAAATTGAATCTTACCCAATGAATTGGCCAATCGGCATGGGGAAAGGCTTAGAGGGTTTATATGATATTTATAATCAACGAGTAGAATTATATCGTCCAGAAAATTATGATAATCAACGTTTTGTAAGTTTAGATGAAACAGGTGGCATTGCCGCTGACCATCCTTTAACCGAAAATGGCGTTTATCAGCAAGTTTTGGAAGAAGTTGAACTGTTAAAAGAAGCCGGTGATGCTTTTGATGTTGAAAAAATTGCTAAAGGGGAACAAACCCCGGTATTCTTCGGTTCAGCCTTAACTAATTTCGGCGTGCAAACTTTCTTAGAAACATTTTTACAGTTTGCGCCAGAGCCTCACGCTCATAAGACAATTGATGGGGAAGCAGTAAGTCCTTATGAATCAGAATTTTCTGGTTTTGTCTTCAAAATTCAAGCCAATATGAATCCTGCTCACCGGGATCGGATTGCTTTTGTGCGGATTTGCTCAGGAACTTTTGAACGGGGAATGGATGTCAATTTAGAGCGCACGGCTAAAAAAATGAAATTAAGTAATGTTACGCAGTTTATGGCAGATGCACGCGAAAATGTGGAAGAAGCGGTAGCTGGCGATATTATTGGGGTTTATGATACCGGAAATTATCAAATTGGCGATACTTTATATGAAGGTAAATTAAAAGTTGCTTATGAAGAGTTGCCGTCATTTACGCCAGAATTATTTATGCGAGTAACTGCTAAAAATGTCATGAAGCAAAAATCATTCCATAAAGGGATTTATCAGTTAGTGCAAGAAGGGGCTATTCAGCTTTATAAAACTTATTTAAGTGATGAATATATTATTGGAGCAGTTGGGCAATTACAATTTGAAGTTTTCCAATACCGGATGCTGAATGAATACAATGCCGAAGTGGTCATGACGCCGATGGGTAGTAAAATTGCTCGCTGGATTAAACCAGAAGATTTAGATGAAAAAATGAGCTCAAGCAGAAATATCTTAGCGAAAGATCGCTTCGACCAACCATTGTTCTTATTTGAAAATCAATTTGCGATGCGATGGTTTGCCGATAAATATCCTGACGTTGAGTTGAAAAGTTTATTATAAAAAAACGCAAAACCACTATGAGCCAAGTAGCTTGCTCATGGTGGTTTTAAGCAGTTTTAGGGATTGAAATTTCCACTAAGCCTTCCATTTCAATAACTTTAATGCCAGCTTCATCGTAGGAATCTTTTGGCAATTTTTTTAAGAAATATTTTTTGACATAAGAAATTTCGCTAGCTAAAATATTGCGTTTTTTATTGATTAATAGAATTTCGTTATGATTAATCGCTTGTGTGAAGACGACAGTTGTGTTGCCGGCAGAATAAACTTTGACTAATTGAGCATCAGTATTTTCCAGCTGGCTACGAACAAGACGGGCGTGACTATTAGTAACATTAACAAGTTTCATATTATTCACCTCAGCATCTATTTTGATAAGCAATTTTTCTGCAAAGTTAAATCGCTTATTTAAAAATTATTAATTGATTAAAGAATTTTTCTCACTATACCAATTATAAATTTTTTTAGAAAAAATAGAAAGTAATTTATCATTAAAATTCAGATTTTTCAAAAAAAGCAGTTTTTCATATAAAAAGAAATAGCTGCATGAATATTATTTATCAAAATTCATGCAGCTAAGACCGTAGTTATTCGACAGTTTTTTCTTTAGTGGCTTCTTTAACTAAGCGTTCAGGTTTTGAGGTAACGATAATTTTGCCTTCTTTATCCAATTTGGCTTTTAACTCGTGAATTTCAGGATGTTCAAGATAGAATTCAGCAATGCCATCTTCAATATGATCTTGAATCGTTCGACGGAGTGGGCGAGCACCCATGGAAGGATTGTAGCCTAATTCTACTAATTTTTCACGAACGTTTTCCGGAACTTCAATATGCAGTTTTTGTGGCACTAACAATTGATTGACTTCATCTAACATTAAAGCCACGATATTGTTTAAGTGTTCCTTAGATAAAGTTTGAAACTCAATAATCCCGTCAAAACGGTTTAAAAATTCAGGGGTAAAGTAGTTATTTAGTTGATTTAAAACGGAACGAGTGACGCCATCTCTAGCTGCACCAAAACCAACACTAGCTTCTACTGTACCAGTTCCCGCGTTACTAGTCATGATGATAATCGTATCTTTAAAGCTAACGGTACGCCCTTGTGCGTCTGTTAAACGGCCATCATCTAAGATTTGTAAAAACATATGCAAAACATCTGGATGAGCTTTTTCCACTTCATCCAACAGAATTAAGCTGTAAGGATTGCGGCGGACTTTTTCAGTTAACTGACCAGCTTCATCATAACCAACGTAACCTGGAGGAGAACCGATTAATTTAGAAACACTATGTTTTTCCATGTATTCACTCATATCAAAACGAATCATGGATTCTTCAGAACCAAACATTTCTTTGGCTAATTGTTTCGCTAATTCTGTTTTACCAACACCTGTTGGACCAACGAAAAGGAAGGAACCAATCGGCCGATTTTGTTTGCCTAAACCAACCCGATTACGACGAATCGCTTTGGAAACTTTATCAATCGCTTCTTCCTGACCGATGACATGGGCTTTCAAGTCAGTGGCCAAATTGATTAACTGTGTTTGTTCTTTTTCTTTTAAATCACCAACTGGAATGCCAGTCCGTTGTTCAACAATTTCTTCCATATCTTTTTCTGTGATGATTGGTGTTTCTTCATCGCTAATTTGTTTTTCTTTCATAGCTTGTAGTTTATTGATTTGATCGCGATAATAAGCTGCTTTTTCAAAATCTTCTTCTTGGGAAGCTTGTTGTTTTTGCGCTTGAGCATCGCTCAATTTTTTTTCAATAACTTTTGGATCGACAATTTGAATCGTTAAATTTTTCTTAGAACCAGTTTCATCTAATAAATCAATGGCTTTATCTGGCAAGAAACGATCTTGAATATAACGATTAGATAGAGTAGCGGCGGCGGTAATGGCTTCATCGGTGTATTTAACGTGATGATAGTCTTCATAGCGCTGTTGCAAACCTTTTAAAATCGTAATGGTTTCTGCGACACTTGGTTCATCTACCCGCACTGGTTGCATTCTGCGTTCTAAAGCGGCATCTTTTTCGATAATGCGGTATTCGTTTAAAGTTGTGGCACCAACCATTTGTAATTCACCACGAGCTAGCGCTGGTTTTAAAATATTACCAGCATCCATATTGCCATCGCCAGCGGCACCAGCGCCAACAATTTCGTGAACTTCATCAATGAATAAAATTACGTTTTCAGATTGTTTGATTTCTTCAACTAATTTTTGCATCCGTTCTTCAAACTGACCGCGAATCCCTGTTCCTTGAACTAAGGAAACTACATCTAAACGAATGACTTCTTTATCTAACAATTTTTGGGGCACATCGCCATCAATAATTTTTTGCGCTAAACCTTCAACTACCGCTGTTTTACCGACACCAGGTTCGCCGATTAAAACTGGATTGTTTTTCGTGCGGCGATTTAAAATTTCAATCACCCGTTTAATTTCTTGGTCACGACCGACAACTGGGTCGACGTTACCTTGGCGGGCTTGCTCAGTAATGTTAATGCCGTATTCTCCTAACAAACCATTGGGGGCTTGTGGATTACGGGGAGGTTGACCACCATTAAAGTTATTGCCACCACCGATTTGAGTGGGTGGTGTTTGCTCGTAAGGTCTATTTCCTTGTTGCATTTGACGAGACATTGAACGAAATAAATCTTCTAAGCTATTAAAACCAAAAGGGTCTTGTTGTGCCATATTTGGCTGATTATCTAAAGTTTGATTTTTAATTTTTTGATAGCAATTCTGACAATAATCTAGTTGCTTGCGAGAACCATTGACTGTTGCATATAAATGAATGGTAGCTTCATTTTGACCACAATTTTGACAAAGCATAAATGCTGCACATCCTTTCAAAATAAGTTGATACGACTATTTTACTCCTCGATAGCTGAAAGGTAAAAAGATAAGGCTTTTTTTAGTCAAATAAATCATTGACCAATTTTGACCTTTGAGATAATTATAGCAATTTTTTATCCTTATGCAAGTATTTTGTTTTGACGAAATAAAGGGGTATAATGAAGTTAATCTTTGTAAAAATGTTGGAGGGATTCTGATTGGAAGAAAATCGCTATGAAAAAGAAATTGCCGCGCTGCGTAACGGTGAAAGTTCAGAATTAGTTGTTGAACGTGCTGATTTTATGCTGTTTAGAGAAGTTTGGATGACCCAAGCAGACAAGAAGAATTTTGTCGGCGAAGCGCAATTTAATGGACGAATTGTCTATCGCTATCAAGAAAGTTCGTAAAACAAATAGATTTTTGCGACAAAACAATCAAAAATGGTTGTAACAATGACAAAAAAATGTTAATCTTAAAAAATGAAGGGGAGTTTCTGAAGACGCTTTAAAGGCATCAAAAAGAAAACCCTAACATTAAATTTTTTTTACACAAAGGAGACCGATTTATTATGGAAAAGAAAGACTTTCATGTAGTAGCAGAAACTGGGATTCATGCACGCCCTGCAACATTATTAGTGCAAACTGCAAGTAAATTCAACTCAGATATCAACCTTGAATACAAAGGCAAATCTGTAAACCTTAAATCTATCATGGGCGTTATGTCTCTTGGTGTTGGCCAAGGCGCTGACGTAACAATCTCTGCAGAAGGTGCTGACGAAGCAGACGCAATTGCTGCGATCGTTGAAACTATGAAAAAGGAAGGTTTATCTGAATAATGGTTGAAATGCTAAAAGGGATTGCCGCAAGTGATGGAGTTGCCGTTGCCAAAGCTTACCTGCTAGTTCAACCGGATTTATCTTTCAGTAAAACCAATGTGGAAGATGTTGCTGCTGAAGAAGCACGTTTACAAGTAGCGCTAACTACTTCAACTGAAGAACTGCAAGCAATTCGGGAAAAGGCAGCACAAAGTCTTGGTGAAGAAGAAGCACAAGTATTTGATGCACATTTAATGGTATTGTCTGACCCAGAAATGATTGGTCAGATTAATCAAAATATTAGCGATAATAAAGTAAATGCTGAAGCTGCTTTAAAAGAAGTTACTGATATGTATATCGGTATGTTTGAAGCAATGGATGACAATGCTTATATGCAAGAAAGAGCTGCGGATATCCGCGACGTTGCGAAACGTATTTTAGCTCATTTGCTAGGAGTAACTTTACCGAATCCTTCAATGATTAACGAAGAAGTTGTCGTAGTGGCACATGACTTGACACCAAGTGATACTGCTCAATTAGACCGTAACTTCGTTAAAGCTTTCGTTACAGATGTTGGTGGACGTACTTCTCACTCAGCAATTATGGCACGTTCTTTAGAAATTCCAGCAATTGTTGGTACTAAAGAAATTACTGCTAAAGTTAAAGCTGGCGATATTTTAGCTGTTAATGGGATTGAAGGGGATGTAATTGTTAATCCTACTGATGACCAAGCAGCTGAATTCAAAAAAGCTGGTGATGCTTATGCAGCTCAAAAAGCTGAATGGGAAAAATTAAAAAATGCTGAAACTGTAACTGCTGATGGCAAACACTTTGAATTAGCAGCTAACATTGGTACACCAAAAGATTTAGAAGGTGTGCATAACAATGGTGGGGAAGGTATTGGTTTATATCGGACTGAATTCTTATACATGGATTCACCTGATTTCCCAACCGAAGAAGATCAATTCGTAGCTTATAAAGCTGTTTTAGAAGGTATGGCTGGTAAACCTGTTGTTGTTCGGACAATGGATATCGGTGGCGATAAAGAGCTACCTTACTTGAAATTACCTCATGAAATGAACCCATTCTTAGGCTACCGCGCATTGCGTATTAGCTTATCAGAACAAGGTGACGATATGTTCCGTACACAAATGCGGGCGTTGTTACGTGCTTCTGTTTATGGTAACTTACGAATTATGTTCCCGATGGTTGCAACAATCAAAGAGTTTAGAGCAGCTAAACAAATCTTTGAAGAAGAAAAAGCTAAATTAGTTAGCGAAGGCGTTGAAGTTTCTAACGAAATTCAAGTAGGTATCATGATTGAAATTCCTGCTGCTGCTGTCATTGCTGATAAATTTGCTAAAGAAGTAGATTTCTTCTCAGTTGGAACAAATGACTTAATTCAATACACAATGGCTGCTGACCGTATGAACGAACGCGTTTCTTACTTATATCAACCTTATAACCCATCTATTCTACGTTTGCTTAAGAACGTAATTGATGCAGCGCATGCTGAAGGTAAATGGGCTGGTATGTGTGGCGAAATGGCTGGCGATCAAACTGCAGTACCATTATTAATGGGTCTTGGTTTAGATGAGTTCTCTATGAGCGCAACTTCTATTCTTAAAACTCGTAGTTTAATGAAACGTTTGGACACTACTAAAATGACTGAACTTGCAAATCGCGCAATTGATGAATGCGATACAATGGAAGAAGTTGTAGCATTGGTGGAAGAATATACTAATTAATTAAACAACTACTTAAGGACACCTATTTAGGTGTCCTTTTTTGTGGTGTGGTAAATCGCTTGTTACTTTATAAAAAAGTTTCATTTTGAAAAAAGCGTAGTCATTCTTTGATAGCTAACCATTAGTTGGATAAAAAAATGAGAAAAAATTTAAATATTTTTTTACACTTGTTATTTTCTGGTAGTATCTGATAAAAGCTTGATTTATTAGGTGTTTGATTAACTTCTTTAAAATATTAAGGAGATTGGAATGATTTCTTTGCAAAAATTAAGACTTTAGTTTGAGTGCATTTTTTTAAAGCTGTGCTATAATGTTATTGTATGAAACTTGGAGGTGATCCAACTTTGAAGGTATTGCTGTACTTTGAAGGTGAGAAGATCCTAGCGAAATCTGGAATTGGCCGTGCCTTGGCACATCAAAAAAGAGCTCTTTCAGAAGTTGGGATTGAATATACATTAGATGCAAATAGTACTGACTATGATATTTTGCATATTAACACTTATGGAATTAATAGCCATAATATGGTAGCTAAAGCACGAAAAATGGGGAAAAAGGTGATTTACCACGCCCATTCAACAGAAGAAGATTTCAGAAATTCCTTTATTGGTTCTAACCAGATTTCACCACTTGTAAAAAAATATTTGGTTAGTTTATATTCTAAGGCGGATTATTTGATTACGCCAACGCCTTATTCTAAAATGTTGTTAGAAAGTTACGGCATTCAATTGCCGATTAGTGCTATTTCAAACGGGATTGATATTGAACGCTATCAACCAAACCCTGAAAAAGAACAACTTTTTAGAGAGTATTTCCAATTAGCACCTGATCAAAAAGTAATTATTTGTGTCGGCTTATTCTTTGAACGCAAAGGTATTATTGACTTTGTTGAAATTGCTCGTCAAATGCCAGAATATACATTTATTTGGTTTGGGGATGTACCTATGTATAGTATCCCTAAAAATATTCGTAATATCGTTAAAGAAGATCATCCTGAAAACGTGATTTTCCCTGGTTATATTAAAGGGGATATTATTGAAGGCGCGTATTCCAACGCTGACTTATTTTTCTTTCCTTCTTATGAAGAAACAGAAGGAATTGTTGTGTTGGAAGCATTAGCTAGTAAACAAAATGTTTTGGTACGAGATATTCCGGTTTATCAAGGCTGGTTAGCGGCTGATGAAAACTGCTATATGGGTAGTAATAACCAAGAATTTGCTACTAAAATCCGACAAATTGTTCAAAAAGAATTGCCGGATTTAACAGCAGCTGGTTATCAAACGGCCCAATCAAGAAGTATTAGTGAAATTGGTAGTGAGTTAGCGAGTGTTTATTCAGAAGTGTTAGGAACACCTGATTCTTCTGAGAAAATGATTCACGAAAAGATTTAAAAGTTGGGAGTAATAATTGTGAAGATTGGTTTTTTTACGGACACTTACTTTCCACAAGTAAGTGGGGTAGCTACATCAATTCAGACTTTAAAAAATGAATTGGAAAATCGTGGACATGAAGTCTATATTTTTACAACAACTGATCCGCAAGCCCCTGAAGTTGAAAAAGACATTATTCGGATGCCCAGCGTACCGTTTGTTTCTTTTACTGACCGGCGCATTGTGGTTCGGGGAATGTGGTATGCCTATTTAATTGCGAAAGAGCTGGAACTAGATTTAATTCATACCCATACCGAATTTGGTACCGGGATTTTAGGTAAAATGGTAGGGAAGAAATTACGGATTCCCGTCATTCATACTTATCATACGATGTATGAAGATTATTTACACTATATTGCAAAAGGTAAAGTTGTAAAACCTAGTCATGTAAAATATTTTTCTCGTTTGTTTGTTAACCATTCAACTGGGGTTGTTTGTCCTAGTAAACGAGTGACGGATACCTTGGAGCGTTATGGAACAACGACGCCGATGCGGATTATTCCCACCGGGATTGATATTCAAAAATTTTTGCGGCCTGATATTACGCCGGATATGACTCAAAAATTACGGGAAGATTTAGGTATTGCAGAAGATCAGTTAATGCTATTATCCTTAAGCCGCCTTTCTTATGAAAAAAATATTCAAGCTTTGATTAAAGGTTTCCCTAAAATTTTGGCCGCTTTTCCACAAGCTCGTTTAGTAGTTGTCGGGAAAGGTCCTTACTTAGAAGAATTAGAAAAGCTGATTGCCGACCTTAATATAGAAGAGTTTGTGCAATTTGTCGGAGAAGTTGATAATGCAGAAGTGGCATATTACTATAAGGCTGCGGATTATTTTATCAGCGCTTCTCATTCTGAAACACAAGGCTTAACTTATATAGAAGCTATGTCAGCTGGTTTACAATCAGTTGTTATGGGAAATGCTTATTTGGAGCAGTTGATTAATCATCCGACATTAGGCTGTACTTATGAAACGGAAGAAGATTTTGCCGATTGTATGATTGATTATATGCAAAATAATCAAGGTATGGATCCAATTATTTTAAAAGAAAAACTTTATGAAATTTCAGCAACTTGTTTTGGCGATTCGATGTTAGCTTTTTATCAAGATATGATTGAATATCATCAACAGAAATTATTAGTCAAAGAAATGACGCCACCGATCGACAAAATAAAAGTGAGATTTACTTCGAAGTTTCAAGAAAAATAACTTTTTAGACAGCTAATTCTCGTGTAGACTAGAGTTAGCTGTTTTTGATTAAAATCTAACTTGAAAGAAGATGAAAGATATGGAAATTGGTTTTATTGGCACTGGCGTTATGGGCAGCGGCATGATTACTAATTTATTAAAGGCTGGTTATCAAGTAAATATTTATAACCGAACAAAAAGTAAAGCCCAATCTTTAATCGCAGACGGAGCGATTTGGCAAGCTAGTCCGCAAGCGGTGGCAGAAGCCAGTCAGATTATTTTTACGATTGTCGGCTACCCAAGTGATGTGGAAATGACTTATTTTGGTGAGCAAGGAATTTTCGCAGCAACAATGACTGATAAAATTGTTGTTGATATGACTACCAGTACGCCAACTTTAGCTAAAAAAATTGCTGATGCAGCTGTCAAACAGGGCGCGCAAGCTTTGGATGCGCCAGTTTCGGGTGGCGATATTGGCGCGAAAAATGCTACTTTAACGATTATGGTCGGTGGCGATGCAGCAACTTTCCAACAAGTTTTGCCAATTTTTGAAAAAATCGGTAAAAAAATTGTTTTACAAGGAGCCGCTGGTAGTGGTCAACATACGAAAATGGCCAACCAAATTATGGTAGCAGGGACAATGTTAGGTTTATCAGAAATGCTAGTCTATGCGAAAGCCGCTAATTTAGATTTAGAAGCTACTTTACAAGTTGTTGGTGGAGGTGCAGCTGCCAATTGGTCTTTAGATAATTATGGTCCCCGGATTTTGCGGGAAGATTATTCACCAGGTTTTTTTATTAAGCATTTTATTAAAGATTTGAAAATTGCATTAACTGAAGCAAAAGCTTTAAATTTAAACTTACCTATGACGGAATTAGCTGAAAAATTATATGCTGAATTAGCAGCAGAAGGCTATGAAAATAGCGGAACACAAGCTTTAATTCAACGTTGGTGGCAGGCAGAATAAATGCTTGTGAAACAAGTTGCAAATAAAATATGAAACTTCGCTAAAAACTAGTGCATGATTAAGCGGTATTTGATACAATATAACAGAACTAGAAAGAGGGAGGTACCCATATGAAACATTCACAACTAGTTGCCATTATCAAAAGACTTGAAGCAATGACTGAGGCAACCGATAATGAAGTACAAGTTCGCCGTTTTGAAAAAGAAGGCGTAGAAAAATGTACAGTGAGCTATGATGGTTCAACTGAAACTTTTGACCTACTTGAAACTGATTCGCAACAACAGTACCAATTTGACAATATTGATATTGTTGCGATGGAAATTTATGATTTAATTCAATAATTTGCATGTAGAGAAAAGGCCAGCATTTGCTGGTCTTTTTTTTAATCTACATATTTATAGTTATAAATCTTAAAAAAAGTTAAAGTTTAATGGGCTGAATGGTTATTTTAAAGGTAGGGAAAATTTTTAGCAAAAGCATGAATGTTGATATAACGGGATTTGTAATTAGCTAAAAGAAATTTTTGAATAAATTTCACAAAAAGATTGTTGCAATTTTTTTTTTTTTAAGATATAGTTTGAATATCAAAAGATTTGATAATCAAACTAAATGGATGGTGTAGTAATGGCAACTGATTTTAAAAGCGTCAATGATTATCTGGTGAGTGTTTTCAATGATATTTTGACAATTGAGGAATCTGAGTTAAAGAAATCTCAGTTTAACGATTTGTCAATTACTGAAATGCATACAATTGAAGCAATTGGCATGTATTATCGTAAAACAACTTCTGAAGTTGCTAAAGAACTATCAATTACTGTTGGAACACTTACGATAGCCATTAATCGTTTAGTCAAAAAAGGTTATGTAGAAAGAATAAGAAGTGAAGATGACCGCCGGGTAGTTAAACTTAGTTTGACTAAAAAAGGCAAATTGCTTTATCGGGTGCATCAACATTTTCACCGGGAAATGGTAAAAAATATTTTAGTTAATATGGAAGCTGATGAAGAAAAAGCTTTGCTAAAAGCTTTAGAGAATCTTCATGATTTCCTGCAATCTTATAAGTGAGTGTGAGCAATGGAAAGTTATGGAAGAATTTCGGCAACCGCAAGTTATGTGCCTGAAAAAGTTGTAACAAATGATGACTTAGCGTCAATAATGGATACTTCTGATGAGTGGATTTATTCCCGCACAGGGATCAAAGAAAGACGTTGTGTCACCAATCAAACAACTTCTGATTTATGTATTGAAGTTGCTAAAAAATTGTTGGCAAAGCAAAAACTTTCACCTGAAAGTCTAGACTTTATTATTGTAGCAACTATGTCACCTGATTATACTTCACCTTCTGTAGCTTGCATGGTGCAAGGGGCAATTGGTGCGAAAAACGCCTTAGCTTTTGATATTAGTGCCGCTTGCTCAGGCTTTGTTTATGCCTTAGCAACGGGGGATAAGTTCATCCGCACAGGTTCAAAACGGGGCTTAATTATCGGGGGCGAAACCATTTCAAAAATTTTGAATTGGCAAGACCGCTCAACTGCTGTTCTTTTCGGCGATGGTGCTGGTGGCGTCTTAATGGAAGCTGATAGCCAAAAACATCTCTTAAAGGAAAATTTAATGGCAGATGGGACCAGAAGTGCTGCTTTAACGGCTGGCGAATTTGCTAACAACAGTCCTTTCTGGCAAGGAGAAACAGTCAGTGATTACTATTTGCAAATGAATGGTCGGGATATTTTTGATTTTGCAACTCGAGATGTTGTAAAAAATATCTTAGCGACAGTTGCTGATGAAAAAGATGAAGTTGATTTTTATTTACTGCATCAAGCCAATCAGCGGATTATTGAAAAAATTGCTCGCAAACTTAAAGTTCCTAGTGAACGCTTTTTAATGAATATGGGCAGCTATGGCAACACATCAGCTGCTAGCATCGCCATTTTACTTGATGAAATGGTTGCACAAAAAAAGATTCAAATCGGTTCCAACCAAAAATTGGTGTTAACGGGGTATGGCGGCGGCCTGACATGGGGCAGCCTATTAATAGCGATTTAACCCCTTCACAAATATAAAAAATAAAAACAAACATATCGGAGGAATAAGCATTATGGTATTCGAAAAAATCCAAGGAATCATCGTAGAAGAATTAGGTAAAGAAGCAGAAGAAGTTCAATTAACAACAAACATTCAAGAAGATTTAGAAGCTGATAGCTTAGATTTATTCCAAATCATCAACGAAATCGAAGATGAGTTTGACGTGAAAATTGAAGTTGAAGATGGTTTAACAACGGTTCAAGATTTAGTAACTTACGTTGAAAAACAAATCGCAGCAAAATAATTGATTATACAAATAGGGGGCGGGGGAGAATTAGTAACTAATTAATGTCCCAGCCCTCTATTTATAATGACAGATGTTACATAATGATGCTTTTATTAATATTTTTTGAATAAGGAAGATAATAACGATGAAAACAGCCTTTTTATTTAGCGGACAAGGGGCGCAGTACGTTGGGATGGGACAAGAATTATTCCAAGCTGAAGCAGTTGTTCGCCAAACTTTTGAAGAAGCCAGTGATGCTTTAGGATATGACGTAGCGAAATTATGCTTTGAGGAAAATCCTCAATTGAATCAAACTGAATATACGCAACCAGCGATTTTAACAGTTAGTGTTGCTTTTTTACGTGTTTTACAAGCGAAAAAATATCCATACGTAGCTGTGGCAGGGTTAAGTTTAGGAGAGTATAGCGCGTTAATCGCTAGTGGCGCTTTAAGCTTTACAGACGGCATCCGCCTAATTGCTAAACGAGGAAAATATATGGCTAACGCAGCACCAGCAGGCGTTGGCAAAATGGTGGCGGTCATGAATACGCCAGTAGAATTAATTGAAGAAAGCTGTCAAGAAGCTAGTGAAGTCGGGATTGTTTCTCCGGCTAACTACAATACCCCACAACAAATTGTCATTGGTGGTGAAGTGGCAGCGGTTGACCGGGCGGTTGAAATTTTAGCGGCTAAAGGAGCCAAACGCATGATTCCTTTAAATGTTAGTGGACCTTTCCATACCGCCTTATTACAACCAGCGGCTGAACAATTACGGGAAGCTTTGGCAGAAATTTATTTTAGTGAAATGCAAGTGCCAGTCATCAGTAATACTACCGCTAAAATCATGCAACCAGCAGAAATTAAAAATTTGCTAGAGCAGCAAGTGATGTCGCCAGTGCGCTTTTTTGAAAGTATCGCTACTTTACGTGAGTTAGGGGTAGATACTATGGTAGAAATCGGTCCAGGTAAAACTTTAAGTGGCTTTATTCGGAAAATTGATAAATCAATCGCTATCAGTCGCGTGGAAGATTTAGCGACATTAGCAGAAACAGAAGTCTTATTAAACAGGGGGACATAATGGAATTAACAGGAAAAAATGTTTTTGTAACAGGGAGCACTAGAGGGTTAGGTAAAGCTATCGCCAAAGCTTTTGCTAAAGCGGGCGCTAATATTATTTTAAATGGTCGTGGTGAAATTTCAGCAGAGCAAATTGCGGAAATCACAGCTTATGATGTGAAATGTATCGGTGTTTCGGGCGATATTTCTAACTTTGAAAGTGCCGGCGAAATGTTTGCCAAAGCTGAAGCGAACTTAGGTCCAGTTCACATTTTAATCAATAATGCTGGAATTACGAATGATAAATTATTGATTCGCATGAAGGAAGAAGATTTTGAAAGTGTCCTTAAAATTAATTTGACAGGAACTTTTAATATGACGCAACATGCTTTGAAAAAAATGATGAAGCTAAGAGAAGGCGTTATTATTAATTTAGCTAGTATCTCTGGTTTAATGGGGAATTTTGGTCAAGCAAATTATGCGGCCAGTAAAGCTGGTGTGGTTGGTTTTACTAAATCAGTGGCGCGCGAAGCTGCCGCTCGTGGAATTACTTGTAATGCCATTGCTCCTGGCTTTATCGAAACAGATATGACGGCAGTTTTATCTGACAAAATTAAAGAACAAACAGTAGCGCAAATTCCATTAGCGAAATATGGTAGTGCAGCTGATGTTGCTAATACAGCTATCTTTTTAGCAAAAAGTCCATATATTACGGGTCAAGTCATCAATGTTGATGGCGGATTAGTTATGAATGGTTAAAAAATAAAAAATTACTCAAAAATGCTGAAAATAATTCAGCGTAAATCTGGAGGGAATTAAATGAATCGCGTAGTTATTACAGGTTATGGTGTTGCTTCTCCAATCGGTAACGACCATGAAACTTTTTTAAAAAGCTTAAAAGAAGGTAAAAATGGGATTGGTCCAATTACAAAATTCGATGCTACAGAAACTGGGATTTCTTTAGCGGGTGAAATTAATGACTTTCCATTTGATAAATATTTTATTAAAAAAGATGCTAAACGGATGGATTGGTTTTCAATCTACGGCATTTATGCAGCATTAGAAGCGTTGGAGATGGCTGATCTAAAAGCCGAAATAATGGATGCTGATCGTTTAGGTGTGATTGTTGGTTCAGGAATTGGTGGTTTACCAACAATTCAAGATCAAGTAACTCGCATGAATGAAAAAGGACCAAAACGCGTTTCACCAATGTTTGTGCCAATGTCAATTGCTAATATGGCAGCCGGCAATATTGCTTTAAAAGTTGGCGCTAAAGGAATTTGTTCAGCAATCGTAACGGCTTGTGCCAGTGGAACACATTCAATCGGGGAAGCTTTCCGTAATATTAAACATGGCTATGCTGACGCTATTTTAGCTGGTGGGACTGAAGCTTCAATTTGTGAAATTGGTATTTCTGGCTTTGCTTCATTAACAGCTTTATCTTCAGAGTCAGATCCTGCTAAAGGTTCACGACCTTTTGACGAAAATCGCGATGGTTTCGTAATGGGTGAAGGTGCGGGGATTTTTGTTTTAGAATCATTAGAGCACGCCCAAGCGCGTGGTGCTGAAATTCTTGGTGAAGTGGTTGGTTATGGCGCTAATTGTGATGCTTACCATATGACGGCCCCAACGCCAGATGGTTCTGGTGCAGCTAAAGCGATGCAACTTGCGATGGCTGAAGCTGGAATTACCCCTGAACAAGTTGGCTATATTAATGCTCATGGCACAAGTACACCAACTAATGATGGCGCTGAATCAAAAGCGATTAAATTAGCTTTAGGTGAAAATTATAAAGATACTTATGTAAGTAGTACTAAATCAATGACAGGCCATCTTTTAGGTGCTGCTGGTGGTGTGGAAGCTGCTGCTACTTTATTAGCGTTAAGAGAGCAATTTATTCCACCAACCATTAATGTAACGAATCAAGATTCTGAAATTGATATTACTATTGTAAAAAATCAAAGTCAGTCTGCTGAAATTGAATATGCATTAAGTAACTCATTAGGCTTTGGGGGCCACAATGCAGTTATTTGCTTGAAGCGTTGGGAGGCATAAATACATCATGGATATCAATGAAGTGAAAGATTTATTAGCAAAATTTGATGAGTCTTCTTTAAAGGAATTTGAGTTAAAAGAAGGCACTTTTGAATTATATATGAATAAAAATGAAATGAGTCGCAGTCTGGCAACACCAACTACAACTGTTGTTGAAGCGAGTCCGGTAGTAGCTGCGCCAGTTGCAGCGGCACCTGTAGCACCAGTAGTTGAAGTCCCTGCCGAAAAAGCAGCTGTTGTTTCTGGTACAGAAATCGTTTCACCGATTGTCGGTGTGATTTATTTAAAACCAGCACCTGATAAAGCTAATTTTAAAGATTTAGGTGATACTGTGAAAAAAGGCGAAGTGGTTTGTATTGTTGAAGCCATGAAAGTCATGAATGAAATTACTAGCGATGTTGATGGTGTAATTAGCGAAATTTTAGTGGAAAATGAACAAGTTGTTGAATTTGGTCAAGCCCTTTTCCGCGTCAAATAAATAGCTATCTAAAAAAACTTGCAAGCTAAGTGTTTAACAGCTGCTTGCAAGTTTAAGGTTGTTTTTTACAGAAAGAGGATTGAGTTATGAATATAGAAGAAATTAAAGCGATTATTCCTCATCGTTATCCGATGTTACTAATTGACCGGGTAGATGAGTTAGAAGAAGGTAAACGAATTGTCGCTCGTAAAAACGTGACGATTAATGAAGAGTTTTTCCAAGGGCATTTTCCCCAAGAGCCAGTGATGCCAGGGGTTCTAATTTTAGAAGCTTTAGCGCAAGCTGGCGCGGTTGCTTTGTTGTCTTTAGAAAATTTTCGTGGAAAAACTGCTTATTTTGGCGGAATTGATAAAGCCAAATTTCGTAAAAAAGTTGTACCAGGTGATACATTAATTTTAGAAGTTGAAATTTTAAAAGTTAAGGCAGTAGCAGGTATCGGCAAAGGCACCGCCTATGTTAATGGAAAAAAAGTTGCTGAAGCAGAACTGACCTTTATGATTGGATAGGTGAATCATGTTTTCTAAAGTTTTAATTGCAAATCGTGGCGAAATTGCCGTACGAATTATTCGGGCATGCCGAGAAATGGGAGTGCGGACGGTTGCGGTTTATTCTGAAGCCGACCGAGAAGCTCTTCATACCCAGTTAGCTGATGAAGCCGTTTGTATTGGGCCAGCTAAAGCCAATGATTCTTATTTAAATGTGCAACAAGTTTTAAGTGCAGCGATTGTAACCAAAGCAGAAGCGATTCATCCTGGTTTTGGTTTTTTATCTGAAAATAGTCGTTTTGCTTCCATGTGTGAAGAATTAAATTTAGTTTTTATCGGTCCTAAAAGTGAAACGATTGATGTCATGGGTAATAAAATTAATGCCCGTGCTTTAATGAAAGAAGCTAAGGTACCAGTTATTCCCGGCAGTGACGGCGCTGTAAAAAGTGTCGCCGAAGCTTTAGCGATTGCCGAACAAATTGGTTATCCGATTATGTTAAAAGCTTCCGCTGGTGGTGGTGGTAAAGGTATTCGTAAAGTTTTAAATGCTGAAGAATTACCGCAACATTTTGATTCTGCTAGCCAAGAAGCTTTAGCAGCTTTTGGCAATGGTGATATGTATGTGGAAAAAATTATTTATCCCGCGCGTCATATTGAAGTGCAGATTTTAGGGGATAATTATGGTAATGTCGTTCATTTAGGAGAAAGAGATTGTTCCTTACAACGCAATAATCAAAAAGTTTTAGAAGAATCGCCATCGGTGGCTTTAGGTGCCACTAAGCGTCAAGCAATTGGTGATGCGGCAGTTCGTGCGGCTAAGGCGGTTAATTACCAAAATGCTGGTACGATTGAATTTTTAATGGATCAAGCTGGCGATTTCTATTTTATGGAAATGAATACACGGATTCAAGTGGAGCATCCGGTAACGGAAATGGTGACTGGCGTTGATTTAGTTAAAAAACAAATCGAAGTCGCTGCTGGTGAAGCTTTAAATCTAAAACAAGCGGACATTGAATTTAAAGGTCATGCCATTGAATGTCGTATTAACGCTGAAAATCCGGCGTTTAATTTTGCAGCTTCACCGGGGACGATTAAAAATCTTTTATTGCCAAGCGGTGGTATGGGATTACGAGTTGATAGCGCTATGTATTCTGGCTATGTGATTCCGCCTTACTATGATTCCATGATTGCTAAAATTATTGTTCATGGCAACAATCGCTTTGAAGCTTTAATGAAAATGCAACGAGCGTTAGGAGAAATTGTGACAGATGGCATTATTACCAATGCCGAATTCCAATTAGATTTAATCAGTCATCCTGCAGTGATTGCTGGCGATTATGATACTGGCTTTTTACAAGAAACTTTCTTGCCAAATTGGCAACCTGATATGAGTGAATAAGCTAAAATAGAAATGCATCTCATTTTTGAGATGGAATGAAGGGGAGGAGCTTTCGATGGCGCTTTTCAAAAAGAAAAATTACATTAGAATCCAGCCGAATCGTTTAGAGGAGACCGCCACTAAACCTTCTGTACCAGATAATATGTGGGCTAAATGTCCTAGTTGTAAAAGAACTCTTTATACAAAGGAAATGGGTCAAGAGAAGGTCTGTCCGCATTGTGGTTATAGCTTTAGGATCAGCGCTTGGGAACGTTTGGCGTTAACCGTTGATGATAAAAGCTTTATTGAATGGGATACCGAAGTTGAAACGGAAGATCCTTTAAACTTTCCTAATTATCTTGAGAAGCTTGAAGCTTTACGAGAAAAAACTGGCTTACATGAAGCGGTGGTTACCGGTCAAGCTTTAATTAAAGATCATAAAATTGCTATCGGTGTGATGGATGCGAATTTTATCATGGGGAGCATGGGAACAGTCGTCGGTGAAAAAATCTGCCGACTATTTGAACGAGCAACTGAGGAGCAATTACCAGTAGTGATTTTTACCGCTTCTGGTGGCGCCCGCATGCAAGAAGGCATTTTTTCTTTAATGCAGATGGCAAAAGTTTCCGCAGCTGTGAAACGCCACAGCAACGCTGGTTTATTATATATCACCGTCTTAACCGATCCGACAACTGGAGGTGTAACTGCCAGTTTTGCAATGGAAGGGGATATTATTTTAGCGGAACCACAAAGTTTAATTGGATTTGCTGGTCGTCGCGTAATTGAACAAACAATTAAGCAAGAGTTACCTGAAGATTTCCAGAAAGCTGAATTTTTATTAGCTCATGGCTTTGTGGATCAAATTGTTCCCCGCTTAGAACTAAGAGAGCGGTTAGGTGTGCTTTTGGAAATTCATAGTTTGAAAGGATGGGATTGAAATGAGTATGACTGCAAATGAAATTGTTCAGTTAGCCCGTAAACAAGATCGTCCCACCAGTCTCGATTACTTTTTAACTTTATTCGATGACTTTCAAGAGTTTCACGGCGACCGCCTGTTTGCTGATGACGGTGCGATTGTTGGCGGTGTCGCTACTTTGTCCGGCAAACCAGTAACAGTTATCGGTATTCAAAAAGGAAAAAATCTACAAGATAACATCAAAAGAAATTTTGGTGCGCCCAATCCCGAAGGCTATCGCAAAGCTTTACGTTTAATGAAGCAAGCGGAAAAATTCGGCCGGCCGGTAATTAATCTGATTAATACAGCTGGGGCTTTTTGTGGCGTTGGTGCCGAAGAACGTGGTGAAGGGGAAGCTATCGCTAAAAATTTGATGGAAATGTCAGATTTGAAAGTACCGATTCTTTCTTTAATTATTGGTGAAGGTGGCAGCGGTGGTGCGCTAGCGTTAGCGGTTGCTGATGAAGTCTGGATGATGGAGCATAGCATCTATGCGATTTTATCACCAGAAGGCTTTGCTTCAATTCTTTGGAAAGATGGCTCACGAGCATCAGAGGCAGCTGAGTTAATGAAAATCACTGCTAATGAGCTGTTTGATTTAGCGGTAATTGACCAGGTGATTCCTGAAACGAAGAACGGCAAATTAATCCCACAAGCTACCATTGATGAAATGTTAAAAAATGCAATCATTGAAAAAATAACTGAACTAGCTAAAATTGAAAAAACGCAGCTGTTAAATAATCGCTATCAACGTTTTAGAAAATTTTAATTTTGAGAAAAAAAAGACGCTTAAATTGACTATTAATTAGTTGATTGTAAGTGTCTTTTTGCTTTGTTTTGAATATAAATTAGCATTATTCGCGATAAAATGAATATTTTTACATAGAAACACTTGCGTTATTCAAAAAAATACTTTATTATGTATATAATTCTAATATGTGCTGATTTTAGTGAATATTTATTAGTCTGGAATTGTATTTTAGTTAGACGGGAAATAAAAGATAATTGGAGGAATGAAGTATGAAAAAGTTTTTAAGTTTATTAGCAACAGGATTAATGGTAATGACAATGGCAGCTTGCGGTAATGATGCCAAAGCTGAAAGTTCAAAAACAACAGAGCAAGACTCTTTAACTGCAATTAAAGAAGCAGGCGTGTTAAAAGTTGCCACATCGGCCGATTTTGCTCCTTTTGAATTTCACGCATTAGTTGATGGTAAAGATAAAATTGTCGGCGCAGATGTTGATTTAATAGCGGAGCTTGCTAAAGACTTAGGGGTCGAAGTGGAATATATGGATATGGAGTTTAATGCCGTGCTGACAGCTTTACAACAAGGCAAGGTGGATATTGCGATATCAGGGATTTCCGCAACGCTAGAGCGTCAAGAAAGCTTTGATTTTTCCGTGAATTATTACAATCCCCCACAAGTAGTGGTGATTAATAAGAAAAATGCGGATGTTTACACTGATTTGGCTTCTTTAAAAGGTAAAAATGTAGGTGCACAAAAAGGTTCGATTCAAGAAGATATCGTTACCGCGCAACTACCAGATTCAACTAAAGTTTCCGTTCCGAAAGTTCCTAATTTAATTGTTGAATTAAATCAAGGTTCCATTGAAGCTTTAGTTTTAGAAAAAACGATTGCTGAATCTTATATTTATCAAAATCCTGATTTGATGTTAGCGGAAATTGAATTAACTTCTAGTGAAGACGAAGCTTACGCAATTGCTTTACCGAAAGATAGTGGCGACTTAAAAACGGAAATTGATAAAAGTATTCAAAAATTAATTGATAATGGTCAAATTGAAGAATTTGTGGATAAAAATATTCAGTTAGCCAATCAACAAGCTGAATAAAACGAAGTGAGTAAGGGGCGAGACGTTTGAATTTTTCATTTTTACCCAAATATTATATGTATTTTATCGATGGTGCTAGCGTTACGATTTTAATTTCGATTATCACCATTATCTGTGGGACGATTTTAGGGGGCATTTTAGCTTTAATGAAATTGTCTAAAAATCGAATTTTACGACTGCTTGCCAATCTTTATATTGAAATTTTACGGGGCACACCGATGTTGATTCAAATTTTAATTGGCTTTGGCTTGCTGCAAGGAATCTTTCCTTCTTTAACATTGAATTTTGGAGTGTTAGCGATTGATTTAGGCCGTTTAATTCCTGGGATGATTGTTCTTTCCTTAAATTCAGGGGCTTATGTGGCTGAAATTGTCCGAGGCGGAATTGTGGCGGTTAACTTTGGTCAACAAGAAGCGGCTTATTCTTTAGGTTTGCGGCCATTTCAAGCGATGCGCTATGTGATTTTACCCCAAGCCATCCGTAATATTTTACCAGCTTTAGGAAATGAGTTTATTATTTTGATAAAAGACTCTTCTTTACTTTCCAGCATTGGAATTTATGAGCTATTAAGTAGTTCACAGATTATTATTTCTCGCTCCTTTATTCCTTTAGAGCCGTTATATATTGCGGCGGGAATTTATTTCATATTAACTTTTATAACTTCTCGTTTATTAAATCTTTTTGAAAAGAAATTAGGGAAGGGCTATCGTCGTTAAATTTTATGATAGTTCAAAATAGCTAGGAGAAAAATATGTCGAAAAAAATAATTACTGTTAAAAATTTGCATAAATATTTTGGGAAACAAGAAGTTTTAAAGGGGATTACTACAGAAGTGACTGAAGGGGAAGTTTTGGTTGTGATTGGCCCTTCTGGCTCTGGCAAAAGCACTTTTCTCCGCTGTTTAAATTTGTTAGAAGAACCTACCAAAGGGGAAATTAACTTTTCGGGAACCGATTTAACCGCCAAAAAAACGGATATTTTTAAAGTTCGTGAGCAAATGGGGATGGTTTTTCAACAGTTCAACTTATTTCCTAATATGAAAGTCATAGATAATATAACTTTATCTCCCCTTAAAGTGAAAGGTTTAGAAAAAAGTGTTGCTGAAAAAATTGCTTATGATTTCTTATCAAAAGTTGGTTTAGAAGATAAGGCTCAAGAGTATCCTCAATCTTTATCTGGTGGACAACAACAACGGATTGCGATTGCGCGAGCTTTAGCGATGGAACCAGAAGTAATGCTTTTTGATGAACCGACTTCGGCTCTTGACCCCGAAATGGTGGGAGAAGTTTTAGGGGTGATGCAACAACTTGCTAAAGACGGTATGACGATGATTATTGTCACTCATGAAATGGGCTTTGCCCGTGAAGTAGGTTCGCGAATTTTATTTATGGATGAAGGGATTGTTTTGGAAGAAGGCACACCTGCTGAAGTTTTTGATGCTCCTAAACATCCGCGAACGATTGATTTCTTATCAAAAGTTTTGTAAAAGAATAATAAAAAGCCTTAGGAGTATGATTGCTCCCAAGGCTTTTTGCTAATTTCGATTTTATTCACCGCCGGATTCTGGTGCCGGTGTCGGTGGTTCTGGTATCTCTGGTTCTGTTTCTGAAGCCGGTGGTTCCGTTTCAGGCGTTGTTGATGAAGCGGGCGGCTCTGTTGATGACTCTGATGAAGAACTTGAGCTAGATGAGCTACTGCTGTCAGAGCTACTACTATCAGGATTATCTTTATCCTTATCTTTGTCTTTGTCAGCGTCTTTATCTTTATCCTTGTCTTTATCAGCTTCTTTTCCTTGACCGCTCCAATAACTATCATAGTTAGCCATGGTGCCACCTAAACCAAATTGATATTTGGAAGTAGGAACATCTTGGGTTGCCCATAAAGAAAGAATATCTTTACCAGGATCTTGAATGGTTGCTCCATTATGTTGGAAACTCCCTTTTTTCAAGCCAGTAAAGCTAGATACATAGACAGAGTTAACATCAGGCGCTAATTCAAATTTACGATCAACTGCGAAAATTCCGCTATTTGCTTGATAAAGCCGAGTAGTTAAGTAAGCCATAAAGCGACCTGAGCGAGCTCCGGTATCACCATACATAACAGCATTGTTATCTTTACCTGACCAATTACTTAAAGTTACAGCTGGATTAGAGACAATTAACCAAGAGTCAACATTATTTTCAGAAGTCCCTGTTTTACCAGCCCAGCTAGTGTTCGCTAAATTACCATCTAAACTATATAAAATATTTTTGTAGCTAGTTGTGATTCCAGCATCGATGACGCTCTTTGTGATATCCATCATAATTGAAGCAGCGGCTGGCGAGTAAACTTGCACTGGATCCGCTTCATGTTGATAAATTACATTGCCTTGATTATCAACAATTGATTCAATCATATAGCCTTCTTGATAAACACCATTGTTAGCTAAAGTTTGATAGGCATTAGTCATATCTAAAGTTGTAATGACTGTTGAACCTAAAGCGGCAGATTCTTCTTGCCAACTGTTATCACTAATAGGAAAGTTCATTTTTGATAAATAATTATCATAAACAAAATTAGCCGAACCCATTTTCTTTTGTAGATCACGATAAGTATTTACCGCTGTATTATTACTAGAAACTTGTAAAGCTTTACGGACGGTTTGGAAAGTGTTGCTGGCGGTTCCGCCAGCGTTACTAACTGGTGAACCGTTGGTGTAAGTAGTACTGTAATCAGAGATTAACGATTCCGAACCAATCATTCCTTGATCAATTGCTGGTCCGTAAACAAAAGGTGGTTTTGCTGTAGAACCAGATTGTCGCATCGTATCAAGAGCGTGATTGTTTTCGCTAGTACCATAATCGCGACCACCTAAAAAGGCTAAAATCTTACCAGTAGAGTTTTCCATTAAAACACTACCTGTTTCGACAGGAATACCTGAACCGTCATCTAACATATAACCATAATCGTTAACGGCAGCTTCCATCGCATCATAAAGGCTACGGTCAATCGTTGAAGTTACCGTATAGCCGCCATTCTCTAATTCCCGACGGGCTTTTGTACGATAGCTTTGGTAAGTTGTTTCTTCAGCAAATTTTTCTTTTGAAATACCATCAGCTTCAGCATTGTGTTTAGCTAAAGTTTCTACTGAAGCATCTAAAACAGCATAATATAAAAAGCCATGATTATTGGTTTCTACTGTTTGTTGTGGTAAAAAGTCTTGCGATAAATCATAAGCTTTGGCTTCTTCGTACTCTTCTTTAGTAATGATTTTTTCTCGATACATGTTGAAAAGCACAAAATCTTTACGTTCTAAACCATATGAATAGTCTTCTTTTAACTCACCTGTGTTAGTGAAAGGGGAGTAGACAATCGGACTTTGTGGTAAGCCAGCGATAAATGCCGCCTGGGCTAAATTAACTTCGGAAGCTTTTACCCCGAAAATTCCTAAAGCTGCTTCTTGAACACCCGCAATATTTTGGCCTTTATTATTTCGGCCAAAAGGTGAGATGTTTAAGTAAGTTGTTACGATTTCATCTTTACTATAAAATTTCTCAGCATGAGCAGCTAACAAAATTTCATTGGCTTTCCGTTGAAAAGTTGTTTCGTCTGTTAAAACTTGCTGTTTGATTAACTGTTGCGTTAAAGTTGAACCCCCAGAAGAACCGATTCCAGTAGCTTCTGAGATTAAGGCCCGTAAAACGGCTTTCGGGACAAAACCTTTATGTTTATAGAAATGCTCATCTTCTGTACTAATAATGGCATTTTTCAAAAGATCAGAGATTTCATCAGAAGCAACGGTTGTTCTGACTAAATCAGAACTAATTGTCGCGATTCGTTCACCATTGGCATAAGTAATATGAGAAGTTTCGGTAATATTACCGAAAGCCCGATCATAACTTTCCTTATCTAATAAAGCTGTTTTTTCAACCAAAGAGGCAAAGTAGCCAGCCCCAACTCCGGCTCCTAAAGAACCTAATAAAATGATGGCAACTATGATGAAAATGAATACTGATTGAAAAACACGTAAAGTTACATTAGCGAAAAAGCTAACATCACCTTCAATTTTTTTCTGAGGTTTCTTTTGTTGATTGGGATTTTCACTAGCTGACAAAAGAAAATAACCACCTTTCCTACTATAAAAGCAGCGTCCTTTGTTTGTTAAGACAAACTTTTAACGCAATTAAAATTTCTTGATTAAAAAACTTTCTACCCGTCATTATACCAAATAAGCGATTCATTGGGTAGTAATCAAAGAGAAACTTATAAAATATCCCCAATTTTAAACTAATGTTCGTTAAAATCAGGATTATTTTTAAAAAAGTTGCTGTTAAATGCTAAATTTCAAAAAAGAAGGCTGGAAATTAGTAAAAAAACTTAGGTAAATTAAGCTGAACTACTTTTATTTCTTTTTCATTTCAGTTAAGATAAATAGGTATATATAAAATTTGTTAAAGAAATTTTAGTTAAGTAAGTTGTTAGTGCTTGAAATGTATGAGTAATCAGCATTTTTGCCAAAAAAGCTAACGACTGCATATTATTAGGAGGAATAAAAATGAGTTCAGACTTTTTTCAAGAGCTGAAGCAGCGGGGATTAGTTCATCAAGTAACGGATGAAGCTGCCTTAGAAAAACAATTAAACGAAGAGTCTGTGAAGTTATATATAGGTTTTGACCCAACGGCTGATAGCTTACATATCGGGCATCTATTACCAATTTTAACTTTACGTCGTTTTCAACAAAATGGTCATGTGCCAATTGCCTTAGTTGGTGGTGGGACGGGCATGATTGGCGATCCTTCCTTTAAGGACGCTGAGCGCCAACTGAATACTTTAGATACCGTTAAAAACTGGTCACAAAGTATTAAAAATCAATTATCACGTTTTATTGATTTTGAAGATGAAAAAAATCCAGCGATTATTGCCAATAACTACGACTGGTTAGGAGAAATCAGCTTAATTGATTTCTTACGGGATGTAGGTAAAAACTTTACAATTAACTACATGATGAGTAAAGAAAGTGTGAAACGCCGGATCGAAACGGGGATTTCTTACACTGAATTTGCTTACCAATTACTACAAGCTTATGATTTCTTGAATTTATATGAAAAACATGGTTGCCTATTACAATTAGGTGGTAGTGATCAATGGGGCAACATCACTTCAGGTATTGAATTATTGCGTCGTGAAAAAGAAGTGCAAGGTTTTGGTTTAACCATGCCTTTAATTACTAAAGCTGACGGTACGAAATTTGGTAAAACTGAAGGAAACGCCGTTTGGTTAGATGCTGATAAAACTTCACCTTACGAATTTTATCAATTCTGGATTAATACCGATGATCGCGATGCGGTGAAATTCTTGAAATACTTCACTTTCTTAACGATTGAAGAAATTGCTGAAATTGAAGCTGCCTTTACAGCTGCGCCAGAACAACGGGCAGCCCAAAAAGCTTTAGCGAAAGAAGTAACGACTTTAGTTCATGGTGAAGCAGCTTACCAACAAGCCGTGCATATTTCTGAAGCGCTATTTAGTGGCGATTTGAAAAATCTAACGGCTGAAGAAATTCAACAAGGCTTTAAAGATGTTCCTAGTTATGAAGTTCAAGCGACTGATAGCTTGAATTTGGTAGATTTGTTAATTACCGCCGGCATTGAAGCTTCTAAACGTCAAGCAAGAGAAGATATTCAAAACGGTGCGATTTACTTAAATGGTGAACGAAAACAAGAACTTGATTACGTTTTAACTGCTGAAGATAAAATTTCTAATCAATTTACGGTTGTTCGTCGTGGGAAGAAAAAATATTTCTTGTTGAAATTTTAAAAATTAATTATGTTGAAACTGGGTTGACTACTGATGTTAAGTGGCCCAGTTTCTTTTTTACAAGGATATTTGGAGGATATTTATGGGAGAAGTTTTAAAAAATACTGGGGCATTATTTGCAATTTTATTACTAGGTTATTTGTTGAAAAGATTAGATATTTTAAGTAAAGATGACGGTTCACGGCTTTCAATTATTATTTTAAATGTAACTTTGCCGGCTGCGGTCATTAATAATTTAGCTACGCTGCAAATTGATCCGAAATTATTGATTTTAGCTGTGCTGGGCATTCTTTTTAATTTGTTGTTAATTATTATCGGCTATTTTTCAGCAACGAAAAAAACTTTGCCACAACAAAAGTTTTTAATGTATAGTGTTTCTGGTTATAATATTGGAAATTTTACGATTCCTTTCACGCAAGCTTTTTTACCAGCTGCTTTGCCGCTGTTGGCTTTGTTTGATTTAGGCAATAGTGTGATGTTGGCAGGCGGTACGACTTTAGCGATTGATGCGTTAACTAAAGATGGCGAAAGTAATAATTTTATCGGAGTTGTTAAAAAATTATTTGGTTCACCGACTTTTTTGACCTATTTAATTATGTTTGGCTTACGTTATTTTGAAATTACGATTCCTAGCGCTGTTTTGTCGGTAACAACAATTGCTGGTGGCGCTAATACGTTTCTTTCGATGTTTATGATTGGTTTATTTTTAGATTTGTATTTACCTAAAGATTTTCATCAAGGGGTAGTTAAAGTTTTAGGAGTGCGCTATTTAACCGGAATTGTTATGGGCTTGATAATTGTTTTACTACCGCTGCCACAAATGCTAACGATTGTTTTATGTTTATTGTGTGTGGGGCCGATGAGCACGTTTGGCGTGATTAACAGTGTTAAAGCTGGCATGGCCGAAGAAGCGGTAGGTTTTGCTTCCTCAGCTAGTTTTTTGATTAGCTTTTTATTGATGACTGGCGTCTTAATGGTATTTTTATAAGCATAATAGTTGTTTCAAAGCAGAAAGTTCGCTATGTTTAAAGTAACGAAATCGCAGATGAAAAGGAGCAAAAAAATGCTAATTGGATCACATGTAAGTATGAGCGGTAAAAAAATGTTATTAGGGGCAGCTGAAGAAGCCGCTAGCTATGGCGCAACCACTTTTATGATTTATACTGGTGCCCCGCAAAATACTCGCCGTAAAAGCGTGGAGGAAATGAATATTGAGTTAGGGCAAGCTTTTATGCAAGAGCATAACTTAACGCACATGGTGGTACATGCCCCTTATATTATCAATTTAGGCAACACTATTAAACCGGAAAATTTTGGTTTTGCGACGCAATTTTTAAGAGAAGAAATTCAACGGGCGCAAGCTTTAGGTGCAACTCAAATTACTATGCACCCAGGGGCTCACGTTGGCGCTGGCGTTGATGCGGGGTTACAACAAATTATTAAAGGTTTAAATGAAGTGCTTACTAAAGAACAAATTCCTCAAATCGCTTTAGAAACTATGGCGGGAAAAGGCACGGAGCTAGGGCGGAATTTTGAAGAGTTAGCGACGATTATTAATGGTGTGACGTTAAATGAAAAACTTTCTGTGACGATTGATACTTGCCATTTAAACGATGCCGGTTATAACGTAAAAGAAGATTTTGACGGGGTACTAAAAGAATTTGATGATGTAATTGGCTTAGATCGTTTAAAAGTTGTTCACGTCAACGATTCTAAAAATCCTCGCGGTGCTGGTAAAGATCGCCACGCCAATCTTGGTTTTGGTACGATTGGTTTTGAGGCTTTAAATAAAGTGGTTCATCATCCGCAATTGATAGAGCTACCTAAAATTTTAGAGACACCTTATGTGGGGCCCGATAAAAAAACAGCTTATGCCCCTTATAAAAAAGAAATTGCGATGTTAAAAGCGCAAACTTTTGATGAAACAGCTTTCCCCGAAATTGATTATCAGGTGTAAAAAGGTTTTATTAGCTGTTAAATGGAGTTGAAAGTAACTTAATTGAGCTTTTTCAGAAGATTTTTAAGAGAAAATGAATTTTTTTAAGAAAACTGCTTTTCTTTTTCTACAAGTTCTAGTAGAATAATTTCTTGAGAGCAATTTATTAGAGAGGAGAGATTTAATTATGTCAACAGGAATGGTAATTCTAATCGCGGTTATCGCTTTGGCTGTGGGAGCAGTTGGTGGTTTCTTTATCGCAAGAAAATATTTAGAAAAATATCTGCAAGAAAATCCTCCTTTTAATGAGGAATTAGTACGTACAATGATGCAGTCAATGGGGCAAAAGCCTTCTGAGAAAAAAGTTCGTCAAATTACAGCTCAATTACAAGGTCAAGCTAAGAGCCAAAATGCTAAAGACAAAAAAGCTAAGTAATTTTTGAATTTTTTAAGACACACGTATGTAAAACGAGCAGAATTTTTCTGGTCGTTTTTTTGTTGTCCAGCTGCACGAGCTCGCTCCGCTTTTCGGTGTTGTCCAACTGTGAGTGTCTGCATTTTTATTTTGTTCAAAAGTAATGATTTGCTCGATCATTGCTTGTCAGATTTTTATAGGAAAGGAGTTAATCGCAAAGGTTAACTAAAAAAGGAGGTACACGATGTCGATTTATCGAAAATTAGGTTGGTTTTTTAAGAAAGAGAAAAAAACTTATGTGGTTGGGGTAACAGCCCTGATTTTAGTAGCGCTTTTTCAATTGATTCCCCCAAAAGTAATTGGGATTATCATTGATGAAATTGCTCAAAAAGATTTCACGCTTAAAAAAATTACTTTATGGGTAGCTGTTTTAGCGGTTGCCGCTTTGTCACAATACATTTTCCGCTATATTTGGCGGGGAAGAATTTGGGGTGGTGCGGCTCGTTTAGAAAAAGAACTTCGCCAGCAATTATTTACTCATTTTACTAAAATGGATCATACTTTTTATCAAAAATATCGGACAGGGGATTTAATGGCTCATGCGACTAATGATTTAAGCGCAATTCAAAATGTTGCTGGGGTAGGGATTTTAACTTTTGCTGACTCGATTATTACCGGTGGTGCAACGATTATTGCGATGGTGATATTTGTTGATTGGCGTTTGACGCTGATTGCTTTAATTCCTTTGCCACTGTTAGCTGTAATGGCGCGGGTTTTAGGAACGAAGCTTCATGAAGCTTTTAGAGAATCGCAAGAAGCTTTTTCTGATTTAAATGATAAGACGCAAGAAAGTGTAACCGGCATTAAAGTTATCAAAACTTTTGGTCAAGAAAAAGAAGATTTAGATGATTTTATCAGCAAAACTGAAGCGTCAATTGTAAAAAATCGCCGAGTGAATTTTTTAGATGCATTGTTTGATCCGACGATTACTTTAATTATTGGTTGTGCTTATGTGCTGACGATTATTGTCGGCGGAAAATTTATTATGGACCAAACAATTACCGTTGGGCAGTTAGTTTCTTTTATTAGTTACATTGGGATGTTGGTTTGGCCGATGTTTGCGATTGGTCGTTTGTTTAACGTTTTAGAGCGGGGCAATGCCAGCTACGACCGGATTAATGAGTTACTGCATGAAAAAAGCCATATTGTTGAAAAAATGGCGGCTGTTAATCAGCCAGCTAAAGGTCAATTAACCTATGATATAGTTAACTTTAAATATCCTGATGCTGAAAAAGCGACTTTGGAAGACTTACATTTCAAAATTTCTGAAGGCGGTACTTTAGGCATTGTTGGTAAAACTGGTGCGGGTAAGACCACGATTTTGAAATTATTAATGCGAGAATATGATAATTATCAAGGGGAAATTACGATTGGCGATGTTGATGTTAAAGACTACAGTTTAGATGCGTTATTGCAATCAACGGGCTATGTGCCACAGGATCATTTCTTATTTTCCATGACGATTCGCGATAACATTCGTTTTGCTAATCCTGATTATACGCAAGCTCAAGTGGAAGAGGCGGCTGCGTTAGCCTTTATTGATGAAGATATTAAAGAATTGCCTGAAAGTTATGACACGATGGTAGGAGAACGCGGTGTATCTCTATCAGGTGGGCAAAAACAACGGATTTCAATTGCCCGTGCGTTAATTGTCAATCCTGAGCTACTGATTTTAGATGATGCTTTATCAGCGGTTGATGCTAAAACCGAAGAAGCGATTTTAACGAATTTGAAAGCTTATCGGGCAGATAAAACGACTATTATTGCTGCTCATCGTTTAAGCAGTGTGATGCACGCTCAAGAGATTATCGTTGTTGATGAAGGAAAAATTGTTGAACGAGGAGATCACGAAAGCTTACTAGCTAACGATGGTTGGTACAATAAAATGTGGCGAAAACAACAACTAGAAGCTAAGATTGAAGGGAGTGACTAAGCTTTATGGAAGAAAAATATCAATCTGAATGGTCCAAATCCTTATCAATGAAGGAGCAAGGCCAGATCATTAAGCGTTTATTAAAATATACAAAACCTTTTAGAAAAACTTTTTTTACCGCAATTTTATTTGCGTTTGCTTTATCTATCGTCAACGTTTTGTTACCAAGAGTTATTCAAACCTTTATGGATGAATATTTAATGAATTATACAGCGACGACGCAAGTGATTCTTTACTTTGCTGCGTTATATTTATTAGGAGTTATTTTGAAAAGTGTCATTTGGTTTTTCCAATGGTTTCTCTATTCAAAGGCGTCATTGCAAACTTATCAACATATTCGCGTGAAACTTTTTGAAAAATTGCATACTTTAGGGATGCGTTATTTTGACCAGACACCAGCTGGCTCGATTGTTTCACGAGTGACCAATGATACAGAAACTCTCTTTGAATTTTGGTTTGTTTTTTTAACTGTTTTAACTGGGATTTTTGCGGTCATCTCTTCTTTTGTAGCGATGTTTCAAATTAATCAAAAAATTGCTTTGGCTAATTTATTATTTTTACCGATTTTACTAACGATTATTTGGTATTATCAAAAATATAGTTCACGAATTTATCGGAAAATGCGGGAAAAATTAAGTCAATTGAATACTAAATTAAATGAGTCGATTTCAGGGATGCAAATCATTCAACAATTTCGTCAAGAAAAACGTTTAGCCCAAGAGTTTGATAAAATTAACAATGAATATTTAGGTACTCGTTATAACATGATTCGTACTAATTCTTTATTGTTAAGCCCGGTAATTAGCCTATTGCATGCTTTAGCGGTAGCTTTAACTTTACAGCTTTTTGGTTTTGATACATTACATTCGCCAACTGAAGTCGGTTTGATTTATGCTTTTATCACTTATATTCAAAGTTTTTTCAATCCGATGTCGCAAATGATGGATTATTTAAGTATTTTTACCGATGGTTTGGTAGCAGGTAGTCGTATTTTAAAAATTATTGACACTGAAGAATATACCCCGCAACAAAATGCTGATGCCCAAGCAAAAATTTTAACTGGGAAAATTGAATTTAAAAATGTTAGTTTTTCTTATGATGGTAAAAACAATGTTTTAAATAATATTTCTTTTGTGGCTGAACCAGGTGAAACGATTGCTTTAGTGGGCCATACTGGTAGTGGGAAAAGTTCAATTATTAACGTCTTGATGCGTTTTTATGAATTTTACGAAGGTGAAATTCTACTGGATGATCAAGATATCCGCAATTTTTCTTTAACTGAGTTACGGGAAAAAATGGGCTTGGTGTTACAGGATGCCTTTATGTTTTATGGTGATATTGCTAGCAATATCCGCATGATGAATCCTAAAATAACCGATGAAGAAATTGTAGAAGCCGCTCGTTTCGTACAAGCTGATAAATTTATTGAAAGCTTACCGGATGATTATCATTCAAAAGTAATTGAACGGGGCGCCAGCTACTCTAGTGGTCAACGGCAGTTAATTTCTTTTGCCCGTACGATTGTGACGAATCCGAAAATTTTAGTTTTGGATGAAGCCACTGCTAATATTGATACGGAAACAGAAGGCCTGATTCAAGAAGGTTTGAAAAATATGCGTCAGGGTCGAACGACAATCGCGATTGCTCATCGCCTTTCGACAATTAAAGATGCCGATTTAATTTTAGTTTTAGATAAAGGTCGTGTGGTAGAGCAAGGTAATCACGATAGCTTATTACAAATTGATGGCTTATATGCTGATATGTATAAACTTCAAAATAATGAATATTAAAAATAACAGTGAGATTTTTCGGTTAAAGAAGAATCTCGCTGTTGTTTTTTACCCAGAAAAAATAGTTTGTCATAAAAAGAATTTAAAAATCGAAGAAGATACTTGAATTTTTTTCATTATTACTAAATAAATTTTTTGTTTACAAAAAAAATCGCGGGAAAAAGCTTTTTTGTAAATTTTTTCGAAAAATAACTTCTGAAAACGTTGACAACTTTCATTATTGACTGTAGAATTACCTTATAGTTTAATATGTGATGGATAGTGATTGTTTCGACAAGCTAAACCTAACAGTACCTAATGAATAGTAAGGGCCTCTACTCCTTGCTTTATGGGGTAGTGTTAGGTTTTTTTTATGGGGGGAGGGTAGATATTGCAAATCGAAAAGATTTTAAATAACAATGTCGTGATTACAAAAGATGATCAAGACAACGAAGTGATTGTGATGGGGTGCGGGTTGGCATTTAAGAAAAAGATTGGTGATCGCATTGAAAAAAGCTTAATTGACAAGGTTTATCGCTTGTCCAACGATGAACTATCACAAAAATTTCAAGAACTACTTCAAGATTTGCCGTTGGAATATTTGTCATTGGCAGATGAAATTATTGAGTACAGTAAGAGTGTTCTAGACAAGGATTTAAGTGAAGCAATCTACATTTCACTAACCGACCATATTCGAACTGCCATTGAACGAGTAGAAAATGGCATCAAAATTAGGAATGTGCTCCTTTGGGATATTAAACGCTTTTTTCCTAAAGAGTACAAAATCGGGATAAAGGCCATTGAAAAAATTGATAAAGAATATCATGTGGATTTACCCGAGGATGAAGCGGGCTTCATTGCATTACATTTGGTGAACGCCCAAACCGAAAACGACGAAATGAATGATATGTACGACTTAACGAAGACCATGCAAGATATTATGAACATCGTGAAGTACTTCTTCAAAACAACTTTTGATGAAGAGTCCGTTTATTTCTATCGTTTCACAACGCATCTACGCTTTTTCATCGCTAGAATGATGGCACATTCAACACACGAAGGCGAAACAGACGAGGAATTATTAGAAATTGTAAAAATGAAATATCATAACGCTTATCAGTGTGTACTACGAATTGCTGACTTTTTAGAAGAAAATTATGCTTATCAGATGTCGAGTGATGAAAGTTTGTATTTAACTATTCATATTGCCCGTTTGGTGCAAAAAAATAGTTGATAAATAAAAATTTGAAACAAGGAGGGTCGTTTCAAAACTGCAAGGAATTTTGATTAAAAGATACAATTTGGATAGTGACATTAAGTTGGCTAAACCTTCAATTAAAAGAAAAATTATTGGAGGAACAAAAAAATGGGAAAATATCATGATTTAGCAGAAAAAATTGTCGCAAATGTAGGCGGCAAAGAAAACATTAACAGTTTAACACATTGTATTACACGGCTACGCTTTAAATTGAAAGATGAAAGCAAAGCCAATGATGACGTACTGAAAAACATGGAAGGCGTTGTAACCGTGATGAAGAGCGGCGGACAATACCAAGTAGTTATTGGGAACCATGTACCTGCAGTTTATGAAGATGTGGTTAGTATCGCAGGTTTATCTGGCGAAACAGAAACACAAAGTGAAGAATCATCAGGAATTTTTAATACTTTGATTGATGTGATTAGTGGAACCTTCCAACCATTCTTAGGTGCTTTAAGTGCTGGCGGGATGATTAAAGGTTTGGTTGCCTTACTGATTGCTTTTGGCGTACTAACTACTGATAGTGGTACTTACATGGTTTTAAATGGTATTGGCGATGCAATTTTTAATTTCTTACCAATCGCAGTAGGGGTTTCCGCAGCGAAAAAATTCGGTGTTAATCAATATGTTGGTTTAGCCATCGGTGGCGCGTTAATGTATCCTAATCTGCAATTATCAGCTTTTCAAGCAGCAATGCCTGATGGCCCGTTATCTGTTTTATTTGCAGGAACAATGTTTGAAAGTCCAGTTTATACAACTTTCTTAGGAATTCCTTTTGTTGCAAATAACTATGCAAGTAGTGTTATTCCAGCATTATTAATTGTTTGGTTTGCAAGTAAAGTTCAAAAACTAATCAAACCAATTATTCCAGAAGTAATTAGTAACTTCTTTGTACCATTCTTTGTACTATTAATTGCTTTACCAGTTGGTTTCTTAGTAATTGGTCCAGTTATTACTATTTTAACAGGTTTGCTAGGTGCTGGTTTTGATGCATTGATGAACTTCTCACCATTACTATTTGGTTTAATCGTTGGTTTCTTCTGGCAAGTGTTAGTAATGTTTGGTTTACACTGGAGTTTGATTCCGTTAGCAATCATTCAATTGGGAAGCTTAGGGTATTCTACTGCTTTAATCGGAATGTTTGGTGCTAGCTTTGCGCAAACTGCAGCTGTAGCAGCAATGTACTTCAAGTTGAAAAATCCTAAAGAAAAATCATTGGTTATTCCAGCCGTTATTTCTGGTATTTGTGGGGTAACTGAACCTGCGATTTATGGTTTATCACTACCTAAGAAAAAACCATTTATCTTTTCTATGATTGGTGGTGCCGCTGGTGGTGCTTACATGTCAATTATGGGTGTTCGTTCATATGTAATGGGCGGTTTAGGTGTCTTTGGTATTCCAAGCTATATTAATCAAGAAACTGGGGATGCTACTGGTGCAATTCATGCAATTGTAGCAATTGTGATTTCTTCAGTGATTGGTTTTGTTTTAACTTACTTCTTCTGGAAAGATGACACAGTAGTTGAAGCTGCTGAAGTCGAAACAACAAAAACAATTACTAAAGAAGTAATTTCTACACCCGTTGAAGGAAAAGTTGCTCCTTTAAGCGAAGCAAAAGATGAAGCATTTTCAACAGGTGCATTAGGTCGTGGCGTTTTAATTTATCCAAAAGAAGGTAAAGTAGTTGCACCATTTGATGGCACAGTTATGACTCTTTTTCCAACAAAACATGCAATTGGTTTAATTTCTGACAATGGTATGGAACTATTAATCCATATTGGTTTAGATACTGTTCAATTAGAAGGTCAACATTTTGAAAGCTTTGTTCAACAAGGCGATAAAGTAAAAAAAGGTGATGTTTTAGTTACTTTTGATAAAGCAGCGATTGAAGCGGCTGGTTATAGTACAGAAACACCAGTCCTTGTAACGAACTCAAATGACTATTTAGATATTCTTGAACCACAAGCTACAGAAGTATCCTTTAATGATGACTTAATTACAGCTTTAACATAGTAAGTGTTGATTGCTGCAAAAAAAGAACTTTACATTCAAGTGATGATTGAAGGAGCGTTTTATAATGAAAAAAAGAATTTCTCTTAGTTTAGTTTTGGTTTCTCTATTAGCTTTTGCTGGTTGTGGTACAAGTACTACTGATACAAGTAGTACAGCTGCATCTACCGTTGAAAGTTCAGTAGTGGCAACTGAAGAACCACAAGAAGTGGTGCTCTATGTAACGCGCCACGGTAAAACAATGTTTAATACTGTTCATCGGGCGCAAGGTTGGTCAGATACACCACTAACTGATGCTGGTGTAGAGGTGGCTGAACAGTTAGGCGCTGGTTTAAAAGCTGAAGGGATTGAATTTGTTTCAGCTTACTCTAGTGATGCAGGTCGCGCTAGAGAAACGGCTCGTTTAGTATTAGAAAATAACGGCCAAGAAGATTTAGTTTTAAATGAAAGTTCAGATTTGCGAGAAGTTTGTTTCGGCGTTTACGAAGGCGACACAGATGAAAATATGTGGAATGCCATCGCTAAAGAGATGGGTTATGAATCACAAACTGCTTTATTTGAAGCTGGTGCTATTGATTTAGAAAAAGTAGTTGATGCTGTTGATGTGATTGACTCTGAAGCCGGTATGGCGGAAGATTTCGCAACAGTTAAAAACAGAATGCAAACTGAATTGAAAGCAATTGCTGAAGATACTGAAAAAGCTGGTGGGGGTAACGTGTTAGTTGTTGCTCATGGTATGTCAATTATGGCGATGATTTCTGATATGACAGATGAAGTGCCAGAAGGTGGCCAATTACCAAATGCTAGTGTAACTAAAATTGTTTATAAAGATGGCAACTTCACTGTAGAATCAGTAGGTAGCCTTGAATATGTTGAAAAAGGCGCAGAATAAATTTTTGTAAGTTGCAAAAAGAGGTTAGTTAGAAGGTCAATCAGACTTTCTACTAACCTCTTATTTCTAAAAAAGTTAATTTGGAATCCAAGAATCAGTGATTTTAAGAGCGTCAATCGGTTTGGCTTCACGCATAATGTCAACATTACTTTTGCGGTTATCAACAATTTGACCTAATTGAATGAGATGATTTAAGTTTTTTTGATAATTTTCTGCAAAAACAACAGAATACAGCACATCTAATAAATAGCAAATGGAAGTATTGGTAGTGAAATTGCCGATTTTTGAATAGAGCTTTTCCCGGGTAGTGATTGGTAATAGTGCATCACAGTGGCTGGATAAATAGTTTTCGCCAATGCTGGTAATCGCGATAATTTTAGCTTGTTTTTCTTTTAAAGCATCAACAGAACGACGAATCATGCTGTTTTCACCAGTGTAGGAAATTAAAATACAACAAGTTTCTTCAGAACAGTTGTAAGCTTCGTACATGCTTTCTCCGAAAGTAGTGGAGATGGCAACATTTTTGCCAATTCGATTCATTTTTAAAGCAAAGTCTTGAGAAATTAAAGTGTTGGCATTACTGGCAAAAATGCGAATTTGTTTTGCTGATAAAATCAGTTGTTTCGCTTTTTGTAAATCATCATGATGAATCAGCGATAATGTGTCTTCAATCGTAGTTTGCTCCAATTGAGCAATTTTTTTAGCAATTGTGGTAATACCATCACTGCTAGAAAAAGGTAGATTAGCATCAATGTCTGAAAAATGGGTATTCAAATATTGCCATTCTTCTAAGTAAGCTGTTTTTAATTCGGACCAACCAGAATATTCCAGTTTTTTAGCAATACGAATTAAAGTTGAGGGATGAGTGAAATTCTTTTTGGCGATTTCCTGAACGGTTAAATCTGCTAAAGTTTCTGGCGTCGTTAAAATATAATCCACAACGGTTTGCTCTGCAGCTGAAAATTTATGACTTTTCATTTTTTCTCTAATTAGCATTTTCCCACCTAAATTTTCTAAAAAACGTTTACTTATTTTTACAAAAATTATAATTTATTGTGAATGGAATGTAAAGGTAAATATCGTGATTAGTGAGTTAATTTACTTCCATATCAAATATTCGTAAATTCAATTTACAAAAATACTCTTTTGTTCTAGCGGTGGCGTAAATAATGTTTAAACTTCGATTTTTACAATTGCAAAACCTATTTACGTGAATGATAATAGATATGTAAATAAAACTAAGGAGAATCATTTTATGACTAAAGGTGTTAAAATTGCTACAATTGGTGGCGGTAGTTCGTACACTCCGGAATTGATGGAAGGTTTTATTAAACGTTACGATGAGCTACCTATTCGTGAAATTTGGTTAGTTGATGTGGAAGCTGGTAAAGAAAAATTAGAGATTGTCGGTAAAATGGCCCAACGGATGTGGGATGCATCCCCTTATGATGTAAAAATTCATATGACTTTAAGTCGTGAAGAAGCATTAAAAGATGCTGATTTCGTTACAACACAATTTCGTGTTGGGCAGTTAAATGCTCGTGTTAAAGATGAGCGTATCCCAGCTTATTATGGAATGATTGGTCAAGAAACGAATGGTGCTGGCGGAATGTTCAAAGCATTTAGAACGATTCCGATTATTTTAGAAATTGTAGAAGATATGAAGCGCCTTTGTCCTGATGCTTGGTTAGTCAATTTTGCCAATCCAAGTGGTATGGTGACTGAAGCCGTAGTTCGTTATGGTAAATGGGATAAAGTTGTCGGTTTATGTAATGTACCAGTGATGGCGATGATGACTGAACCTGAATTAATGGGTGTGAAAAAAGAAGACTTAATTTATAAGTTTGCTGGTTTGAATCACTTCCATTGGCACAAAGTTGCGGACGATAAAGGCAATGATATCACTTTAGAATTAATTGATAGAATGTATGAAGGAGACAGCGGTCTACCTAAAAATATTCATGATATTCCTTTCAACAAAGCCCAACTTCAACAGATGAAAATGATTCCTTGTGGCTATCACCGCTATTATTACATGGAAGAAGAAATGTTGGAGCATGCTTTAGAGGAATACAACGGCATCGGTACCCGCGCACAACAAGTCAAAGAAACCGAAGCTGAATTATTTGAGTTATACAAAGATCCTAACTTAAATTATAAACCTGAACAATTACAAAAACGCGGTGGCGCTTATTATTCTGATGCAGCTTGCGAAACTATTGCTTCTATTTATGGCAATAAAGATACGCAAATTGTTGTTTCAACTAAAAATGATGGTGCCGTACCTGATCTACCGGCTGATTGCGTGGTTGAGGTGACAGCTTACATTGGAGCGCAAGGGGCTCGTAATGTTGCCTTTGGTTCATTGCCACCAGCTGAACGTGGTTGGTTGCAAGTTATGAAAAATATGGAATTGTTAACAATTGAAGCTGCAGTAACGGGGGATTATGGTACAGCTTTACAAGCATTTACCATTAATCCGTTAGTTCGTTCTGGAAAAACAGCTGTAAGAATTATGGATGAACTATTTATCGCTCATAAAAAACATTTACCACAATTTGCAGAAACGATTGCTCGTTTAGAAGCTGAAGGGGTAACTGTTCAAGATGAAGTAGCACGAGCGTTAGATTAATAATTTATTATATAGAAAAACGAATACTAGAGAACGAGGAGATTTTACTTATGGGATTTAGAAAAGACTTTTTATGGGGTGGTGCAACTGCTGCCAATCAATGTGAAGGTGGCTATAACGAAGGCGGCCGTGGCTTAGCTAACGTGGATGTTGTTCCAATCGGTAAAGACCGTTTTCCAATTATTTCTGGACAAATGAAAATGTTTGATTTTGATGACGAACATTTTTATCCAGCACAAAATGCGATTGATATGTACCATCATTATAAAGAAGATATTGCTTTATTTGGAGAAATGGGTTTCAAAACTTACCGTCTTTCAATTGCTTGGACTAGAATTTTTCCAAATGGCGATGAAACTGAGCCAAATGAAGAAGGTTTGAAATTCTACGAAGATCTTTTCAAAGAATGTCATAAATATGGCATTGAACCTTTAGTTACCATTACTCACTTTGATTGTCCAATGCATTTAATTGAAAAATATGGTGCTTGGCGCAGTCGTAAATTAGTTGGTTTTTATGAAAATCTTTGCCGAGTAATTTTTAACCGTTATAAAGGCTTAGTTAAATACTGGTTAACTTTTAACGAAATTAACATGATTTTACATGCACCATTTATGGGCGCTGGTTTATACTTTGAAGAAGGCGAAAACGTTGAACAAGTTAAATTCCAAGCGGCTCATCATGAATTAGTTGCTAGTGCAATTGCTACAAAAATTGCTCATGAAGTGGATCCAGAAAACCAAGTGGGTTGTATGTTAGCAGCGGGTAATTACTATCCATATAGTTGTAAACCAGAAGACGTATGGGCTGGTAAACAAGAAGACCGCGAAAATTATTTCTTTATTGATGTACAATCTCGTGGAGAATATCCAGCTTATGCTTTGAAAGATATGGAACGTAAAGGTATTAAAATTGAAATGGCTGAAGGCGATGCTGAATTATTAAAAGAGCATACTGTTGACTTCATTTCATTCTCTTACTATGCTTCTCGTGTTGCAACAACTGATCCTGAATTATTGGAAAAAACAGCAGGCAACATTTTTGCTTCAGTTAAAAACCCTTATTTGGAAGCTAGTGAATGGGGCTGGCAAATTGACCCATTAGGTTTAAGAATCACAATGAATGATTTATATGATCGTTACCAAAAACCATTATTTATCGTTGAAAACGGCTTAGGTGCTGTTGATACACCAGATGAAAATGGTTATGTGGAAGATGATTATCGAATTGAATACTTAGCCGCTCACCTTAAAGCCATGAGAGATGCAGTTGAAATTGACGGCGTTGATTTATTAGGCTACACAACTTGGGGCTGTATTGACCTAGTTTCTGCGGGAACTGGCGAAATGAAAAAACGTTATGGCTTTATCTATGTTGACCGCGATAACGACGGCAACGGTACTTTGAAACGTACTAAGAAAAAATCATTTGATTGGTATAAAAAAGTAATTGCTTCTAATGGTGAAGATTTAAGTAAATAATTTAGGCTCTTTGTCAACTGGTGTTGGTGAAGAGAAAATCCAATAGAATAATTTGATTTTTGCAGTCAAGCAGCTTTCATTGCTTGACTGCTTTTTTCT
>NZ_JARXWL010000006.1 GCF_029893325.1 Enterococcus sp. PF1-24
CTTCTTTTTTATTTTACTAGAAAAAACGCATGAAATGAACGATTTTTCGTTATTTCATGCGTTTTTTGTTAGAGACTTTTGTCACAGCCCCTTTTGTTTGGTTCATAAGTGCTGTGCTTTTTTTGATTTATACACCTTCTGCATAAATCAAAAGCTTTTTTCTATTTCCAATTTTTATGTTTAAACAGTATGCTTAGGGTAATCAGTAAGCATTGGTTGTTGGCTGAACCAGTCGATAAATAGTTTTAAATTAGGGTTTTGGTTATCTTTTTGATAGCCGAAAATCATTTGTGAAGGTTGCGCATTTTCGATAGGAATCAGTTTTAAATTTTTTGGTGCAGCGCTGCGGCAGCCTTCGGTTAAAACGGTAATCCCTTTGCCTAAAGAAACTTGCATAAGTAAAGTGGTTACGCTTTGGCAGGTGCTAGCGATGACGGGATAATGACCGTTGCTGAGATATAAACTAAGTACGAAGTCATACCAAGCTTTGGTCAGCTGTTTTTTTACACAAAGATAAGGTTCTTCAGTGAAATCGTTAAAGGTTACTGTTTGTTTAACCGCTAAAGGATGAGAATCAGGAACGACCAGTACGGTTTTTAACTGGCTGAAAGGTAGCAGCTTCAAATCATTGGCGCCAGTTAAGGTGCTAATCATGGTTAAACATAGATCATGATGTTGTGCTTCTAGCTCTTTTAATAGTTCGTCGTGATTACCGTCGTAAAGTTTTAGCGGAACTTGCGGATATTTTTCAGTGAACTTCTGTAAAATTGGCAATAAGTAAGCTTCAGAACCGCCCCTTAAAAAACTAATTTTTAAAGGCTGATTCACTTTTTCAGTAAAAGTATCTAACTTTTGCAAGCCCCGTTTATAGTCAAAAATCATATTGGTGGCATATTTCAAAAAGAGATTGCCTTGATTGGTTAGTTGAACTTGGCGGGTGTTTCTGATAAAGAGCTGACAGTTTAGTTCACTTTCCAAATTTTTAATATGGCGACTTAGCGTTGGCTGCGTTATGAAAAGCGTTTCGGCGGCTTTTGTATAGTTTAAAGTATTGGCTAAAGTAACAAAAGATTGTAAATGTTCAATTTTCATTGGACGAAGCACCTTCTTTTATAAAATTAAGTGAAGAAATACACAATCCAAGTGTAACATAAGCTTGGTAGTATAAAAAATAATATTGGGGGATTTTATCATGATTTTAGTAACAGCAGCAGCTGGCGGCGTAGCTAGTCGAGTAATTCCGGTATTAATCGCGAAAGGCTTAAAGGTAAAGGCCTTTGACATTAGTCCGAAAGTTGAAAATTTAAAAGAAATTGGCGTGGCAGAAACATTTGTCGGCGATGCTCGTTCAAAAGAGGATATCGCTAAAGCGTTAGAGGGTTGTGAACAAGTTTTATATATTCCACCGATGTTTGTTTATGATGAAGCTGAAATTGCCAACGCTTTTGTGGATGCGGCAGCTGAGGCTGGCGTGAAGCAATTTGTGATGATGAGTGTAACGCATCCCTTGATGTCAACGCTATTACAACATACTCAAAAGTTAAAGGCTGAAGAGCATCTGGTTTATAAAGGGCTATCTCACGGCTTGAATTATACCATTTTACAACCAATGCATTACATGCATAATTTTGATGTAGCCAATGTTTCCGCAACTAATTCTTATCAATGTTTTTATACTTTAAGCACGAAACTAAGCTATGTGGATATTTTAGATGTGGCTGAAGTTGCAGCGAAAGTTTTAAGTGAAACAGGCCATGAAAATGCTACTTATGAATTGGTCGGCACCGATTTCTTATCACCAAACGATATGGTCGCTAAGTTTAATCAAGCGGCTAATCGTCAAAGTGTTGCTGAAAAAATCACCGTTGCCGATATTGCCGATTATTTTGGTAACGGTAAATATGACAGCTATTTTATGAAAACTTTTGAATGTTTGGCGGAAACTTATGGAAAATATGGCATTGCCGGCAACGCCAATGTATTAACCTGGTTATTAGGTCGCAAGCCAACTACTTTTGATGAATATTTACAACGAGAATTAGTGAAATAAAAATTTAATAGTTCGTTCAAAAACGGTTTTCTTTTAAAGAAAGCCGTTTTTTTAAAATTTTTTTGAAAAAATCAGTCGCTTTTTTTAGCAGTAATTTGGAAAAAAGTTAATTTTTTAGACTTCTTTGCTGCTAAAAAGACCGATATCTTGCATATTTTCTTTAAACTGGCTAGAATGAACTAGGAAGTAATATAAAAAAATGCAGATTAGATAAGCCAGCATAACTGACATGCTTGTGAAGGATTGTTTGAGTTTTATACAAACAGAAGGGAGAGTCTGCTATAATGTACCAAGTGATTAAAATGTACGGCGATAATGAGCCGTGGTGGTTTTTTGAAAACTGGCAATCAGACATTAAGGAAAACTGGCATTTTGAACATTTAGAAGAAGCAAAACAGTGTTATAAAGAACAGTGGCTTTTACTAAAAGAACAATATGACTGTTTAAGCGCACGGCGTAATTTCCTTTGTGCATTTTGGAATAGCGGTGAAGAAGCTTGGTGTGAAGCCTGTGGTGAAGACGTCCAACAATATATGGGACTGGCTTTGCTGAAAAATAATCAAGCAATTGAAGAAGAAAGTGAAGAAGAATTTTATGAAACAGCTAATATTGGCAGAAAAGCCAAGTGTTGCCAAGGATTTAAGTCGCGTACTCGGGGCCAAAAAAAAACATAAAAGTTATTATGAAGGCCCAACGGTAATTGTAACTTGGGCTTTAGGGCATTTATTAGGGTTAAAAATGCCAGAAGAAATCAACAAAGACTGGCAAAGTTGGCAGTTGGAAACTTTACCAATGTTGCCGAAACAATTAGGCATTAAACCCTTGCCTAAAACTGGCCATCAATTAAAAGCCATTAAACAATTAGCGCAACGAAAAGATGTTTCTGAAGCCGTGATTGCTACTGATGCCGGACGTGAAGGGGAACTAGTGGCGCGTTGGATTTTAGAATATGTTCGTTTTAATAAACCGGTGAAACGCTTGTGGATTTCTTCCCAAACAGATAAAGCCATTAAAACTGGCTTTCAAAAGTTACGCCCAGCGAAAGAATATGATAATTTATATCAATCAGCTTTGGCACGAGCAAAAGCCGATTGGCTAGTAGGTTTAAACGTTACGCGGGCTTTAACGGTAAAATATAGCGATAATTTATCAGCTGGACGGGTACAAACCCCCACGCTAGCTTTAGTTCGCCAACAGGAAAAACAGCTGGCGGCTTTTCGTCCGCAAACTTACTACACGATTGATTTGCAAGTAGGTGATGAAGTCGGACGTTTACAGTTAAAAAATCCCCAAGCGATGCATGAACGTGACGAAGCAGAAGCACTGGTTAAAACGTTGAATCAAGAAAAAGGCCAAGTCATTGAGATTCGCGAAAAACAAAAATCCGAACCGGCGCCTTTACCTTATGATTTAACAGAAATACAAAGAGAAGCCAACCAAAGATACGGCTTTTCAGCGAAAAAAACTTTATCTTTAGTCCAAAGTTTATATGAATTTCATAAAATCGTAACTTATCCCCGAACTGATAGCAAATATTTAACGCAAGATATGCAAGCAACCATGAAAGAACGCCTGCAAGCTTTAAGTGGCAGTTATCCAGAAGTTAAACAAATCATCAGAAACGGCGGGCAAGTGCAGCAAAAACGCGTCTTTAATGATAGCAAAGTTTCTGACCACCACGCTTTAATTCCCACTGAGCAAGCGCCACGTTTTGAAAAACTCAGCGGTGAAGAGCAAAAAATTTATCAATTAATCGTACAACGCTTTTTAGGTTTATTTGCCGAAAATCATACCACTGCTCAAAAAGTGATTACTGTACAGCAAGCCAATCAGAAATTTACTTTTAAACAAACCACTGTTTTAACAGCCGGTTGGAAACAAGCCAATGAAGCAACAGCGAAATCAAACTTTAATTGGCAAGAAGGCGCCGTAGTCAAAGGAGATTTACGGATAAATAAAGAGTTGACTGCCCCACCCAAACCTTCAACAGAAGCAAGTTTATTAGGGGGTATGGAGAAATTCAGTTTAGGAACCCCAGCTACCCGCGCAGAAATTATCGAAAAACTGATTAAATCAGATTTAATGGAGCGTAAAAGCACCCACTTAGAAGTAACGCCGAAGGGGAAACAGCTGTTAGAGCTAGTCAATCCTTCATTAGTTACCCCTGATTTAACAGCGACTTGGGAGCGAGAATTAGAAAAAATTGCAGAAGGCAAAGTTTCAGAAAAACATTTTATTGCTCAAGTAACGACTGATACGAAACGGTTAGTTAGTGAAATTAAAGAGAGCCAGCAAAACTATCAAGACTTTTCAATTACTCAAAAGAAATGCCCAGAGTGTGGCGCAAATTTACGAGAAAAAAATAGTCGCGATGGCAAACTTTATGTTTGTAGCAATAACGATTGTTCGTATCGCCGCCGCAAAGACCCAAAAGTTTCCAATCACCGTTGCCCGCAATGTCATCGGAAAATGGAAATCATTGATGGTAAAAACGGTAGCTACTTCCGTTGTAAGTACGACGGGACAACCGAAAAAATGCTAGATAAAAAAGCTCAAAAGAAAAAAATCAATAAACATGAAGAACGCCAGCTATTGAAAAAATATAATCAAGCTGACGAAGAACAAGAAAGTCCTTTAGCAGCCGCTTTAAAAGCTGCAATGGAACAAAAAGATTAAGAAAAAGCCTTTTGCGAATGATACGCAAAAGACTTTTTAAACATTTAATTGTGATAACTAGTCATTATTTTTTCAATGACGGCTTGTTTGACTTTTTCTTCAGCAAAGGAGCCTTCAATGGCATTTAAATTTAATTGTTTCATTTCTGCAAAGCTTAGTTGACAATGCTTAACTAGTAAACTGTATTCATTAACTAAATTTGTTTGCGAAACGGTGCGATTATCAGTATTAATGCAACAATTTATGCCTTCCTTTAAAAAGAAACGCAACGGATATTCAGACCAATCGCTGATGGCGTTGGTTTGAATGTTGCTAGTAGGGCAGAGCTCTAATAAGGTCTGATTTTTTTTGCACTGCACCATAGCATCAGGGCTATCTTTTATGGCAACCCCGTGACCGATTCGGGTGGCGCCTAAATGAATGGCTTCCACAACATTGTGAGGACAACCACATTCCCCTGAGTGCAAAGTCAATTTCAAACCAGCAGCAAGCGCGGAATCTGTACAATTTTTAATGTTTTCGTTGCCGACTTGCTGTTCATCACCAGCAAAATCAAAACCAACCACAGCGTCAGCTTGCAATTGCTTAATGCTGTTAATCAATTCCAAATTAGCGGCTTCTTCATGATGACGCATTGCCGAAATTAATAAATTGACGTGAATCTCATGTTCTTTTTGAGCAGCTTGAATCCCTGTTAAGACTGCTTGAATGATTTGTGGGACAGCAAGCCCTTTTTTTTGATGTAATAAAGGTGCGAAACGAATTTCCAGATAGCAAATATTGTCTCGAACGGCTTGTTCAACTAAATCATAAGCGGCTAGTTGCAAATTTTCGGCACTTTGAAGTAAAGGGAGCACAACATCGAAGCTAGCTAAATATTCTTTTAAGTCATGGCATTTTTTTGGAGCTACGGCTTTTTTCAATTCTGCCAGAGGTAAATTTTCTTTTTTTGCTAATTTTTCCAACGTGGCCATTTGAATGGAGCCGTCTAAATGGCAATGCAATTCAACTTTTGGTAAGGCTTGAATGGTTTCTTGATTCAACACAGTAGCTGCTTCCTTTCCTTTTTAATAAAGTTGTTGAAAGAATCCTGTAACTGCTGGGATTCTTTCAACAACTTCTGCTTGATTTTATTTAACTATTATAGATACAAGTCAACGAATTTTGCAACCGTTGTTTGAATCGCTAAAGATGAGTTGGCTGCGGTCATTGTTTCAATATATTTTGGCGGGATACTTGCTAAGCCGTTTAAACCACCTAAAATCCCACCTAACATAGAAGCAATCGTATCGGTATCGCCACCGACATTAGCTGCCGCATAAAGGCCTTCCATCGTTTGCCCTTTTACCCCGACTAATAAACTGAAAACCGCCGGAATGGATTCTTGCACGATAAAGTTCGTACCGACTTTATTAGCGGTATCTTGCAATAACTGTTGGAAGTTTTTAGCTTGTTTGCCGATTTTTACCGCTTCTTGAATTTTGTAGGCAATATCAGGGCCTACAGAAATATGCTGCTGTTCTTCTCCGTAAACTTTGCCTTTTTGAGCGCCCCATAAAGCTGCTTCAATAATTGTATCAAGGGTAGCTTGTGAGGTTAAAGCCGTAGTAGCCGCACAACAAATGGCTGCCGCTGCGGAAATCGCGTTGCTGTTAAAATGGGTTGGTTTACACATATCAATCGTATAAGCCAAGGCTGTTTCTAAATTTCCTTGCGCCGCCACGGCTAAAGGAATAGTTTTCATGGCGCCACCATTGGTGGCTAAGCTGTTGTAATTGATTAAACCAAAAGGGTCAATATCGGTTGGCAGATTTTGCTTCATGTTTTCAATGGCCGCTCTAGTTGTTGGACCGGCAAATTTATCAAAGTAGCGTTCATCAGTGCCCCAGTTAATAATGGCTTGTTGAGCAATTTTTTCATTAAAAGTCCCCTGATTATCAATCAGCGCCCCCATTAAATAATAAGACATACTGAAATCGTCAGTAACTGTTCCCGCCGGATAATCTCTGGCAAAAGTATCATCAGGAGAAACCGTATATTCTTTTACATAATCACCGAAAGTAGCTAGAATTTGCGTGGTATTTCGTAATTCGGTAGGTGCACCTAAGGCATCACCAACTGCTGCGCCATAAAGGGCACCCAGCATTTTTTCTTTATTCATGAATCATTTGCTCCATTTCTGTTTGTTTTTGATTATCTAAAACTTTCAAGAAGACATACCACATAAAAGTTAAAATAACTAATAAGAATAGTTGTAAAATCGCCCCTTGTAGTGAGTTGGTTACAATCGCGCCACTAATCACTAACGGCATGGTATAAGGTAACGCCACCCCAGTTGTGAAAGGCACTAAGCCAACACTCATAGCAAAATAAGAAATCGTAGTAGTAATAATCGGTGTCGCAATTAACGGAATAAATAAAACCGGATTCAACATAATTGGTAAACCGAAAATAAGAGGTTCATACACGCCGAAAATACCAGGAGCTAAAGCGATTTTTCCTAAATCACGCCAATCTGACCGTTTTTTGAAAAAGAACAATAGTGAAATTAAAACCGGAATTGATAAATAACCACCATTTAAAACGAAGAAATCCGTAAATTGCCCAGTTACTAAATGAGGTAATTTTTCATGAGCTTGAAAAGCTGTTAAATTATCGATAGATTGTGAGTTCCAAATCGGCACCATCACACTCCCAACAATTACGTGGCCGTGTAAACCGAAGAACCAGAATAAATTCACTAAGACGCCAACAATAATAGTGGCTGGTAAAGAAGTCCCTAAAGAAGTTAATGGTTTTTGAAGCATTTGATAAATTAAAGCATTCATAGTTTCAAAAGAAGTCATTTCAAAAGCTTTTCGTACGCCAAAAGCCACGATTAAAGCTACTGCAACCGGAATGAAAGAAGAGAAAGAGTCCGCAACTAATTTCGGTACGCTACTAGGCATTTTAATTATCCAGTTGTGTTGAATGGCATAGCGATAAACTTCCGTTGTAATAATCGAGATGATAATTGCAGAGAACATGCCGATTGCACCAATTTCAGAGAGAGGTAAAATCCCCGCTACAAGTTCGCCAGATTCAGCGGTAATCGTAGTTGGTGTAATCATAATAAAAGCAAGCAAACCCACTAAAGCGCCATATATTGGGTTTACTTTATAATGATTTGATAAGCTATAACCAATACCGACAGCGACGATAAAGGAAATAACCCCCATCGTTAAGGAAACGGTTGGTGAAACAAAAGCTTGAAACTGAGCAACTTTTTCATCACCAATCAAATTAGGCAAAAAAGGCAGATTAACAAGCATTGTAAAAATAGAACTAAAAATAGTAAAGGGCAGAGAGATTAAAAAGGCGTCTTTAATTGCGACTAAGTAACGGTTTTTACTGAAGATATCAGCTAAAGGCAACAGATACTTTTCTAAAACGGCTGTTAATTTTTTCATGAGTGGGTCTCCTTTTATTTTTTTATCGAAAGCACTTTCATATGTATTAAACCATTTATTTTTATTGGTGTCAACCAATAAAAAAACTGGTACGTTCCAATTTATTTGCTAAACGTTTTTTTCTTAGCTATAATAGAGATTAATTCATGATATTCACAATAGGAGGCGGCGATGGATTCTCTTAATTTATATAACCAAATAGCCAATCAGCTAAAGCAAAATATTCTTGAAGACCTTTATCCCACAGGCAAGTTACCTAACGAACGGATTTTAAGTGAAGAATTTAACGTCAGTCGTAGCACTATGAAAAAAGCCATTGATTCTTTGGTGGAAGACGGTTTACTTTTAAGAAAAGCCCGTTCAGGTACTTTTGTAAACTTATTATTTAAAAAGAACTACACCGATTACAGCCATCAAAAAAGAGGCCCAATTGGCTTAACGAAATCATTTTCGGAACAAGGGAAAAAAATCACTTCTAGAATTTTAGTTTTTGAAGTCGTTTTACCCCCAGAAGAAGTACGAAAAGGCCTGCTATTATCTAGCGATGACTTTACTTATCACTTTAAACGGGTCCGTTATATTGATCAAGTTGCGGTTTCCATTGAAACAAACTATATTCCTATTCAACTTTTTCCTAAATTGAATAAAGAAATCGCCAAAGATTCCATTTATGATTATGCAATTAAAGAAATGAATATTTTATTAACCAACTCTTATGTTTCTATTTTTTCTTTACCTTCCAACGAAGAAGATCAAAAAGAGTTAAACCTAACGCCTTATGAACCCGTAACTGTTTCAGAAGAAATCGTCTTTACCGAAACGGGCATTCCATTTGAGTATACAATTGTCAGAAATCACTATCAGAAGTTTACCTATAATACTTCAGTTAGTGCAAATAAATAAGCTTTTGAAAAAAAGTAATGCTATCTCTTGTAAAAGAGTGGTGTTACTTTTTTGTTTTTGGGAAGAGGATGCGGCTGAACGAGCCCGCTTCGCTTTTTATGTAATCTAGCTGCGTGAGTTTGCACCGCTCGACAAAGTGAGAATAAAACTCGTGGCCGAAAACGCCACTATAATTTTATTCTGCACTTTGCTCGGGTGCAGAACAACTCACTCCGCTTTATAGTTAATAAACAGTTAATATTTGGTTAATAGTCATTTTAGGTTTGCTTGGTAGAATGAATTTGTTAAGTGGTATTAGTTGAAAAGTAGAGAGGATGTAAAAAATGAAGAGTCTTTTAAGTTTGAAAGATGTATCAAAAAAATATAAAAAGCAAGATGCACTGGATCATGTGACGATGACGATTAATCAAGGAGATATTTATGGTTTTATTGGCAGAAATGGGGCGGGTAAAACGACCTTGTTGCGAACGATTACTGGCTTAAATGAAAAAACTGCTGGGACTGTTGAATTTACCACTGAGAAAATTAAAGTTGGTGCAGTGATTGAAGGGCCGGCTTGCTATCCGTATTTATCCTCCAAAGATAATTTAATGACTTATTGCTACCAACAAAAAATTGCTAATCCTAAAGAGCGGGTAGCTGAAGTTTTGCAATTTGTTGGTTTGGGGGATGTGGATTCGCATAAAACTTTTAAAGACTATTCTTTAGGTATGAAACAGCGCTTAGGAATTGCTGTTGCTATTTTAAGCGAACCTGATTTTTTAATTTTAGATGAACCGATTAATGGTTTAGACCCTCAAGGCATTGTGGAAATTCGTGAAATTATTCAACGTTTAAATCAAGAGCAGGGGACGACGATTTTAATTTCTAGCCATATTTTGTCAGAACTTTCTTTAGTAGCTACCCGCTATGGCATTATCAATCAGGGAAAATTAATTAAAGAGCTAACCCAAGCGGAATTAATTGCCGCCTGCAGTCAAAGTTTATTGTTGGATACTTCAGATAATCAAACAGCGGTTGAAGTTTTAAATAAAGCTGGCATGACGCTTGCATATCAGGGTGAAAAAATAAAATTAATGGAAGAAAAAGCGGCGATGCCAGCCATTTCAGCTGGTTTATTCGCAGCTGGAATTTATGTCACGGAATTTTCTGTGAATGAACAACAATTAGAAGATTACTATTTGAACTTAGTGCGTGCATAAAAATATTTTTACGAGGAGTGTTAGGAAATGTTAGCAATGATTAGAGCCGATATTTATCGGATTATTAAAGGGCAACAAGGCGTGATTAGCAGTATCATTTTATTAGTTTTAGCGGTTGGTTTAGCATGGTTAGGAAAAGATGCTGGCGGAGAAGTGGCCAGTGAACAAGCTTTAGTAATTGGTAGTTTATTTATTCCAATTTTTTTAACGGTGGTTTTGACGGTAATCTGGGGTCAAGAAATTAATAACCGCACCATCAATAACACTTTGATTGCTGGTGCTAGTCGGTTAAAATTTTTCATCAGTAAATGGTTGCTGATTTGTATTTGGACGATTGTCGAAATTGCCATTTTTGTGGTCGGTTTCAATTTAGCATCACTAATTTTAGGTAATGGCTTGCTTTTCAATCAGCTATTACCGGTGATTGCCTTACAATTACCTTTTTATTTTGCGATTAGCGCTTTACTTTTATTGTTGCTTAATCTTTTTCCTACCAACACGATGGCTGTTTTAGCTTTTGTGACTTTGCTTTTTATGGGGGATAATTTATTGCAATTGTTGCTGCAAGTTTTAGCAGAACCTTTGAGTTTCATTAGTGAATACTTTATTTTTACTAATTTAAACACCATGATTCATTTTGCAGAGTTAACCCAAGCAAAAATTATCGCCTATATCACTGTCGCTTTATTGGGTGGTGTGGTCTGTTTGATTAGTAGTGGTCTGATTTTTAGGAAAAAAGCGTTGAAATAACTAATGAAAAATTCAAGTGATAAGTCACTTGGATTTTTTTGTTTAATTATGTATATACTTATGCTATGTTAGTTTTAACAAGTTTAAAGGAGGAACTAAAATGAGTTTTTCAGAAATCAGTATTTATCAAGTGAAACCTGACAAAACAGAGGCATTTGAAACCGTTATGGCGGACGCCGCAAAATTAATGGCTCAAATGGAAGGCTGTCTAGCTTTTAAATTGATGGAACGCACCCATTATATAAAAGAAATGAAAACCATTAAAGAAGGTCTGCCACCTGATAAGCTAACACGCATTGTTAAATGTGTGAAATACGCCCATTATTGGGAGTTTGATAACGATGAAAGCTATGGTAAAGCACAAAAACAACTATATGAGACTCACTGGAAAAGCATTGAAAAATGTTTAATCGCACCTCATGATAAAGTGTTGGGAGAACGATTGAAGAATAAATATTGATAAGAGCAATATAAAACAGCAGCATCCTTTTAAAGGGTGCTGCTGTTTTGACTTTTCTAAAGAATTTTTAAAAAGTCAAAAAATTCTCCTAAAACGGTAAACGAATGAAGGCCTGCTGAGTTCATCACAATCGAAAATAGAAGGAATCTTATTACCGCATGCAACATAGCTAAGTCAGCATCCCCGTTAAATTAAATAGCACTGGGAGGTAAGCGCTATTTCTGGTGCTTTTGTACCAATAAGTAACAAAAAGAATGGAGATTGTTGCTTAAAGGTATGATGCCGCTTACTTTGTCGGTGGTGAAAGAATCCTGCTGATGATACGCTTACATTGTTGAAAGCGTTAGTTACTTATCTTGAATTGTTTCAGACCAAGGAGGCAAAATCATAGCCGGTAAGCCTCGAATATAAGCGGAGATGATGACCTCGATAGCTTCTGGAGTTCCCATTTCCAAAGCCCATTTGATGGAGCTTAGGGACAAGGTAGCGTAAGACTGACATAGATAATCAGCTTCAATACTAAGTTGCCGCTTTGGAAATCTTCTGATGCTTCATCTAACAACTCTTGAACCCGCTTTGTTGAACCCGCTTTGTTGAACCCGCTTTGTTGAACCCGCTTTGTTGAGCCGGCTGCTTTGGCCATTTCAGTGAAAAGGGTGGCGATATTTGGTAGAGCACCGATTAAATTGAATAGATACATAAAAAAACTCATCAATGTTCCGATTTCCATAGCACCGATGGCGATGCGATGCATGCCGTAAGCGAGTAAACCAAAAATCATCGTCATCATAATCATTAACATAAACGGTTGCATAGTGGCATCGAAAGTCGCTTCTTTTTTGCCAACTTCGAATAATTTATCGACTTCTTTATTGGCGTGAACTTGCGCTTGTTTTTCTGCGTTAGAAGTTTTTACTAAACGGATTTCGCTAAGGGTTTCGCTGGCGATACCGTTAAATTTAGCTAATGTATCTTGGCGCAAATGACCGACTTTTGTACCGAAACTAAAAATCGGAATCATCACCAACATCACGATAGGTACGGCAACTAACATGGCAACGCACATTCGCCAGTCCATCCGAATCATCATATAAACAGAGCCAATTACCAAAATCATGCTTGATAAAGTTTGTGGGAAAGTTGTTGCGACTAATTGTTTTACTTGAGAAGTGTCATTAACTAAGCGGCTGGAAATTTCGCCGGCTTTGACGGTGTCAAAATAGCTAACTTTTAGAGTAGTTAATTTTAACAACAGACTTTTTCTAAGTTTTTTAACAATGTTTTCGCCAAAAATCCCTAAAATCGTACCGCCTAATGCTGAAATTAGTGCTGAACCTATAAATAGCAATGCAACTTTAATCAATAAAGCATAGTCAATTCCTTTTGAAAACGTATTGACTAAGGTGGAAGCTAATTGCGGAACGTAAATCTGCACGCTAGAGGAAATCATGAGTAAGAGTACGCCGCTGATTAAAAGATGATATTTTGGTTTAGTTGTGGTAATTAATTTTGTAAACTGTTTTAAAGAAAATTTGGTGCCATCTTTGCGAGTAGCATCACCAATAGGTCTTCCGCCGCCTCCAGCCATTATCTATGCCCCCTGTTCCAGCGGTCAAAACTGCCACCGAAGCCGCCTCAAAAATCATTAAAGCCGCTACGGTCTAACATTTGTCCGCGAGCACGACCGAAATGAGCAGACATTTTTTCGAATTGTTGCCAGCGTTGGTCGTCACCGAAAATCTTATTTAATTTTTCTTGAAATTCTTCGCTGGAAACATTGGTTGCCATACGAGCTAGGTAATTATCTAATTTTGTTAGTTCTTCTTCAGTAAAATCTTTAAACAATTCATCTCTTAGGTTTACTGAAATATTGCCGCGATATTCTAAGCTTTCACGACCTTTTGCTGTTAGTTTTACATAAGTAACGCGAGCATCTTTTTGTGATTTAACTTTTTCGGCTGTACCGGCTTCTTCAAGTTTTTTAATAATTTGAGTGACGCTGGAAGGCTTGATATCTAAATATTCAGAGATGCGACCAGCGGTAACTTCCTCTTCCTTAGCAAGTAATTGTAAGGTTTCAAGGGCGTTATCAGTTTTTTCATCGACTTGGTTTGCAAAGATTAAAAAAGGTTGCCGAGCGATATTGGTTAAATTGTTTAAAATATTATTTTCATGCATTTATTTTTCCCTCCAAATTGATTTTATAATTGAATAGTTAGTTTTGTTCTTAACTAACGAAATAAATTATAATCACGTTTAGTTAGTTTGCTAAGTTTAAAACTAACTAAAATACAAAGAACAACAAAGAACCCAATCAGTAGTGGCTTTCTGATGGGATTTCTTATTGTTTTTGCTATGGATTTTTAGTTTATTGAAACATTTAGTCAATAAAGCTAAGGTTGTTACGCAAGTTTGACCAACTCTTTCAAAAATAAGTAGTATTTTGTTTTCATTTTCAAAGCTATAATCCTGTGGCTGATTTTTTGTCCAAATAAGATTAGGGATAGTTAACATCATGATAAACAGCAAACCGATGTAAGAAAACCCAAAATTAGTAAACATATATTTCTCTTAACTTTTAAATAAGTAAGTTTATTCTGCCATTTTTAATAATTTATTGACCGTGTTGGCATTGCGAATCGTAACGTGGTTATTGGCGGCTGAACTGGCAATTTTGGACCATCTAGCCTTTTGAAAAGTTTTTAAAGGAGCAGTCCAAAAAATGACATTTTCATGATAGTCGATTTGTTCATATTCAGGCTTAATTTCGCCGACAGCTGCAAATACTGTTGCGATATCCATTGGTGGAATAAGAAAAATCGCATAGTTGACAGCTTCTTTATCAATATCCCACCAAGCGGGCGCATGCGCCAAAGTAGCAGTTAGCTCTTTGGTAGAAACAACAGTCACGGGAATCTCTAACATAAATTTTTCAGTTATCAGGGTTTCGATTTTACGAATCAAATCTGTTTTATATTGATTGGCGGTAGTAAAAAGTACATTACCACTATTAATATAGGAGGTTACATCTGTAAAACCAAATTCTTCAAAGACTTTTCTTAGTTCAGGCATGGCAATTTTGTTTTTACCACTAACATTTATTCCCCGTAAAAGAGCGATATATTTTTCCAATAAAAACACCTGCTTTTCTGTTAATAGCCTTAGTATAGTATACAAACAAAGCAAAATATAGGTTTTACTAACAGTTTGACCGCTGTTTCTGCAGAAATAATTATGAAAAATCTTTTTTTAAAGCGTATAATAAATGATTATTAGTCAAAAAAAGCTAGACATTAATTTTAAAAAAAATTCTCGATTTTAGTGTCACAGTTTTAAAAAAGCGCAGTCTAATTAGTGAAAGGAGAATTTTTGAAATGGAAAAAAGGATTAATGATTTAATTGCTAAAGCCTTGGCTGGAGAGCGTGAAGCCCTTGAAGAGATTTTAGTTGAAGTTAAAGATTTTGTTTTTAATATTTCTTTGCGGATGTTAGGGACAATTCCGGATGCTGAAGATGCAACGCAAGAAGTTTTAATTAAAATTATAACTAATTTGGCTTCCTTTAAAATGAACGCTAAGTTTGAAACTTGGGTTTATCGAATTACGACCAATTATCTGATTGATTATAAAAAATCGATGTTCGCCCAGTATCCTTTAACTTTTACTTATTATGGAAATGATATAAAAGCCCAAGTTAATGAAAGCGTGGAGGATGCCTTTAATCAGGAAGAGCGAGAAACGCTGACAAATGAGCTGAAGCTATCTTGTACCAATGTGATGTTGCAATGTTTAACACCACTTAATCGCTGTGTTTTTATTCTGGGAACGATGTTTAAGATAAATAGTCAGTGGGCTAGTGAAATTTTAGGTTTATCACCGCAAAATTATCGGCAAAGACTTTCCCGCAGTCGTAAAAAAATGCAAGCATTTCTATTTGAACATTGCGAGTATGCTGGGGGAACTTGTCGTTGTAATCAACGAATTGAGTACGCGATTAAGTGTGAACGTTTAAAGCCCAAAAATTTGGAGTATACGAATTTAGTTGTACTAGATAAAGATATTTTGGAGGTCCATAAAAATATCATGGAAGATGTTGAAGACCAGGTCGATGTCTTTAACAAATTACCTTTATATCATGCTAAAGTGGATAGTAAAACTTTTATTAGCCAGTTGCTATCAACAGCAGAAGTAGAACAATTATTAAATTTTTCACAGGAGGGATAATATGTCAGATATCAAAAAAATACTAACTTTTCTTGATGGTTTTTCAAAAAATAATAACAGAGAGTGGTTTCATGAAAATACTCAAGTGCGTAAACAAGCGAATTTAGCTTTTGAAGGTTTAGTCGGAGAATTAGAGCATGAAATTATGAATTTTGATTATACCATTAAATTTCATGCTCCAAAAGAATTAACTTTTAGACAAGTAAGGGATTTACGTTTTAGCAAGGATAAAACACCTTATCATCCGATTTTTCGGGCACATATTGCACCAGCAGGGAAACTGCCTATTCCGGTAGGATATTTTATTTGTATTAAGCCTAATGATGGTTCTTTTGTCGGTGGGGGGCTGTTTACTGACCAGTTTAGTGAAGCTACGAATCAAATTCGGGATTATTTATCAGCGCATCCCCAAGAATTTGAAGCTATTATCAATAATGATTTGTTTAAAGAAAACTTCACTGTTAAGGGAACCAAATTGAAGAATGTACCTAAAGCTTATGATTCGGATTCAGCCATTGCAGAATATTTGAAGTACAAAAGTTGGTATTTGGAATATAAAATTACTGACCAAGAGCTACTAACGGCGGATAATTTAGTTAATTTGCTTGCGGAAAAATTTGCATTAATGAAAGATTTTAATGATTTTCTAAATAAAGCATTGGTTGATTTTAAGATGCCTGAGCGGAAGAAATAATCAGCTTGTTTCATAATTTTAATTAAGCTAGAATAATGAAAGAAATATGTGGAAATGAGGGAGTTGGATAATGGCTGAAGGAAAACGCACCATCCATTTAATGGGGACGGTAATCCAGATGTGGGTTCAAGCTGAACAACCAGAAGTTTTACTAGCTAAAGCGGAAGCGCAATTGGTGGACTATGAAAAACGTTTTAGCGCCAATAATCCTAACTCTCATTTGATGCACATCAATCAACAAGCAGGTCAGCAACCTGTTCAAGTTGAAGCTGATTTATTAGAGCTAATAAAAATTGGTAAAGCTCAGAGTATGGCAAAAGATAGTTTCTTAAATATTGCGATTGGTCCGTTAATTCAAACTTGGCGGATAGGCTTTCAAGATGCTAAGCGACCGACTGAAAAACAAATTCAAACGGCATTATCTCGAATCAATGTCGCTGATATTTTGATTGATGATACCCAAAAGACCGTTTATCTAAAGAAAGCCGGGATGGCGATTGATTTAGGTGCCTTAGCGAAAGGCTATTTTGCTGATAAAATTATCGCATATTTTCAAATGCAAGGCGCGACAGCAGGGTTTATTGATTTAGGGGGAAATGTATTAACTTTTGGGGAATCGCCTAATCAAGCAGATGGTTATTGGAGAGTAGGAGTTCAAAATCCCTTTTTGCCAAGAGGTAATTATTTAACTGTTTTAAAAGTAAAAAATCAATCAGTAGTTACTTCGGGAATTTATGAAAGAAAATTTGAGTTTGCTGGAAAGACGTATCATCATATTTTTGATAGCCAAACTGGTTACCCAATCACAACTGATGTAGCTAGTTTAACAATCGTTTCTGAGCATTCACTAGCTGGTGAAATTTGGACAACTCGTTTATATGGTCAAAAATCAACAGAAATGATTCGTTCAGTGGAGAAATTACCCGGAATTGAAGGTCTGGTTGTAACGACAGCAGGCTTGATGGCACAGACTACTAATTTGCAAATTGTTAAATAAAATAATTAAAAGGAACCACGAAACTTTTTTCAAAAGAAAGTTTCGTGGTTTCTTTGTTTTAATTTTCAAGGAGGCTGTTTTTTAAACTACTTTCTAAAGATGAAATAAAGCAGTCAATCAAGGTGTTTTCAGCAGGAATCAGGCTTTTATTGGCACGATGAGCAATAAAATAAGCTAAAGACAGTGACTCCAAAGGCAGTGGGTAGAGATTGAATTGGGTATCCAAAGTGTTGGTTTTAACACTTTCAGGAACAAAAGTCACGCCAAGATTGCTTTTTGCCAGCTCTACCACAGTAAAAATATCAGCACTTTCAATAACGATAGTTGGTTGGATGCGATATTTTTGAAATAAGTAATCCACTTGACGTCGAATCGCTGAACCACGAGCAGTTAAAATTAGATTTTGCGCCAATAATTTTTTTAGCGGAATGCTGTTAGCTGGTAGCCATAAGGTGCCTTCTTGATAAAGCTGACTTGATGCAGGAATGACAGCATAATAACCGTGGTCGCCAACATGATTGACAGTTAAATTTGGTGAGAGTGTTTCGGGATTCTGACCAATAAGAAAATCAATTTCACCATTTAATAATTTTTTCTCGTTTTCAGCTGGAATCGTCTCTATTAATTCAATTTTCACATGAGAATTTTCAGCTAAAAATTTTGTTAAAAATAAAGGTAATAAATAAGTTCCTAAACTAGGTAAAATGCCAATGCGAATAATCGTTAAATCAGGCGTGGAGTATTTAGCGATCTTTTTTTTGAATTGATCTTGTTTCGTTTCCAGAGAACTTAAATATTGGTAATAAATTGTGCCAGCTTCGGTTAATTGTAAAGGAGTAGAGTGACGGTTGATAATTTCAATCCCCAGTTCTTGTTCTACCTTTTTGATAGTTTGAGTTAAGTAAGGTTGTGAGATGTATAGGACTTTAGCTGCTTTTGTGTAGTTCCCGTGCTTTAACAGCATATCTATGTATTGGAGCATTTGTGGTGAGTCAATAAGCGCCATCGAAAGTACCTCCTGATGTTTTCCATAAGTAATTGGTTATCACTTGATAATTAAATAAATATTTCACAAATGATTCTTCCTACTCTACACTCAAGGTAGAAGGAAGTATGTACTTTATTTTACCATAATAATTAGTGGAAAAGTGGTTTAGCTAGGCTATTAATAAAAAACTTTAAGCGTTTTATTTAGGTGGGATTGTACATTTTAGCACAAAAGGAAAGGAAGAGTTTTTATGAAATTTATCGGAATTGTCGGAACAAATTCAGCAACTTCAACCAATCGTAAGTTATTACAATTTATGCAGCAGCATTTTGCTGGAAAAGTGGAACTAGAAATTTGTGAAATTAAAGATTTACCTGCTTTCAATGAACCTGAAGATCATGCTGTACCAACAGCAGTTCAAGCGTTATCTGCAAAAATTGAAGCAGCAGATGGCGTAATTATCAGTACGCCAGAGTATGACCATGCAATTCCAGCGGCATTAAAAAGTGCTTTAGAATGGTTATCTTATACCACTCGTCCACTGATTGATAAGCCAGTGATGATTGTTGGAGCCTCTCATGGTTCTCTAGGTTCTTCAAGAGCGCAGGCACATTTACGTCAAATTTTAGATGCTCCAGAATTAAAGGCGCGGATTATGCCTAGTTCAGAATTTTTATTAGGTCGCTCTTTAAGTGCTTTTGATGGCCAAGGGAATTTGCTTTATCCAGAAAAAATGCTGGAACTTGAAGAATGCTTTGATGAATTTATGCTTTTTGTAAAAATGATCAATCAATTAAAAGCGAATCATCATTTTACGACTGACCGCAATAAAAAATTTACATGGGAACATGCAGCTGAAGGAGGAAATTGTTAATGAAACTTATTGGAATTGTTGGAACGAATGCAAAAGTATCATACAACCGTATGCTATTACAATTTATGCAAAAACATTTTGCAAATAAAGCTGAAATTGAAATTTTAGAGTTAACTAATGTACCGATGTTTAATGAATCAGAAGATCAATCAAACAGTGAATTAATTCAATCCTTCAACACAAAAATCAGCGAAGCGGATGGCGTGATTATTGCTACACCTGAACATAATCACTCAATTCCTTCTGCATTAAAAAGTATTTTAGAGTGGTTATCTTTTAATTTACATCCTTTTGATGGCAAACCAGTGATGATTGTAGGAGCTTCTTATGATGTGCAAGGTTCTTCAAGAGCACAGTTACATTTACGTCAAGTTTTAGATGCTCCAGGAGTTAACGCAACAGTTATGCCAGGTTCTGAGTTTTTATTAGGTAGAGCACATCAAGCGTTTGACGAAAAGGGAAATTTAAAAGTTGAAGGTACAATTGACTTTTTAGATAGCTGTTTCTGGCGTTTCCTACGCTTCACTGAAATTGCTAATCAACTAAATGTGCCAGAAGAAGTTACTTTTGAACCAGGAGAATTTTCAGTAACTGCACCAGGGCATAATGGCGATTTACCAATGGTTGTTACTTTATCAGAAAAAAGAATTGAAGATATTTCAATTGATACTTCTGGCGAATCAGAAGGGATTGCAGATGTCGTCTTTACACGAATTCCCCAACAGATTATTGAAGGGCAAACTTTAAATGTTGATGCTTTATCTGGAGCATCAGTAACTAGTAATGGTGTAATTGATGGCGTAGCAAAAGCTGTTAAAATGGCTGGTGCTAATCCTGATGCTTTAAGGAAACGTCCGAAAGCCCCAAGTTCAGCTGATACCGAAGATGCTGAATATACAACGGATGTAATTGTTGTTGGTGCTGGTGGAGCTGGTTTAACTGCTGCCGCTAGCGTTTTACAGGCAGGGAAAAAAGTGATTGTTGTTGAAAAATTCCCAGCTGTTGGTGGTAATACCGTACGGACAGGTGGCCCGATGAATGCTGCTGATCCTGAATGGCAAAAAACTTTTGCAGCAATTTCTGGTGAAGAACATACCTTAGCAGAAATGGCAGCTTTAGATGAAGCAACCATTGATCCAGAATATCTTGAAGATTTCCGTGAAATGAAAAAACAAATTTCAGCTTATTTGGCAGAAAATAGAGAGCATGAAGGCTACTTGTTTGATTCTAACTTATTCTATCGTATGCAAACTTATTTAGGTGGTAAACGAACAGACCAATTAGGAAATAAAATTTATGGTCAATATGATTTAGTTAAAACTTTAACGGATCAATCATTGGAATCTGTTAAATGGTTAGAAGAAATTGGTGTTGAATTTGATAAAAAAGATGTTAGTATGCCGGTTGGTGCACTATGGCGTCGTGGTCATAAACCAGTTAAAAGTGAAGGTTACGCTTATGTTTCAGCCTTGCAAACTTTTGTTGAAGCTAACGGGGGCATGATTATTACTGATACAGCGGTTAAAGAAATGCTTGTTGAAGATAATCAAATCAGTGGGATTGTTGGCGAAGGCCTAAATGGTAAAAAAATCACAATCAAGGGTAAAGCAGTTGTTTTAGCTACAGGTGGTTTTGGTGCCAATACCAAAATGTTGAAAGAATATAATACTTATTGGTCAGAAATTGCTGATGATATCAAAACTTCAAATTCACCAGCTATTACTGGTGATGGAATTCTATTAGGTCAAAGCGTTGGGGCTGATTTAGTTGGCATGGGCTTTTCACAAATGATGCCGGTCTCTGATCCGGAAACAGGTGCTCTTTTCAGTGGTTTACAAGTGCCACCACAAAACTTCGTTATGGTGAATCAAGTTGGTAAACGTTTTGTTAATGAATATGGTAGCCGTGATACATTGACGCAAGCAGCGATTGACAATGGTGGTTTGTTCTATCTAATCGCTGATAATGAAATCAAGAAAACAGCCTATAATACAACCCCAAAAAAACTGGATAAACAAGTTGCAGCCGGTACTTTATTCCGGGCGGATACTTTAGAAGAGTTAGCAGAACAATTAAAAATGGATCCTAAAGTCTTTAAAGAAACCATTGAAAACTATAATCGTTATGTTGATGCTGGCGAAGATCCAGAATTTGGCAAAGATGTTTTCGATTTGAAAGTAGAAGTCGCACCATTTTATGCAACACCGCGTAAACCAGCTGTTCACCATACGATGGGTGGTTTGAAAATTGATACAGAAACTCATGTTTTAACAGAAAATGGTGAAATTATTACTGGTTTGTATGCGGCGGGTGAAGTTGCAGGTGGGATTCACGCCGGTAACCGCTTAGGTGGGAATTCATTAACTGATATCTTTACTTTTGGCCGTATTGCCGGTAAGACAGCGATTAAAGATTTATTTACTAAATAAAACAATTATAAGGGGATAAGGAATAAAATGAATTATAAAATTAACCGTGTACAAGTTTTAATTGCTTCGACAATTGTTTTACTTTGTACAGGTGCCGTTTACGCATTTAGCGTTTTTGCAGGACCTTTGAGTGCTGTTCGAGGTTGGAGCATGGGAGAAATTATGATGGCATTTACAATAAATGCAGCAATTAGCCCAGTGCCAATGATTTTAGGTGGTTTTTTAACTGATAGAGGTTTAGCGAAATGGACAATTACCATTGGTGGTTTGATGTTTGGTGCAGGTTTCTTCTTAACTGGTATGGCGACAACACCTACGATGCTCTATCTGACATACGGAATTATCGGTGGTTTAGGGCAAGGCTTGGCTTACTCAGGTTGTTTAAGTAATACGATTAAACTTTTCCCTGATAAAAAAGGTTTGGCTTCAGGGATTATCACTGCTGGAATGGGTGGAGCAGCAATTATCGCTGCTCCTGTAGGAAACTATTTAGTAGAGCATTATGATGTTTTACAAGCTTTTAAGACACTAGGAATTGCTTACTTCGTCATCATTTTAGTTGCTAGTTTCTTTATCAAAAATACACCTGATGATTATCAACCAGCAGGGTGGACACCGCCAGCAACTAAAGGAAATGGTGGAGCGGTTAATAAAAACTGGGTTGAAATGTTAAAAACTCCTTATTTTTATTTAATCTTTTTAATGTTCTTCACTGGTGCTTTTTCAGGTTTGATGATTGCTTCAAACGCTTCTGTTATTGGTCAACAGATGTTTAAACTTTCTGCTGGAACTGCGGCTTTCTATGTGAGTTTATATTCATTAAGTAATTGTGCTGGTCGGGTTGTTTGGGGAACTGTTTCTGATAAAATCGGTCGCAATCGGACATTGACTATTATTTTAATTGCCGTTATGGTAGCATTTGGTATCTTAGTGAGCCTTTCTTCACAAGTTGGTTTTGCTTTAGGAATCATTATTTTAGGGTTGTGTTTCGGTGGCGTAATGGGTGTCTTTCCACCAATGGTTATTGAAAATTATGGACCAGTCAATCAAGGTGTGAACTACGGCATTATTTTCACTGGTTATTCAGTAGCAGCTTTCTTTGCGCCACGAGTTGCAGCGAGCATGGCAGCTAGCGATAACGGTGACTTCACTAAAGCTTTTTATGTAGCGATTGTCGTAGCCTTTATTGGCTTGATTTTAAATTTAATTTATATGCGTCTGCGTAAAAGTGAAACAGCTAAATAAAAGTGAAACTAGAATGGCAAAAGAACCTCTGACACATTACCGTCAGAGGTTCTTTTTATAGCTGATAAATTTACCTAGTTTTCTTTTTCGTAAAGAAAAGTAATCAAAGTATGTTTATTAATCGTAACAGTTTGCGTTTCTGCACTCTTTAAAGTATAACCAGCAAATTCTTTTGCTTCATCAACGAAAGATGTCCCAGGAGCAACTTGAACAGTTGGGCCAAAGCCTAAAAATTGGTTATCAGTCGATTCGTAAAAGACTGTAACAGTGTATTTTTCAGGTTCGCTAGTTTGTTCATAAGTAAAGACAATTGTTTGATTATTAGTGATATTGTCTAATTTTTGTGAGCTATTTCCTTGTAAATTATAACCGGAAATAGTTGGTGCTGTCGCTGTATAAGAGGCACCTTTTTCAACTGTAGCGCTAGCAGAATCTTTGATGTTGTTGCCATCGGTATCTTGATATTTAACAGTTACAGTGTACGTTTGCGTTTCAGTACTAATCTTTTTGTATTGAATCGTAAGTGTTTGGTCTTCTTTTGTAAAGGTAACTTTTCGATTGATATTGCCTGATGCTTGGTAGCCAATGATGAAGGGGACAAAATAAGATTTAGTTGTACCTTCTAATTGGCGATCAGTTGTTGCTGGTTGTAGTTCGTTGTTTTGCTCATCCACATATTTGATGGTTAAAGTAGAGTATACTTTTGCTGGATCATTTTTCTTGTAAGTAAAGACAATTGTTTTATTACTAGTAATATTATTTAATGTTTGTGAGCTATTTCCTTGTAAAGTATAGCCTGAAATCGTTGGTGCCTTAGCTGTGTAAGCTTTGCCTTTTTCCACAGATTGTTCAGTTGAATTTTGAATTTTTTTACCAGTTGTATCTTTGTATTCAGTTGTTACGGTATACTTTTGAACTTCCGTAGCATTCTTTTTGTAACGAAAGGTAATGGTTTGATCTTTTTTGGTAAAGGTAACTTTTTGTGTGGTGCTGCCAGATACTTGATAACCAGTAATGGTTGGTGCTGAGTAAGTTTTAGTTGTACCTTCTGTCCGAGTATCAGTCGTGGCTGTTTTAATTTCTTTATTTTGTTCGTCCAGATATTTAATCGTTAAAGTTGTCCGAACTTTTGGCGCTTCGGTCGCTTCATCTTTTATACCGTACCAAGCGATGCCTTCATTATTCCAACCGGCTGCAAGCAAGCTGTTTTGTTCAGCATTTTTAGCAGTATAATTGTGGGTGCCAGTTTGGGCATTAGGGTTATAGGCACGATAAATCGGTTGCGATTTATTGGTGTCAGAATACCAACTGATGCCTTCATAACGCCAACCAGAGTTAACCAAGTTATCTTTTTCACCTGGGTTCAAGGTATAGTGATGATCGCCGGCGTTAGGATTGTATAAGCGATGAACGGCGTTGCCGCTTAATGGCGCGTACCAACCAATGCCTTCAGCTTGCCAACCAGCGTTGACTAATTGTTGTTTTTCTGCAGCGTTAGCTGTGTAAAAATGTTCTCCAGAGTTAGGGTTATAAAGGCGATGCATTTCGTTGTAATCTTTTGCTTCAGCCATGGTTGGCGCTAATGTCAATGTAGTAACCAGCGTTAATAATCCTAATAAACTTTTTTTCTTCAATTGCTTTCTCCTTTTTCACTATAAATAGTTTTTAATGGTAAATGTTAGTCAATAGAATATTGAACAGTAAAATAGATAAGTGATATAAATAACTAATCTATTCTGATTTTCTCAGTGGTTTATTTTGTTGGATTAGTTTTTTTGAGAAAATCATTTTGTAGATGCGTCGTACAAATAACGTTCTTTTTTATTCTTTTGAAAAACATTTGTGAAATAGAGTAGGTAATATGTGCTTTTTCAGTGAAGAACTATTTCATAAAATAATTGTATGACTAATATTTGTGTATGTCAAACGAATTTGAAAAAATCATTGTTATTTAATTGTTGCTGAAAAGCGAAAGATAAAAATAACAATTGTGAGTTTTTATGAAAAGTAAGGGGCTGCAAGCATTTTTGCAAATAAGGTAAAGCCAGTTAAAATAGTTATTTACAAAATGAGCTGTAGAGTGAAATGAGGTGTTTTTTTAGAAATCAGAAAGCAACTTTTATTTTTTATCGGAAAGCTCTTGACCCTTCCTTTGGGTAAGCCTGTATTATGGAGATAACTTATCGAAGGAGAGAATGAAAAGTATGAATGAATTAATGAAAATTAGAGATGTATCCAGCCGATATGATGTTACGGCGCGTACTTTACGTTATTATGAGGATATGGGTTTGTTAACGAGTATTCGTAATGATGATGTGGCTTATCGGATGTATGATGAAAACGCGATTCGTCGCATTGAGCAGATTTTGATTTTGCGTAAATTAAATATTAGCATCAAAGATATTAAGCGAATTTTTGATTCTGCTAGTTCGGAACTTATTTTGGATGTTTTAGGGAAAAAAGTTGAAAATATTGATGATGAAGTGGCTCTGCTACAAGAGTTAAAGGAAATCGTGTTGGATTTTATTCAAGAAATTGAACGCATTAATTTTACTGACAACTCTGATATTAAGCAACTTTATGACAAAGCCAAAGAAATTGAAACGCAAATTGTCAAGGTGGATTATGTAGGCAAGCCTAATAATGTTCACCGTTTGATTGAAATTACTGATAAATTAGATAAAAAAGTTCCCGATGTGATGGTGGTTAGAGTGCCGGCCTTTAGAGGCTTGTCATCAGGCGCGCACTCTTGGGAAGAATTATTTAAACCTGGTGGCTATATGTTTCAATTGTGGCAACATTATAATTCCTTTAAACCAGTCATTTTTGATTGCTTAGATTTTACAATGGTAAAAAATGACGATACTGGTGAAATGATTTGTGCGATTAATGATGAGCTTCGTCAAGAAGATGTTAGCCCGCTGGAAATTGTTGATTTCCCTGGTGGTTTGTATGCGATGGCGGTGAGTATTGATGAAGATGATGAAAGTATTCGCAAAGTGCAAGATAAAATTCTGCAATGGATTGAAACGACTAATTTTGAGTTGGATGAAAGTCGCAGCTTTATGTTTAATATGCCTTATTTAGATGAAGAAAATGCTTATCAACAAGATATCGAAAAAGGCTTAGGTTATCGCCAAATGCAAAGATATTTGCCAATTAAATTAAAGAAAGCGTAGTTAAAAAATAAGCGATTGCTCTATGAAGAGACAGTCGCTTATTTTTTTTTTGCTTGTAGTTCTGCTGGAAAGCCATCTTCCCAATCAGTTGGCTCTGGCACTTCTTCACCAGTTAAAGGAATAAACAGTTCTTTAGGGATTGCTCGTTTCATGGCATTATCGTGAAAATAAGCTGGCGGGGTATAAGCATAATTTTGCTGTTTATAAAAGTTAGACAAATAATTTTTTTCTAAGGTTTCAACGATATCAAAATTTTCTGCGTACCAACTACTTTTATTGAGCATTTCTTCTCTTGTGTCAAATTGATAAGCAAAATCAGGTTCCATTAGCCAAAACAATAATAAAGCTGAACCTTTATCAGTTTTGGGTGAGCTGGCAATCCAAGCAATTGCTTGTTTAGGATTATCAAAATTCCACCCTAAAAGAGCTTGGTAGATTTGTTTAGGGCTACAATTTTCTAAGTAATTGATTAGCAAATCAGCGAGTTGTTCTTCAAATTCTTCTTCTGTAAGGCTCATTGTTGAGGCTCCTTTGATTTTTGAACAATTATATCATATTGGCTATTTAATTTAATATAAGTGATAGACAAGTAACGGTGCTTTTTTTCTAAATAATTTGACTTATAAGAAACTTGCTTGTTTTTGCTGAATTTTAGTTTATATTTATAGTTAGATACTGTTTAAAGGGACAACACTAATTATCGGAGGAGTAGTCATGAAAAAAATCATTTTAGTGTTTACTTAGCTTGTTTCTTCCTTGGGGATATTCAGTTGATGAGATGGCGCTTGAGTTAACGAAGCTGAATGGTTTTCAATATATATTTTCTGATAAGTTATTTCTGATTTTATTTATTATATATTTAGGTGGATTATTAATTTTCCTTAAAACGAAGCAGTCGAATTTATTACTAATGCTTTCAATAGTCAGCGCTGTTATATTAGGAATGCTTATTACACCTGTTGAGTATATTATTTCGCAAACAGGTTTTACAACTTATTTTAGCAGTGTGTATGGACTTTTTATAGCAATGCCCGTTTTTTTGATGATGATTGTTATTCTTGCTTATGAGTCTAAAAGAGAAAGAGTTTAGGAAATTAATTTAAGTGATGAAGTATTTCAACGAAAAAAACAGGAGCATCAATTAGGGGGGGCTGATTGATGCTCCTGTTTTAGTTTATAAAGTTTTAGCGTGTTTGGCTAGTTGCAGTAAAAAATTTTCTCGTTTGGTTTCGTTGGCATTACGAAGAAATGGCATGGTAAGTGTAGAAGTTACTTTGATACCACACATTTTAAGGATTTGTTTATTTAGAACTTTGCCATAATCTTTTTGAAATAGTTTAACATAAAAATTAGGTGTATCATGGGTCGTTACAATCGTTGCGGTTTTATTAGTTAATAAAGCAACTGGACGAATTCCTTTGTATTCATAAGCAAATCCTTTTGCGAATACTCGATCAATATAGCCTTTTAAAATAGCTGGCATGCTGCTCCACCAAATCGGATAAATAAAAACTAAATGATTTGCCCAAGTCAAATCATCTCGGTACTTTTGAGTAGTTGGGTCGAATTGTAAATCACGCCTTCTATTATTTTCATCAAAATAAAGTACAGGATTAAAATCTTCTTGATACAAATCAAGAATTTTAAAATGATGAGCAGCGGAAATATTTTCTTTAAAAGTTTCCAGTATGGCATTGTTATAGCTTGATTTATTGGGATGAGCGTAAATGATTAATATGTTGATAGGGGTACCCTCCGTTTAATAATGAAAATATAGATAGTAGTAAAAAAAACTATCCTTTTTTCTGCTTCATTTTCTTGCGAACTTCTTTTGCCAAATATTCAATAGTAAATAAAGCAGGAACTTGAGAAGTAATATCGGCGCCATCCAACTCTTCCCGAGAGACATAGTAAGGGATATTAACATCAGAAAGCTTGGCAATAGTTGAGTTGGAGCTATTGGTAATGGAAATAATACTACTGTCTTTTAAATTGAAATGATTCAAATAGTCAATTACTTCATTCTTTTCAAAGCATCTTCAACATCCTCATCATGGTCAATACAATAGAATTTAAAGTTGGTAGTTTAAACACATCAGTTTTCGAAAACTGAATAAGAGTCTGGGTGAAGGATTCAAGTGAATTTTTTATGAAAGATTTCCAGGCTTGGTAATCATCTTGCACACCATTAGGATAAAGGTTATTAAAAATAGTTGTTAGTTCTTCATCATCAAATACATAAAGAGTATCGAAACATTGGAATTTCCAATCTCCTGTATTGAATTTTAAACGCTGGATGTTCTCTTCGTTTTTGTAATAGTCAGCATTATTTCCTGTTTGATAATGTGACAATGTTTCTGAGAAAGCCTCTTCGGTGTTGAAACATAAATTGATTTCGGCATCCTCAGCATTACAATCGAATGCAAAAGCATAAAACTCTAAAGTAGGATTATCATTCAAAAAAATTGTGACGCCATTAGTCGCAAATTCAACTATCTTTTTTGTATCAATTTCCATTTTTATCATTCTCCATGTCTACAGTGTATAAGTTAAAAAGCCAGCCATTTCTGACTGACTTTTCAGGGATAAATTGCAGCGCTATTTGTTACAAATGTTGACATATCAACGTTTGTAAACTCACTCCCACTCGACTGTTGCTGGGGGTTTACTCGTAATATCATACACAATTCGATTGACGTGACCGACTTCATTAACGATACGAACGGAGATTTTTTGTAACACATCCCACGGGATTCTTGCAAAGTCAGCGGTCATACCATCAATAGAAGTTACCGCCCGGATTCCGACTGTGTAATCGTAAGTTCGGCCATCACCCATCACCCCAACACTACGCATACCAGGTAGGACTGTGAAATATTGCCAAATATCGCGGTCTAAGCCAGCTAGAGCGATTTCTTCACGTAAGATAGCATCAGATTCTCTCACGATTTCTAATTTATCTTCAGAAATTTCACCAAGGACGCGGATTCCTAAGCCAGGGCCTGGGAAAGGTTGGCGCCAAACGATTTCGTCAGGCATCCCTAATTCAGTTCCTAGTGCGCGAACTTCATCTTTAAATAACGTATTTAAAGGTTCGATTAATTCAAATTGCATATCTTCAGGCAGGCCACCAACGTTGTGGTGGGATTTGATTGTTTGTGCTGTTTCGGTACCACTTTCGATAACGTCAGTGTACAAGGTACCTTGCGCTAAGAAATCAATGCCTTTTAATTTAGTGGCTTCGTCGTCAAAGACATAGACAAATTCGTTGCCGATGATTTTGCGTTTTTCTTCTGGGTCAGAAACGCCAGCTAATTTAGTTAAGAAGCGTTCTTTGGCATCAACTTTAATGATGTTTAAACCGAATTTTCCGCCAAGGCTTTCCATTACTTGTTCAGCTTCGCCTTTACGCAATAAACCGTGGTCAACGAAAATACATGTTAATTGGTCGCCAATCGCTTTTTGTAGTAAAACCCCAACGACGCTAGAATCAACTCCGCCGGATAAGCCTAATAAGACTTTACGATCGCCGACTTTTTCGCGGACTTTAGCAATTTCCATATCAATAAAGCTACCCATGCTCCAGTCGCCAGTGCATTGACAAACATCAAAAGCAAAATGACGTAATAAATCATTGCCGTATTCTGAGTGTTGCACTTCTGGGTGGAATTGAACGCCGTAGAAATTGCGGCTCAAATCTTGAATAGCAGCAATCGGACAATCTTTACTAGTGCCGACAACTTCAAAACCTTCCGGAATTGCAGTGACTAAATCACCGTGGCTCATCCACACTACTTGTTTAGCAGGTGTGCTTTGGAAAAGCGAAGCGTCTTTAGCCGTAACTTCCAATTCTGCTTTACCGTATTCCCGATTTTGCGCAGGTTCAACTTTGCCGTCTAATTTATAAGTTAATAGTTGCATGCCGTAGCAAATCCCTAAAATTGGAATCCCTAGTTCAAGGATTTCAGGGTCAATCCCAAAAGCATTTTCATCGTAAACACTGTTAGGGCCACCAGAAAGAATAATTCCTTTAGGCTGCATTTGACGAACTTCGTCAGCTGTGATGCGGTGGCTTAATAGTTCCGAAAAGACACCGAATTCACGAATTCGTCGGGTAATCAATTGATTATATTGACTACCGTAATCTAATACAATAATTTTTTCAACGTTTGTCATTTTGGCAACGTTTGTCACAGTATCGACCTCGATTCATTTTAGTTTTTTATCTCAAGAGGAGCTTCCCTCTGAAAAGCTAGTTGATTAATAACGCCGCATGTAGATTTCATCAATAATATGATTTTCAGTTTTATGCAGAATAACATCCGCTCGGCCGCGTGTCGGCAAGATGTATTCTTCTAAATTTTTCAAATTGACATTTTTCCAAACACCGCGAGCCATTTGAAAGGCATCGTCGCGATTGCCAATGGCGTATTGATAATAATAATTGTCAGGGTCTAAAAAGGCGGAATCTAACAAGGCGCCGAAACGCTCTAAGTACCATTTTTCAATTAACAAAGGGTCGGCGTCAACGAAAACTGAAAAATCGAAAAAGTCACTGACGTAAATTTGTTGATTGGCAGGTAATTGCAAGGTGTTAATTCCTTCGACAATTAAAATATCGGGCTGATTGATGTAAGCAAATTCTCCTTCAATAATATCATAAACACTGTGAGAATAAATAGGAACTTCGATTTGTTCTTCGCCAGATTTTACGCGATTAAGAAAATCAATTAATTTTTCCATATCGTAACTTTCGGGAAAACCTTTGCGGTCCATGATGCCCCGCTCTTCTAAAACGTGATTAGGATATAAAAAACCATCCGTTGTAATTAATTCGACGTTACTGCGTTTAAAAGTACGAGATAAAATCGTTTGAATTAAGCGGGCGGTGGTACTTTTTCCCACAGCAACACTTCCTGAAATCCCGATAATAAAAGGGGAAATTGGTAAATATTTATGGAGAAAAAGGCCTTTACTTAATGATAGTGATTCATATTCTTTTTTATATAGTTGGATTAAATGGGCTAAAGGCACATAAACATCTTGAACATCTTGAATGGAAATTTTATCATTAAAACCCTTGATATTATCTAGTTCTTCTTCAGTTAGAGGAGCTTTGCCATTGCGATAAAAGCCTTGCCACTCATCACGAGCAATCCGATAATAATTTGTTTTTTCCTTCATGAGGACTCCTTTTTAGCTAGTTCATAAGAAGTAGCTCGCTGTTATTAAATGCTGGTGAAGCTGGTAGGCCACTTGTTAATTAAAGTGGTGTCAGGCATTTTTTGAGTAAGCGTGTTAATCTGATTATTCTTTGCGATTATCATTGGGCTTATTATAACAGAAATTAGCAGGACAAACACTTTTTTTCATCATAAATGCTTTTGATTTGTTGAAAAAAAGCTTCGTGGTATGATAGAGGTATAAGTTGTAGAGAAAAGGATGTGATTTTTGATGAGGAAAATTGTTTTATTTGGTGATAGTATTACTGGTGGCTATTTAAATTATCAAAATTCTGATATTTTAACGGAAATGACGGCGAAACATTTAAGCAACATGGGTTTTCCTGATAATCAGTGGGTGAACCATGGGGTGAATGGCGAAACTTCTCGGGATGCTTTGCGACGGTTAGCAACGATTGCTGCAGAAAACGCTGATTTAGTGGTGGTTTTCTTTGGCGATAATGATATTATTGATGAAAAAGTTGCGGTGGCAGAATATCAAGCAAATCTGCAAAAAATAGTGGAGCAACTGGGCGCCGATAAAGTTTTATTAGTGGGGCCTACTTATATTCGTTCTGTAGACCAAAGCTTACTACAACAATATGTGGCAGCAGCTGAGGCGGTGGGCAAAGAAACCGTTAGTTTTTTAAATATGTATCAGCATATGACCGTTTATCCTGGGGTGAATGAATTTTTACAAACGGACGGCTTACATTTATCCGAAGCAGGCTATGATTTATTATCTTCCTTGATTGCTAGAGATTTAAAGGTTAAAATGTTGAAAGATAGCAATTAATCAGGAATTTGAGGGAAGCAGAATGACAAATCATTATTATTCACAGCAGCCGACAACCGCCCATAACTTAGCGGAGTGGCAGTTTGAATTGTTAGGAAAGAATTTTCGTTTTACAACTGATAGCGGTGTTTTTTCAAAAGGTACGGTGGATTTTGGCTCGCGGGTGTTAATAGAAGCTTTTTCACCAGTCGACTTGCCAGAGGGAACGTTATTAGATGTCGGTTGTGGCTATGGACCAATGGGCTTGGCGTTAGCGGCAGCCTATGAGTTGCCGGTAGAAATGGTGGATATTAATCAACGAGCTGTTGCTTTGGCGCAAGAAAATGCGGCTAAAAACCAAGTGAATAACGTTGATATTCACGTTTCTAATATTTACGAAGAGTTGCACCAAGCAAGTTACGCTGCGATTATTAGTAATCCGCCGATTCGGGCTGGTAAACAAGTCGTTCATGAAATTTTAAGTGGCGCTGAACCCTTGTTAAAAACTGGTGGCACCTTAACTGTCGTGATTCAGAAAAAACAAGGAGCCCCTAGCGCTGAGAAAAAAATGCAAGAAGTTTTCGGCAACGTGGAAATTGTTACCAAAGATAAAGGTTACTATATTTTAAAAAGTGTTAAAGAATAAAACAGAGAGTGTGAGACAAAAAGCAGATTGTTTCGCGCTCTTTTTTGTTGTTGCTGAAATTTTAAAAATGGCGAAATATATTTTTCTAAATTGGTAAAAATTAAGGAGTATTTTTGTAGATTTTTTGGTAAAATAGTAATGAGTGAAAAAAGCAGATTTTTTGATTGCGTTGGAGGTGAAGCGGTGAAGTTAACAATTAAAGAAATTGCTGACTTAGCTGGCGTTTCGATTACCACCGTTTCGCAAATTTTGAATCATAAAGGCAGTCGTTTTAGTCAGGAAACCCGCCAAAAAGTTTTACGTATTGTTGAAGAGCAGCAATATAAGCCGGATTTTTTTGCTTCAAATCTGATTAAACGCCATTCAAAAACGATTGGTATGATTGTGCCTGATGTGACGAATTTGTTTTTTTCAAAGATTATTGAAGGGGTGGAGAGTTATCTTAATCCCTTAGGCTACATGATTTTGTTGTGCAATTCAAAGCATAGTCAGGCCAAAGAATTACAATATATTGACGAGCTGATTTATCGTTCGGTGGATGGCATTATTTTAGCCACGCCCCATGTTTTGCCGGCTGAAAAATCGTTAACTAGTGGTTTTTTTGATAAAATGCCTTTGATGCTGATTGACCGGGGTATTAATCAACGAAAAATAGACCGTTTAATCGTACAGGAATACAGTGGTGCTTATCAAGCGATGGAAACTTTGTTGGCGCTTGGGCATCGGGAAATTGGCATGTTGCGGGAAATGCAAGGTTATTATCAATTAACCGAGCGAACGGATGCTTATAGGCAAGCTTTGTTAGATGCGGAAATTCCTTTTCGCAAGGAGTATGTGACCCAAGGGGAATTGACAGTTGCTGGTGGCTATCGGGCAGCTAAGGAATTGTTGGCAACCCAGTCAGAGATTACCGCGATTTTTTGTGGTAATGATGAAATGGCATTAGGTTGCTATCAAGCGATTCATGAAATTGGTAAAAAAGTTCCTGATGATATTTCGGTAGTGGGCTTTGATGGCGTGGAAATTTCAGAGTTTGCGGTACCGACTTTAACAACTATTTATCAACCAAGTTTTGATATTGGTTTTTATGCAGCAAAATTTTTAGTGGACCGCATTGATTTTCCGCAAACTAAAGGGCAAAACAAACTGTTTGCTACGGAGTTTTTGTTGCGGGGAAGTGTCGCGCCTGTTAAGAATTGACAATTAAGTGAGAATGTTTTATGATGTTTTGGAAATCGTTTACAGCTTGGTTTATCAACAAGTAAAATGTTTTACTAAGAGGGATTTTCAGTGCCATTAGTAAGCGAAAAAATAGTTATAAGGAAAGTAACAGTTGTGTTTGTAACCAAGGGGGATTTTTTATATGAGAATGGTCGATTTAATTGAGAAAAAACGAGATGGTCATGCTTTAACTAAAGAAGAAATTCTATTTATTATTGAAAACTATACAAATGGCACTATTCCAGATTATCAAATGAGTGCCTTATTAATGGCGATTTATTATCAAGATATGACGGATGAAGAAATTACGAATTTAACCTTAGCGATGGCTAATTCTGGCGAAGTGATTGATTTATCACACTTAGCTGGGATTAAAGTTGATAAACATTCGACTGGCGGCGTGGGGGATACGACAACTTTGATTTTGGCGCCGTTGGTTGCTAGTGTTGGCGTGACGGTTGCTAAAATGTCTGGTCGCGGGTTAGGTTATACTGGCGGCACGATTGATAAATTAGAAGCGATTCCCGGTTTTAAAGTGGAATTAAGCGATGAGGATTTCGTTAAATTTGTTAATGAAAGCCATGTTGCCGTGATTGGTCAGTCAGGGAATTTAGCGCCGGCTGATAAAAAATTATATGCTTTACGAGATGTAACGGCTACTGTTGGTTCAATTCCGTTAATTGCCAGCTCAATTATGAGTAAAAAAATTGCGGCAGGTGCCGATGCAATTGTTTTAGATGTAACAACTGGCGATGGTGCTTTTATGAAAAATCTTGATGAAGCCCGACGTTTAGCGAAAACTATGGTAAGAATTGGTAAATTAGCGCAGCGCAATACGATGGCGGTAATTTCTGATATGTCGCAGCCTTTAGGGCGAGCAATCGGCAATAGCTTGGAGATTATTGAAGCGATTGATACGCTACAAGGTCGCGGGCCAGCTGATTTAGTTGAGATGTGTTATGCCTTAGGTAGCCAAATGGTAGTTTTAGCTAAAAAAGCCGAAACGTTAGCTGAAGCTCGTGAGATGTTAGAAGCGGCTTTAACCAGTGGCGCAGCCTTTGCGAAGTTTAAAGAAATGGTAGCTAATCAAGGTGGCGATTTATCGGTGATTGAAGAACCTGCTAAATTAATGACTGCCAAATATAAAATTGAATTACCAGCCAAAACGTCAGGTTATGTCCGCCGAATTGTTGCCAATGAAATTGGGATTGCTGCTATGATGTTAGGAGCAGGCCGCAAAACGAAAGAAGACAGTATTGATTTCGCTGTTGGTTTAGTTTTGAATAAAAAAGTTGGCGATGCCGTAACTGAGGGCGAATCACTCTTAACTATTTATAGTAATACAGAAGATATTGCCGAGGTCACCAGATTAATTTATAATAATATAGAAATTGGTAATCAAGTGGATGAACCACCACTAATTCATGATATAATAACAGAGTAGTTTTAGCTGCTAATTTCAGAATTTTGACCAGTCAAAATTTTGTCAGGCTGAACTTTTAAATTTAAATAAGAAGCGCAGGCGTTAGCTGAAAACATAAATAAGTGATAGTGAAGAAAGCTAGCGCTACTTTTATGGCTAGCAGGACTTGAAACTATTCAGCAAACAGCCACTGCGTAAAAAATAAAAGGAGCGATAAAAACGATGGAAATCAATCGCATGATCGATCACACCGTGTTAAAAGCGGATACGAAAGAAGAAACAGTTTTAAAAATTATTGAAGAAGCTAAAAAATATCATTTTTATTCTGTCTGTATTAATCCAACTTGGGTGGCTTTCGCCAGCCAACAATTGCAAGGGGAACCGGTGGCAGTTTGTACCGTAATCGGCTTTCCTTTAGGGGCTAATACTTCTGCAACCAAAGCTTTTGAAACTACCGATGCTATTAAAAATGGTGCGGATGAAGTAGATATGGTGATTAATATTGGTGCTTTAAAAGCCCAACAATATGATATTGTTCAAAAAGATATCGAAGCCGTGGTGAATGCTGCGAAAGATCAAGCCTTAGTGAAAGTTATCATCGAAACAGCTTTACTTGAAAAAGATGAAATTATTAAAGCTTGTGAGTTAGCTAAAGTAGCGGGGGCTGATTTTGTTAAAACGTCAACTGGTTTTTCAACTGGTGGTGCTAAAGTGGAAGATATCCGCTTAATGCGCGCAACTGTTGGCCCTGAAATGGGCGTTAAAGCTTCTGGTGGCATCTACAGCGAAGCCGATGCCTTAGCAATGATTGAAGCAGGGGCTACCCGAATTGGAACAAGTGCTGGGGTTGCCATTATGTCTGACGCTGCTGGTACAGCGGGGTATTAATATGCAAGCAAAACAAGAATGGCTTGATGTGGCAACGGCAGCTTTAGATAAAGCTTATGTTCCTTATTCACATTTTCCAGTAGGCGCTTGTTTAGTCACTAAAGCTGGTAAAATTTATCAAGGTCTGAATATTGAAAATGCTTCTTATGGCCTGAGTAATTGTGCCGAACGAACAGCAATTTTTAAAGCTGTTTCCGAAGGGGAACGGGAGTTTGCTCATTTAGTAATTGCTGGTCATACTGAGCGGGCAATTTCACCTTGCGGGGCTTGCCGTCAAGTGATGGCTGAATTTTGTGAGCCAGAAATGCCAGTCACTTTAATTGGTGACCATGGTACGCTGAAAGAAACAACTGTAGCAGAATTGCTACCTTATGCCTTTGTAGGCAAGGACCTTTAATCTTGGTTCAATCAGTCGCTGACTGTTGAAAAAATAAAAACTATATTAATAGGGGGCTTTACAGAAATGAAAAAAGCAAAATTATTTAGTCGTGGCGTAGCTACATTAGGACTAACACTAGCGTTAGCTGCATGTGGTGGCGGAGACAAAGGCGGCTCAACAGCTGACTCAGGGAGTACAGATGGCGGCAAAGATACTGCAGCTCTTACAGCAGTAATTATCACTGACGTTGGTGGGGTAGATGATAAATCATTTAACCAATCAGCTTGGGAAGGTATGCAAGAATGGGGTAAAAAACACGATATTCCTGAAGGAGTAGGCGGTTATACTTACATTCAATCAGGCGATGCTGCTGACTATGCAACGAATATCGACTCTGGTGTTTCACAAGGTTTCCAAAATATTTTTGGGATTGGTTACTTATTAGGTGATTCAATTGAAGCGGCTGCTGGCCAAAATCCTGATACTAACTTTACAATCGTTGATAGCGTAATTGAAGGTGCTGACAACGTTGCTTCTGCAACTTTTAAAGATAACGAAGCAGCTTACTTAGCTGGTTATGCTGCTGCTTACACAACACAAACTGATAAAGTTGGTTTTGTTGGTGGGGAAGAAGGCATCGTTATCGGTCGCTTCCAAGCAGGTTTTGAACAAGGGGTTGCTGATGCAGCTGAAGAATTAGGTAAAGACATTTCAGTTGATGTTAAATATGCTGCTTCATTTGCAGATGCTGCTAAAGGTAAAGCGTTAGCTGCTGCAATGTATCAAAGTGGTATCGACGTAATCTTCCATGCTTCAGGCGCGACTGGCGCTGGTGTTTTCCAAGAAGCTAAAGATTTAAACAGCATGGGTGAATCTGATAAAGTTTGGGTAATCGGTGTTGATAGCGATCAATCATCTGAAGGTGTTTACACAACTAAAGACGGTAAAGAAGACAACTGTGTATTAGCATCAACACTTAAAGGTGTAGGCGCTGCTGTACAAGATATTTGTGACCGTGCGTTAGATGGCAAATTCCCTGGCGGCGAACATTTAGTTTATGGTTTAACTGATGGTGGGGTTGACTTGACAGAAGGCCAATTATCAGACGAAGCTAAAGCAGCTGTTGATGGCGCTAAAGAAAAAGTTATCGCAGGTGACGTAGAAGTTCCTGAAGAACCAGCAAAATAATAAAGAGTGACATTAAGATAGCCTTGTTGTTTAGCAACAAGGCTATCCTATAATTTAATTTGACAAAGTTGTTTTGTTTTAGGCAAGCAGAAAGCAAGTCTTTCTGTTTGGCTAAGGCAAAAATTCTAATTGCATTTTTTGTTAGAAGAAAAAAACCTAAAAAAGAAAATGATAGGATGTGAAAAAAGTGGCCCAAGAAAATCTAGTCATTGAAATGCGAAATATTACCAAGCAATTTGGAGAATTTAAAGCAAATGACAATATTAATTTGCAACTTCGTAAAGGCGAGATTCATGCACTATTGGGGGAAAATGGTGCTGGGAAATCAACTTTGATGAATATATTATCAGGGTTGTTAGAGCCAACTTCTGGGGATATTTTACTGAATGGAAAAAAAGTAAGTATTAACGGTCCCACAGCAGCAAATCGGTTAGGAATTGGGATGGTGCATCAGCACTTTATGCTAGTCGACGCTTTTACTGTTACAGAAAATATTGTTTTAGGTAGTGAAATAACTAATTTAGGTGTTTTGAATCACAAAAAAGCGCGAGCTGAAATCGAAGAGCTATCACAACGTTATGGTTTGGATGTTAATCCCGATGCGTATATTTGTGATATTTCTGTAGGGATGCAGCAACGGGTAGAAATTTTAAAAACTTTATATCGTGGTGCGGATATTTTAATTTTTGATGAACCGACAGCGGTATTAACGCCCCAAGAAATTGATGAGTTAATCGAAATTATGCATGGCTTAATCAAAGAAGGCAAATCAATTATTTTAATCACCCATAAATTAGATGAAATTAAAAAAGTTGCTGATCGTTGTACCGTTATTCGTCGTGGTAAGAGTATTGATACGGTAAACGTGAAAGACGTTTCTTCACAAGAATTAGCCGATATGATGGTGGGCCGCTCTGTTTCCTTCAAAACAGAGAAAAAACCAGCGGATCCGCAAGAAGTAATTTTATCAGTCGATAATATCGTGGTTAAAGAAAGCCGCGGCTTAGAAGCAGTTAAAGGTTTAAGCTTTGAAGTCCGAGCGGGAGAAGTTTTAGGTATTGCCGGTATTGACGGCAATGGTCAAACTGAGTTAGTTCAAGCTTTAACCGGCTTACGTAAAGTTGAAAGTGGCAAAATTATTATTGATGATGAAGATATGACTAACCAACGTCCGCGGAAAATCACGGAATTAGGTGTTGGTCACGTACCAGAAGACCGCCATAAATATGGTTTGGTTTTAGAGATGTCTTTATCAGAAAATATCGCTTTACAAACTTATTATAAAGAACCTATGAGTAAACGTGGAATTTTAGATTATGGGGAAATGAATGATCATGCTAGAGATTTGATTAAAGAGTATGATGTGCGAACAGTCAACGAATTAGTACCTGCTAAGGCCTTATCTGGTGGGAATCAACAAAAAGCCATTATTGCTAGAGAAATTGATCGTAATCCAGAATTATTAATTGTTTCACAACCTACACGTGGTTTAGATGTGGGGGCGATTGAATATATTCATCAACGTTTGATTGAACAACGAAATCGCCATAAAGCAGTTTTGATTATCAGTTTTGAATTAGATGAAATTTTAAATGTCTCTGATCGGATTGCGGTTTTACATGCAGGTGAGATTGTTGGGATTGTGGATCCTAAAGAAACATCAGAAAATGAGCTGGGCTTAATGATGGCAGGTTATTCTTTAGAGGAAGCAAGACGCGAGCTAGCAAATCAGAAAGTAGGTGAGCCTGTTGAATAATCGATCTGAAAAAATGCGTAATTTGTTAGTCCCAGTTATAGCTGTTGTTTTTGGTTTTATTTTAGGGGCGATTATTATGTGGGCTTCCGGCTATGATGCAATTGAAGGCTATAGTCAGATGCTGCGAACAACTTTCTTGAATCCTCAAACAGGTGCTTTGAATCCTAAAAGTATTGGGGAAATTTTCGTAACAGCTGGACCTCTGATTTTTACCGGTTTAGGTTTTGCGGTAGCTAATTCAGCTGGTTTCTTCAATATCGGGCTTTCTGGCCAAGCGTTATGTGGTTGGGTAGCCAGTGTTTGGGTAGCTTTATCAATGCCTGATATGCCTAAAATTGTCGTGGTTCCTGTTGCGGTGATTGTTGGTGCTTTAGCTGGCGCGCTTGCTGCAGCGATTCCCGGAATTTTACGGGCTTTCTTTGGAACCAGTGAAGTAATTGTAACGATTATGATGAACTATATTTTATTATATATGAGTACACATATTGTAAATAATGTTATGGCTGATGGAATTATGAGTAACAAAGGGGTTACCAAAATTGTTGGCGCCAATGGTTCTTTACGAACAACTTGGATGACTGAGTTAACAAATGGTTCTCGTTTAAACTTGGGAATTATTTTAGCGTTAATCGCTTTAGTCGTTGTTTGGTTCTTAATGAAAAAGACAACATTAGGTTTTGAAATTCGTTCCGTTGGTTTAAATCCTTTTGCTTCTGAATATGCAGGGATGAGTAGCAAACGAACAATTATTATTTCAATGATGATTTCTGGTACTTTAGCTGGTTTAGGGGGCGTAGTTCAAGGTTTGGGGACTTTCCAAAACTTCTTCGTTCAAGGCAGCTCACTAAGTATCGGTTTTGATGGGATGGCGGTTTCTTTATTAGGTTCTGGTAGCTCCATTGGGATTTTATTAGCGGCTTTACTTTTCAGTATTTTAAAATTAGGCGGTCAAGGAATGCAGTTTGCTGGGATTCCGGTTGAATTAGTTGATGTCGTGATTGCTGCGATTATTTTCTTCGTGGGAATTAGTTATGTGATTCGTTTACTTTTAAGTAAATTTCCTAGTAAGAAAAATGAAGTACATGCAGCTACGTTGGTAAATGAAGAACCACAGCGACAACCAAAAGGAGGGACACGCTAATGAGTATTTCAATGATTGCCCAAATTGTCACGCAAACATTACTGTATTCAGCTCCTTTAATTTTAGTTGCTTTAGGTGGTGTTTTCTCTGAGCGTAGTGGGATAGTTAATGTAGGGTTAGAAGGAATTATGGTAATGGGGGCTTTTAGCTCAATCGTTTTTAACTTAACTTACGCTGATCAATTTGGTGCTTGGACGCCATGGATTTCAATGTTGGTGGGTGGTTTAGCCGGCATGCTATTTTCACTTTTACATGCTATTGCAACGATTAACTTGCGAGCAGACCATGTTATTAGTGGGACGGTTATTAATTTAATGGCACCTTCACTAGCGGTCTTTTTAGTAAAAGTTTTATATGGTAAAGGTCAAACAGATAATATTAATCGTAACTTTGGGTATTTTTCTTTCCCTGTTTTACAAGATATTCCGGTTATTGGTAAGATTTTCTTTAAATCAACTTCTTTACCAGCGTATTTTGCTATTTTAGTTGCGTTAATTTCTTGGTTTATCATTTTTAAAACAAAATTTGGTTTGCGTCTGCGGTCTGTTGGGGAAAATCCTCAAGCTGCTGATACTTTAGGGATTAATGTTTATGTGATGCGCTATGCTGGTGTACTGATTTCTGGTTTCCTTGGTGGAATGGGTGGCGCGGTTTATGCGCAATCTATCTCTGGTCGTTTTGCGGTAACCACAATCGCTGGTCAAGGGTTCATTTCAATGGCAGCGATGATTTTTGGTAAATGGAATCCACTAGGGGCAATGGGCGCAGCAATTTTCTTTGGCTTTGCTCAAAATATCAGTATTGTTGGTGGTAATTTGCCAATTATCTCGGCTATTCCAGATGTTTATCTTCATTCAGCACCATATGTGTTGACAATTGTCGTATTAGTATTATTCTTAGGTAAAGCATCAGGACCAAAAGCAAACGGTAAAAATTATATTAAATCAAAATAAAGTTACGAAAGGGCGGGCTATGGGAAGTTTTCTTTAGCTCGCTCTTATTTTGTCTTACTGCACACGTTTGCATTATACTTAGCTGTAAATTTTTATAGTGAACCCGATGTTGGGAGATTGTTAAAAATAAAAAACAAGCTCCTGTCATTTAAAAAATAAAGAAAGAAGGAACCGAAATGTTTAAACGCATTCATTTAGTTGTGATGGACTCTGTCGGAATTGGAGAAGCACCAGATGCTGAAAAATTTGGTGATGTTGGCGCGGATACTTTAGGTCATATTGCTGAAACGGCTGGTTTAACTGTTCCCCACTTTGAAGAATTAGGCTTAGGCACAATTGCCCCCTTAAAAGGCGTAGCTGCTGTTGAAAAACATCAAGGCTATGTTACAAAATTGCAAGAAGTTTCTGTAGGTAAAGATACTATGACTGGTCACTGGGAGATTGCTGGTTTAAATATTCAAAAACCATTCCGAGTTTTCCCTGATGGTTTCCCGCAAGAATTACTACAACAAATTGAAGAATTTTCAGGTCGGAAAATTGTTTGTAACCAACCTTATAGTGGGACCGCTGTAATTGACGATTTTGGTGAACATCAAATGAAAACCGGTGATTTAATCGTTTATACTTCAGCAGATCCTGTTTTGCAAATTGCAGCTCATGAAGAAATTATCCCGTTAGAAGAGCTATATCGGATTTGTGAGTATACGAGAGAAATTACTAAAGATGAACCTTATATGATTGGCCGTATTATTGCCCGCCCTTATTTGGGAGAACCTGGCAACTTTAAGCGCACAAGTAATCGTCATGACTATGCTTTAGATCCATTTGGTCATACTGTTTTAGATTCTTTAAAAGAAGCCGGGAAAGATGTGATTGCGATTGGCAAAATCAACGATATTTTTAACGGTCAAGGAATGACAGCGGCCGTTCGCACGAAAAGCAATATGGACGGCGTGGATCAATTATTAAAAGTTATGGCCGATGATTTTACTGGTGTCAGCTTTACTAACTTAGTTGATTTTGATGCTTTATATGGCCACCGTCGCGATCCTGAAGGTTATGGTCAAGCGATTGAAGACTTTGATCAACGCTTACCAGAAATTATGGCAGCGATGCAAGAAGATGATTTATTATTAATCACCGCCGACCACGGAAACGATCCAACTTTCCCTGGCACCGATCATACGCGAGAATATGTGCCATTACTAGCTTACAGTAAAAAAATGAGCGGCCAAGGCCACTTGCCACAAGGTCATTTTGCTGATATTTCTGCAACGATTGCTGAAAATTTTGGAGTGGCTGCTACCGAAAACGGCACAAGCTTCTTAAATTTATTAAAATAATTTTTAGATAAATATTAAAGGGGGAATAAACAGGCATGGATTTACAAACAAAAATTAATGAAACGGTCGCTTTTATTCAAGGAAAAGGGGTCAAGGAAGTTGCTTTTGGTTTGATTTTAGGTTCTGGTTTAGGAGAGTTAGCAGAAGAAATTACTGATGCTGTAGCTATTCCTTATGAAGAAATTCCGCATTTTCCAGCTTCAACAGTGGTGGGACATGCTGGGCAACTTGTTTATGGCACTTTAGCAGGTAAAAAAGTTTTAGCGATGCAAGGTCGTTTCCATTTTTATGAAGGCCATTCAATGGCAACGGTAACTTATCCTGTACGAGTGATGAAAGCTTTAGGTATTCATTCTTTAATCGTGACTAATGCAGCTGGTGGCGTTAATGAAAGTTTTGCAGCTGGCAACTTAATGTTGATTAACGACCACATTAATTATATGGGCACCAATCCATTAATCGGGCCAAATGATGAAGCAATGGGTCCCCGGTTTCCTGATATGTCACAAGCTTACTGTAAAGAATATCAAGAAAAAGCTAAAGCTGTTGCCGTTGAAAAGAATTTACATTTAACTGAAGGTGTTTATATGGGCTTTTCTGGTCCAACTTATGAAACACCAGCAGAAATTCGTTTTGCCAGAGCAGTAGGAGCGGATGCAGTAGGCATGTCGACGGTGCCAGAAGTAATTGTAGCGGCACACATGAGCATGAAAGTTTTAGGAATTTCTTGCATCACCAACTTAGCGGCTGGTATGCAATCAGAATTAAATCACGCGGAAGTTGTAGAAACAACTGAACGAGTGAAAGGTGAATTTAAAGCTTTAGTCAAAGAAACCTTAGCTATTTTATAAAAACGAAGGGACTGTTTTCATGAGTACACATATTGAAGCGAAAGCTGGCGAAATTGCTGATAAAATTTTATTACCTGGAGATCCTTTACGGGCAAAATATATTGCGGAAACTTTCTTAGAAAATCCCGTTTGCTATAATCAAGTGCGCGGCATGTTAGGTTATACCGGAACTTATAAAGGTGAACGGGTCTCTGTGCAAGGAACAGGAATGGGGATGCCTTCTGCTACCATTTATGCCCATGAGCTAATTAATTTTTATGATGTCAAACGTTTGATTCGTGTGGGCACTTGCGGTGGGATTCAAAAAGATGTTCATGTGCGCGATTTAGTTTTAGCACAAGCTGCGGCGACTAGCTCATCAATGATTGAAAAAGACTTCCAAGTTTTCCATTTCCCACCAATTGCTGACTTTGATTTATTATTGAAAGCTTATGCTGTTGGGAAAGCCAAAAACTTTAATATTCATGTAGGGAATATTCTTTCTGAAGACAGCTTCTATAAAGAAGATACAACTGAAACTATGAAATTAGCAGAATTAGGGGTTTTAGGGGTTGAAATGGAAGCTGCTGCTTTATATTATTTAGGGGCAAAATTCAACGTTCAAACTTTAGCTTTAATGACAGTTAGTGATCATTTAATCACTGGTGAAGAAACAACGGCTGAAGAAAGACAAACAACATTCAACGACATGATTGAAGTCGGCTTAGAAGTGGCGATTAGTAAATAAGCAAAAATTGCAGATGATTTCCTTTTCATCTGCAATTTTTTGTTTTATCATGAAGAAAATATCTTAATATGAATTAGAGCTTAGGAGGAATCGACAATGGATAATTTTCGTTTTTGTGTAGGAACTGATATTCGTTTTGGCAAAGAACGTTTAGCAGAATTGCCAGAAGTTTTAGCTGAATACGGTAAAAAAGTTTTGCTAGTTTACGGTGGTGGCAGCATTAAGAAAAATGGTTTATATGATAAAATTCAAAGGCTATTAAAAGATTTTGAAATTGTAGAATTAGCTGGCGTGGAACCCAATCCTCGTTTAACAACAGTTAAAAAAGGCGCTGCTTTATGTCGTGAACAACAAATTGATGTGATTTTAGCAGTCGGTGGCGGCTCAACCGTGGACTGTTCAAAAGTGATTGCGGCAGCTACTTTTTATGAAGGAGATCCTTGGGAGTTTATTAAAGATCGGCAATACGTTGGTAAGGCATTACCATTAGTTGATATTTTAACACTAGCAGCTACCGGTAGCGAAATGAATCGTGGTGCCGTGATCAGTAATTGGGATACCAATGAAAAAATCGGCGTTGGCGGCTGGGAAATGTTGCCGAAAGTTTCTTTCTTGGATCCAGAGAATACTTTCACCGTTTCAAAATATCAAACAGCAGCTGGTTCGGCGGATATTTTAAGTCATTTATTTGAAAATTATTTCAAAAATACTGAAGGGACTGACGTGCAAGATTTTGTTGCCGAAGGTTTAATGAAGACAGTTATTAAAAATTGTCCAATTGCTTTAGTGGAACCAAACAATTATGATGCCCGTGCCAATTTAATGTGGGCCAGTACCTTAGCTTTAAACGGTTTAACCGGTAGTGGTAAAGGCGGCGCTTGGTCTTGTCACCCAATTGAACATGAGTTAAGTGCTTATTATGATATTACTCACGGAATTGGTTTAGCGATTTTAACGCCTCGCTGGTTGAAATATGTTTTAAACGAAAAAACAGCGACTAAAATTGCCCAATATGCCCGCAATGTTTGGCAAGTAACAGAAAGCGTGGATGAATTAGCAGCGCGAATCGGTATTCAAAAAACATATGACTATTTCAAAGCTTGTGGCATCCCTATGACTTTACCAGAAGTGGGGATTGATGAAGAAAAATTTGAATTAATGGCCCAACAAGCCGTTAAGCATAGCGATATTGAAAATAGTGCTTATGTTCCAATGACAGCGGCTGACGTGGTGGGGATTTTACAAGATTGTTTAATTGAATCTAGCTATCTTTAATAGCGGATGAGTAAAGAAAAAAGATTGTTGCGGTAATCGCAACAATCTTTTTTTAAAGTGAATTGAGTAAACAAGTCTCTTCACATTTTATATTATAAGTAGTATTTTTTGATAATTGTTAGGTCGTCGTTTAATTCATAAACTAATGGTTGACCTGTTGGGATTTCAAGATCCATAATATCGTCGTCAGAAATGCCTTCGATATGTTTAGCTAAAGCACGTAATGAGTTACCGTGAGCAGCAACTAAAACAGTTTTGCCATCTAATAAAGCAGGGGCAATTTGATCTTGCCAGAATGGTAAAGCACGTTCAAGAGTAACTTTTAAGTTTTCTCCTCCAGGAACGTCGCGAGGGTCTAACATTGCATAACGACGATCGTTAGCAATAGAACCTTCGTCAGTAGCTGTCATTAATGGTGGTAAAGTATCGTAAGAACGACGCCAAATATGAACTTGTTCATCACCATATTGTTCAGCTGTTTCTTTTTTATTTAAACCTTGTAATTTACCGTAATGACGTTCGTTTAAGCGCCAAGATTTAACTTGAGGCACCCATAATTGATCTGAATATTCTAAAATGTAGTTACAAGTTTTGATAGCACGAGTTAATACAGAAGTATAAGCAACATCAAATTTGATGCCAGCTTCTTTAATTTTGCGGCCACCTTCTTTGGCTTCTTCAACACCTTGGGGTGCTAAATCAACATCTGCCCAACCAGTAAATTGGTTTAAAGCATTCCATTCACTAAGACCATGACGAGAAAAAACTAATTTTGGCATGTAAAACGCTCCTTTAATAAAAAGTTTCTGAAATTTTCAATTCCATTATTATTGTACATAATTTCACGAAGAAATGCTATGGAAATCATAAAGAAAAAAATAATTTCCCTATTTGTTTGAAAAGTTTTTTGTAAGAGCTAGATTATTGCGGTTCTTTTTTGAAACGGCTAATGATAAAACCGATGATGAAGCCAACCGCAGCGGGCAACACCCAACCCATGCCTAAATCAAAAAATGGTAAGTAGTTGGCGCCGAAAGTTAAGAGCTGTTTCACTAAAGCAGTATCCTTAATCGCAGCTGGGCAAGCATTAAGAGCATCTAAAATAGCAGCGACTAAAGTGAAAGCAGTGGTAGTTTGATAAATTATTTTATAATTAGTTAGCAAAGGACTAATCAATGTTAATAAAATTAAAGTCATAGCTAATGGATAAATAAACATTAATACAGGAATTGATAAGGCAATAATATTAGTTAAACCAACATTAGCAAAAAGGCAGGCTAAGCCACAAGCTAAAGTAACAAAGAAAAGATAGCTGCGTTTAGGGAATAATTCCACAAAAGTTTCTGCAAAAGCGGTACTTAAACCGATTGCAGTTTTTAAACAAGCTACAATAATAATTAGCGCTAACAAGATACCGCCAGCTGTCCCTAAATAATGTTGAGCGATTTCAGCTAAAGCAATCCCGCCATTGGCTGAAATTGGGAAAGTTCCTAAACTCATTGTCCCCATATAAGAAAGTAATGTATAGATAACACCCATTAAAAAGATGCTGATTGTTCCAGATTTAATCATTCCTAAAGTAATATTGCGAGGTTTAGTTACCCCTAATTCTTTCACTGCGTTAACAACTAAAATCCCGAAAGCTAACGAAGCTAAAGCATCTAAAGTATTATAACCTTGCGTAAAACCGACTAAAAAAGTATGCTCTTGATAACTTTCTTGCACAACACTATTTGCGACACTGCCCAATGGTGAGATGAAAGCAAAAATAATTAAAATGCCTAACAGTAATAAAAAGAGCGGATTTAAAAATTTCCCCACATAATCTAAAATTTTAGAAGGTTTACGAGAAAGAAACCAAGCAACTGCGAAAAAGGCAATACTAAAAAGGGCTAAAGCAATTTTTTGATTTCCTTCAGGAATAAAGGGGGCCAAGCCAATTTCAAAAGAAGTTGTTGCTAAACGAGGCATTGCGAAAAATGGCCCAATCACTAAATAAAGTAATAAAGTAAAAATAAAAGCATATTTTTTATGAACCCGCGTAGCTAATTCGTAAACTCCGGCACTTTGAGAAATTCCGATAGCGACCACCCCTAAAAAAGGTAAGCCAATCCCCGTTACTAAAAAGCCTAAATTGGCTGCAAAAACTTGATTCCCAGCTTCTTGTCCCATATGAACCGGGAAAATTAAATTGCCCGCTCCGAAAAACAAACCGAAAAGCATAGAACCGATAAATAAATAATCTTTAAACTGTAATTTTTTATCCACTAGATTGGAAGCTCCCTACAAATATATTTTTATAAAAAGTAACACATATATTCAGAAAATTCAATGTTTTTGATAGGTGATGGAAATAAGTAGGAAGCAAAGTTGGCGCTTTGCCTGTTAACATATGAATGTTATTTAAAAAGACGCAATATTCAGAAAAAACTGATATTTTTTAGCAGTAAGGAATTTAAACAAATAAAAAAAGTTGCCCTCGGCATTTTAGCGAGGACAACGCAAAAGTAAATTTTAGTTAAGACTTATTTTTCTGGAGCAGGTAATTTATTTTCTAAATCGGTACGAACTACTAAAACGTCACAAGCAGCGTTACGAATAACATATTCAGAAACAGAACCGATAAATAGCCGTTCGACAGCATTTAAGCCAGTCGCACCTAACATGATTAAGTCAACTTCATGATCTTTTGGCATTTGTTTAGCGATAATTGGTTTAGGAGAGCCAAATTCAATCGCAGTAGTTACAGATTTAACGCCGTGATCTTCAGCTTCATTTTGATAGTCTTTTAAAGTTTGTTTTGCCATTTCAGTAGCTTGTTCAGCTAACACGCCATCGAAAGAAGAAACCGTCTGGAAAGCACGAGTATCAATAACATGAGCTAAAAGTAATTCAGCTTCATTTCGCTTAGCAACATTGACCGCTTTTTTGAAAGCTAATTCAGCTTCAGCAGAACCATCGACAGCAACCATAATTTTTTTATATTGTTGGAACATAGAAAACACTCCTCTCGAAATTTTGTTATCTTGCTACACTTTCATTGTAGAATACTTTTACGAAAAATAAAACTAATTCCCCTTGGTTTCTTTATCATTTTTCAAGAAAAAAGTAATGCTTTGTTGAAATTAAATAAAAGAGTAGTGAAAAACTAGTTTTCTTTCATCTTTTTAGAGAAAAATATGCTAAAGCTTCCTGATAAAATAATAATCGCTAACAATAAAATCAAAGTAATTCCTTTATTGTTAAAAAGACTAACAACTATCGAAGCAATGCCTGAAATAATGTAAATAAAGCCCCAGTGTTTTAAAAATTGCCGATTTTCAGAACTATCGCCAGTTAATGATAAAAAGACTGTCGGATTAACAATCAGAAAATAGCTAATTAAAAATAGTACAAGTGCAAAAAATATCATGGTGATAAAAATCATAGTAAACTTCCTTTCAATGCAAACCCAGCTATTAAATATAGAAAAAGCAACTTGCCAAGGCAAATTGCTTTATTCACTATCAAAGGGTAATCTCCGTCGATGCCGTTCTTCGTCCTATAGTATTGATCCCGCAATCTAAGCAGGTGGGTTCTACGGTCTGAACATTGAGCTACCAAATGAGAAGGCATGCTACCCGTTCTGACATGAAATAGATCCCGAAATATCAATAAAAATGTTCGGTCAACACACAAAAGAGACAACTCGTACATCACAGATTTCCCACCTTTATCTTAGCATAGAGTAGCAAAAATCGCAATCAAGATGATTGTGATTTTCTATTTGTTATATGCCTCTGTCAGCCTTTGAAAAAGAATAGTCAAAGCTATCTCAAAAGAGATTTTTTTCATATTTTTGATATTTAATAGGTGTTGTTTACTATTTATTAGAAAGTCAAATTTTTAACGGAAGTAATAGTTAAGAAAATAATTAGAAAATTTTCTCTTAGTAAATAAATAAAAAAACATAGTTTTTAAGCTTTCTCTGTAATATGACAAATGTTTTTTTTAAGAGAGATTTTCACACTTGAAACAATCATAATACTATTTAACATAGATACAAAAGTTTCGAGAAAGCGTTTTCTGAACGGCGGAATTCTTCGATAAGAGACAAGAAATTAATACAAAGTGATATAAATAGCTGATAAATCAAGTAATTAAAAAATACAGAAAAACTTTACTGCTAAAAATAAGGCTTAAGAAAAATATTAGAAAACTTTTTTTCTATTGATTTTACTTAGTGGGAGAGTGTATGCTTTTGTCAAATGAAGTAAACGTTTTCTGAGAGTGGTGATATTTCTTTTATTCTGAGTAAACGTTTTCTATATAAATTAGAAGTAAACGTTTACTTCTAATTTGATAGAACAATTCTAAAAAGGAGGTTAGTCATGGCAGAAATAGTAGTTATCGGTAGTTTCATGATGGATTTGGTAACGAGATGTACACGAGCACCGAAAGATGGTGAAACACTTATTGGAGAGAGCTTTATTCGTAACGCTGGCGGAAAGGGTGCAAATCAAGCAGCTGCGATTGCACGTTTGGAAAAATCTGTTTCTTTTATTGGTATGGTAGGAGAAGATGATTTCGGAAAAGAAGCAAAGCAAATATTGGCTAGTACTGGTGTTGATGTACAACAACTTTTTATGACGGATAAAGCAGCAACTGGTGTTGGCTGTGTTTGGGTAGAGGAAGAGGGAAATAATCGAATCATCGTTGTTCCAGGAGCTAATCATATTTTTGACAGCAACCATTTTGAAACAATAAAAGCAACACTAGATAATGCGAAGTTGTTGGTTTTACAATTAGAGATGGATTATGATTTGACATTTGAGATTATTGAATACGCAAAAAAAATTAATCTACCAGTATTATTAAATCCTGCACCAGCCTATCCACTATTAGATAAAACTTTATTTAATTTATCATTTTTGACACCGAATGAATCTGAACTAGCATCATTAACTAATCTACCAGTAGATACTACAGAAGACGTAGTTTTTGCTGCGACTACGCTTATCGAGAAAGGTGTAAAAAATGTAATTGTAACTTTAGGCGAAAAAGGAGCACTTTGGCTAAATGAAAATCTAGAAGTATTTCAATCACCAGCACATTCAGTAGCTGCAGTGGATACAGTAGCTGCTGGAGATTCTTTCAACGGTGCGCTAGCTTATGGAATAACAGAAGGGTGGGAAATATCTGAAATACTAACATTAGCGAATCAAGTTGGAGCATTGACAGTTACGAAAATTGGAGCAATTCAATCTTTACCTACGATGGCAGAGCTTGAAACTTTCAGAAATAAATGCTAGCGAAAAGAGAGAAGGGGTATCTATGAAGCGAGTAACAATTAAAGAAGTTGCCAAACATGCTAATGTTTCAATAGCGACTGTTTCTCGCGTCGTTAATAACTTAGGCACAGTAACTGAAGATAATCGCAAAAAAGTTCAAAAAGCTATTAAAGAGTTAAATTATTTTTCTAATACTGCGGCTTCAAATTTGAAAAAAAATAGTAGCAATGTAATTGGTATTGTTATTCCAACATTTACCAATGAGTTCTTTATGAAAATGATTAAAGGAATTGAAGATCAATTTGGGAACTCGGAGTACGTTTTCTACATTGCTAGTTCAGATGATAATCCAGAAAAAGAAAAAGCTATTTTAAGAAAATTGTTTGAAAGTAATGCAGAAGCGGTGGTTTTAGCAACAATCGGTAATAATGAAGAGTTTATACGAGAGCTTTTACGAATGCGGATGAATATTATCACTGTAGATCGTCGCATAAAATTAAATAATACTGTTGATTATATTGGAGAAAATAACTATGAATCTGCGTATAATCTGACAAAAAACTTTTTGAAAATTAATAAGAAAAAAGAATTGGTATTGTTAGGTGGTTATGAAGATCTTTCGATTGGCTATGAACGAATTGCAGGTGCTACGAAAGCCTTGGATGAAGCAGATGTTGAGTTTGATTATTACAATGGAGAATATAATGAACATTTGGCAGAGCAGATTTTTAAGCGGTTACAAGTTAGCTATCCGCAAGGTTGTGGCATAGTTTCGTTAAATAATACAATGACTACTGGTTTAATACATGGAATTTATCAGTCGGATGAGTTAAAAAATACGGAATTATATCCAATAGCTTCCTATGGACAAATTGATTTTCAAGATGTTTTTTCAAAAAATATTGTTACTTCAGTTCATCAGTTCCCTTATGAAATTGGTAAGGAAGCAGCTATGCTTTTACAAGGGAAAATTTCAGGAGAAACGAATGCGTTAACTACCAAGCTCATTGAAAATATTATTTACAGTTAAAAATTTTATTTGGAAGGTGTATTAAGTATTATGGATATTTTGAAACGTGCAAAAGAAGTCATAGAATCTGAGCGAAACGGATTAGAGTTGGCTGGAGCAGCTATTAACGATAATTATTTAGCAATTATAAAAACAATTGAAAATTGCCAAGGAAAAGTGGTTTTTACAGGAGTAGGTAAATCAGGACATATTGGGAAGAAATTAGCAGCGACTTTTGCTAGCTTGGGAACTTGTGCCATCTTTGTACACAGTACAGAATCGCTCCATGGTGACTTAGGGATGGTTCAACCAGAGGATGTTGTAGTTATGATGTCTAACAGCGGCGAAACTCAAGAAATTTTAGCTATGATAGAACCGTTAAAAAAAATCGGTTGTAAAAAAGTAGCCTTTACTTCAAAAGAACATTCTACTTTAGCAAAAAATTGTGAAGAATTATTAGCTTACCAACTGGAGCGAGAAGCAGACACTTTAAATTTAGCGCCTACAACGAGTGCGGTAATAATGTTAGCTATTGGCGATAGTATCGGTGTGACACTTTCAGAAATGAAACAATTTAGTAGCCAAGATTTTTATTTGTATCATCCTGGTGGTTCTTTAGGGAAAAAATTACAAACAAAGGGGTAGAGAAATATGAAAAAATTTTTAAGTTTGACATTGTCAGCAGCGTTGATTATGGGATTGAGTGGTTGTGGCAGCAAAGAAGAAACTAAAAAAGAGAATACAAATGATGGTAAAGTAACGATTGAATTTTGGAATCATTGGACTAGTGATGGTGGAGAAGGAAAATTCTTTACAGAAAAAATTAAAGAGTATCAAGAATTAAATCCAGATATTGAAATTATTCAAACTAATGTTCCGATTGATGATTATACAGGAACGAAATTAACAACTGCTTTTGCGACTGGCGAAGGACCTGATGTTTTTAGCGCAAGCCCAGGGACTATTAATACTTTTATTGATTCAGGGATTAATTATGATTTAAGTGATTACTTTAGTGAAGCGGTGTTAGCTGATTATTCAGAAGAGTCAATTGCCGATGTAACAAAAAATGACAAAATTATTGCGGCACCATTTGAACAGGATTTAATGGCATTATTCTATGATATAGATATGTTTGAAAAAGCTGGGATTGAACCGCCTAAAACCTGGGAAGAAATGATTGATGCCGCTAAAAAACTTACAACTTCTGATGTGTCGGGGATAACTTATGATTTAACTAAAGGAGCATACGGAAACTTTAGCTTTATGCCATTTGTATGGCAAACGGGTGGAGATTTCTTTGAAGATGATAAATCTTTATTGGATACGCCAGAAATGATTCAAGCATTAACACTATGGAAACAAATGGTAGAGGATGGTAGCGCTAATTTGAAACCATCTCGCTTTGCAAGTGATGTAGGAATAATTGGTGATGGTGAAACAGCAATGTGGATTGGTGGTAGTTTCGGAATTAAAGCATTAGAAGATGAGTATCCAGATGCAAATATTGGTGTAATTCCATTGCCAATCCCTGATGGCGGGAAACCTGCTTCTGTAGCTGGTGGTTGGAAATTAGTAGTTAACTCTCAAAGTGATGAAAAAGAGGAAGCTGCTAAGTTTGTTCAGTGGTTATTCCTAGATGAAGATGCTAAGAATAGTGTTCAATGGAACACTGAAGTTAAATTCTCTTATTCTCCAAGAAAATCTGTTATTGAAGAAGCTGGTGCAATTTATCAAGATGGGTTAAGAGCTAATTTTACTGATGAAGTTTATGGGACAGAACGCCCAGAATTATCTATGGAACCCAAAGTAGCCGATATTATTGGTGATATGATCCAGAATGCATTATTTAGTATGTCACCAGAAGAAGCTGCTAAAGATGCAGATGAAAAATTAACAGCTTATTTTGAAAGTAAATAAATAGAACAAACACACCCTTATACTTAATAACGGGTAAGGGTGTGTTGTTTAGTGGAATATTTACTAATAAGCTTAATCGATAATAAACTAGTAATGTTTTTAGCAAGAATGGAGGGTAGTTATGCTTAATAAAAAAGAAAAAATGTTTTCTAAAAATAAATCAAAAAGTAAAAGTCGTGGAGAAGCAATTACCGCTTATTTAATGTTATTACCTGATATTTTAGGTTTAGGGATATTCGTATTTATTCCGATGTTGTATGCAATTTATGTGAGTTTCCATCAATGGAATGGCTTAACAGATATGCAATTTACAGGGCTTGATAATTATAAGCGATTACTTGCAGACAAAGATTTTTTCAATTCTTTAAAAACTACATTGACTTATGCAATTATTTACATTCCTAGTGTTTACTGTATTTCATTAGGCTTAGCGATGATTACTGTCAACTTAAAAGGAAAATTAGAAGTTTTTGCTAGAATGGCTTACTTTATTCCGTATTCAATATCAACGGTAGTAGCGGCGTTAGTTTGGACTTTTATGTATGATCCGAAACGTGGTTATTTCAATAAGATTTTAGGAATGTTAGGCTTTGAAAATCAGAACTTTTTAGCGGATCGTGATCAAGCACTATTTGCAGTCATTGCGGTAGGTGTCTGGCTAATTGTAGGTTATAACATGGTGATTTTCATTTCAGCATTAAAAGATGTTCCTAAAATGTATTATGAAGCTGCTGAAATGGATGGAGCTAACGCACTTCAGAAGTTTTTTAACGTAACTATGCCGCAGATTAAAAATACGACAGTTTTCATTTTAGTAGTGACAACAATTGGCTCTTTTCAGGTTTTTGACCAAATTAAAATTATGACCAATGGTGGCCCGGCAAAAGCTACTGAAGTAACGGTTTTTAGAATCTATGATCAAGCTTTTACGATGTATGATTTTGGCTATTCGTCTACCATGGCAGTAGCGCTATTTTTCTTGATTATGGGATTATCTTATTTCCAATTTAAATCTATGGGAGAAGATAAGGGGGCATCTAAATGAGAAGTAAAAAGAAACAATGGACAATTAATATTTGTGCAATTTTATTAGCTCTAGTTTTTTTGTTTCCAATTTATGTAATGATTCTGAGTTCTCTAAAACCTAGTTCCGAAATTTTTAAAATGTCATTAATTCCAGATTTTAGCATTTTGACTTTAGATAATTTTCGAGAAGTACTAGATAATGATTTTTTCTTTAGAAGTATGTTGAATTCATTTATTATTGCGACTTCAATTACGATAGCGGCTTTATTTTTTCACTCTATGGCAGGATATGCTCTTGCGAAAATGCGATTTCCTGGAAAAAAATTGATTTTTGGGTGGTTCATGAGTACGATGATGATTCCCTTTGCAGTTATTATGATTCCACTTTTTATAATTGTACGACAAATGGGGTTGTTGAACACTTTGTGGGCAGTTATTTTGCCACTTCTACCTAATGCGTATGGCATTTTCTTATATCGACAGTTCTTTATGAATATCCCGGATTCGTTAATGGAAGCAGCCAAAATAGATGGTTTATCAAATTTCAAAATTTTTTGGAAAATCTATATGCCACTTTCAAAACCAATTACAGTTACTTTAGCAATAACTTTTTTTGTTACTAACTGGAATACGTATTTATGGCCACTTATTGTGACTCAAAAACAGGAGTTATGGGTGATTCAAGTAGCGATGGCGAATTTTAAACAAGAACATACAACTGCTTGGAATTTAATTTTAGCTGGGGCAGTAATTGCAGCTTTACCAACTGTTATCCTATTCTTTATATTCCAAAAATATATCAAAGATGGTATTAAAACTTCTGGTATGAAGGAATAGGTATGAGTTTGATTGAGATGAAAATAGCAAAATAGATTTTGATATCATAAAATGAATGAGGAGAAAATATAATGAATGGATTTGGAAGTTCACTGAGAGATATTTGTAAGGAAAGAGTTGGAAGCAGAAAACGAGTTTCTAGCTATGATACTACAGGTGGTAATCGTGACTTTTTAAAAGTTTACCCAGGTGATAGACAAGATATTGCATTAATAGAGGGAGCAGGTTGTATTACCCATATTTGGATGACCATGGCACCTTTAGAAGAAATTATGGAAGAGTTTTTATATCGAAAAATCATTTTACGCATGTATTGGGAAGATGAAGAAACACCGAGTGTGGAAGTTCCGATTGGTGATTTTTTTGGAATGGGACATGGTATTACAAAAAATTATGTTTCAGCTCCCTTTCAGATGGGACCAGAAGGTGGTCAAGCTTTAAATTGCTTTTTGCCAATGCCTTTTTCGAAGAAGGCACGTATAGAAATTGAATCAAATGCTAGTGAACCAATTAAGTTTTACTTTTATGTGGATTATGAAGCATATCAAAATGCTCCAGATACGAATTTACGTTTCCATGCATACTGGCATCGTGAAGTGACAAAAGGTATTGACTCAGATAAGGTGGATAATGCATTTTATGAGTTTGGTGGTAAAAATACAACGGGCCAAAATAATTATGTTTTATTAGAAACGGAAGGAAAAGGACATTACATTGGCTGCAATTTAAATATTCATAATCTTCGATTTACTAACAATTGGAATTGGTACGGTGAAGGCGATGATATGATTTTTATTGATGGTGAGACCTGGCCGCCTTCCCTTCACGGAACGGGAACTGAGGATTATTTTAATACAGCATGGTGTCCTACAGAGGAGTATCAAAGTCCTTACTTTGGTTTATTATTAGGTGGTGATGCCAATTGGGGTGGTAAAATTTCGACATATCGTTATCATATTGAAGATCCAGTTATGTTTGAAAAATCGATCAAAGTAACGATTGAACATGGTCATAATAATCATCGAAGTGATGATTACAGTAGTACTGCTTATTGGTATCAAACAGAACCACATCAAACTTTTAATGATATTCTACCGGTCGAAGAACGCCTACCATTACCTGATATTGTTGCTCCACATGCTAGCGAAACCGAAAATTTCTTTAATTATTAGTTAAATAAATTGTTTTCAAAAAAGAAAAGAGGCGTATCCTATTGAAAAAGAAAGTCTTTTGGTTCATTTTTTTATTAAGCGTTGTGAGTATCTGCTTTACTGCTTGTGGAAAAAAGGAAGAAGCTTCAAATAATGAACAAATTGAATTACAATTTTGGCATTTTTGGTCGAAAGATGGTGGAGAAGATAAGTTTTTCAAAAAAAGAATTGCTGAGTTTGAAGAACAGAACCCACATATCAAGATTGTCGACAGTAATATACCCGTTGATGATTATATGGGAACAAAATTGGCAACAGCATTTGCTTCTGGCGAAGGACCTGACATTTTTGTTGCTAGTCCAGGAACCATAGGTAGTTTTAAAACTGCCGGTGTTTTATATTCATTAGATGATATTTTTTCTGAAACCGTACGAGCTGATTACTCACCGGCGTCAATTGAGGCGGTAACAGATGAAAAAGGGCAAATTATAGCAGTACCAACCGAACAAGATTTAGTTGCACTATTTTATGATATTGATTTGCTAGCTGAACAGAATATAGCTCCCCCTACTACTTGGGATGAGTTACTTACTGCTGCAAAAAAACTAACAACGAATGACCGTTCGGGACTGACTTTCGAAGTTAATAAAGGTGCTTTTCAAAACTTTTTAATGATGCCTTTTTTGTGGCAACAAGGTAGCGACTATATTGTTGATGGCAAATCAAATTTGGATTCTCCAGAAGTTATAAAAGCTTTAACATTTTGGAGAGAATTTATTGATAATGGTAGTGCTAATATTAAACCTTCGCGAGGTGCAGGCGATGTAGGCATCTTAGGAGATGATGAAACTGCACTATGGATTGGTGGAACAGTAGGAATTAGAGCACTTAACGATGAGTATAAAGACCGAAATATTGGTGTTGTTCCTTTGCCCAAACCAGATGATGATGCGAAAGATGTAACGGTTGCTGGTGGTTGGAGCTTTGTAGTTAATAATCAAAGTAAACATCCTAAAGAAGCAGCAGAATTTATAAAATACATGTTTTTAGATGAATCTGGAGAAAATAGTTTGAAGTGGAATACTGAAGCGAAATTCTCATATTCTCCACGAAAAAGTGTTGTAGAAAAAGGTGAAGCCGACTATCAACAAAATCTAGCAAAAGAAATAACAGAAAATATTTATGGTACAGAACGCCCTGAATCGTCTTTACCTTCAGAAGTAAGTGATATTATCGGTGACATGATTCAAGATGCTCTATTTGGAAGTTCTCCCGAAGAAGCAGCTAAGAAAGCACATGAAAAACTGACGGAATTTATCGCAGACTATGAAGGTGATTTATAAGTTTACTATCAAAATTTTAATGTTTTTTTGAGGAACGGAGAGATCCGTTCCTTTTTTACTGCTGATTTTTGGCGATATAGTTGCATAAAATAACACTTGTATAGTTACGGATTTACACTTTCCCCGCAAAGAAAATTAGTAATAAAAAGTGGGACTAGAAAAATTTTGTTAATTATCAGAATAAGTGAAGTTTCAGCTTGCTTTTTCAAGCAAATCCACGTAACATAACTAGTATATTCATAGAAGGATTGAAAATATAATGACAAAAAATATTAAAGAGGATGATCACCGCGATTCCGCGTTATCTATAGATGAAAATACAACTGAAAAAGTAGCAACTGGTTCACAAGAATTAGCCAGTTTTAAAGAAATGATAGAAAAAAGTTTAGAAGAAGGTCGTAGAAAAAGGCAAGAGTTAATTGAAAAAGAGACCGCTGAAGCAGCTGCAGAAAAAGAAAAACAAGAAGAAATAGCAAATCAGGTAGCAGAAGCTCCACCTGAAGAGCAAGAAACTGATAAAGTAAGTTCAGAAGAAAAAGACAAAGAAGAAGTTTCCGAAGAAGCAGAAGAAGACACTGATACCGAAAAGAAAAAGAAGAAAGATAAAGAGGATGAAACTCTTAAAAGGCGTTATATCACTGGCTTGAACGGCGTGCGTTCAGTCGCAGTAATTGGCGTCATTTTATATCATTTATTGCCTTCCAGTATGAAAGGTGGGTATTTAGGAGTTCCAATATTTTTTGTCGTTTCAGGCTATTTATTAACAGATGGTTTGTTACGACAGTGGGATAATAATAAAAAAATTGATTTGAAAAATTTATATTTCCGACGAATGAAGCGATTATATCCTTCCTTGTTGGCAATGTTCTTAATGGCGATTAGCTATATGACTCTGTTTCAACGGAATTTGTTGCGAGACATTCGGCAAATTGTTGCTAGTAGTTTATTGTGGGTGAATAATTGGTGGCAGATTAATAACGGGCTTTCTTATTTTGATCGTTTTGGGAATGAATCACCATTTACGCATATTTGGTCGTTGGCGGTTGAAAGTCAGCATTTCCTGATTTGGCCTTTAATTTTTATTTTATTGAAGCGTTTCTTAGGGAAGCGTTCAAAAATGTTTTATGCGACAGCGGGCTTGGCAGTTATTTCCGGCTTATTGATGTTGATTTTATATAAACCAGGAGTAGATCCAAGCCGGGTTTATTATGGCACAGATACACGTGTGTTCTCTTTACTACTTGGTGGCGCATTAGGGATGGTTTGGCCTAGCGATAAAATCAAAGAAAAAATCTCGAAAGAAGCTCGGGCTATTTTAAATGCTATTGGAATTGCTGCGCTAATCATTGTGATTTTAGGCCTATTATTTTTGAAGGCCGACAGTACTTTCGTTTACTATGGCGGGATGTTTTTGTACAGCGTTGTGTGCTGCGTTTTAGTGGCGATTACGGCGCATCCTGGCGCATCTTTAGGGAAATGGTTAACGAATCCTGTCTTTGATTGGTTAGGTAAACGGAGTTATGGAATTTATTTATATCAATTTCCAGTTATGATTTTTTATGAAGCGAAAGTTCGTAATATTAATAATCTGTTAGGTTTACACATTATTATTGAATTAGTGCTGATTTTAGGAATTAGTGAACTTTCTTATCGCTTTATTGAAGAGCCTTTCCGCCATATGGATTATCGCCAGACTTGGCAAGATTTCAAAGTTTTTATCAAAAAACCGAAATTTTCCAAAACGCAATTGGTTTCTATCCCAATTATTGCTATGACGGTACTTAGTTTGGTGGGTTTGGTGATTGCACCAACAAAAGCTTCTGTTGAACAAGAGGCGTTGCAACAGAAAATTGCTGAAAATAAAAAACTAGCTGAAGCTAGTAAAAAGCAAGATGCTGAGAAACAAAGCAATATTGCTGGAATTGAAGACCCAGAGAATCTCTATGGGTTGCCACCAGAAAAATTAGCTATCGCAGCTAATATGCAAATTTCTGGTTTTGGTGATTCGTTAATGTTAGCAACAACCAATGAATTGCAAAATATTTTTCCTAACATTGTGGTTGATGGCGATATTGGTCGCCAGTTGATTGACAGTGCACCTTTAATCAGTAATTTGGTAGAAGAAGATCAATTGCGTGATGCGGTGATTGTTAGTTTAGGGGCGAATGGTCCTTTTTCAGAAGAAGAATTTGATGGGGTGATGGCTGCTTTTGGTGATCGCCAAATCTTTTGGGTGAATTTGTATGTGCCAACGCAACGTTGGGAGACAGAAGTAAATGCCATGTTGACGAAGATGAATGAAAAATATGCCAATCTGACTTTGATTGATTGGCATGATTACAGTAGGAGTCATCCCGAATGGTTTTATGAAGATCGTGTGCATCCTAATGAAGCGGGTTCAGTGGCTTATGCTGGCTTAGTTGCCCGAACTATTTTAAAAGATAAATAAAAAAGACTGAATGTTGCAGGAAATAAGCGCAACATTCAGTCTTTTTAGGTTATAACACGTTTAAATTTTGATGATTTGTTAAATAGCGTTCTTTATTGGGGCGAGTCAATTTTTTAAAAGCTGTTTCAGCTTTAGTAGCTTCACTGCGGGTTGAGAAGCTTTCCGCGTGAATCATCGTTAGTGGTCGCCGAGTTTGTGGGCGAGTATATTTCGCACCAGTTCCTTGATTGTGTTCATTTAAACGCCGAGCCAAATCGGTAGTATAGCCGCCGTAATAACTATTGTCGCGACAATGGAGCACGTAAAAAAAGTGTTGTTTATTTTCCATAAATCATTGCCCGCACTTCTTCTTGATAGTCATCCTGTTCATCATAAGTAATCAAAGGCGGTAATATTCGCAGACCGTCTTCTTTGCCGTTCTTGATGCTTTCGATTAATAAAATGTTGGCTTCTTTATTGGCTTTAGAATAAACAAAACGGATTTTTTTCGGAGCTAAGCGCTGTGCCCGCAGCTCATCTAAAATCTCTAAAAAGCGATCCGGGCGATGAACTAAGGCGAAACGGCCGTTTGTTTTTAATAAACGACTGGCAATTTGGACAACTTCTGTTAAATTGGTTTCAATCTCATGACGAGCGATTGCTAAATGAGCATTAGGATTTTTTTTGCTAGTGGGTAATTCCTTAAAGTATGGGGGATTACATAACACTAAATCAACGGAATCAGCTTTAATATGCTGAAAGCTGTCCTTAATATCACTTTGAATCATAGTAACTTGTGCTTCTAAGTGATTCAGTTGAATACTTCGCTGCCCCATATCAGCTAAGCGAGGTTGCAATTCAATTTGGGTAATTTCAGCACTAGTTTTTTTACTGACAAATAAACCAACAGCGCCATTGCCTGCACATAAATCAACAATCCGACCTTTTTTAGGCAGTTGTGGAAAATTCGCTAATAAGACAGCATCTAAGGAAAAAGAAAAAACTTCGGCGCTTTGAATGATTTTGACATCATCAGCGTATAATTGATCAATACGTTCATTAGGATATAATTTCATTATTTTCTACTCTTTCAAAAATTTCGCTAGATTTATTATACTCTACCAAAAAAAAGCTGCAACTAGAATTGAAGACTTTCTTTTTGCACTCCGTATGTTTATGGAGTATAATAATATTATTTACTAGAAAAAATACTTGTCAAATAAATGGATTTTAGGCATATTAAGGAATAGTTAAGATTTTAATACAAAAGCTCAGCCTGTGGGTTCAGCTTTTTAAGAAAAGGAAGAAAAATATGTTTTATCGCTTTATTCGAGTCGTTGCGCGGGTGGTTTTATTTATCGTCAACGGCAATGCTCATTATGAGAACCGTGAAGCTTTACCGCAAGACGAAAATTATATTTTAGTCGCTCCTCATCGAACCTGGTGGGAACCTGTTCATATGGCTGTAGGCGCTTCGCCGAAGAAGTTCAGTTTTATGGCAAAAGAAGAATTATTTAAAAATCCAATTTTGCGTTATATTTTAGTTCACGCCAATGCTTTCCCAGTAAAACGGGATAATCCTGGCCCGAGCGCCATTAAAACGCCAGTTAAACTTTTAAAAGATACTGATTTAAGTTTAATTATGTTTCCTAGTGGTACGCGCCATTCCACTGCTTTAAAAGGCGGTATGGCACTGATTGCTAAAATGGCGAAAGTTAAAATTGTTCCTTGTGTTTATCAAGGTCCCTTAACTTTTAAAGGGGTTTTAAAACGAAAACGAATTACTGTCCGTTTTGGAGAAGCCATTGATATTAGTGATATTAAAAAAATGGATAAAGATGGCTTAGCAGAAGTTGAAACGCGCTTGCAAGGGGCCTTTGATCAACTGGATACAGAAATTGATCCAAATTTTAAATACGAACCAAAATAATTTAAAGGAACAAGCTAAGAGAGAAAATCTTTTAGCTTGTTTTTTAGGCAATAAGCTTTATTTTTCTTTAGTTAATCTTTGAATAAATTTATTTAGAAATGTTATAATGGTTAGAAGGGCTTTTTTTATGGAAGGTGGGAGAAAGTGCGTTTTTTACATACGGGAGATTTACATATTGGCAAAAAATTACATGGTTATGATTTATTAGCGGATCAAAGAAAAATTTTAGCGGATATAGTGGCACTGGCTAAAGCTGAAAAAATTGATGCGTTAGTGATTGCTGGTGATTTATATGACCGTTCTGTGCCGCCATTAGAAGCCATTGAATTGTTAAATCAATTTGTGGAAGAAGTCAATTTACAGGAGAAAATTCCGATTTTAGCAGTTTCTGGTAATCACGACAGTGCTACCCGTTTAGCAGCTGGCAGCCGTTGGTATCAAATGACGGATTTTTATTTACATACTCAATTGGCGCAGGCTTTTCAGCCAGTTGAAATCGAAGATACGCAATTTTTCCTATTACCTTATTTTGAACCGATTGCAGCCCGTCTTTATTTTCAAGACGATAGTATTCGTACGCTAGCACAGGCGTTAGAGCGAGTTGTTCCGGAAATGGAGCAGCAGTTTGCTGCCGATAAAAAACAAGTCTTAGTGGCTCACTTTTTTGTTGCTGGTAGTGAGAAAAGTGATTCAGAAACGAAAATTGAAGTAGGAGGCTTAGATAGTGTTCCTAGTTATTTGCTGCAAAATTTTGATTATGTGGCGCTAGGGCATTTGCATAATCGTAACGCCTTACAAGAAGAAAAAATGCGGTATAGCGGCTCGCCTTTGAAATTTTCTCTTTCAGAAATGCAACAAGAAAAAGGCGTGTGGTTAGTGGACCTACCAGATTTTAAAAAAGAATTTATGCCTTTAACCCCTTTGTTTGAAATGGGGCAATTAAAAGGTAGTTTTCAAGAGCTGCTAAATCCGGATTTTTATCAAAATAACAATCGTGAAGATTATTTAGAAATTTGTTTAACGGACCAAGGCGCTATTCCTAATATGATGAATCAACTGCGGCAGGTTTATCCGCGGATTTTAAGTATTACTCGTGAGAACGGTCGAGAAATTGAACAAGCGAAAATTACTGAGCAAGTGAAACGTCGGGATTTGAAACCCCAAGAATTAATGACGACTTTTTTTGAAGAAATGACCGACCATGAGTTAACAACCCAACAAAGCAATTGGCTACAAGAAATTTTAGGAGAAGTTCAAGGGAGGGAGTAAGTATGCGACCACTACGATTGAAATTGAAAAATTTTGGTTCCTTTATTGATGAAGAAATTGATTTTTCTCAGTTAAGTAGTGCTACATTATTTTTAATTAGTGGCAAAACGGGAACCGGTAAGACGACCATTTTTGACGGCATGACTTATGCTCTTTTTGGAGAAACTTCTGGTAAATTGCGGACGGGGAAAGAAATGCGTTCGGCTTTTGCGCAACCAACGGAAGAAACTTATGTGACGTTTACTTTTGAGCATCAGGATTTAGTTTATCAAGTGATGCGGATGCCAGAGCAAATTGTCATGAAAAAAAGAGGGGCTGGCGAGCGTTCACAAGCTGCTAAAGTCAGCTTAACCGTCATGGATTTGGCTGGCAAAGAATTGCGTCAATACAATAAAAACGGTGAAGTGGCTCAACAAATATTAGAGTTGGTTCATTTGACTGCCGAGCAATTCACGCAAATCGTGTTATTACCACAAGGCAAATTCCGCACGTTTTTAAGTGCGAAAAGTGATGAGAGAGAAGTAGTTTTACGCCAATTATTTGGTACGCAAATGTTTCGTGATTTTGCAGAAAAATTAAAAGAGCGCGTGAAAGAAGCCAGTAAAGAGTGGACTGCTTCCGAAGAAAAATTAAAACTGTTGCAAGAAAATTTTGCAAGTGAAGTGGCTCTGTCAGAATTACCTAACCAAGAATTTATCGCTGAAGCACATGCTGCTATCACTTTACAGCAAGAAAAAATAGCCGTTGCCAAAACAATGTTGGCTGAGTTGCAAGTTCAAGAGCAGCAAGCAGAAAAAGCTTTTTATCAAGCACAAGAAATCAGTAAACTTTTTGCCCAGCAAGCTGACTTACTTAATCAGCAGCAACAATTACTGGCGAAAGAACCTGAAATAAAACAGCAAGAACAAAGATTGCAACAGCTAGAATGGGCGCTTGAGCAAAAGCCTTTAGTGGATAAATTGGCAGAAGCCCAAACAGAAGCCGCTAAATTAACAGCTAAACAACAAACTTTACAGACGGAAATTAATGAAAATCAGCAAGCACAGCTTGATTGGCAAAGTAAAAATCAGCTATTTCAAGAAAAATTACCAAGCTATCAAAATTGTCAGTCACAATTACAAACCGTACAACAACAGCTGCCATTAGCAGAAAAATTAGCAGCCGACCAAAAGCAGCTAACCGAAGTTACCGCAGCCATTGCGAAAACGGCAGCGGAAATTGCTGAAAACAAGCAAGCTCAGGATACTTTAGCCCAGCAACAACTAGCTATCACAGAAATAGTTGTTGGTGGAGAAACTTTGCAGCAAACAACGAATTTTTTAGCTTTATTTCAAGAAAAATTAAAACAATTGACCAAGCGAAAACAAGAGCAAGAAAAACTTCAAGGACAGGCTGAGCAAAATAAAAGAGCATCAGCTACTACTGCTGAAAAATTGACCGCGGTTGAAGCCAGCGTTGCAACAAAAACTATTGCTTATACCGCAGTTAAAAATGACTGGTTAAAAATGCAAATTGCCCGTTTAAGCTTGGAGCTCACTGACGACGAACCGTGCCCAGTTTGTGGTGCGCTAGAGCATCCGCAACCTTTTGCTAAAGAGGCTGATTATTCCAGCGAGAGCATTCGACAGCAAGAAGCAAGTCTGGCTTTGTTAGAAGAAGAGCTTGAAAAATTAAAACAAGAACAAACGACTTTGCAGGCTGAAAGTCAGCATTTATTGGCGGAAGAGCAAAATCTTGTACAACAAATTTTAGTTGCTGAAGCTGAAGCAGAAAATTTATTAGCAGAGTTAACTACTTTATTAGTAGCAAATAGCCAATCACCAATCGCTACCTTAGCTGAAGGCGAGCACCTCCTGCTACAGTTGCGAAGTGAAATTACTTTGCAAGAGCAGGAATTAGCAGATGCTAAAAACCAATTGCAAACAGTTCAGCAGCAACAACGAGTTTTAGTTGAAGAACAAAAGTCAGCTGATTTAGCGCAACACGAATTGAAGCAACAACAAGCTAGTTTAGCTGGAGGCATCAGTAGTTTACAAGCGCAAGGGGTGTCAGCCTCTTATCAAGAATTAGCGGAATTACAACAACAATTGACGCTAGAAATCAGCGTTTACCAAAAAGAAGAGAGCTTGTTAGCTGAAGAGTCAACACAGCTGAAGCAACAAGAAATTCGCTTAGAGGAACAACTAACTTATAATCTGCAAGCTTTAAAGACGGCTGAGAGCACGAGCGAACAACAGCATCAACTGCTACAACAAGAATTAGCCACCGCTGAAATGGCAGGAAATTTAACGGTGCTTCAAGCGTGGCTACAAGATACTGCAGAAATCAGTAGCATGCGTCAGGAAATTCAAGCTTATCAATTACAAAAAAATCTCAATCAGCAACAGCTTCAAACGTTGGCAGAACAACTGACGCAAAAAGCACCACCGCAATTAACAGAATTTGAAACAGCTTTAGCGCTGAGTCGTGAAAAAGTGCAAAATCAACAAGCTGAAATTTATCAATTGGCAAGTCAGCTGACGCAAAATCAAGAAACTTTGGCTAATTTTACGCAACTTTATCAAAAAAATCAGCAAAAACTGGATGAATTTAAACAGTTATCTGAGTTGAGTCAAGTGATGAATGGTGATAACGCCATGAAAACCAGTTTGGAACGCTATATTTTGCAAAGTTATTTGCAGGAAGTTTTACAAATTGCCAATCAGCGTTTAGGGCTTTTAACACGGAATCGTTATCAGTTTGAACTTTCTACGGCAATTGGTAGTCGCCGCAATGTTACTGGCCTAGAGATTAATATTTATGACGATGATGCCGGAAATAGTCGCAGTGCCAATACGCTTTCGGGTGGTGAGAGCTTTATTGCTGCTTTGGCGTTAGCTTTATCTTTAGCGGAAGTCATTCAAAATCAAAGTGGTGGAATTTCAATTGAGGCGCTATTTATTGATGAAGGCTTTGGTTCTTTAGATGAAGAGTCGTTAAATATGGCGATGGAAGCTTTAGAAACCATTGAAAGCGATGGTCGCATGATTGGCATTATCAGTCATGTCGGCGAGTTGAAAGAGCGAATTCCACAACAAATTTTAGTGACGGGGAATGGCAGCGGGCAAAGCGAGATTACCTATCAATTATAGTTAAAAGTTAAGTAGCTAGCAAAATGAGGTTTCCCTCACTTTGTTAAAGGAAGAGGTGATAAAATTGAAATGGACAATTCCAGAAAAAATTATTGAGCTAGGCCGCAATTATGTACAAAAAGGCCGCGTTTTATCAGCGGAACCAGATTATAATGAACGAATTTGGCATGCAGAAGTGATGGGAAGTAAATTATATGAAGTCCGTCTTGATGGTTCACCCTTGGAAAAAGATTGGTGCACTTGCGCTTACTGGCAAGATCATCAGTATTGTCGGCATACCGTAGCCGTTGAACTGTATTTAAAACAAAAAGGCATTTCGCGAGTAATTGATAAACCAACTACTGAATTTATCGCTTCCCGTTCAGAAGTCTTTACCAAAGGTTTTTCCCGAATTTTAGCAAAGCCAGCTGCGACAACAGTGCCAGCTTTAGCTTTAGAATGCCAAGTGGAGATGGTGGCAGAAAATCTTTTCCGCCCAGAAGAAAATTTATTTAGTTTACAATTAAAAGTTGGCTTTTTAGCGAATAAGAAGCGACTTTATGTAGTTAAAAATATTTATGATTTCTTAGAAATGTGGTTTCTTGAAGGGAATTATGAAATTAATCAAGAAAAAGTTCACTTAGCCCGTTCGGCTTTTGATGAAGAAATCAATGGTTTGCTGCTAGAGCTATATGGTTTAGCAAAAACGCAACAACTTGGTGGTAGCAACGCCAACTTAGATCGTACCCGATTTGCAAAACGGGCTTTATTACTGCCGCCACAACAGGGTGGCAGATTGTTAGAAGAAATGAGTCGTTTGCGAGTTTTGCAATTGAAATTAGATAAAAAAATAACCCGCAAAATTTCTTTTAGCGAAAATAAACGCCCTTTGGATTTTTCTGTGGAAAGTAAAGCCGGTGGTTATTGGTTAAAATTTCAAACTTTATTTGATTATTACTTGGCTAATTATCATTGGGGCGTTATCGGCAATCATTTTTATAGCTTTGATAATCAGCAAGAAGAAATTTATTTGACCTTACAACAATTGCTGAAACGGTTTAAAGAACAAGCGATTGCTTATGATAAATCAGAACTGCTGCCTTTATTTAAAGAAGTGGTGCCATTGCTTAAAAAAATCGGGACAGTGACGGTGGTTGAAGAAATTTTAGCTGAATTGGTGGATGAGCCTTTAGCTTTAAAAATGTATTTCCACCGTGAAAAAGCCGAAATTACTTTGCGGATTGATGCCCATTATGGCACAGCTATTTATTCTACCGATAAAAAGCATCAACAATTACCTACAACGAAAAAAGTTTTACGAGATACTAAAGAAGAAAAACAGTTGGCTCAGCGCTTTTTGGCGTTAGGTTATCAAGAAACAGCAACTGGGATGGCGAAAACTTTACCGCAAGGGTCAGCTTTATATCAATTTTTCACGCAAGAACTGCCGTTTTTCAGACAATTTGGAGAAGTAGTATTATCTAAAGCTTTACGAGAACTATTTTTAGATGCCCAGCAGTTTCGTCCGCAACTATCCATTAAGGAAAGTGATTCTTGGTTGGATATTCATTTTGATATTTCAGGAATTGATGATGATGAGATTGATGCAATTTTACAGCGTTTACTAAACCAAGAAAATTTTTATACTATGAAAAATGGCGAGATACTGTCTTTGGAATCCGAGAGTTTCCAGCAAGCCAGTCAGTTTTTACAACAACTTCGTCATCGTTTGCAAAAAGATACTGTTGAATTAAAAGTGCCTAAATATCAAGCGCTATTTCTGAAAGAGCAAGAACAAGATTTTGACATTCCAATTGATTGGGCACCGAGCTTGCAACAATTAACGCTGGATTTAATTCATCCAGAAAACTATCAGGTTGATTTGCCAACTGCTTTACAAGCAGAATTACGACCTTATCAGCTAACGGGTTTCCGTTGGTTAAAAATGCTAAGTGACTATCATCTTGGTGGGATTTTAGCTGATGAAATGGGTTTAGGGAAAACTTTACAAGCCATTACCTATTTATTAGCAGAAAAAGAAAGCACAGATAATCAGTTGTTAAGAGCTGTAATCGTTGCACCCGCTAGTTTAATTTATAATTGGCAGGCAGAATTGAAAAAATTTGCGCCAAGTTTACAAGTTTGCGTGGTTTCCGGCAGTAAAGCCGAGCGGCAGCAATTGTTAACAGCAGCCGCGGATGTTTTTATCACTTCTTACGGGACGTTACGACAAGACAGCCAAATTTATGAAGAAGCCCAATTGAATTATTTAATCTTAGATGAAGCACAAATGGTTAAAAATAGTGCCAGCAAAACAGCGCAAGCCTTGCGGGATTTAACGATTCCTAAGCGCTTTGCTTTAAGCGGCACGCCGATTGAAAATAATTTAGGGGAACTGTGGTCGCTTTTCCAAATTATCATGCCAGGCTTTTTCCCTAGCAAAGAAAAATTCAATCAACTAAGTACTGCCATGGTTGCGCAAATGATTCGACCTTTTGTTTTACGGCGAGCAAAAAGCGATGTCTTAGATGATTTGCCAGAAAAAATTGAAATGAATATTTACAGTGATTTAACAGAAGAACAAAAAACAGTTTATCTAGCTCACTTGCGGCAAATGCAAGAGCAAGTGGCGGGCATGGATAGCAATGCCTTTAAACAAAATCGGATTGGTATTTTAGCGGGCTTAACCCGCTTGCGCCAAATTTGTTGTCATCCAAAATTATTTATTCCTGATTATGTTGGGGACTCTGGAAAATTAGAGCAGCTAAAAGAATTAGTGGTAACTGCCAAAGAAAATAATCATAAAATTTTATTATTTTCACAGTTTACTTCTATGTTGACGATTATTGAAGAAGAATTTCAAAAATTGGGGATTAGTACTTTTTATTTACGAGGGAGTACCAACCCGAAACGGCGTTTAGAGATGGTTAATGCTTTTAATGAAGGGGAAAAAGATGTCTTTCTAATTTCTCTAAAAGCTGGTGGCACGGGGCTAAACTTAACCGGTGCCGATACCGTTATCTTGTACGATTTGTGGTGGAATCCCGCGGTTGAAGAACAAGCAGCCGGCAGAGCCCATCGAATTGGTCAAAAAAACGTGGTAGAAGTTTGGCGTTTATTGGCAGAAGGCACTGTAGAGGAACGGATTGACTTATTGCAAAATGAAAAACGTAAATTGTTCCAACAAGTCATTCAAGGGGACGAAGAGCAGTTACAACGTTTGACAGAAGACGATATTCGCACGATTTTAAGTATCGGGGCGGAGAATTAAGATTGATTAATAAGCAAGCAGGGGGAAAAAATCTCTTGCTTGTTTTTTGATATTTTTATTAATCAATATATTTTATTACTAAAATTGAAAATATTTTTTTGGAAAGATGGGTGACATTTTCTTTAAAAACTTTCGTTTATAGAGTGGAGTACAAAAATGAATTCTTTCATTTTTGTAGAAAATTGATATCGGAAAAACTTAAAATGAAATACTGATTGTTCAAGAAAGTGGTGTTTCCCCCTTTTCCTTGCCAATTTATGTTATAATTTTTTCTAACTGTGAAAATTGTGAAAGAACTTGGTTTTGCCAAGTTTAAAGATAGGATGGGGATTTATGTTAAAACGTTTTTTTAGTTATTATCGTCCGTATAAAAAATTATTTATTTTGGACTTTACTTGTGCGGTAATTGCTGGAGTTTTAGAGTTGGCTTTTCCGGTGGTGGTTAATCAGGTGATTGACACGATTATGCCGCAAGGGAATTTTCGTTTAGTGGCTTTGGTGGCTTTCGGCTTGTTTGGTTTTTATATTTTAAATACTATTCTGCAATATATTGTGGTTTTCTATGGTCATAAGCTGGGAGTTAATATGGAAACTGATATGCGCCGCGAGTTGTATCAGCATTTACAAACGCAACCTTTTGAATATTATGATAATCAAAAGACCGGCAAGTTAATTAGCCGCTTAACGACGGATTTATTTGAAATTTCAGAAGTCGCCCATCATGGACCGGAAGATATCTTTATTACGATTATGACGCTGTTAGGTTCGTTTTTATTGATGATGAGAATGCACGTTAAGCTAGCTTTAGCAACTTCTATTTTGGTTCCCTTTATCACAATTGCCTTGGTTTTCTTTAATAAAAAAATGACTAAAGTCAACACGCAAATTTACGATAATTTAGGAGAATTTAATTCAGGAATTGAAGCGACGGTTAGCGGCATTCGTGTGACGCAATCTTTTGCCAATGAAAAATTTGAACAAAAACGTTTTGAAAAGTTAAATCAAATGTATCGCCAATCAAAAATTTTATTTTATAAAATTATGGGGTATAGTTCTTCTTTTAACTATTTAATGATTCGCTTAATTAATTTATTTACCTTAATCTTTGGGGCTTATTATGTTATTTCAGGAGAAATTACTAGTGGTCAGTTTGTGGCTTTTATTTTATTGGCAAATGTTTTTGTGCGACCGATTGAAAAAGTCAACAATATGATTGAAAGTTATCCTAAAGGAATTGCTGGTTTTAAACGCTTTATTGATGAAATTGACCGACCTTCAACAATTGTTGATGCTGCCGATGCGCAAGTTGTGGAGCACCTAAATGGAGAAATCGTTTATAACCAAGTTTCCTTTGCATATGCTGATTCTAGAAAAGTTTTAAGCAACTTAAATTTAGAAATTCATCAAGGGGAAACCGTCGCCTTTGTTGGTCAAAGCGGTTCTGGGAAAACGACTCTTTGCAATTTATTACCCCGCTTTTATGAAGTGACTGAAGGGAAAATCACGATTGATGGCATCAATATTAAAGAGATGACGTTGGCTTCTTTGCGAAGTCAAATCGGGACTGTTCAGCAAGATGTCTTTTTATTTCCTGGCAGTATTCGTGAAAATATTGCTTACGGTAAATTAGATGCGACAGAATCGGAAATCTTGCAAGCAGTGAAATTAGCCCATTTAGAAGCGGTTATTGAAAATATGAGTGAAGGTTTAGATACCGTAATTGGTGAGCGTGGCGTGAAATTATCTGGTGGTCAAAAGCAACGAGTGGCGATTGCCCGCATGTTTTTAAAAAATCCACCGATTCTAATTTTAGATGAAGCTACTTCAGCTTTAGATACAGAAACAGAACAAGTCATTCAAGAGTCTTTAAATTCCTTAGCAGCAGGCAGAACGACTTTAATTATTGCTCATCGTTTAGCGACGATTAAACATGCCACGCGGATTATTGTAGTGAGTGAAGCGGGGATTCTGGAAGAAGGCACTCATGAAGAATTAATGGCTAAAAAAGGACACTACCGTAAATTGTATGATGCCCAGTTTCGTTTCAGTTAATTTTTAATTTGCTATGAAAGTTAGCGATTGATAAACAGATTTTACTAAATAATAATACAGTTTTTTTACTATTGTATAGGTAAAAAGGGTGGCTTATAAAAATTCTGGTTTTGCTATTTTTTAGAAAAAGAGATGAACAAATTTAAGCCTTTAACTGCTTTTTTTAGAAAAAATAATTATTTAATAGGCTAGCTTTTATGGCCTATTTTAGGTATAATAACAACAGACGCCAAAACAGCGAAAGTTGTTTGGAAAAGTAATAGGATTCACGAAAAGGGAGTGAAGTACGATGTTAACTTTGTTTACATCTCCTAGTTGTACCTCTTGTCGCAAAGCACGTGCTTGGCTGCAAGAACATGAGATTCCTTTTGTTGAGAGAAATGTTTTTTCCGACCCTTTAGATATTGATGAGTTGACTCATATTTTGACAATGACTGAGAATGGTACTGAGGACATTATTTCTACTCGTTCTAAAGTTTTTCAAAAACTGAAAGTAAATCTTGATGATTTACCTTTAAAAGAACTATTGAAACTCGTTCAAGAAAACCCAGGACTATTAAGAAGACCGCTTTTAGTTGATGATAAGAAGTTACAAGTTGGCTTCAATGAAGATGAAATTCGTCGCTTTTTACCTAGAGACGTTAGACAGATGGAGTTGCGTCGAGCACAATTGATGGCAGGCTTATAATTAGGCATGAATGATAGATAAATTAAACCTCGCTAACTTGGCGAGGTTTTTTGCTAGCTTGTTTTGAATCTTTGTAACTCTTGTGAAAGGGGCGGTTAAGTTTCTTAACATTTCTTATTTTTTACTTTACTTTTATAGTCTTTAGGCTACAATTAAGCTATAGTTTATTATCCTTTCCAAAAGCGAGGTGTTGAAAGATGGAAATGGAACATATTAATGAAAATACTATTCGGGTGGTTATTCGCAGCGACGATTTAGCAGCTCGCGGGGTTACTTTTTTAGATTTATTAGGCAGCCAACGAGATATTGAAAATTTTTTCTATTCAATTTTGGAAGAAGTTGATATTGAAGAAGAATTTCAAGGCAGTGAAAGTGTTGTTTTCCAAGTGATGCCAAAAGGTGATGGCATTGAACTATTTATTAGTAAAAATCCTCACGGGGAAGATTTAAATAGCTTTGAAGCAGGCGAGAATTTCAAAAATGATATTGCTGAATATTTGAAAAATCAATTTGGCACAGTTAATGAAGAAGAGGCAGAGGTCGAGCCAGAAACTTTTTCTAAATTAGCTAATATGTATGTTTTTGAATTTTACGATTTTGAAGATTTGATTCAAATGGCACAAGAATTGGATTTAGAGGCTGTTTGGACCAATGTTTATTCTTTTGAAGAGCAGTACTTCTTACAACTGACTTTCTTAGAAGAAGAGCTTGTTTTGGAAACACAAGAAACCACGTTAGCGAGAATTTTGGAGTTTGCTGATTTTTCAACGGTTACGCCAGAATTTTTAACAGAATATGGTCATTTAATTATGGAGCGGACAGCTTTAGAGCAGTTGCGACATTATTTTAAGTAAGCAAATAGCAATTAAGAAAAGCGGTTTGAAGGATTAAGGAAAAACTTAATGTTTCAGCCGCTTTTTTGCGTACTCTTTTTTAAAGGGAGTGAGCAGATGTTAATTGCTGAAACAACGAGTGGTGAAATTATTAATTTGCTAGATTTTTCTGGAAGGCAAGAGCTTTTGCAAGGGCAATTTTATTGTCCAACTTGTCATAGTCCGTTAATTTTTAAAAATGGCAAAATCAAAATGCCCCATTTCGCTCATTATCCCCAAGCAGATTGCCATAGTTTTAGTGAAGGAGAAACGTTGGAACATTTGATAGGGAAACGTTTGTTTTACCAGTGGGGAGCAGGGGCGGCACTTTTAGAAGCAGCCTTACCTGATTTACCTCAGCGACCAGATTTGTTATTTCCTCAGCGCTTAGTGATTGAGTTTCAGTGTTCACCTTTAAGCAGTCAACGCCTGCAAGAACGGGTCGCAGGTTACCACGCTAAAAAATATCAGCAGTGGTGGTTATTAGGGGGACGTTTGGCAGCTGCAAATAAATTAACCCCATTAACCCGCAATTTTTGCTATTTTAATCAACGTTTAGGCTTTCATTTTTGGCAACTGCTCTGTCAAAGAAAACAGGTGATTTTGTATTATCATCTGCAAGAATTATGGCAACATCAACAACTTGCTGAAAAAGTTGTCTTTTCTTTTGAAAAAGAATCTTTAAACAGTGTGTTGCAGTTTCTACAAACTTTTCAGCCAAAGCATCGTTGGTCTTATCAGCAAGGCTTAACCACGGCTTATCAGCAACAACTAATGAAAAAATTAGGCTTGAGAGATAAGAAAATTTTGACGATTCAAGGTTTGCTATATCAGCGACAAGGGCATTTATTACAATTGCCGGCTATTTTATATAGCAGCAGTCAGTTTTATTTATACTTTGGCGACTGGCTTTTGTATTTTCGTTTTTTGATTTATCAATTATTTTTGAAAAAAGCTGGACATTCTCTTAAAAGTTTATATCAACTTTTTTTAGCAGAAGTTGAGCCCTTTTCGGAAGCCAGTCATTTTCCTTTAGTAAATCAGCAATTAGTCTGGGCTTGTTTTTTCACAGAAACTTGGTTGTTATTAACGACAGGAGCGAAAAACCAAGGAAAACTAGACAATATTTATCAGCTTCCTTTAAAAAATATGGTAAGATAAAGCTAAAGTTATTTTCCTTTATTCTGTATCAAACAGAAAGGTTAAAATTTTTATAGGATTGGAGTGTTTCACCATGTCAGAACCAAAACAATTACCATTACGTTCAGAAGTTCCCGAAGCTTCAACTTGGGACTTAACCACCATTTTTGCTAGTGATGCCGCTTTTGATGAAAGCTTTGCTGCTTTGGCAGAAGAAATCAAATCTGCTAAAGATTATCAAGGAACCTTAGCTGAAGGCCCACAAGCATTTCTAGCAGCAATTGAGTATTTACTAAAAATTTATCGTCAGATTGAATCTTTGTATGTATACACGCATTTAAAGAATGACCAAGATACCGCTGATGCTACTTATCAAGGACTATACGCGCGAGCTAGCAGTTTATACGCCCAAGTGAGTGAAAGCTTAGCTTGGTTTGAACCAGAAGTTTTAACGCTATCTGATGAAAAGATTTGGGGTTATTTTACGGAAGAGCCTAAATTAGAAATGTATCGTCATTTTGTAAAACAAATGGTGGACAATCGTCCTCATGTGCTTTCGGCTGAACAAGAAGCTTTATTAGCCGGTGCTGGTGAAATTTTTGGAGCAGCTGGCGATATTTTCTCAGTATTAAATAATGCCGATTTGAAATTCCCTGTAATTGAAGATGAAAATGGCGAAAAAGTGCAACTTTCTCACGGGGTATATGGTCAGTTAGTTGAAAGTACCGATCCTAAAGTTCGTGAAAACGCCTTTAAAGCTTTATACGGCGTGTATGATCAATTTAAAAATACTTTTGCCAGCACTTTATCAACGAATGTTAAAAAGCATAATTATCAAGCGAAAGTCCATAACTATCCGTCTGCGCGGGCGGCAGCTTTAAGTGGCAACCATATTCCAGAAAGTGTTTATGATACTTTAGTGACGGTTGTTAATAAAAATCTACCTTTATTGCATCGCTATATCGCTTTAAGAAAACGTCTTTTAAAACTAGATGAGTTGCATATGTATGATTTATACACACCAATTTTAGGTGAAGTGGGTATTAGTTATTCTTATGAAGAAGCGGCTGAAAAAATGAAGCTAGTTTTACAACCATTAGGGGCGGAATATTTAGAAGTGGTTGAAACTGCTTTGAAGAGCCGTTGGATTGATGTGGTTGAAAATCAAGGGAAACGCAGTGGTGCGTATTCTTCCGGCGCTTATGATACAGCGCCATACATTTTAATGAACTGGAACGACCGTTTAGATCAATTGTATACACTAGTTCATGAAATGGGCCATAGTGTGCATAGCTATTTCACAAGAAACAATCAGCCATATGTTTACGGTGACTATTCAATTTTCTTAGCAGAAATTGCTTCAACAACTAATGAAAATATTTTAACCGAATATTTACTGCAAACAGAAACTGATCCAAAAGTGAGAGCCTATGTCTTAAATCATTATTTAGATGGCTTTAAAGGCACGATTTTCCGGCAAACTCAATTTGCGGAATTTGAATATTTCATTCATAAAGAAGATGCCAAAGGAGTACCTTTAACGAGCGAATATTTAAGTGAAAGTTATGGTAAATTAAACACTAAATATTACGGTCCAGATGTGGTTGAAGACCCAGAAATTAAATTAGAGTGGAGCCGGATTCCTCATTTCTACTATAATTATTACGTTTATCAATATGCCACTGGTTTTTCTGCGGCATCAGCTTTATCTAAAAAAATTCTGACTAAAGAGCCGCAAGCGTTAGAGAATTATTTGAATTACTTAAAAGCTGGTAGCAGTGACTACCCAATTGAAGTTATGAAAAAAGCCGGTGTCGATATGACTCAAGCCGCTTATATTGAAGATGCCATGAGCGTCTTTGAAACTCGCTTAAACGAATTAGAAGCTTTAGTTGCTGAATTAGAAGCTTAACAATAACTAAGAAAGCACGCCAGAAAAGTTATTTTCACTTTTCTGACGTGCTTTTTAATGATTTAATTTTCTTTTTCGAGCTCGCTGTCTTTGGCGCTGTTTCAGCATTTGTTGTTTTAAATGCCAACAATACAACCAGAAGATAGCATTACAAATAATAAATAAGCATAAGCCGATTTTAAAGCCTTGGGGTAAAAATTTAAATTCCACTTGATGGCGCCCCGCCGGAATAGGAATACTTAAAAAAGCATCTTCAAAAGGAACAATTTCTACTTTTTTACCATCCACATAAGCTTGCCAGCCTTGGTCATAAGGAATGGTTGTTAAAAGCACTTGTTTTTGTGGTGTTTCAACCGTAGTAGTGACTTTGCGACCGGGATTTTCTGCAATCGTAAGTCCTTGGCTATTAATCGCATCCATTGCAGCTTGATAAGCTACTGTATCTAAGGCCAAAACTTTTGGTTTCAGCAAAGTGATAGAAGGTGTGCCATAAAAGCTGACAGTAAATTCAACGGTCGTTTGTTCAGCGTAATAACCTAAATTATAATATTGACCAGTAATGTTGATTTGTGATTTTTGACTTTCGCCATTGACTGACACAGTAGCAGTAGAACTTTTTAATTCGCCAAAATCAGTAGGGAAAAGACTGATATAAGCTTGCGTGTGGGCTGGTACGACAACTTCCCAGCTGATATCTTTGGCAATGTTGCCCTCTAATTCTTTGTAAGTAACATTAGCCACTGTTTCAATGACTTCGGTATTATTGGTTTCAATAATATAAGGTTCGTAAAAAGTATAGTAATTTAAATCTAAGCCCGCTACCGTGTTAATCAAATCGGTTTGAGTGCCTAAATTATCATTAGGCAATTCTGCAAGTTGATAAATATGTTCGCTAGTTAAAAAGGCTAACGGCAAAGCGGCTTGGTTTTGATATAAATTGTAAGTGTTGGCACTATCAATTTTATTAAAACCATATTTGCTAATATCATCTTGACTAATATTATATTTAAAACCGAAAAAGCTATCCATTAACAAAGTATTGTTAGCATAACGCATATTTAAGTTAGTTCCTCGCGAACGAAAACCTAGCTGATTCAAATAGCTAGAAGAATTACGATTACGAATGGAAGAGAAAAAACTCAAACCGTTATAACCGTAGTTCAAACTGTCGTTGGAAGAAACCGGATTTAGATTTTCTAAGCGGAAAAACTCATCTTCTTCCTGCTGAGCCGTGGTGACTAATTGTTTAATATCAGGATAAGGCTCAGTAAACAAGCTACGGGAAGCATAATTCCAGTCATCTAAAATCCCTTGAATCATGGAATTAGTATTAATAAAAGCTTCTGCCGTCATAAATAACAAGAGTAAAGCAGTCATTTTTTTCAAAGAAAGAACTTTTATTTGATAAAGGCTAAAAGTAGCAAAATAGAGTAGCAGAAAAGCAATCGTTAAAATAAAAGAAAAGAGACTAACATAAGGATATTGATTTTTAGCAACACCATAAACAATACAGAATATAGCCGCCACCAATAAAATAAAAGGACGAAGACTAAAAGCTTTTAAAACATTGACGACTTCTAAGGCGTAACCAGCTAATAAAACAACTAAAAAGGAAAACAAATAAGCATAGCGGAATAAAAACATATTTGGCGCATGCATTCCGTGCCAAAAGAGATTTAAAGGATTTAAATAGAAGCTAGCAATTAAAATAGCAAACAAGCTAGCAAAAGCTAATTTATTACGCCAAGCAATTTTCTTAGTGACGAAGTAAAATAAGCAAAGCACAAAAGGCAGTAAACCAACATAAATAAAGGGGATTGAGCCATATTTTGTAGTATCGTAAACGCCAATCATGTTTTTCATGATGATATCCCAAACGTTAGTGGCAGCCGTTTTTAAAGTGCTGACATCTGATAAGGTTTCGCCATTATTTCGTAAATCTAAAACTGTTGGCAAAATGATAACCATGGAAGCGCCAGTTGCTAAAAGGGCTGTCAAACTATAGCGAAAGATACTATGACGGTGTTTTTTCCAATTGCTAAATAAGCGAGCCAAATAATAAAGACCTGAAAAAATGGCTACCATAAAACCCATATAAAAATTGGAAGTAAATAATAGTAAATAGCTGATAAACAACAGCGTCGGTCGTTTTTTCGCCAACACTTGATTGATGCCTAAAATGACTAAGGGTAAATAAATAAAGGCATCTGACCACATGATTAATTCTGAATGGGCGGTTGCAAAAGACATTAAGGCATAAGCGACCGATAAAGCGGTTTGCTGCCAAGGGGGAATTTTAAAAGTTCGTTTGGCTAAATGATAAAAAGCTAAACCTGCCAAAGCGATTTTAATAATCGTAATAAAATAAAGAGCATCAGGCATCCATTGATTAGGAAAAAGGAAAACTAAAAAAGTAAAAGCCCCACCTAAATAATAAGAAACTAACGCCAAATAATTTAAACCTAAAGCGGCTGTCCAAGTATAAAAGATATTTTGCTGTCCACTTAAAACATTGCGAAAGCTAGCGTAGAAATTTGAAAACTGTGAAAAAGCATCACTTGCCAAAATACTACGGCTACTGCCGGGATAAATCCCTGTAAGCAAGTAGACGATAATCATCACTAAAAGGGGAATCAAGAAACTAGCTAACATGGGCCAGTCGGCTTTTTTTATGGAAAAAAAGTTTTTAAGCTTCATTGTAATTTCAGCACCTGATTTCTGGAAATTTTTAACTGGTTATTAGTTTACCATATCCTCGCTGGTTTATAAAATCGCATCAGCTTAAAAAAAGGCAAAAAAAAGAAACTGTCAGATGCATTTAAACAATGCAACTGCAGCTTCTGGATTCATCTTGTCGTTTTAATTAAAATTAAACACGCTCAACTTTTCCTGATTTCAAAGCACGAGTTGACACCCAAACTTTTTTAGGTTTTCCGTCGATTAATACGCGAACTTTTTGTAAGTTAGGTTTAACTGTACGTTTTGTTGCGTTCATAGCGTGAGAGCGGTTATTGCCGCTTTGAGTTTTACGACCTGTAAAGTAACAAACTTTAGCCATTAATTTTTTCCTCCTTTGCCTTGATGTTGGAGCGTATTCTTTAGCTCATACTAAAATAATTTATCATAAACTGTTACTTTTAGCAAGAATTTTTTTCGTAAATAATTGACTTTCTTGCCGAAAGCGTGTAAATTATACGAAGTTATCAGATATAATTAAGGGAACTTTCTTTTATTTGAATTGTTGCTATGATAAAATAAACTAAGTAGCGTTTGCTTGTTCGTAAAAGCAAATAGTAGATTTAATAACTCTTGAGATGATGAAGTCCTTTATCGTGCAAGAAATGATTATTTAATATGAATAAGGAGGCACAAAATTATGGCTGTGAAAATTAAAACTGCAGCAGGTACAATCGAAATCACAAATGAAGTTATTGCAACTGTCGTTGGCGGTGCAGCAACTGATGTTTTTGGGATTGTTGGTATGGCTAGCAAAAACCAAATTAAAGATAACTTTAACGAAATCTTAAGAAAAGAAAATTATGCCCGTGGTGTAATTGTTCGTCAAGAAGAAAATGGCGTAGCGGTAGATGTATATACAATAGTAAGTTATGGTACAAAAATTTCTGAAGTTTCTCGTAACGTACAAGAAAAAGTGAAATATAATTTAGAAAATTTATTAGGTGTTACCGCTAATTCAGTTAATGTTTTTGTTCAAGGTGTACGCGTTTTACCAGACTAAAGAAATAGTCAGGATATATTTATCAAACTAATTTTTCAAAAGAAAAATTAACACTATGAAATGAACTAGGATGTCAGTTCGACTTAACCCCAAAAAATAAACTAGTCGAATGATATACGTGGTGAAGATAAAACTAATTTTTCGAAGGAAAAATTAATACTATGAAATGAACTAGGAGGAAAATTCCAAGTGAGTGTTACAAAAATTAGCGGTGGTCAGTTTCAAGAAATGGTTCAGGCCGGTGCACAACGTTTACAAGTAAATGCAGAATATGTTAATTCATTAAATGTTTTCCCAGTGCCAGATGGCGATACTGGAACAAATATGAATTTATCAATGACTAGTGGTGCGAAAGCAGTAGCTGATTCAGCTTCTCAAAAAGTGGGAGAATTAGCAACGATTCTTTCAAAAGGTTTATTGATGGGTGCCCGTGGAAATTCTGGCGTTATTTTATCACAATTATTTAGAGGATTCTCGAAAGAAATCCCTGAAATTGAATTTTTAGATGCTAAAACTTTAGCAGCCGCTTTTACCCATGGTGTTGAAACAGCTTATAAAGCTGTGATGAAACCAGTTGAAGGCACAATTTTAACAGTTGCCAGAGAAGGTGCTAAAGCCGGAAATCGTAAAGCGCAACAAAGTGATGACTGTGTTGAAGTTTTGACTGCTGTAGTTGAAGGTGCCAAAAAAGCTTTAGCCAATACCCCTAACTTATTGCCTGTTTTAAAAGAAGTCGGCGTTGTTGATAGTGGTGGCCAAGGTTTGCTTTATATTTATGAAGGATTCTTATTTGCTTTAAATGGTGAATATGAAGCCGGCGTTGATTTTGAAGCAACACCAGCTGTTATGGATGAAATGATTAATGCAGAGCATCATCGTAGTGTGCAAGGTCAATTAGCAACTGAAGATATCACTTTTGGTTACTGTACTGAAATCATGGTGAAAATTGGCGAAGGCCCAACAGTTGATAGCAAATTTGACTATGACACTTTCCGTAATTATTTAAATGAACTTGGTGATTCATTATTAGTTGTTAATGATGATGAAATTATCAAAGTCCATGTTCATACTGAGCATCCAGGTGAAGTTATGAATTATGGTCAGAAATTTGGCTCATTAATCAAGATTAAAGTTGATAACATGCGTTTACAACATGAAACAATTCTTGAACATGATCAACAACCAGCTGCTCCTGTAGCACCAAAAGCCCGCAAAGCTTTTGCGATTATTGCAATTGCTGCCGGTGAAGGTGTTCAAAAACTATTTACTAGCTTAGGTGCTGATTATGTAATTAGTGGCGGACAAACAATGAATCCTAGTACCGAAGATATTTTGAAAGCAATCAACGAAGTGAATGCTGATCAAATTATTCTTTTACCTAATAATAAAAATATTTTCATGGCGGCGGATCAAGCAGCTGAAGTTGCTGAGATGCCAGTAGTGGTAGTTCCTTCTAAAACAATCTCTCAAGGGATGACAGCGATGTTGGCCTTTAACGATCAAGCAACTTTAGAAGAAAATAAAAATGCCATGATTGAATTAATGGCAACCGTTGTGAGTGGTCAAGTCACTCATGCGATTCGCGACACTGCCATTGATGGCGTAGAAATTACTGAAGGTGATTTCTTAGGCATGATTGATGGCAAAATCATTTTATCAAAAGCTGATTTATTTGAAACAGCCTTTGAAACCCTAGAAAAAATGATTGGTGAAGATACAGAAATCATTACCATCATTCACGGTGAAGGTGGTTCCCAAGCGCAAGCCGAAGAATTAGCAGCCGCTTTAGAAGAAAAACATGCTGATTTAGAATTAGAGATTCATGCCGGCGAACAGCCTGTATATCCCTACTTATTCTCAGCAGAGTAATAAAAAATATTGAGGCTAGAACATTAACTTTCTTTTAGAGGCTCAGGCACTATGGGAATTTGCGGATGTTCTAGCTTTTCAGTTTCCTAAGCCTGTGATGCTAGTTGTTTGCCGTTGTTTTTTTACAAGCGAGCTAACAATTATTCTGCAGGCTTTTGTCAATTTTATAAAAAAATTAGTGAAAGGAAGATAAGTTATGCCGAGTTTATCTGATAGCGTTAGTGTTTTAGCTGGTGTGGGACCGAAAAGAGCTGAAAATTTAGCCAGTTTAGGAATTATCACCATTGAAGATTTGCTGACTTATTATCCTTTTCGCTATGAGGATATTCAAGAAAAAAATTTATTAGAGATTCAAGATCAAGAAAAAGTGACTTTAAAGGGGATTGTCGTCTCTGAACCGGTGGTTACTCGCTATGGTTATAAAAAAAGTCGTTTACAATTTCGCTTAATGCAAGACCATGATGTGTTCAATGTTTCTTTTTTTAATCAGCCTTATTTAAAAGATAAAGTTGTTTTATCAGAAGAAATTGCAATTTATGGCAAGTGGGATGCTAAGCGTAAAGCTTTAACTGGTATGAAAATTTTAGGTAGTAAGTCGGCGGAAGATTTTGCGCCAATTTATCATGTAAGTAAAGCGATTCGCCAAAGCACGCTAGTTGATTTAATTAAAGTAGCGCTGCCTTTATATCAAGAAGAAATTGTTGAAATTTTACCTGATTTTTTATTAGAGAAATATCGTTTGATTTCTCGCGAAGCAGCGATTGTGGCTATGCATTTTCCTAAAAATAATGAAGAAAGCCATCAAGCGAAACGACGAGTGGTTTTTGAAGAATTTTTCTTATTTCAAATGCGAATTCAAGGTTTGAAAGCAACTGAAAAATCAGAGATTAATGGCATTCCGGTTTTATATGATGTGCCCCAACTGAAAAATTTTATTAGCCAACTGCCTTTTGAATTAACCGCTGCCCAAAAAAAAGTAACCAATGAAATTTGTCGGGACTTACGCAACCCTAAACATATGCAGCGCTTGTTGCAAGGGGATGTGGGGAGCGGCAAAACTGTGGTTGCGGCGATTGCTTTATATGCCGTGGTAACGGCTGGTTTCCAAGGGGCTTTAATGGTGCCGACGGAGATTTTAGCGCAACAGCACATGGAAAGTTTAAGTCAGCTGATTCAGCCTTTTGATGTGCGGATTGCTTTATTAACCGGTTCTACGAAAACAAAAGAGCGGCGGGAGCTTTTAGCTCAGTTAGCTAGTGGTGAATTAGATTTAGTAGTGGGAACCCACGCTTTGATTCAAGAAGATGTACAGTTTAATCGGTTAGGTTTAGTGATTACCGATGAGCAACACCGCTTTGGTGTGAATCAACGGAAAGTTTTACGGGAGAAAGGGCAACAGCCAGATGTGCTCTTTATGACCGCTACGCCAATTCCGCGAACATTAGCGATTACCGTTTATGGGGAAATGGATGTTTCGATTATTGATGAACTACCAGCTGGTCGGATTCCCGTTGAAACTCGCTGGGTGCGGCATCCACAATTAAATAATGTTTTAGATTGGACGAAAGCAGAATTGCAAGCCGGTCATCAAATGTATGTGATTTGTCCTTTAATCGAAGAATCCGAAGCGCTAGATGTGAAAAATGCCACGGAGATTTTTGAAAAATTGCAAAGTTTTTATGGTACTGATTATCAAGTGGGCCTATTACACGGCAAAATGAAAAATCAGGAAAAAGAAGCGATTATGCAAGAGTTTAAAGAACAAGAGTTACAGATTTTAGTTTCCACCACCGTAATTGAAGTCGGGGTGAACGTTCCTAATGCCACTGTGATGCTGATTATGGATGCCGACCGCTTTGGTTTAGCCCAGTTGCATCAATTGCGTGGCCGTGTAGGGCGGGGAGCAGAAGCTTCTTATTGCATTTTGGTAGCCAACCCGAAAAATGAAATGGGCGTCGAGCGCATGAAAATCATGACTGAAACCAATAATGGTTTTGTTTTAAGTGAAAAAGATTTAGAATTAAGAGGCCCAGGTGAAGTTTTTGGTTTTCGCCAATCAGGAGTGCCGCAATTTTTAGTGGGGGACTTAGTCAATGATTTTAATGTGTTAGAAGTTGCCCGTGAAGAAGCTGAAAAAATTTGGCAGGATTCAAGCTGGCAAGTTTTACCAGAATATAGTAGTCTAGTAGAGACATTAAAATTAGATCAAACCGAAAGTCGCTTTTTTGATTAGTGGTAAAAAGCACTTGAAGATAGCACAAGGAGGATACATTTAATTATGACAATGAGAATTGCTGTAGATGCGATGGGTGGCGACAACGCCCCACAAGCAATTGTAGAAGGCGTGATGCTTGCTCAAAAAGATTTTCCAGAGATTGAATTTCAATTATATGGTAAAGAAGCTGAAATCAAAAAATATTTAACCAATGAAAAAAATATTAAAATCATTCACACGGATGAAAAAATCGCCAGTGATGATGAGCCAGTTAAAGCGATTCGTCGCAAAAAAACAGCTTCGATGGTTTTAGCGGCCCAAGCGGTCAAAAACGGCGAAGCCGATGCGATTTTTTCAGCTGGGAATACAGGCGCTTTGTTAGCAGCTGGGTTATTTATCGTTGGTCGTATTAAACAAGTAGAACGACCTGGTTTAATGACGACTTTACCAGTGATTGGTCAGCCAGATGGTGGCTTTGATATGTTGGATTTAGGGGCTAATGCTGAAAATAAAGCGGAGCATTTATTGCAATACGGTATTTTAGGCTCTTTTTACGCAGAAAAAGTTCGGAATATCAGTCAACCAAAAGTCGGTTTACTCAATAATGGTACCGAAGCAAGCAAAGGTAGCGAGGTTACGAAAAAAGCTTATGAATTATTAAGCGCCGAAGCGAGCTTGAATTTTATTGGTAACGTAGAAGCGCGAGATTTATTAAGCGGAGTCTGTGATGTGGTAGTTACGGATGGCTTTACTGGTAATGCAGTTTTGAAATCAATTGAAGGCACAGCTTTAGGAATTATGGGCTTGTTAAAAAAATCAATTTCAGATCAAGGTTTAACTGGTAAATTAGGAGCATTGCTATTAAAAGATTCTTTACGGAATATTAAAAATGAAATGGATTATTCTTCTCATGGGGGCGCAGTTTTATTTGGCTTGAAAGCGCCAGTGATTAAAACCCATGGAGCAACTGGTCCAGAAGCGGTCCGCTATACGATTCGCCAAATCCATACAATGTTAGAAACTGACGTTGTGGGCCAATTAGTTGAATATTTTGCGGAACAAGAGGCATAAGTTTAGCTAAGAAAAAAATATTTCAAGTCTTTTACTCAAAAAGACTAAAACAATCACTGGGAAAGCTTTAAAAAAAGCTAGACAAGTAATTGCTTTGTAAGTAAAATAAAAGATGGCACTTGAGAAAAGTGGTTAAGGATAATTGGAGGTGAGATCCAGATGACACGGGAAGAAGTATTTAGCAAAGTCGCAAATATTATTGCCAAACATTTTGACATGGAAGTTGAAAAAATTACGGATCAAATCAGTATCAAAGATGACCTGAACGCAGATTCAATCAGTGTTATGGAATTTGTTTTGGAACTTGAAGATGAGTTCGGAACTGAAATTTCTGATGAAGATGCAGAAAAAATTGAAACAGTCGGTGCAGCAGTCGATTATATCACTGGTAATTTGTAAAAAAAATTTTTATGAAATGAGAACTTACAAACAACTTTTCTTTTTGAAAAAATGTTTGTAAGTTTATTTTTTCGCCTTGAAAAAGAGGGTTACTTGATTTTTTCAAGGAATCAGAGATTATCCGAAATGAAGTGTTTCAAAAAAAGGCAAAAAACAGTATAATAGATAGAGCTATGGCGTTAACTTAGCGAGTATGCAAATCTTTAAAAAAGGAATGTGGCAAATGAATAATCTGTTAGCCAAAGAATTACAAGAGAAATATCAAATTGTCTTTCATAATGTAGATTTATTGGAGCAAGCATTTACCCATTCATCCTATGTGAATGAGCATCGTCATTTAAATTTATCTGATAATGAACGATTAGAATTTTTAGGAGATGCGGTGTTGGAGCTATTAATTTCCAACCATTTATATCACCTGTTCCCTAAATTACCTGAAGGAAAGTTAACTAAATTACGAGCAGCGATTGTTCGGGAAGATAGTCTTTCTAAATTTGCTAAAGAATGTCATTTTGATGTTTATGTGCAATTAGGTAAGGGCGAAGAAAATTCTGGTGGTCGTAATCGACCTGCACTACTTTGTGATTTATTTGAAGCTTTTTTAGGAGCTTTATATTTAGATCAAGGAATTGAAGCTGTCAAAGGCTTTTTAGCCACAGTTGTTTTTCCTAAAGTTGAGAATGGTGCTTTTTCACATGAGATGGATCATAAAACCCGCTTGCAAGAAGTTTTGCAAAAATCAGGGGATGTAACGATTGATTATCAGCTAGTTAAAGAAGTGGGGCCTGCCCATGAGCGGGAATTTTGGTCCGAAGTTTTAGTTGATGGCCAAGTCATCGGTGAAGGCCATGGTAAATCCAAGAAGTTATCAGAACAAGCCGCGGCAGCGAAAGCTTTAGCGGATATTCAAAAATAGCTGTGAGTGTTTAAACAGAGTGTAAAGCCGCTTTTCCAAAGAAAAGGACTTTATTCTCTGCTTGTTGTGTTTTTTAGCGTTGAAACAAGGAAGGAAAGTTTAGTGCATTTAAAACGAATTGAGATAGCTGGCTTTAAATCTTTTGCTGATCGTACAGTAATTGATTTTGAAAATAGTGTGACCGCTGTAGTGGGACCAAACGGAAGTGGTAAAAGTAATATTACTGAAGCGATTCGTTGGGTTTTAGGTGAGCAGTCGGCGAAAAGTTTACGTGGGGGAAAGATGCCCGATATTATTTTTGCGGGTTCAGAATCTCGTAAACCATTAAATATTGCGGAAGTAACGATTATTTTAGATAATAGCGATGCTTATTTACCGCTAGATTTTAGTGAAATCAGCGTGACCCGCCGTTATCGTCGTAGTGGTGAAAGTGATTTTTACATTAATAAGCAAAGTTGTCGTTTAAAAGATATTAATGATTTATTTATGGACTCTGGATTGGGAAAAGAATCTTTTTCAATTATTTCTCAAGGGAAAGTTGAAGCGATTTTTAGCAGTAAACCGGAAGAACGCCGGGGGATTTTTGAAGAAGCTGCCGGAGTTCTAAAGTATAAACAGCGGAAGAAAAAAGCCGAACAAAAGCTTTTTGAAACGGAAGACAATTTAAGTCGTGTGCAAGATATTATTTATGAGCTGGAAGATCAGCTAGCGCCTTTAGAGAAACAAAGCCAAGCTGCTGAACAGTTTTTAACTTTGAAAAAACAACTAACAGAAGTGGATGTTAGCGCCCAAGTGACCGAGATTCAAGAAACTAAAGAACAATGGGATCAACAGGCGGCACTGTTAACTGATTTAAATCAAGAATTAACTAATTTAGTAACGGAAATTCAAGGAAATGAAAGCCGTCTATTTGATTTTCGGCAAAAGCGTAGTCAAGCAGATGAAAAAATCGAAGAATACAATCAACAAATTTTACGCTTAGCAGAAGCGGCTAAACAGGCAGAAGGCCAAAAAGAAGTTCTGTTAGAGCGCTCAAAAAATACTTTGAAAAACACCCAAGAATATCAAGACGCTTTAAGTGAAGCGGAAGAACGAATCGCTAATATTCAAGGAGAAATTCAAACAGTTTCAGAAAAAATTACCGCTAAAAAGCAAGAAATTAACGATTTAGCCGCTGAAGTTGCGGAAACAGAAGCAAGCTTAGTAAAATATCAAAAATCTTCAAAAGAGATTATTGCTGAATTACGTGTGCAATATACTGAAGTTTTACAAGAGCAAGCGCAAACCAACAATGATTTAAAACATTTAGAACGCCAATATCAACAAGAAACAGCTAAAAATCAGCAAACCCTTGAAAAAGCTGAAGAACTTGAAAATAATTTGCAAACTTTAAAAGCAAAATCTGTCGATTTAGCGGAGCAGCATCAAGGAATGGCGACTCAATTACAAGAGCGCCGTCAACAATATGTAGCGATGCAACAGACTTTAGGGAATGCTGAAGCGCAATTTAAAACCGAGCAACAAAGTATGTATCAATTAATGAGCCGCGTGCAACAAGTCCGCGCTCGCCAAAAGAGTTTGCAAGAAATTCATGATAACTATACTGGTTTTTATCAAGGAGTACGTTTAATCCTGCAAAATAAAAATCAGTTAAGTGGTATTTTAGGCGCTGTGGCAGAATTAATTGAAGTACCAACAGAATATACTTTAGCGATCGAAACAGCTTTAGGGGGCGCTGCCCAACATATCGTTGTAGAAAGCGAAAAAGATGCCCGTCAAGGAATTACTTTCTTAAAAGAACGTAAAGGTGGCCGGGGAACTTTCTTACCGCTAACGACGATTAAAGGTCGCTATTTAAATATTAACCATGAAAAGAAAGCTGCTGAAATTCCAGGTTATTTAGGAGTTGCCAGCAAATTAATTAGTTATCCGCAAAATATTGCTAATATTGCCGAAAGCTTATTAGGAAATATTATTATTGCTAAAGATTTAGCTAGCGCCAATCAAATCGCTAAAGCTATTCAATATCAAGCCCGCGTGGTTTCTTTAGAAGGCGACGTTATGAATGCCGGCGGTTCCATGACTGGTGGGGCAACTAAGCGAGGGAATCAAGGTAATTTATTTAGTCAAGGGCAAGAGTTGCAACAATTGACAGATGAATATCAACGCTTAAATCAACAATTAGCGCAAAAAGAACAGCTAGTGAAACAGTTGGAAGAAAAAGTTCGCCAAGCTTCTACGAAATTAGAAGAATTGCGAACAGCAGGCGAGCAAGCCGGCTATCAAGAACAAGAATTAGCCAATCGCTTGAGCAACAGCCAAGAGTCTTTACAACGAGGAGAAAAAGAATTACAACTTTTCCAATATGAATCACGGGAATTACAACGTTTCTTAGAGGAATATCAAGTTGATAAGGAAAAACTAGAGGCGCAAAGACAGCAGTTAGAAACAAATCGTCAAGCAGTAGATGAAGAAATTCAGCTGTTAACTCACGAAAGTGAAAAAGTTGAAGAAATGCGCCAACAATTGTTGGAAACCCGCAATCAACAACAAGCAGCGTTAGGAATTGCGAAAGAGCAAGAAAATCATTTGCAAATTCAATTACAAGGTTTCCACCAACAATTAAGGGAAGCTGAAAATCGCCAAGAAAGTTTACAACGCCAAATTGAAGCCTTAACTAGCGATTCCACTGTTTTTGAAACAAATGAAGAAACTTTAAATAAACAAGTGGCTAATTTGCAAGATGGTTTAACAAACGCCAAAGACGCTTGGCAAGCAGAAAAAGAGCAACGCCAAAGCTTGCAAGAGCAAGTGGATGCGTTAGACCAACAGCTAACAGCCAAAAATAAACAACAAAAAGAATTACTTTCAAAACAAACCCAAATGGAAGTGCAAAAAAATCGTGCTGAAATTCAGTTAGATACCGCTTTAGCTTATTTACAAGAAGAATATAATTTAACTTACGAAGGTGCTTTAGCGCAATATCCATTAACAGCCGATTTAACCGAAGCTAAACGGGAAGTGCGTGAATTAAAACGCCAAATCGAACATTTAGGCCCAGTCAATTTAAATGCGATTGAGCAATATCAACAAGTTTCTGAGCGCTATGAATTTTTAACTAGCCAAAGAGACGATTTATTATCTGCAAAAGATCAACTTTTTGAAACAATGGCCGAAATGGATGAAGAAGTGAAACACCGCTTTAAAGAAGTTTTTGAAGCTATCCGTAGCAAATTCCAAGTCATTTTTCCAAAAATGTTTGGTGGTGGTCGCGCTGAGCTGCGTTTAACTGACCCAACTGATTTATTAAACACCGGCATTGAAATTGAAGCACAACCGCCAGGGAAAAAATTACAAAGTTTAAGCTTATTATCTGGTGGAGAAAGAGCGTTAACGGCGATTGCCTTACTATTTTCAATTATTCAAGTCCGCACCGTACCGTTTTGTGTTTTAGATGAAGTGGAAGCGGCTTTAGATGAAGCTAATGTTGCCCGTTTCGGTCACTATTTAAGCCAATTTCAAAGTGATACACAATTTATCGTTGTCACTCACAGAAAAGGCACTATGGAAGCTGCCAATGTTTTATATGGGGTAACCATGCAAGAATCTGGCGTTTCAAAAATCGTTTCTGTTCGACTGGAAGATGTTTCTGATGATGGCAGAATCGCAATTTCATAAAGAAAAGGCGAAGAGCGCTAGCTCACGCAACTAGACAAAAAGAAAAGCGGAGTGACTTGCTCTACCCTTGAATAAAATGAAAAACAAAGAACTAAATAAGGAGTTGAAACATGATTAAATTGGTTGCAATTGATTTAGATGGTACCTTATTAAATAATCAAAAAGAAATCTCCCCCCGTAACAAAACCGCTTTATTAAAAGCCAAAGCTGCTGGGGTGAAAGTCGTAATTTGTACAGGGCGCCCCCTAAAGGCGATTGATTTGTATTTACAAGAGTTAAATTTGGAAGAAGCTGGCGATTACAGCATTACTTTTAACGGTGGTTTGGTTCAAAAAAACGACACTGGTGAAATCATGGCTAAGGCTGCTTTAACTACGCAAGATGTTTTAGATTTATATCAATTAGGAATGCAGTTAGATTTACCAATTGATGTGGTTTCTGAAGGCACAGTTTACCAATTGCCTTCTTCTGCAAAAAATAAATCAATTTATAACGTGCTAAATGGCTTATTAACTTTTAAAGAGTTAGCGGTAACTGAAATTACGGAGGAAAAGCTGTATAATAAAGTTGTTTCAGCTTTTACGCCAGCAGTTTTAGATGAACAAATTCCTAAAATTCCCCAAAGTTATCAGGAGCGTTTTGAAATTATTAAAACCCGCGATTGCTTATTGGAATTTATGCCAAAAGGCGTAACTAAAGCTTATGGGGTGGATTTGTTAGCCAAAGAATTAGGGATTTCAAAAGCTGAAATTATGACGATTGGTGATGAAGAAAATGATTTGCCAATGATTAAATACGCTGGTTTAGGTGTGGCGATGGCTAACGGGGTTGCCCCGGTTAAAGCCGCCGCTGATTATATCACCAGCAGCAATCAAGAAGATGGGGTAGCTGAAGTTGTCGAGCGTTTTATTTTAGCCCCTTTAGCAAATAACGATTAAAAATGGAGGATGACTATGGGATTTTTTGATAGAGTCAAAAAAGCTTTTACTGGTAAAGAGGAAGAGCAAACACCGGAAGAAGTCGAGGTTCAGCAGAAGTATGAACAAGGTTTAGAGAAAACCCGTAAAACTTTTGGGGAAAGAATGAATGAGCTTTTTGCTAATTTTCGTTCAGTAGATGAAGACTTTTTTGAAGAGTTAGAAGAAACTTTAATCGGAGCGGATGTTGGTTTTGAAACAGCGATTAAAATCACTGAATCTTTACGACAAGAAGTTAAATTGCGGAATGCTAAAAAGCCCGCTGAAGTTCAAAATACGATTATTGAAAAATTAGTTGATTTATACGAATCAGAAGGTGTCGATGAAGTAAACACTTTAAATCTGCAACCGGATGGTTTAACGATTATGCTTTTTGTTGGTGTTAATGGCGTGGGAAAAACCACCAGTATTGGCAAATTAGCTCACGAATACAAACAAGCTGGTAAAAAAGTGCTGTTAGCGGCGGCTGACACGTTCCGGGCTGGCGCAATCGACCAATTAGTCGTTTGGGGCGAAAGAGCCGACGTTGAAGTCGTACGGGGCAATGCCGGTGGCGACCCTGCCGCAGTAGTTTATGATGCAGTAGCCAAAGCTAAAGCAGAAAATGCCGATGTTTTATTGGTGGATACTGCTGGGCGTTTGCAAAATAAAGTCAACTTAATGAATGAGTTAGAAAAAATCAAACGAATTATTCAAAGAGAAGTACCTGATGCCCCACATGAAGTTTTATTAGTGCTAGATGCAACAACTGGGCAAAATGCGATGGTGCAAGCGAAACAGTTTAAAGAAACCACTGATGTTACTGGCTTGGTTTTAACTAAACTAGATGGTACTGCAAAAGGTGGGATTGTTTTAGCCATCCGTAATGAATTACATTTACCAGTGAAATTAGTTGGTTTAGGCGAAGGTATTGATGATTTAGAAGCTTTCAACCCTAATGATTTTGTTATCGGTTTATTTAAAGATTTATTAAATGAAGAAACAGCTTAAAAATTAACGAAAGCAAGTAGCTTAGCTACTTGCTTTTTTGTTTTGATAAAATAATTTTTAAACATAAAACTATTCTTTTTTTCTTCTTTAGGTATAATTAATTTGAAGATAAAGAAAAATTGCCAGAGAAAATCTTGGAGGAAATAGCGTCATGAATTTTAAAGAACTATTAAGTTGTCAGCAAGTCCAACCCTATTTATTAGAGGTGCGCTTAGGCTTGGAGAAAGAGAGTCAGCGGGTCGATTTACAAGGACATTTAGCGACGACCGAGCATCCAGCGGTATTAGGTTGTCGTTCTTATCATCCTTACATTCAAACGGATTTTAGCGAAACCCAGCTGGAGTTGATTACGCCAGTTGTGAATAGCCGTCAAGATTTAATGCGTTCTTTGGCAGCGATTCACGATGTTACTTTACGCTCGATGGCAACCACAGAAATGCTGTGGCCTTTGAGTATGCCGCCAGCTTTGCCGGAAAATGAAGCGGCGATTCAAATTGCTAAGTTAGCTAAGTTTGAAGATGTGTTGTATCGCCGCTATTTAGCTAAAACGTATGGTAAAAGAAAGCAAATGGTTAGCGGCATTCATTTTAACTTTGAGTTCGCTGAAAGCTTGATTCAGGCCTTGTTTAAACAGCAAACAGAAATCGCGGAAATTGAAGTTTTTAAAACACAAGTTTATATGAAAGTTTCCCGAAATTTTTTACGCTATCGTTGGTTGATTACCTATCTTTATGGCGTTGCACCGCTTAGTGAAGCCAATTATTTTGCAGCAGGCGAAGGCCCGAAAGAACCTGTCCGCAGTATTCGTAGCAGTCAATATGGCTATACAAATCATAGCGATGTTAAGGTTTCTTATGCTTCTTTAGAAAAATATATCGCTGATATTGCTTTGATGGTAGAAAGTGGGAAGTTATCAGAAGAAAAAGAATTTTATGCACCGATTCGTTTACGGGGTGGGCATAAAATGTCAGAACTAGCCGCTAGCGGCATTCGTTATGTTGAATTACGAAACATTGATTTAAATCCTTTTGAAAGAATTGGCATTCAAGAAGAGCAGCTGCATTTTCTACAGTTATTTATGCTTTATTTATTGTGGACGGAAGAAAAATTGTCAGCAGATGAATGGGTGGCGTTAGGAGACCAGTACAACAATCAAGTTGCCTTGGAGCAGCCACAACAGCCAACCGCTTTACAAGCCGAAGGAGAACTGATTTTTGAAGAAATGTTAGCAATGTTAAAAGCTTTGGATTTAACAGAAGAATTGCCATTTATTGAAAGCTTACAAAAACGTTTAACGCAACCAGCGGAAACTTTAGCTGCTCGTTGGTTAGCCGCTGTTGAAGAAACTTCGCAAGCCGAAGTAGCCACAAAATTTGCTGAAAAATATCAGCAAAAAGCTTATGAAAAACCTTATCAGCTAGCTGGTTATCGGGGAATGGAATTGTCCACGCAAATCTTTTTATTCGATGCTATTCAAAAAGGGATTACCGTGGAAATTTTAGATGAGTCAGAGCAATTTTTAAAATTGAGATTTGCTAGCCGAACAGAGTACGTGAAAAATGCCAATATGACTAGTCGTGATAATTATATTGTACCTTTAATTATGGAAAATAAAACAGTCACTAAAAAAGTTTTAGCAACAGCTGGTTTTCGAGTGCCGGCGGGGGCAGAATTCAATGATATGGCATTAGCTGAAAAAGCTTTTCCACAATTTGCCGCTAAAGCTTTTGTGATTAAACCTAAAACGACAAATTATGGCTTAGGAATTACGATTTTTAAAGATGGCGCCTCGTTTGCTGATTATCAAGCAGGCTTAGCCATCGCTTTTCAAGAGGACCAAGCGGTGTTAGTAGAAGAATTTTTACCAGGTACAGAGTATCGCTTTTTCGTTTTAGACGGAGCAGTTCAGGCGGTGATGTTGCGAGTACCCGCTAACGTAATTGGCGATGGACAGCAGACAATTGCACAATTAGTCGCTGAGAAAAACCAAGACCCATTGCGAGGCAGTCATCATCGGGCACCACTAGAGTTAATTCAATTAGGGGAAGTTGAAAAACTGATGTTAAAAGCCCAAGGATTTACGGTAGAAAGTGTTCCTGCTAAGTCAGAAGTCGTTTACTTGCGGGAAAATTCAAATATCAGCACAGGTGGCGATTCAATCGACATGACAGATGAAATGCCAGCAGTTTACAAAGAAATTGCCGTTGCTGCGGTCAAAGCCTTAGGCGCTGAAATTTCCGGGATTGATTTAATTATTCCTGATTATCAACAACCAGCAACAATTGATTCAGATAATTACGGCGTCATCGAAGCCAACTTTAATCCGGCGATGCATATGCATATTTATCCTTACCAAGGCAGCAGTCGCCGGTTAACTATGGCAGTTTTAAAATTACTATACCCAGAAGCTTTCAATCAAAAATGTTAAGCCAAATATAAAAAAACTAAATTATCCTATCGTAAGTTAGATAAGGATAATTTAGTTTTTTTTCATTTAGTATTCAAATTCGGCAATCTCAATCGTTTGCTTGGTTTCTTCGACTTGCAAACCAGTGTGTTCTTCCCACCAAGCTTTCATTTCTTTTTCGTAAGTGGTGGGGAAGGTTTCAACGATTGTTAGTAAGCTTCGTTTTTGCAGTTTTGCATAAGGAAAGCTCAAGGTTAAATTATATTTTAATTCCGTCAGCAAGCTGTAATATTGAAACATCATGTAATTCATTTCTAACAAGTCATCAACCGCTAAAACTTGTGGTGCTCGGTCAAAAATAAAACCAAAACTGCGCATCATAAACAAAAAGCCATCTAAGCTGTCTGCCTCAATCATTTCAACTTCCCGCAAAATATCAATGTGGCAATCTAAAGCTGCCAGCAACTCCTGTGATAATTCTTGATAAGTTGGCATTTTTTTCACCTTCTTTATTAGTTTGAAAAAAATTTTAGTGGTTTATTTAGTTAAAAAGTTTCCTCCAGAAGCCTTTTTTACTCTTCTTTTCGGGGATGTTTGCTGAGATAGTCGGTTTGCTTAAAGGATATTTTTCCTCAACATCAATGATAGCTGCACTCACAGCTGTTGTAGCGATTAAAATCCCGCCAAAATCATCAGGATTATCGCCAGCAAAATCATTAACTATGGTAAAAGGTAATTGATTTTTAGTGGCTAATTGGAGATAAGTTGTTTGCAAATCTTCTGAGATTTTACCGTTTAACAGCAGCTTGCTATCAGGATGCTGTTGAAATTCCTTGATTAAGGCTTGTTGATTATGGTCGCTAGCCATTTGGCGAACCATAAGTGTTAAATAGCAGCGTTCTCGAAAAGTCCCCAAGTAGCAATGTTGCTCATCAGGATTTAATTTGCGTCCAAATTGACTATCATTTATTCGTTGTTGAATTTTATCTTTCCCCATGAAATACCTCTTTTTTTATTATCTAGCTTCATTTTTAGTATAGCAAAAATTCGTGATTTTCCCAAGTCAGACGATAAATAAAAGCACCACAATTCATTAGTAAAAATAAAAAAAGACTTGCAATTTTTGTGATATTCTCATAAACTAGCACTTGGAATGAAAATCATTCTCAATTGCAAAAAGGTGATAGGAGTAAAAGTTTTGAAAAAAGTCGGTCTTTTTATACTTTTAATATTACTTGTTCTGATTTCTTTATTTGTTGGAGTTAAGGATATGGATTTTAGCGGCGTATTAAATGACGTCGGGCAGCAACGACTGATTTTTTTTACAACGCGGATTCCCAGAACGATTAGTTTAGTTTTAGCTGGTGCAACCATGAGCGTTTGCGGTTTAGTGATGCAACATTCGACGCAAAACAAATTTGTTTCACCAACAACAGCGGGAACCATGGCAAGTGCCCGCTTAGGGATTGTTTTTGTGATGATTTTTTTACCTAGTGCTTCGACGCTGTTGCGTTCTTTGGTGGCTTTTCTGTTTGCTTTTTTAGGAACGTTAGCTTTTTTAGGTCTGAGTCGTTTTTTACCTGGTAAAAATCAAATGATGTTACCGCTAGTTGGTGTGATGTTTGGTAATATTATCGGTTCAATCGCAACTTTTTTTGCTTACCAGTTTCAAGTGGTTCAAAATATGTCCGCTTGGTTACAAGGGAATTTCGCCACCGTCATGAAAGGCAATTATGAGTTACTTTATCTGACCATTCCCGTTTTTATTGCGGTTTATGGCTTTGCATATGCTTTTACAATTGTCGGCTTAGGGGAAGATTTTGCTAAAAATTTAGGTTTAAATTATCGCATGATTCAACTGCTGGGCATTTTGTTAATTGCTATCGCTAGTGGGATTGTTTTAATTATGGTAGGAACGGTGACTTTTTTAGGTGTGGTGGTTCCTAATATTATTGCGCAATTTTACGGCGATCATATGCAGAAAACGTTAGGTTTAACGGCGCTAGCCGGCAGTATTTTTTTGCTTAGCTGCGATATTATCGCTCGTTTGGTGATTGCTCCTTATGAAATTCCGGTGAGTGTGGTAGTGGGCATCATTGGTAGTTTGCTTTTTATCTTACTTTTAACAAAGGGGAAAAAAGCATGAAAAAATCATCTTTATGGTTAAAACTTCTGCCGTTACTAGTAGTAGCTGCGGGCTTAATTTTTCTTTATTTAACCTATAACACTTATGGTAATTGGCAATTTGCTTTGAAACTTCGCGGAAAAAAAGTTGTGGCACTGATTTTAGTCGCTATAGCCAGTAGCTTTTCAACGATTACTTTTCAAACCTTGACGCAAAATCATTTTTTAACCCCGAATATTTTAGGGTTGGATTCTTTATATGTCTTAGTTCAAACGCTGCTGTTCTTTTTCGTAGGCGGAGTTACAATGCTCTCGCAAGAAAGTTTAGGGATGTTTCTCGGTAATATTATTTTGATGGCTTGCGGTAGCTTACTGTTATCTCGCTGGCTGTTAGCGAAAGCTCAAAATAATTTATTTTTACTTTTAATGGTGGGCATGATTTCAGGGACGTTGTTTAGTAGTTTAAGCACTTTTTTACAAGTGGTGATGGATCCGAATGAATATGATTTATTACAAGGAAAATTATTTGCCAGCTTCGGTAATGTGAATAGTTATCATTTGCTGTGGGCGCTAGGAAGTATTTTGCTGGTAGTGGTGTTGCTCTTTAAACAGCGCCACACGCTTGATGTGTTGCATTTAGGGCGAGATCAAGCATTGGCGTTAGGGATTAATTTATCAAGCTTACAAATTTGGTTGCTATTGGCAGTTAGCCTACTAACAGGAACGGCGACGGCGTTGATGGGCCCGATTACTTTTTTAGGCTTTGTGGTGGCGAATGTTAGCTATCAATATGCGGCGACTTATCGTCATGATTGGTTGTTTGCAATTGCCACACTGCTGGGAATTATTTTTTTAGTAGGGGGCCAATTTTTAGTGGAGCAAGTTTTTGCTTTACGAACGACTTTAAGTATTGTCATCGAATTTTCTGGAGGACTATATTTTGTCGCTAAAATTATTCGTGAAAGGAAAAAAGCTTCATGATTGAAATGCATCATGTCACAAAAAAATATGGCGAAAAATTAGTCGTTACCGATATTAATTTGCCGATTACCCCCCAAAAGTTGACCGCCTTTATTGGTCCTAATGGTGCTGGCAAAAGTACGCTGTTAGCGATGATTAGCCGCTTGTTACCACAAGATATCGGTGAAATTTATTTAGATCATAATGAAGTTAAAACTTGGAAAGCCAACGAGTTAGCGAAAAAATTATCAATTTTAAAACAAAGCAACGGTATTGCCTTAAAAATTACCGTGCGGGAGTTAGTTAATTTTGGGCGCTTTCCTTATAGTAAAGGGCGCTTAACTGCTGAAGATGAGGTGTTAGTGACGGAAGCCTTGAATAATTTAGGTTTATTAGAGCTGGCGGAAGAAACGATTGATACTTTATCTGGTGGCCAATTACAAAGAGCCTATATCGCAATGGTTTTAGCACAAAACACCGATTATATCTTGTTAGATGAGCCTTTAAATAATTTAGATATGAATTACGCGGTGCAAATGATGCAAACATTACGGCGGTTGGTTGATGAACTGGGCAAAACTATTATTATCGTCTTGCATGACATTAATTTTGCTGCTAGTTATGCGGATGAAATTGTTGCCATGAAAAAAGGGCAAGTTTTCGCTCATGGAAATGTAGATGAAATGATTCAAACGGCAGTTTTGAATGACTTATATGACATGGAGATTAAAATTTGTGAAATTGAAGGCAAACGTTTCTGTATGTATTTTAGTTAAAAAGTAATAAATTAAGTTATTTACTACTGATTTCAGTAGTTAAAATATAAAAAAAGTTAGGATGGGGAAAGATATGAATAAATTAGTTAAGAATTTAGGGCTTTTATTAGCTGTAGGTGCATTAGCAGGTTGTAGCGGAGGTAACACAAAAGATTCTGAAACAGCAGTTTCTACACAAGCTAGTTCAAGCGTGGCGGAAGTGACCGCCGTGACAGTGACGGATAGCCAAGGCGATAGCGTTGAAATAACTAAAAATCCGGAAAAAGTGGTGGTTTTTGATAATGGTTCACTAGATACTCTGGATGTTTTAGGTGTGGGAGATTCAGTAGTAGGTGCTGCAGTGGATAATTTACCAGAATATTTAGCAGAATACCGTGATGTTGAATCAGCTGGGGGCATTAAAGAGCCTGATATGGAAAAAATCAATGCAATGGAGCCCGATTTAATTATTATTTCTGGTCGTCAAGGAGATTATAAAGAAGAACTATCAGCGATTGCGCCAACTATCTTTTTAGGTGTCGATAATGCAGATACTTGGAATTCAATCGAAAACAACGTTGAAACATTAGCAACAATTTTTGATAAGACAACCGAAGCAGAAAAAGCTTTGGCTGATTTAGAAACAAAAATTGCTGATGTTAAAGCGCAAGCCACTGAATCAGGCGAAAAAGCTTTAGTAACTTTAGTCAACGAAGGGGAGTTATCAGCTTATGGCTCTGGTTCACGTTTTGGGATTGTGCATGATGTCTTTGGTTTTGCTTTAGCTGATGAAAATATTGAAGCTTCAACTCATGGTCAAAACGTTTCTTATGAATATGTTTTAGAAATGAATCCGGATATTTTGTTTGTAGTTGACCGTACGCAAGCAATTGGTGGCGATACAACTGAGAATCAAGTTGCTGACAATGAATTAGTTAAAGAAACCAATGCGGGTAAAAATGGAAAAGTCTACACACTTACACCAGATGTATGGTATTTAAGTGGTGGTGGCTTGAAGTCGGTTGAATTAATGATAAACGATGTACAACAAGCTTTAAAATAAATCAGAACTAAATAAGAAATTTTATTAAGCAATCAAGGGACGATTCAGAAATGTTCCTTGATTGCTTTTTTCTTTTTGAAAAGCTAATGATAGCAATAAAATTCTGTTATCGGTAACACGAAGAAACCGTTTGCTTTAAAGGGTTTAGGGTAGCATAATAAGGCTATGAAATGAAATAGGGGGTCAGCAAAATGACAAACATTTTTTTGAAAAAGATCAGTTTAGCTTTTGTTACTTTAGGAGCAGTCGCTAGTTTAGCGGCTTGTGGCAATGTCGGTGAAACTAGTAAAGGTTCTGATGGAGATGCAGCTGGTAAAACAGAAATTAGTATTTTTCAGTTTAAGGTAGAATTTAAAGATCAGTTTGAGGCTTTAGCCAAAAAGTATGAAGAAGAAAATCCAGATATTAAAATTAATATTGAAACTGTTGGTGGTGGCTCGGATTATGGTGCAGCTTTAAAATCGAAGTTTTCTTCAGGTAATGAACCAAATATCTTTAATATTGGTGGTCCAGAAGACGTAAATATGTGGCTGGATAGTTTAACTGATTTAAGTGATACGGAAGCCGCTAAGCAAGCTTTGGATGGCACTTTAACCGGTGCAACCAAAGACGATAAAGTTTTAGGCCTACCTTATAATATTGAAGGCTACGGGATTTTATATAACAAAGAAATTTTTGAAGAAGCGGGAATCGATGCAACTACAATTACTACTTTAGCTGATTTAGAAAAAGCAGCGGAAACATTAGAGAAACAAAAAGCTGAGTTAGGAATTGAAGCACCTTTTGCTTTAGCAGCCAAAGAACAATGGATTACTGGTTTACACTCTGCTAACGCCTTTTTAAATGCTGAGTTTAATAATGATGTAATGCAGGCTTTTGAATCAAAAGAAGTAGCTTTTGAATATGGCGATGCCTTCAAAAAATATATTGACTGGATGAATAAATACTCTGTGCAACCAGCGAATAGTTTAGATTATTCACAACAAATTGAACAGCTATTTGCTAACGGCAAAGTAGCCATGACCCAACAAGGAAATTGGGTTTATCCAACCATTGAAGGAATTGATGAAACGTTAGCTAATGAAAAAATTGGTTTATTGCCAATTCCGATTGACGGCGTAGTTGAAGGCAAAATACCGGTTGGTGTGCCAATGTACTGGGGCGTTAACAGCAACGGATCAGAAGAAGAAATTCAAGCTGCAAAAGATTTCTTAGATTATTTATACACTTCAGAAGAAGGCAAACAAATCGTTTTAGAAGATTTCAAATTTGTTCCTGCTTATCAAGGTTATGATACGGATAAAATTTCAGATCCTTTATCTAAAGATGTCTATACTTACTACACTGAAGGCAATACAACTGGTTGGGTCTTCATGGGTTATCCAGCTGGCTGGGGAGAACAATCTTTAGGAGCGGAAATTCAAAAATATGTAGCAGGCGATGCTTCTTGGGAAGAAGTTATCAGTACCGTTCAGAAAAAATGGGCTGAAGAAAGAAAATAATTTGAAAAATTTGGGGCAAAAGGCGACTAAACTTTTGCCCCAACTGTATTTAAACCAAAAAGAGATAGCTCTTGTAGCTAGCTTAATAAAAGTAAAGATAGGGAGAGAACAGTAATGGTAAAACAGAAGAAAAGCTGGTTTTATATATTTGCGGCGCCAGTTACTTTGGCTTTGATTGCAGTCGTCATCGTTCCGTTTATCTATGGGATTTATTACTCTTTTTCACAGTGGAATGGCGTTTCAAAAGAAACTTTTGTTGGCTTAGATAATTATATTCAACTATTTTCTGATAAAAATTTTTGGTCAGCGATGATTTTTACAGTGAAATTTGCGGTTATTTCGATTATTTTAACCAATATTATTGGTTTAGGCTTAGCGATGTTAGTTACGAGTAAATTTAAAGGGGCTAATTTTTTAAGAACGATATTTTTCATGCCCAATTTAATTGGTGGACTTATTTTAGGGTTTATTTGGCAATTTATTTTTATTAATGCATTTAGTGCGATTGGCGATGTTATCGGTAATCAAGGCTTAAAAACATGGCTTTCAACTACTCAAACAGGTTTTTGGGCGCTAATTATCGTCATGTGTTGGCAGATGTCGGGTTATATTATGGTAATTTATATCTCTTATTTACAAAGTGTTGATGAATCTCTATTAGAAGCAGCTGATTTAGATGGCGCAAGCACTTGGCAAAAATTTTGGAATATTAAATTGCCTTTAATTATGCCTGGTTTCACAGTTAGTTTATTTATGACTTTATCAAATAGCTTCAAATTATATGATCAAAACTTATCATTAACAAATGGTGGACCATATAACTCTACTCAAATGGTAGCTATGAATATTTATAATACAGCCTTTGGAGAAAATAAAATGGGTTATGCACAAGCAAAAGCAGTGGTATTCTTTGTTATTGTTGCTGCCATTTCATTAACGCAAGTTTATTTGACGAAAAGAAAAGAGGTTGAAGCATAATGAAACAAACGAAAGCGAAAAGCCAGTTAATTCGAAGCTTGCTGGGGCTTTTATTAGGTCTAGTTTGGCTGATTCCTTTTTATTTAATGATTAGCAACTCTTTTAAATCAAAACAAGAAATTTTTACTAACCCATTAGGGATTCCTAAAGATTTTACTTGGGGAAATTATCCAGAAGCTTTTAGTCAGCTGGATTTTATTAAAACCTTAATGAATTCTTTGGTGATTACGATTATTAGCGTGGTAGTGATTGTGATTTTCTCTGCCTTATGTGCCTATGCATTAGAGCGCAACAAAACAAAAATCAGTACGATTATTTTTATGATTTTTGTGGCAGCAATGTTAGTGCCTTTTCAATCAGTGATGTTGCCTTTGGTTTCTTTATTTGGTAAAGCCCAATTGTTAAATCAAGCAGGGATTATTTTCATGTATTTAGGTTTTGGTGGAAGTATGTCGATTTTCCTTTATCATGGGGCGTTAAAAAGTATTCCTAAAGCTTTAGATGAAGCAGCAATTATTGATGGCGCCAATCGTTTTCAAGTTTTCTGGCATGTGATTTTCCCGATGCTAAAACCGACAACGGTGACCGTGATGGTTTTAAATACCATGTGGATTTGGAATGATTATTTATTGCCATCATTGGTAATTAATTCACCAACCACGCAAACGATTCCTTTGAAAATGTTTTTCTTCTTTGGTCAATACACCAAACAATGGCATTTGGCTTTAGCCGGTTTAGTAATTGCGGTTTTACCAGTAATTATTTTCTATTTTGTCATGCAAAAACAAATTATCAAAGGTGTGGCTGATGGCGCAGTGAAATAAGGATGTTGGAGGTTTAGATGATGAAACGTGTATGGTGGAAAGAAGAAATTGGCTATCAAATTTATCCGAGAAGTTTTAAAGATAGCAATCAAGATGGTATTGGTGATATTAATGGGATTCGTGAAAAGATTCCCTATTTAAAAGAATTAGGCGTTGATTTTTTATGGTTGAATCCGATTTATCAATCCCCTAATGTTGATAATGGCTATGATATTAGTGACTATCAAAAAATTCAGCCAGAATTTGGGACGATGGCGGATTTTGATTTACTTTTAGCAGAAGCGCATAATCACGGTTTAAAAGTGATTATGGATTTAGTAATTAATCATACTTCAGATCAGCATTATTGGTTTCAAGAAGCGAAAAAAAGTATGGATAATCCTTATCGCGATTATTATATTTGGCGTGAAGGTGTGGAGGGAGCTTTACCGAATAATTGGCAATCAATCTTTGGTGGTTCCGTTTGGGAGTTCGATCAACAAACTAACGAATATTATTTTCACGCATTCGCCAAGGAACAACCCGATTTAAATTGGGAGTCGCCAGCTTTGAAACAAGAAATTTTTGATATGATTCGTTGGTGGCTTGATAAAGGAATTGATGGCTTTAGAGTGGATGCCATTTCGCATATTAAAAAGGAACCCTTCGATTTGCCAGCCGATTCTGAAAATCCTTCTCAGCGCTATCAAAATATTACTGGGATTGATAGCTATCTGAAAGAATTGCAACAAGTTTTTGCTGAATATGAAATCATGACTGTTGGAGAAGCCAATGGAGTCAGTGCTGATGAAGGAATTTTATGGGCTGGTGATGACGGCTATTTTAATATGATTTTTGAATTTGAACATATTCGTTTGTGGCGTCAATCAAAAGACGAGGGCTTTGATGTGCCGGCTTTTAAATCGGCTCTTTCTCGTTGGCAACAATCCTTAGATGGAAAAGGCTGGAATGCTTTATATATGGAAAATCATGATATTCCCCGCTCTGTTTCAGTGGCGGGTGATGATACCAGTGCCTATCGAGAAATTTCAGCGAAAGCTTTAGCGATTAGTTATATGTTGCTACAAGGGACACCTTTTATTTATCAAGGTCAGGAATTAGGCATGACTAACATGGCTTTCAATGATATTTCCGAGATTGATGTGGTAGATTCCAAAAATCTTTATCAAGAATTATTAGCTAAAGGAACTTCGGCAGCAGAAGCGTTAGAGATTGTAGCGGAAACCACGCGGGATAACGCTCGGACGCCGATGCAATGGAGCAATGACGAGTTTGCTGGTTTTTCTGAAGGGACACCTTGGTTAAAAGTCAATCCTAATAAAGAAAATATCAATGTTGCAAAGGAAATGGCAGATGAAAATTCAGTCTATCATTTTTATAAAAAGTTGATTCAATTAAGAAAGCAGCATGAAACTTTGATTTATGGTACTTATCAAGAAATTTTAGCAGAGAATCAACAAATTTTTGCTTACAAAAGAATTTCTGAAACCGCAGAATTTCTGATTGTTAGTAATTTATCTAAAATGCCCGCTGATTTTTCACTGGCAAGTGAAATAGCGACTAATAATTGGCAGCGATTGTTGAGTAGTTATCCTGAAGAATCAACTAATAAAGGAGAACTACGACCATTTGAAGCAAATGTCTATTATAAGAAAATAAAATCGTAGCTCGCTTAAATTTTTGGAGTAAAAAGCTTTTTCCTGTATAATAAAAATAGTGAAAAATGAAATGAGGTGAGGTTGTGGCGACACTTTCTGATGTAGCGAAGTTGGCAAATGTTTCAAAAATGACGGCATCGCGGGTGATTAATCATCCAGAAAAAGTAACTGATGAGCTGAAAGAATTAGTTTTTAAAGCGATGGCCGAGTTGGATTATCATCCCAATATTGCCGCCAAAGCTTTAGCGAAAAATCGCTCACAAATCATTAAGCTTTTCATTTTGGAAGAAATTGACACGACTGAACCTTATTACATGAATTTATTAATGGGAATTGCTAAAGCAGTAGGGGAGGAACATTATTCCTTGCAGCTAGTTACTAAAGGCGGATTTGATACCGGGACTTGTGATGGCTATATCATAACTGGCTTTCGTGATGACGATTTTCAATGGATTAATAGCTTGGAAAAACCAGTTGTTTTATTTGGTGAAAATAAATATAATATTGATTTTGTAGATAGCGATAATTACTACGGTACCACGATGACCACCAAGTATGCGCTGGAAAGAGGCTATGATTCAATTATTTATATTGGGATTGATGTTGATGAGCCTTTTGAGCGCTCACGAGAATCTGGTTATTTAGCAGTGATGGAGCAGCAAGGTCTGCCTGCCAGAATTGAGCGCTTTAATAATCGCTCTACTTTAGCCAAATTATTTATCGAAACTTATTGGGAAGATTTCCCTAAAAATACTTGTTTTATTTGTAGTTCCGATCGTTTAGCGATTGGGATTGAACGGGGAATTATTAACTGTGGCGGAAAGGTGCCAGAGGATTTTGGCATCATTGGTTTTGACGGTGTTTTTCTTGATCAAATTGGTTCGCCAAAATTAACCACAGCCAAACAAGCGATTATTAAAATGGGTGAAGTTTGTGGTGAAATGTTAACGAAGAAGATTGAAGAAGAAGGCAAGAGCCAAGGCTACCGCCGTTTTTTACCAGAATTAATTATGCGGGAATCAACTAAATAACTATAAAAAGCAAAGTAAAGCCATAAATTTAATGGAATACTTTGCTTTTTTTCAAAAAATAAAGCAATAAATTTTTATGCTTTCCTGAATTTTCAATTATTTTCCTGACAAACTGTGTTAAAATAAAAAGGAATCTTACTTTTGGAGGAAATTATGGAAAAGACAGCCCATGATGGGACACTCAAGATTTTTAGCTTAAATGCCAATCAACCATTAGCTGAAAAAATTGCTAAAGTTTTTGGTACAGAATTAGGGAAATGTCATGTAAAACATTTTAGTGATGGGGAAATTGCCATTAATATTGAGGAAAGTGTGCGGGGAGATGATGTCTTCGTGATTCAATCCACGAATGCACCAGTTAACGATCATTACATGGAATTAATGATTATGATTGATGCTTTAAAACGCGCCAGCGCTAAAACGATTAATATTGTTTTACCTTACTATGGCTATGCTCGTCAAGATCGGACCGCAAATCCCCATGAACCGATTACCGCTAAATTAATTGCTAATATGTTGGAAGAAGCCGGTGCTACTAGAGTTTTAACGCTAGATTTGCATACTGTGCAGGTGCAAGGATTCTTTGATATCCCAGCTGATAATTTATATACTTTACCATTATTTGTCCGTTATTATTGGGATAAAGGAATGACAGGCGATGATTTTGTCGTTGTTTCTCCAAAAAATAGTGGCGTAAAACGCGCTCGCGGCTTAGCTGAATATTTAGATGCGACTTTATCAATTGTTGAACAAGTTGATGTTGATGGCGCTGAAAATGGCTATGTGATTGGCGATGTTAAAGGGAAAACCTGTATCATGATTGATGATATTTTAACAACCGGCCAGACTTTAGCGAATGCTGCCGAAATTTTAGCAGCAGCTGGGGCCAAAGAAATTTATGCCTGCGCTTCTCACGGTTTGTTAATTCCACCTGCCAAAGAAATTTTAGAGCAATCAAAAATTAAAGATATTTGTATTACGGATTCTGTAGAAACCCCTGCTGAAGGACGACCAGATAATTTAACGATTATTACTTGTTCCGAATTAATGGGTGAAGCCATGAAACGGATTCACGAAGAACGACCAGTCAGTCCGTTGTTTGTTGCCGAACGACCAAATTAAATTATTAATAGCTAAAAATATTCAGAAAGTTGGTTAAAAGATGATTACTTCAACTTTGGATAGTTACCCAGGTAAGAAAGTGGTTCAGCAATTAGGGATTGTTACGGGTTATGATGATTCAATCAGCTTAGTGCGCACCGGAAGTTACTCTGAAGCATATTTTAAATTGGCTATCAAGGATATGGAAAAAGCTGCAAAAACCTTAGGAGCTAATGGGATTTTAGGAATTTCTTTTAGTTTAGGTGATCGCACACGTCCTTTTGTTATGGGAACTGCAGTTATTTTGGAAGATGAATAAAAAATTAGTGAGGGAAAGCAGCTCAAGTAGCCTTGAGTTTCTTTCCCTCTTTGTCTGTGCTAAAATAGCACCTATAAACTTTGATTTCAGAAAGGACTGGCAGCTATGCAGTCAATATATTTAGACCATGCAGCAACAACACCCTTACATCCAGAAGTAATTGCTGAAATGAACCAATTGATGACAGGCAATTTTGGGAATCCTTCAAGTGTGCATCATTTTGGCAGAAAAGCCCAAGAGAAATTAACCGCTGCTCGTAAAGTTGTAGCGGATTCTTTACAAGCGAAAACTCACGAAATAATTTTTAACAGTGGTGGTACAGAAGGGGCGAATACCGCAATTTTAGGGGTGGCTCAGTCGCGAAAACAGGAAGGCAAACATATTATTACGACTGCGATTGAACATCATGCAGTTTTAAATACGATGAATTTTTTAGAAACGCAAGGTTTTGAAGTAACCTATTTACCAGTTAATCAACAAGGTCAGCTGGAATTAGCAAACTTTGAAGCAGCTTTGCGGGCGGATACGATTCTTGTTTCGATAATGTTTGTCAACAATGAAACCGGTAATTATTTGCCGATTAAAGAAATTGGGGCGCGTTTAAAAGAGCATTCGGCTTATTTTCATACCGACGCGGTGCAAGCGTATGGCTTACAAGAGATTGTTCCACAAGAATTGGGGATTGATTTATTAAGTGCCTCAGCTCATAAAATTAATGGCCCCAAAGGTGTGGGATTTTTATATAAAGCTGATTATGTTCAATTGCCGACTTTATTTCACGGCGGTCAACAAGAAGAAAAAAGACGTCCGGGAACCGAAAATCTAATTGGCATTGCTGGCTTAGGTCAAGCGGTGACGATTTTAACTAAAGCCGAAAAAGCAGATCGAGCTGCTAATCATTTACAATTTCAAACAGCAATTTTACAAGCTTTAGACGAAGCGCAGGTAGCTTATCAGGTTAATGGGGATTTAACGACTAAATCGTCCCATATTTTAAATTTGCGCTTTAATGGGCAGCGCAATGATTTATTGCTGATGAAACTGGATTTGCAAGGGATTGCGGTTTCCACAGGCTCTGCTTGTACAGCGGGGGCAGTGGAGCCCTCTCACGTGATTACAGCTATGTATCCTAACGATGCAGCGGCGGCTAAAGAATCTGTGCGGATTAGTTTTGGTTACGAGAACACAGCTGCTGAAATTGATAGCTTTATAGCAAGCTTGCTACAAATTTTACAAAAATAAGGAGTGTTGGTAATGGCGGAAAAAATTGATTATGGCTTGATTTTTGCAGAAAATCAACAGTTGGAAACGGCAAGATTAATACTTCGGCCTTTAACTTTAGCAGATGCGGATGAGATGTTTGCTTTTGCTGGTGATGTTGAAGTGGCCCGCTATGTTTCCTATGAACCTCATGCCGACGTTAACACGACACGTTCAGTGATTGCCAATTATTTTATGAAGGAATCTTTTGGCAAATTTGCAATTACGTTAAAAGCTTCTGGGAAAATGGTGGGGACGATTGATTTACGGGTTGATGAAAATAATCAAGTTGCGGAAATCGGTTACGCCTTACATCGAAATTATTGGCGTCAAGGAATTACCACCGAAGCAGCTAAGGTGCTGATTGATTTCGGTTTTGGGAAACTAAATTTATTACGAATTTTTGCAGTTTATAATGAAAAAAATCCTAATTCTGGCGGCGTAATGAAGAAATTAGGGATGTTGCAAGAAGGCCGAATAGTGGATGCCAAAATTTTGAAAGGTGAAAAAATCACCTTGATTCAATGGGGAATCACACAAGCAATGTGGCAAATCAATCAAAAAAATGAGGTTTAGCAAGTAATGAGGAAGTTAGCGATTATTAGTGATTTGCATGCTGATATTAATCAGCTACAAGAAGCTGAATTATTATTGTTGGTGGAAGTTTTACAGGATCAGGCGGTTACTCATGTGCATTTAGCTGGCGATACCGCCAATCATTTGCAGCAATTATTGGAAATCGTGATGTTTTTGGAGCAACAAGCTTTTACGGTGACTTACAATTTTGGGAATCACGAAATGCCTAGTTTAGCTGGTGAGGAAGAGATTGAAGGTTTTGCTGATGCTAACTTTTTGAATCAACGCTGGTTACCGCTAAATGAAAAGCAAGTGTTGCTGTCAATCAACGGCTGGTACGATTATAGTTTCGCGCTTGAAAAAGATCCTGCTAAAATTTTGCGAACTAAAAATGTATATTGGTATGATCGCTCGATTCAACGAAGTGGCAGTGATCCGCAAGTGGAAGCAAGAATTTTGGCAGAGTTAACGGTTAATTTAACGAAATTAGCCGCTGCTAAAAAACAAGTGATTTTAGCCACCCATTTTGTACCGAAAAAAGAATTTATTGTTTATCAAACGGGGAAATATCAGCGCTGGAATCAGTTAAATGCTTTTTTAGGTTCTGAAAAATTAGGGGCTGTGCTAGATCAATTCAATCATGTACAACAAGTCATTTTCGGGCACACTCATCGCCGTTTTGAAGATAAACTGATTCACGGTACCCGTTATAGTTGTCGGCCTTTTGGTTATTATTATGAATGGCAATTAACGCGAGATTTTGTATTAAAAAATCATTTAGTTGAAAAATATAATCCGTTAAAAATTCGGACGATTTTAAAAAATAATCAAGCCGCGTTTCAAACTTATCGGAAAAAACATTTGAAAGCTGAGTTTGCCCAAGGTATGACTTTGATTGAGTATTAATAAAAATAGCGAATACCGCCAAGTTTTAAAATTGGGGGGATTCGCTATTTTTTTATTAAAATAAGAAAGTTGCCAGCAGGATTAAAACAACTCCACCGACTGAAAAAATACCAGCTAAACCTAACAAAATAGGTTTGATAGAGACTGATTCTCGTCGCTCATCTCTTAGTGAGGCAGTCTTTTTATGCTCTTTGCTAGGAAATGCTAAGGAAGCTAGTGCCAAAACGATGCCGATAATTAGGAAAATAATCCCAATAAGATTCTTTTTGCAGAACTCTTTAACGCTAGTAAAAGTATTCAGCAAACGATATCTTGGATCGTTTGCCATTTCAGGATTATTAGCAACTTGTGCTGCCACTTCGGATTTATGATAAGCTAAAGCAGCTGGTTCAATTGTTCCAGCGACAATTTCTGGTGAATTCGCTAAAACCACTTGACCATCTTTTAAAGCCAACTCAGGCTTAGCATCTTTTTTTACAACAGCAGAAAAAGGTTGATCTAAATAAATTGTTTCATCAGCAATTTTATGTTCACCCACAGGTAAAATTTCTTGAAACTCATACTCGGCAAATACTTTTTCTAATAAAGCATTGCCAAAAGGATGCCGATAATATTCTCCTTGTTGATCTGACCAATCACCTACCCCTAAAATAACTTCAATCAAACGGGTTTCACCACGTTTGGCTGTAGCGATGTAGTTAAAGGCAGCCGCTGAGCTAGAACCAGTTTTTAGACCATCTACACCTTCGATTCCGTAAGCAGCACCAGGTAATGAATAGTTATAAGTTTCAAAATGCTCTTCATAAGGTGTTCCTGCCATCACGGTAACTTCTGGTTTACTAGTAAAATCTAAAATTTGCGGATAACGATTAATTAAATGAAAAGTCATGGTTGCTAAGTCACGAGCAGTCGATTGGTTAGTGGCATGGATATCATAGCCATCAGGGTTATAATAATCTGCAAAATTATCAGCAGAAGCACCACTACAATTGTTGAAATAAGTATTTAACATTCCTAACTCTACCGCTTTTTCATTCATACGACGGACAAAACCAGTTGCATCGTTTTCTGATAAATAATTGGCAATCATCACAGTTGCGGCATTTGAAGAAGGCACCACAATCATCGTTAATAACTCATGAACCGGGTATTCAACACCATTGACGATATTATTATTACTAATTTCATAAATATCAGCAATCGCTTCATCAGTTTCTGAAGCGGTAATAGTTGTATCTAAAGATAATTTACCTGCAGCAATATCTTCAAATAGTAGAAAAACAGTCATCATTTTTGAGATACTAGCTGGATCTCGGGGCATATCAGGTTCTTGCGCCCAAAGGATTTGGCCATTGTTGCCATCAATAATAATAGAAGATTGCGGTTTATTAATTTCTAGGACGTCAGTATAGCCAGCATCCTGAGTAATTTTCATAATATCATCTTCAGCGTCAACGAAAGAGCCGAAGCCAAATAGAAAACTGGTTAAGATAATAATTGAGAAAAATCCTTGTATCTTTTTCAAAAGAACACCCTTTCATTCAAATGCTAAATTATTATTGCTTCCATTTTATCATAAATTGCCTGACAAATTAATACTATTGAAAAAATTGCCCCAAAGTTCCGCAAGCAGATTTCTTTTTTTGCAGAATTGACTGTGTTAAAGTGAAATTAAGCAAGCAGAGTAATTGAGAAAATTCACTGAAATCTTAAAAAATGAATCTCAATAATCAATCTTTTATTCTCAATTAGTTGTTGTTAACTAACAATAACTGAGAATTATTATTTTTTACGAAAAAGGGTGGTTTTCAATGGAAATATTTTCATTTTTTTAGAAATGGTTATTGACATTTGGTGAGTTTTTTATAATAATTATTAACAGAGAGTTATTAAATTTAAATTATTGGAGGAATTATTATGTCATTAGTAGGAAAAGAAGTCGAAGCTTTTACAGCAAATGCTTATCATAACGGTGAATTTATTGAGGTAAGTTCAGAAGATTTTAAAGGAAAATGGAACGTAGTTTGTTTTTACCCAGCAGATTTTACTTTTGTTTGTCCAACTGAGCTTGAAGATTTACAAGGTCAATATGCAACATTAAAAGATTTAGGAGTTGAAGTTTATTCTGTTTCAACAGATACTCATTTCACTCATAAAGCTTGGCATGATCATTCAGATGCAATTAGCACAATTGAATATATTATGATTGGTGATCCATCACAAAAAATTTCACGTATCTTTGATGTGTTAGATGAAGAATCTGGCTTAGCTGGTCGTGGCACTTTCATTATTGACCCAGATGGCGTAGTTCAAAGCATTGAAATCAACGCAGATGGCATTGGCCGTGATGCTAGTATTTTAGTGAATAAAATTAAAGCTGCTAAATATGTTCGCAATCATCCAGGGGAAGTTTGCCCTGCTAAATGGAAAGAAGGCGAAGAAACGCTTAAACCTAGCTTAGACTTAGTCGGCAAAATCTAAAACATATTTTAAAGGGATGGGCCTTACAAATGTCCATCCCTTTAATTAAAAAAATAGTAATCACGGTGGAAATTTCCGTGGATTTTTCATAAAGAAGGAGTAGTTATATGGCATTAGAAGCAGATATTAAAGGTCAATTGGCTCAATATCTTGAATTATTAGAGCAAGATATTGTTCTTGAAATAAGTTTAGATAGTAGCGAAAACTCTAATAAAATGAAAGAATTTGTGGCAGAAATTGCTGCCATGTCAGCAAAAATTAGTATGCAAGAAGTGCAATTAGCACGTACCCCAAGTTTTCAAGTAACCCAACCTAATCAACAATCAGGCGTGGTTTTCGCAGGGATTCCTTTAGGTCATGAATTTACGTCATTAGTATTGGCTTTACTGCAAGTAAGTGGTCGTCCACCGAAAATTGAAAATGACTTAGTAGCGCAAATTAAAAAAATTGATAAAAAATTAGCTTTTGAAACTTATGTTAGTTTAACTTGTCATAACTGTCCGGATGTCGTGCAAGCTTTAAATATTATGAGTGTTTTAAATCCTAATATCTCACATACCATGATTGAAGGTGGGATGTTTAAAGAAGAAGTTGAAGCCAACGAAATTATGGCTGTTCCTGCTGTTTTCTTAAATGGCGAGTTCTTTGAAAGTGGTCGAACTACTTTAGAAGATATTTTAGCGAAAGTTGGCGAAGTTGCGGATCCAACAGAATTTACTGAAAAAGAACCTTTTGATGTGTTAGTTATCGGTGGCGGACCAGCGGGTTCAAGTGCGGCTATTTACGCTGCCCGCAAAGGTATTCGCACAGGTTTGCTGGCGGAAACTTTTGGCGGTCAAGTGATGGAAACGCTGGGGATTGAAAACATTATCGGTACCAAATATACAGAAGGCCCTAAATTTATGGCTTCTGTAGAAGAGCATGTCAATGAATATCCAGTTGATGTGATGAAAGCCCAAAAAGTTGTTACCCTTGAAAAGAAAGATTTCATTGAAGCTACTTTAGAAAATGGTGGCGTCCTAAAAAGTAAAACCGTTGTGTTAGCTTTAGGTGCTCGCTGGCGAGATATCGGCGTACCTGGCGAAAAAGAATTTAAAACTAAAGGTGTGGCTTATTGTCCCCATTGTGACGGGCCGTTGTTTGCTGGCAAAGAAGTTGCGGTTGTCGGTGGCGGAAACTCTGGGATTGAAGCAGCAATTGATTTAGCTGGTATTGTGAAACACGTAACGGTTTTAGAATTTTTACCAGAATTAAAAGCCGATCAAGTATTACAAGAACGCGTTGCGGCTTTACCAAATGTTACCGTGTTAAAAAATGTTCAAACAAAAGAAATCACAGGTGATACTAAAGTAAATGGCTTAACCTATATTGACCGGGAAACCAATCAAGAAACCCATATTGATTTAGCCGGTGTCTTTATTCAAATTGGTTTAGTACCAAATACAGCTTGGTTAGGCGATACTTTAGAGAAAACTCGCATGGGTGAACTTGTCGTCAACAAACATGGTGAAACAAGTCTTCCAGGCGTTTTTGCGGCAGGGGATTGTACCGATAGTGCTTATAAACAAATTATTATCTCTATGGGTTCAGGGGCGACTGCAGCTTTAGGTGCTTTCGATTACTTGATTAGAAATAAATAATTCATGACTGATATCATATGAAGGGAACTTTTAAAGTTGGCTTCATATGATTTTTTTGTTTGCTTCGCTTTTCTTATCATCTATTAAGATTTATTGTGAGTTTTGCTATTTTTTGATGATTAACAAGTTTTCGATTTATAAAAAGTGCTAGAATATTTTATAAAGGGTTAATCAGTTAGATGATTGGAGGATTTGTTTGTTGTTGATAAAAATACTTTTAACGTTGGTGGTTGGTTTATTAGGCAGCTTGATTGCAAGAAGAATGCGTTTGCCAGCAGCTTTTATGACTGGGAGCATGATTGCAGTGGCAGTTTTTTCTATGGTTACTGGGGAAATGTATATGCCGCGAACTATGAAGATTTTTGCACAAATTGTCAGCGGAGCATATATTGGTCAGCAAGTTTCTAAAGCTGATTTGCTGAATTTTCCTAAATTAGCTAAAGCGATTGCGTTGTTAATGCTCTTTTTTACTATTAATACTTTTGCTATGGGTTGGCTATTTAGTAAATTTTTTCATTTGGATCAAATCACAGCTTTGCTATCTTGCTTGCCAGGGGGAATTATGGATGTTTCCTTAATCAGTATTGATATGGGGGCTCAAGCTGAAATTGTCGCAACTATGCAATTAGCTCGTTTAGTGGGAATGTTAATTATTTTACCGTACTGGATTCAGTTTTTATTGAAGAGATTTCAAAAGAATCAAGACTCGGAAACAAGTGAAAAGCCAGTGGAAAATGAACTGCAGAAAAAAATCCCTTTTGGTGTGCAACGACAATGGGCGAATAATTTGTTGATTTTATTAGTCTCATCATTAGGTGGCTTGTTAGGATTATTTATAGGGATACCAGCCGGAACGTTAATCTTTGCATTACTCTTCTCTTGTGCTTTGAAAATCACAAAAAATACTGCGCCGTTATCAAATTATATTCGTTTTGTCGCTCAGATTTTTGCTGGTTCAATTATTGGCTGTACTTTTAATCAAGATAGTCTAGCGCAATTAGGTAAATTGATAGTTCCAGCTTGTTTATTGTTAGCGAGTTATTTAGTTATTAATGTGTTGTTTGGTTTTATTGTCTATAAACGAGGTATTTTAGATTTGAAATCAGCGCTATTTGCTTCTTCACCCGCTGGTGCTACCGATATTTCCTTAATTGCTGGTGAGTTAGGTGGCGATATGCCGAAAATCGCAGGGATTCAAATTTGCCGGACGTTATATACAGTAATTGTTTTGCCTAATTTAATTCGTTTGTTTTTGAGTTTTTAATTCAATAATAGAAAAAAATCCAACTTTTCATTGAATGGGTGGGATTTTTTTATGGATTTTACTAGAAGATAGAACAAGCCGTTCAGTTTTTCAATTTTAGAATTCGTTTTCTTTTTCGTAATATTTCAGTTATTTTGTAATATAACATTTGTCTTTAAATGATAAGATTTTAAAATTTGCCATTTTTTATTGCAAATCGTTATTTTTTAACAGTAGTAATACACTGGTATATTAATGTTTGAACTCTTTAATTACAGTTTGTAATGAAATTTTTTGGGATGTAAAGAATTGTCATCAACCTTTTACCTATGAAATATTCTTTGGTGTTAAAGTAAGTATCGTTGTTAAAACAAATACTTATTTCTAAAATGCGTTTCACAGAGAAACGAGAATATTCAACATTTTAGAAAAATCAACAAGGAGCGTAATTGATTATGAAGACAATAAAATTTTTAATAGGAACATTAACTCTAGCAGGTGTTAGTTTATGGATGGGTACAAATCAAGCGGAAGCAGCGACTGCTTATAAAGTAAACAGTGGTGATACCTTATCTTCGATTGCTGAAAGATATTTTGATAACTCAATTGATGGCATTAATCAGATTGCCGCAAACAATCAAATTGCTGATGTGAACTTAATTTATGTGGGTCAAGAATTATTGATTCCGGCAGAAGGTGAAGTAATTACAACTTCACAACCACAAGTAAATGATGTTGTAGTTAATGTAGTAACAAATGAAACACCAGCAGTTGTTGAAGAAAGCCCAGTGGTTACAACAAGTGGCTCTGATGCTGAAGCGAAAGAATGGATTGCCATGAAAGAATCTGGTGGCTCTTACACAGCAGTCAACGGTCAATATTATGGTCGTTATCAGTTGACTGATTCATATTTAGGTGGCGATTATTCAGCAGAAAATCAAGAACGGGTGGCTGACGCTTATGTAGCAGGGCGTTATGGTTCATGGAGTGCAGCGCAAGATTTTTGGTTAGCTAACGGCTGGTATTAAAAAAGTAGTTATTAAAAAACAAGGTTAGAGATTTTTCTCTAACCTTGTTTTTTTGTTGCGTAGCAAGCTCTGGCAATTTTATTGGCAGCGGGTTTATATTGAATTGCTAATTGTTGAAGTAAATTTTCAAAAGCAACTTTGCCTGTTGCGGCATCGCTGACTTCCATTTCTAATTCATAATCGTGATTTTCTGCATACCAGCTTTCATCAATCGCCAGCAAACCGTCAGCTAACGGCACTTCAGCTCGTTTAGTAGTTAACTGAGCGAGAATTTTTAATTGGTCAGCCGCCACATTGAGTTGGGCTAATTTAGCGACCACCACACCTGTTGTTAAAAATTGTTGTTGAGCAATTAATTCATTGGCTGCTGTTAAGGTTAATTCATCGTTAGTTTCCAACAAACCCGTAGCTAATGGTGTTTTTAAAGTAGCTTCTGCTTTGGTAGGATAAAGACGAATCCGCAACCCAGCCCCTAATTTTTGTAAAGCATTGTCAGAAGTATCATAATAAACATTGGTTTGTTGGAAAAAATCAGCTTCCTTCACTTGAAAATGCTGACAAACTCTTTGATATTCAGTTTCTGTTAGTAAAGTTTTAAATTCGATTTCAATATTTTCAGACAAGGGAATTCTCCTTTTTGATGAGTTGTAGAATAGTTTATGTAATCCAGCTATATGGTTTTATGCATTGCACGGGTGCAGAACCAGCCGTTCCGCTTTTTCTATTTTCCAACAAGATTTTTTTTTCGTCAAGTTTTTAGGAAAAGTTGTTTGAAGTGGGTGTTAGTTTAGTGGTTAATTGCGCTTGCTTTATGGTAAAATAAAACAGTGTGCTATGCTGTCGTTTTTGTGAGTTTTTAAAAATTGACAGACAGCTAGTTAAAGTAGAAAAACATCGTTTTTCTACCAATTATTAAATAAATCAACTGAAAAAGGAAACTTTTTCAGTATTTAATCAAGGATGAGATAAGTATGGAGAGAGATTGGAATCTTTTTTTAGCACCTTATGAACAAGTGGTTTCTGAGTTGAAAGTTAAATTGCGCGGGATTCGTAAGCAATATCGCGAGCAAAATGGCCATGTACCGATTGAATTTGTTACGGGGCGAGTGAAGCCGGTTGATAGTATTTTAGCGAAAGCTAAATTGCGGGGGCTTTCAGTGGAGCGCTTAGAAGAAGAAATGTCGGATATTGCCGGTTTAAGAATTATGTGCCAATTTGTTGATGATATTCATCAAGTGGTGCAAATTCTCCGCAATCGCAAAGATATGAAAGTCATTCAAGAACGAGATTACATTACTAATAAAAAAGAAAGTGGCTATCGCTCGTATCATTTGGTGATTGAATATCCGGTACAATTAGTGACGGGTGAAAAGAAAATTTTAGCGGAAATTCAAATTCGGACTTTAGCGATGAATTTTTGGGCAACGATTGAACACTCGCTAAATTATAAATATCAGGGAGTTTTCCCGGAACAAATGAGTGAACGTCTGCAAAGAGCAGCTGAAGCGGCTTATCAATTAGATGAAGAGATGTCAAATATTCGTGAAGAGATTCAAGAAGCCCAACGTTTGTTTTCTCACGGGAAAAAACGGCAGTATTATCAGCAACAAAATCCTAAGCCAGAAGAAAGGACCTGAATATGAAAGTTGCAATTGTTCATAATCAAGGAGAAAAATCACAACAAGTCGCTCAAGAATTAAAGACGCTCTTGGCAGCTGCTAAAATTGAAATTGATGAAGTGCAACCAGAATTAGTGATTTCCATTGGGGGCGATGGCACGCTGTTATCAGCCTTTCATCATTATAGCGATCAATTAAATGAAGTCAGTTTTTTAGGCGTCCATACTGGTCATTTAGGCTTTTATACGGATTGGCGAGATTATGAATTGGCGGAATTGGTCGATAGTTTAAATAATGATCGGGAAAAAAGTGTTAGCTATCCATTATTAGATGTGGTTATTCGCTATAGCGATGGTAAAGCTGATGATCATTTTTTAGCTTTAAATGAATCAACAATTCGTCATGGCATTCATACAATGGTAGCAGATGTATATATAAAAGAAGATTTGTTTGAACGTTTTAGAGGTGATGGCTTATCTATTTCAACGCCTACTGGTTCAACGGCTTATAATAAGAGTATTGGTGGGGCAGTCTTGCACCCTAGTATCAATGCTTTTCAGTTAACGGAAATTGCTTCTTTAAACAATCGCGTTTTCCGAACGCTAGGTTCGCCAGTTGTGGTAGCCGATACTGAATGGGTAGAAATTCGCGTGAAGGATTTGGAAAATTATTTAGTAACGGTGGATCAATTAGAAATTCGCGAAGAAAATATTCAATCAATTTACTATCGGATTGCTAAAGAGCGGATTCATTTTGCTTCCTATCGTCATACCCATTTTTGGCAGCGGGTTAAAGATGCCTTTATTGGGGAAAGTTAGCATGGAGTTTACTTGGATTTATCAAAAAGCAGAATCACAATTACTGCGAAATTTTTTAAAAGAACAAGGAATGTCAAAAGGTTTATTGGCAAAAGTTAAATTTCAAGGTGGCAAAATTTTTGTTAATCAGCAAGAAGAAAATGTCTTGTTTTCTTTGCAAGCAAATGATAAGGTAACAGTTGTGATTCCTGATGAAGGGGAGCATGAAACCTTATTGCTGGATGAAACGCCCATCGAAATTGTTTTTGAAGATGAACATGTTTTAGTGGTGAATAAACCAGCGGGAATTTCTTCTATTCCCGCTCAATATCATCCTAACGGTACAATGGCTAATCGCGTGAAAGCTTATTATAAAAAGCAAAATTACGTCAATCAAGTGATTCATGTGGTGACTCGTTTAGATCGCGATACTTCTGGTTTGATGCTTTTTGCAAAACACGGCTTTGCCCATGCCAAATTAGATGTACAACTGCGGCAAAAGCAATTTATCAAAAAATATCAAGCTTTAGTTACTGATGAAATGCAGCAACTGGAAGCTCACGGCGAAATTAATTTGCCGATCGGTCGGGATTTAACTTCTTTATTAAAACGTCAAATTATAGATACTGGTAAACAAGCCATTACTGAATACTGGTTATTACAACGCAAAGGAAATACGGCGTTAGTAGATATTCAATTGCATACTGGCCGAACCCATCAAATTCGGGTTCATTTTGCAGCGCTCTCTTGTCCGTTATTAGGAGATGAGCTGTATGAGGGAGATTTACAACAAGGAATTACCCGCCAAGCCTTACATTGCTATTATTTATCTTTTAAGCATCCTTTTACAAATGAAAAACTAGCTTTTCAATTACCTTTAGCTACGGATATGGCGGAGATAGTTAAAAAGTTAACAGATTAAAGCTGAGGTGAAGATTGATGGACGAAACTGAAGAATTGCAGGAGCAGTTTGAACGATTACTGACTGATTTAAGAGAGAATAATATTCAGGAGTTTAGGGAACGTTTTTTAGGACTGCACATTTACGAGCAAGGACAATTCTATCAATCATTAACTAAAGAAGATCGTCAACTAATGTATACTTATTTATCTCCGAAAGAATTAGCCGATATGTTTGATGTGATTGAAGAAGATAATGAAAACATGAAAGATTATCTATCGGAAATGCGGCCTAATTATGCAGCTGATATGCTTTCGGAAATGTTTACCGATAACGCGGTGGATTTATTAAACACTTTAGGCAAAAAGCAAATTGCTAAATTTTTAAGTTTAATGAATAGCGAATCTGCTAGCGAAATTAAAGAACTTTTGCATTATGAAGATGATACAGCCGGTTCTTTAATGACAACGGAATATGTTTCTATCGTTGCTAACCAAACCGTTCGTTCCGCTATGTATGTATTAAAAAATGAAGCTACCGTGGCGGAAACGATTTATTATGTTTACGTGGTGGATACCGATAATCAGCTAGTGGGGGTTATTTCTTTACGGGATTTAATTGTCAATGAAGATGATGCGATGGTCGCAGACATCATGAGTGAACGGGTTTTATCTGTTCATGTAGGCGATGACCAAGAAGATGTCGCGCAAACTTTCCGGGATTACGATTTCTTAGCATTACCCGTAACGGATTATGACGACCATCTATTAGGGATTGTGACTGTCGATGATATCATTGATGTTATTGATGACGAAGCGGCCAGTGATTATTCTGGTTTGGCAGGGGTTAACGTTGAAGAAATTAGTGAAAATCCTGTGCGAGCAGCCAGTCGCCGTTTGCCATGGTTAATTACTTTGCTATTTTTAGGAATGATTACCGCAAGTTTAATTAGTCATTATGAAAGCTTAGTGAGTGAAGCCAGTATTTTAGCGGTTTTTATTTCTTTGATTACCGGCACCGCCGGCAATGCCGGCACGCAATCTTTAGCGGTGGCAGTGCGGCGCTTAGCGGTTTCTGATGAGAAAAATAATTTCTTTAAACTTGTGATAAGTGAAGTAATCACTGGTTTAGTGACAGGTTTAGTGACGGGGCTGACGATTTTAATAATTGTTGGAATTTGGAAACAAGATTTTATTTTAGGTTTTGTCATTGGTATGGCGATGTTAGGGGCGATTACGGTGGCAAATTTAGCGGGGAGTTTAATTCCGGTTTTAATGGATAAACTTGGCTTTGATCCAGCGGTTGCCAGTGGCCCTTTTATTACAACTTTAAGTGATTTAACCAGTGTTTTAATTTATTTCAATATTGCTAGCTTATTTATGAGTTACTTTATTGGGAAATAATTTGTTTGTAAAGCTATCTCTGAAAAGAGATGGCTTTTTGAAGCGATAAGAATATATTTAAAGCAAAGGAGAAGTTATGATGAAAGTAATTGTGATTGGTTGTCCTGGTGCGGGGAAAAGCACTTTTTCACGGAAGTTAAGAGAGCAGACTGATATGCCTTTACATTATTTGGATAGGTTATGGCATAACGATGATCGAACAACTGTCTCTGAAGCAGAATTTGATCAAGACTTAACAGCAATTTTACAACAAGAAAATTGGATTCTTGATGGTAACTATCTGCGCACCCTTGAACTTCGCTTGCAAGCCTGTGATACAGTTTTCTTTTTAGATTATCCTGTAGAAGTTTGCCTTGCTGGCGTAGAAACCCGGATTGGTAAAGACCGCGAAGATCTTCCCTGGGTAGAAACGGAATTTGAAGCAGAATTTAAACAATGGATTCTTGATTTTGCCAAAGATCAAAGACCACAAATTTGTCAGCTGTTGGATAAGTATCAAGCAACTAAAAATATTTTCATTTTCAAAACAAGAGAAGCAGCAACAGCTTATTTAAATGCTGACAAAAAATAAAAAGGAAAAACATGACAGTTTAAGGTCATGTTTTTTCTTTTTATTGGGGCGTTGAACAAGCTCATTGCGCTTTTACTATTGTCTAGCTGCGAGCGTTTGCACCACTCGATAAAGTGAAAAAGAAATTCGCGATATAAAGCATCGCTATAATTTATTTTTGCACTTTACTCGGGAGTTGAACAAGCTCACTTCGCTTTTAATACAAAAATTTACCCCTTAGCTGAAAGGGCTAAGGGGCGAAAGGAGTAAAAATGAAAAAGTGTTTAAGGGTTTGTTTGTTGGTATGTATCTACTATAGGCCAGATACCTTAAGGCAAACATAAGAAAGTATGTCCATTTTGTGAAAAAAGGTTAAGAAAGTTTTAAGACAACTCTTCTTTTGCTTTAGCTAGCGCTTGTTTAATTTGCTCAAATCCTGTGCCGCCTAATGAATTTCGGCGTTGCACCGCGGTTCTTGAAGCTAAGGCTTGATAAATATCGCTTTCAATTAGCGGTGTAATGGCTTGATATTCAATTAAAGGAATATCTTGTAAATAAGTGCCTTTTTTCGTGCAATCTAAAACTAACTTACCAACCACTTCATGAGCTTGACGGAATGGCATGCCTTTTGTTGCTAAATAGTCAGCTAATTCAGTAGCGTTTGAAAAGTCTTTTTCAGTTGCTTGTTCCATTCGTTCGGTATTAATTTTCATAGAAGCAATCATACCAGCCATAATTTCTAAACTAGTTAAAATGGTTTCAGCGGAATCAAACATGCCTTCTTTATCTTCTTGGAAATCTTTATTATAAGCTAAGGGCAGACCTTTCATAACAGTTAATAAACCAAATAAATTACCGTAAACCCGGCCTGTTTTACCGCGAATTAATTCTGCCATGTCAGGATTTTTTTTCTGAGGCATAATCGAACTGCCGGTTGAAAAGGTATCCGTTAATTCTACAAATTGAAATTCATAACTACACCACAAAATGATTTCTTCGCAAAAACGTGAAAGATGCATCATTAACAGAGATGCGTTACTTAAAAATTCTAAAATGAAATCACGATCACTAACGCCATCTAAGCTGTTTTCGTAAATTTTAGCAAAACCTAATTCCTTTGCCGCAAATTCACGGTCAATTGGGAAAGTGGTGCCAGCTAAGGCGGCAGAACCTAAAGGCGAAATATCAATTCTGCTTAAACTTTCTGTAAAACGAGCTTTATCCCGGGCTAACATGCCATAATAAGCCAATAAATGATGGGCAAAAGAAATTGGCTGGGCATGCTGCATATGAGTATAACCGGGCATGATCGTTTCAACATTGGCTTCCGCTTGTTGAAGTAAAACTTTTTGGAAATCGGCAATTTTTTCAATTACTTGTTGGACGATTTCTTTTAAATATAAATGCATATCTGTCGCTACTTGGTCATTACGGCTACGAGCGGTATGCAATTTACCAGCAACGGGTCCAATTTCTTCGTGTAAGTATTTTTCGATATTTAAATGAATATCTTCGTTTTCAATGGTAAAAGTTAGTTCACCATTAGCTAATTTTTCCGCAAGGATATTTAAACCCGCTGTAATGGTGGCACCTTCATCTTCAGTAATGATGCCAGTAGCAGCTAACATTTTTACGTGAGCCAAACTGCCAATAATATCTTGTTTGGCCAGTTTTTGATCAAAAGAAATGGAAGCGCCAAAAGCGTCAATCCAAGCTTCATTTTTGCCATCAAAACGGCCACCCCAAAGTTTTGCCATAAATTAATTACTCCTTCATTTTACGAAATACCAAATAGCTGGTCTCCTGTTCGTTAACAACCATTTGTTTTTGTGCTATTTTTTTAATTGACTTTGAACTTCTGCATGAACTTTTGTTGGTAAGCCCCAAAGTTTAATGAAACCAACGGCAGCGGCTTGATCAAAGGTATCAGCTGAAGTATAAGTTGCCAGATTTTCATCGTAAAGGCTGTTGGCTGATTTCCGTCCTTCAACAATACAATGACCTTTAAATAATTGAACTCTAATCACGCCGTTGACATATTGTTGCGTAGATTTTAAAAAGGCGATTAAGGCATCAGTTAAGGGATTAAACCATAAGCCATCATAAATGATTTGACTTAGTTGTTGTTCGATAATTGGTTTGAAATGGGCCATTTCACGTACGAAAGTTAAATCTTCTAGCGCTTTATGAGCGGTGATTAAAGTAACAGCACCGGGACATTCATAAACTTCCCGAGATTTAATGCCAACTAAACGATTTTCGATATGATCAATTCTACCAACCCCGTGTTTACCTGCCAGTACATTAATCTCCTGAATTAGTGGGTATAGCGCTTGTTTTTCACCGTTCAAGGCTACCGGAACGCCAGCTTCAAAAGTAATTTCAATAATATCTGGCGTATTTGGCGTGTCTGCTAATTCGGCAGTTAATTCATAAGCGCCTTTTGGTGGTGTTGCCCAAGGATCTTCTAAAGCACCACACTCACAAGCACGCCCCCATAAATTTTGATCAATTGAATAAGGATTATCTAAATTTGCAGGAATTGGCACACCTTTTTCTTTAGCGTAAGCAATTTCTTCTTCCCGCGACCATTTCCACTCTCTGACAGGTGCGATAACTTTTAAATTAGGATCTAAAGCAGCGATAGCTACTTCAAAACGAACTTGATCGTTGCCTTTACCAGTACAACCGTGAGCAATCGTGGTGGCGCCAGTTTTATGGGCTAATTCAACCAATTTTTTTGAAATCAAAGGACGTGAAAGGGCAGAAACTAAAGGATACGTTCCTTCATAATAAGTATGGCCTTGTAAAGCAATCAAAGCAAAGTCTTCAGCAAATTCAGCTTTTGCATCAATGGCATAAGATTCGCTAGCGCCAACAGTTAAAGCTTTCTCCTTAATAAAATCCATTTCTTTGCCTTCACCGATATCTAAACAGCAAGCGACGACATCATAACCTTCATCTACTAACCATTTAATTGAAACCGAAGTATCCAAACCACCAGAATAAGCTAAAATAATTTTTTCTTTCATAATTAAAGACTCCTTATGTGTTTTATTCATAATAAAAGTATAAAAACTTATTTTTTTGCATAAGATTTTTGTTGTTTTTATCTTATCATTGTTTTTATACGGAATCAAGTTGTTTTGTAAATAAATATACACAAAATGAATAAAATGTTTTTGCGGTAGGTAATAAGCGGGATTGAGGGCAACAAAAAAGCTGCAGAGGTTAAGCTGCAGCTTTTGAAATTAAGCTTTAATCGCTAGTTTTTTCTTGAGTTTTGTATAGGCCCAAATGCTGATTAATGAGAATAAAATCATTAAAGCACCTGAAACAGCAAACCAAAAGGCGATACCTTTTTTATCAGAAACTGGTCCAGCAATTAATAAACCAATCGGCATAGAAGCCGACATGACGCTACCAAATAACGAGAAAACCCGCCCTAATTTTTCTTGGGGAACATTTTCTTGAAGATAAGCGTTGAAAGGAATATTGTATAAATTTCCAAATCCGCCCATTAAACAACTCATAACAACGAATAAACCAAAGCCCCAATGGTTACTTGGTGCTAAGCCGCTAACTAAAACGGTAATTGCTAAGCCTAAATTCCCTACTTGAGCCGCCCATAATTTATCTTTCCAATTCGTTTTCAAGCCAATAATAAAAGCACCAGCCATCATACCAACCGCATAAGCAAATTCAAGCAAGCTAGCGAACCAAGCGGACATTGAAAAATGAACATTGGTCATTAAAGGAAATAGTGAAGCTAGCGGAAAGAAGAAAATCATTGTGAAAAATGAAAAAATAGTCACTGTTAATAGTGGCTTGTTTTCTTTGAAGACCGCTAAGCCCTCTTTTAACTCTTGTAAATAATGGGCACTTGTATTTTGCTTTGCCGGATTAGGGATCGGAATAATACACAAGCTGACAGAAGCAACTAAGGCACCAAGTAAATCAGTTAATAAAATCATCCATAGTGGTAAGGCCGCATACATAGCCGCGCCAATGACTGGCCCTAACATAAAGGCCCCTGATTGTAAAAATTGACTCCAGCTATTGGCCTTGATTAATTGTTCTTCAGGCACCAATACCGGCACAATCGCTTGGATGGAAGGGGTGTGAAAAACATTAGCTAATGATCTTAAGAAAATCACGGCAATCACCGCTGTATAACTAGGTTTTCCTAAAAGAAACCATAAGGATAAAACTAAAGCCATTACCCCCATAAATAAATCTGCGGCAATTACAACATTTTTTCGTTTTAAGCGATCTAACCAAACGCCCACAAAAGGACCTAAGAGCATTTGAGGTAAGAAAGCGAATAAACCCGCTAACGATAGCATCATTGCTGATTTTGACTCATTGGTTAACCACCAAATTAAAGCAAATTGTACAGCTGAACTACCGATTAATGAAACAGTTTGACCAGCTAAAATTGTAAAGTATTTCTTTTTCCATTGTTGAACCATCTTTTTCTCCTTTAGTGTTGATTGCTCTTGGATTTTATCTTATAAAGTAGCAATCATTATTTCCCACTAAATTCAAAAGGGGGTGTTTGAATTGTGGGATTACCTTGCTGAAACAACCTCAGTTTTCAAACGCATACTAGCGCACATAAAAAATCCCTCCTCTTATTTTATTCATCCAGTAAATGTAAGTTAGCTACGAGAGCTAACGCAACTTGCTAATCTTTCCGAAGAAAAATTAATCTGGATAGTTAATTTTGACATTTTAAGCGGTTGTGCAACATTCTTTTTAGTAAATGAGTTGACAGCCGATTTTAATAAATGTTAAAAGTTCTCTTTCAGTATAGCAGATAGTCTTAAAAAGAAATAAAAAAATTTCGTTTTTGGGTATTACTTTCTTTTTTTGCGATTTATCTTCAAAAATCTATAAAAATTAGCGATAAAAAGATATTCATTTCCCGAAATAGAAGAGTTTTTCATTTTTTTATCCACTTGTTGAAATTATTGAAATAAACTGTACAATTGCGATAATAAGACGATTGTTTTTTTCCTGAGTAAGCAAAAAAAGAGTGATATAGCAAGCTTCTATTGTTTAAAAAATAACGAATATTATGTTTTTGATTAACACTGGAATTAGACTTTTAGCGTCGTTTTTGGGGCTTGAAATCAAAATAAATTTTAAAAAAAGTGAAAAATGCTATAAAATTTAAATATAGAAAGAGACACAAAGAAAATAAAGGAGGAAATAATAAAATGTTGAATCAGAAAGAAGATAAATCGCAAAAATTTCTTTATTTCCTTTTTTATAGAAAGTAATTGAAATTTTGATTATTGTTGTTTATTACTATTGAAGATTTAGCACCGATTCTTATAAAGATAATTCTTTGACGGTTCAGTGATAAAATATAGAAAGTGAGGAATTTGTTATGATTTCATTATATACGACACCTAGTTGCACATCTTGTCGGAAAGCGAAAGCTTGGTTGCGAGAACATGATTTACAGTTTAAAGAAAGAAATATTTTTGCTAATCCCTTGAAAAAAGATGAGTTGATTGCGATTTTAAAATTATGTGAAAATGGAACAGAAGACATTATTTCTACACGCTCAAAAATTTATCAAAAATTAAATTTGAAATTTGATGAAATAACATTAGAGGAATTAGTTGATTTGATGGAAAAACATCCTGACTTATTACGTCGACCTTTAATTGTTGAAGGTCAAAAACTGCAAATTGGTTATAATGAAGATGATATTCGCCGTTTTATTCCTAGAGATGTTCGCAATGCCAAATTTATTGAAAAACGCAAACAATTATTCTTTATCAATTATCAACAGGAACTTGTCAAAGCTAAATAATTCTTTTAGTGACAAATGATAAATGAGAAGAAAGTAAAAGGGGCTGTGACAAAAGTCTCTAACAAAAAACGCATGAAATAACGAAAAATCGTTCATTTCATGCGTTTTTTCTAGTAAAATAAAAAAGAA
>NZ_JARXWL010000007.1 GCF_029893325.1 Enterococcus sp. PF1-24
AATAAAGTGTTTGTACAGTCTTGCGACTGTTAAGCTCAATTGAATTGATTCGCTAGCATATTGCTTCGCTTTTTTAAATAATGTTTGTGTTCTTACCTATAGTAAGAACGTCCTACACATTTGGTTCGTTTTCTTTGTTCAGTTTTCAAAGGTCTACGTTGTTGCAAATGTTTCAGCAACTTTTATATCATAACAGTTAGCAATCAAATTGTCAACTGTTTATGAAACTTTTTTTGTAAAAAGTTTTGATATTTAATTGTTGTGAAACTTGCTTCAGATAACAGTTTTGTTAGTAGTGTGAACTGCTAAGTTTCTGTTTCCTTTTGAAGCGACTTGATTAGTCTATCATGGTGAAAAGTTTTCGTCAACTCTTTTTTTCAAAAAGTTTAAAAAGTTTTTTTCGTTATGATTGCGTCTCAAGCACAGGTAATAATATAACAAGTATAATGGGAGATTGCAAGTTGTTTTTGTGATTTTTCTGAAGTTTTTTTGATTGGTGAACTCTTCATGATTATTACTGTTATAACGTTCGTGATTTAACGGCATTCATACATTAATAGTTATCTAATTGTATGATTTTATAAAGACTTATCAATTGATTTACATAGACTACGCTTATTTTCATCATGCAAGACAAATCATTTCATTTCTTATATAGCATCGGAATAAATCGTATACCTGTGACAGTTTGCTCTACATCAGTATCTTCAAACCCTAAGCGCTGATAAACTTCTTTAGCATATGGTGATGAATTAACAGTCAATTGGTTAGCAGAAGAATTATTCAAAGCTGTATCAAATAATTTTTTCCCAATTCCTTGTCTATGGTATCTACCGTCAACAAAAAACAACGCTATATGGTTCCCACTTTTTCTAGTTGCAATTATCCCAACAAGTTTTTTGTTTATATAAGCTCCCCAAATAGCAAGTTGATTCATAAACGCTTGATTATTTAACGCCGTATCAAAAAATGCTTTTATGCCATCTTCAGAGTAATCAGGTGCTTCAAACTCCATAAAAACATCAGTAATCAATTTCGTTACAGCTTGCATATCGTTATCATTATTTATTAGTTGTATATCCATTGTTTTCAATCTCCCATTGCCTATGAAATACAAATTTTCAAATTTAGTATATCAAAATACTCTCTAAGTACAACAGATTCCTTACAATAAAAAAGAACCCTCCCGCAATTTTGCAGGGGGTCAGTTATTTTTATCTCATTGTTGGAAATAGTAATACATCTCTGATTGATTGTGCATCAGTTAACAACATCACTAAGCGATCAATACCGATTCCCAAACCGCCAGTTGGTGGCATACCGTATTCTAAAGCTTCTAAGAAGTCTTCATCTACGCCATGAGCTTCGTCGTTTCCTTGTTGACGTTCTTTTTCTTGTGATTCAAAACGTTCTCTTTGATCAATTGGATCATTTAATTCAGTGAAGGCATTAGCAAATTCTTTACCTACAATAAATAATTCGAAACGATCAGTAAAACGACCATCTTCAGGATTTTTCTTCGCTAATGGTGAAACTTCTACTGGATGACCGTAAATGAAAGTCGGTTGGCGCAAAGTATCTTCTACAAAAGTTTCAAAGAATTCATTGATAATGTGGCCAACTTCCATTGCATCAGTAATTTCAACATTGCGTTCTTTAGCTAACGCTCGCGCTTCTTCAAGCGTATAATCTTGCCAGAAATCCACTCCAGTTTGTTCTTTAACCGCATCAACCATGTGCAGACGTTTGAAGGCGTGGCCTAAATCAATTTCTTCACCAGCATAAGATAGCAAAGTTTTACCTAAAACTTTTTCAGCAACGTTGTGGTAAATACCTTCAGTTAAGTTCATTACATCTTGGTAGTCAGTGTAAGCCGTATATAACTCTAACATTGTAAATTCTGGATTATGTGTCGTGTCAGTACCTTCATTACGGAAAACGCGGCCAATTTCATAAACTTTTTCCATACCGCCGACAATTAGGCGTTTTAAATGAAGTTCTAAAGCAATCCGCAAGTACAATTCCATATCTAACGCATTATGATGAGTAGTGAAAGGTCGCGCTGCCGCACCACCGGCTTCATTGTGTAAAGTTGGTGTCTCCACTTCGATATAACCTAAACCATCTAAATAGCGACGAATTTCACTAATGATTTGGCTACGTTTCATGAAACGGTCAAAACTTTCACGATTACTAATTAAATCTAAGTAACGTTGGCGGTAGCGTTGTTCAATATTGGTTAAGCCGTGATATTTATCTGGTAAAGGGCGCAAAGCTTTTGAAAGCAATGTGATGCTTTGGGCTTTAATTGAAACTTCCCCCATATCAGTTTTCATAATTTGGCCAGTTACTCCAAAGAAATCGCCTAAATCACTATGTTTGAAAATTTCGTAAGCTTCATCGCCTACAGCATCTTTACGAACATAAATTTGAATTTGGCCTTCACGGTCTTGCAAGTGAGCAAAGCCAGCTTTACCTTTACCGCGACGAGTCATCATTCGACCAGCTACGCTAGCAGTTAACTCCATATCGGCAATTTCTTCTTTTGTATAGTTATCAAATTTTTCATGTAACTCTTCTGAATTATGAGTACGGTCAAAACGTTTTCCGAAAGGATCAATCCCTTGTTGTTGTAATTCTTCCATCTTTTGACGACGCACCAACATTTGGTCGTTCATTTCTTGTTGTGTTTGTTGTTCCTGTGACACGAAAATTCCTCCGTTCTCCATAATAATCTCTTACTTATAATGCCAATGAAAAGAAAAAAAAGCAATAGTTTAAAGCAAAAGTTTTCATTTTAAAGAAAAAAATTGCTTGACTAATGCTTTAATTATTAAACTTTAATTAGTTGGCTGCACTTTCAATCTTATCAACAAATTCATCTAAAATTTGAATAATCGTTGCTTGATCTTCCGCTTGATTAATCGCTACTTTAACTTTCGCTGCTCGCGGAATGCCTTTTAAATAGTAAGAAGCGTGTTGCCGAAACTCTCTAGCCGCCACTTTTTCGGTTTTCAAATCAACTAATCGTTGCAAGTGAACTTTAGCAATTTCGATTTTTTCACGGGGCGTCGGTTCCATAATTAGTTCCCCAGTCGCTAAATAATGTTGAGTACGCTGAATCATCCAGGGATTTCCTAAAGCCGCCCGACCAATCATCACGCCGTCTGCTCCCACTTCTTCTAACATTCGCTTAGCATCTTCTGGCGTACACACATCGCCGTTCCCCATAAAAGGTACGTGCAAATGTTTTTTAACTTCTTTTAAAATTTCCCAGTTAGCTTTGCCTTCATACATTTGCACTCGCGTTCTGCCGTGCATCGCAATCGCCGCTGCCCCAGCCGCTTCAGCCGCCAAAGCATTTTCCACAGCTAAAATATGTTGATCATCCCAACCAATCCGCATTTTAACCGTAACTGGAATCTTGACATTACTAGCGACCGCTTCAACCATTTCGTGAATTTTATCAGGGTCTAGCAGCCACTTAGAGCCAGCATCAGATTTAACTACTTTATTCACCGGACACCCCATATTGATATCGATAATATCAGCTTCCGTGTTTTCTTCAACAAATTTAGCCGCTTCAACTAAACTATCTTTGTTGCCACCGAAGATTTGTACACTTAAGGGATGCTCTCTTTCATCAATATAAAGCATCTCTAAGGTTTTTTTATTGCGAAAATGAATGCCTTGGTCACTAATCATTTCACAGACAACTAAGCCTGCACCAAATTCTTTCACCGTTACCCGAAAAGCAGCGTTGGTAATCCCCGCCATCGGTGCTACCACCACACGATTAGGAATTTCTACTGCGCCAATTTTCCACGCTTGCTTGTTGCTACTCATTTTCTCCCTCCAAAATCTCTTGTTTCAATGCTTCTAATTCAGTTTCGTTGTACAAGTACTTGTTATTACAAAATGAACAAACTGCTTCTGCTTGATGGTCTTCATCAATCATCCCTTGAATTTCTTCCACACCTAAAGTTATAATCGCTTCTGCAAAGCGTTCTTTAGAACAGTGACATTTAAATTCCACCGGCATTTTCTCTAAAACATCAATTTCGTCTACGCCTAAAACTTGTTGTAAAATTTCTTCTGGTGTTTGACCTTCAGCTAACATTTCAGAAACTAAACGGGTTTCAGCTAAACGCTCTTCAATTTTAGCAATCACGGCTTCATCAGCGCCAGGCATCATTTGAATCATAAAACCACCAGCCGCTTTAATGCTATCGTCAGTATCCACTAAAACACTTAACCCTACCGCTGAAGGTACTTGTTCCGAAACAGCTAAATAATAAGTGAAATCTTCGCCAATTTCCCCTGAAACAATCGGGGTTTGGCCAGAAAAAGTTTCTTTCAAGCCTAAATCTTTAATCACCGTAAAGATGCCTTCGGTTCCTACTGCACCGCGAACATCAATTTTACCAGCCGCATTCGACGGTAAACTAATATGAGGATTTTTAATATAGCCTTTCACTTCGCCTTTGCCGTTACTGTCAACGACAATCGCACCAGCCGGTCCATCCCCTTGAATTTTAACCGTTAATTTATCTTCACCTTTAACCGTCGCTCCCAAAAGCAAGGCACCAACCATCGTTCGACCTAAAGCGGCTGATGCAGTATGCCAAGTATCATGACGTTTTTGAGCTTCAGCGATTGTATCCGTTGCTTGAACTGCATAAGCCCGAACAAAACCATCGTAGCATAAAGTTTTAATTAAATAATCACTCATTTGTTTCACTCCTACTTCGTTTTAATGTTTCATTTTTTTCTCTACATATATCTATCATTTCATTAACTTAGTCCTTATGTATTTAGCTAAATAATTCAGCTGGCTTCACTAGCTGCAAATTTATAGCCCTGATATTTCAATAGGTCATTAGTGAATAATACTAGCTAGTAAAACTTTTTTCAACTCTTTTGTTTTATTTTATACCAGAATTAGTTCACAGCCACAAAGAAAGGTGAGATAACCAACGTTATCTCACCTTTCACATTTAGCTATTTGCTTTTACTCAGAATCAGTTGGTTCATCTTCTGGCGTAATTTCTACAACTTCAGCATTTTCAGCTGCTTGTTGTTTTTCTTCCGCTTGTTTTTGGGCGTCTCTTTCTTCTAAAGCACGTTTAGCTTCTTCGAAAGTTTGCGCTTCTTTTTCACTTGGGAAAGTTGTATCTTGATCGGCAGGCATTTGACCTTCTTCAAATAAAGATTTAATTGCTTTGGCATCCAATGTTTCAAATTCCAATAATTTTTCAGCAATTAATTTATGTTGGTCACGATGACTTTCGATAATTTCTCTTGCTTTTGCATGAGCTTCATTTAAAATACGACGAACTTCTTGGTCGATTTCAAAAGCCACTTGTTCAGAGTATGCTTTCGTTTGACCATAGTCACGGCCTACAAAAACTTGGTGATTACCTTCATATTGAACAGGGCCTAATTTTTCACTCATACCGTATTCAGTAACCATACTCCGGGCTAAAGCAGTTGCTTGTTCAAAGTCATTTGATGCACCAGTTGATTGAACATTGAAGATAATTTCTTCTGCTGTCCGTCCACCTAATAAACCAACGATTTGTTCAAACATATCTTCTTTAGTCATTAAGAATTGATCTTCTTTTGGTAAAGCAATCATGTAACCGCCAGCACGGCCACGAGGAATAATAGTAACTTTATGAACCACTCGAGCACGGCTTAAAACTAAACCAACGATTGTATGACCAGCTTCATGGTAAGCAATCATTTCTCTTTCGTGTTTGCTGATGACCCGATCTCTTTTAGCTGGTCCAGCAATTACGCGATCTTCTGCTTCATCCACATCAGAAGCATCAATTTTCTTCTTATTACGACGAGCAGCAACTAAAGCCGCTTCGTTTAAAACATTTTCTAAATCAGCACCGGCAAAACCTGGTGTTTGTTGCGCTACTACTTTCAAATCAACATCGTCTGCTAACGGTTTATTACGAGCATGCACTCGTAAGATTGCTTCACGACCTTTAACATCAGGACGACCGACTAAAATTTGACGGTCAAAACGACCTGGACGCAATAACGCTGGATCTAAAACATCCGAACGGTTAGTAGCGGCAATTACGATAACCCCTTCATTACCATCAAAACCATCCATTTCAACTAACAATTGGTTTAAGGTTTGTTCACGTTCATCGTGTCCGCCACCCATACCAGCACCACGTTGACGACCTACCGCATCAATTTCATCGATAAAGATAATCGCTGGTGCATTTTTCTTAGCATTTTCAAATAAATCACGCACACGACTAGCACCGACCCCAACGAACATTTCGACAAAGTCAGAACCAGAGATTGAATAAAACGGTACGCCAGCTTCACCAGCCACAGCTTTCGCTAGTAAAGTTTTACCTGTTCCGGGAGGGCCCTCTAAAAGCACACCAGCCGGAATCCGCGCCCCTAATTCAACGAAACGACGAGGATCTTTCAAGAATTCTACCACTTCAACTAATTCTTGTTTTTCTTCTTCCGCCCCTGCTACATCAGAGAAACGGACACGGTTAGCTTTTTTATCAGCTTCTTTGGCTTTGGATTTACCAAAGTTCATGACACGACCATTGCCGCCACCGCCGCCACTTTGTTGGCTAATCATCATATAAAAGACGAATAACACAAGTAACATTGGTACGAAACTAACTAACAGAGAAAGCCATAAACCACTTGAAGATTCTTCTTTCATTTTAATTTCCACGTTGTTGTCTTCTGCTAATTCAGTGACATTACTTAAAGTTGAATCATTTGGTAAAACGATTGTTGTAAACTGGCTGACTTTACCACCAGTACCGCCTAAAATTGATAGACCACCATCATTTTTAACTGTTTGATCCCGCTTATACTCACCGGTAATTTTATAAGCCCCACTAACGGGTTGAATAGAGAAAGATTTAACATTTCCGTCTTCTAACTGCTCAGTAAATTCCGAATACTGAATCTCTGCTGATTGAGAACTACCATTTCCAAAGAAGAAAGATACTCCCATAATCATCGCTAAGATTACGAGGATGTAGTATAAGGCGTTTTTCATCAAGCCATTATTTTTTTTATTCATATGCGTCCTCCTTGTTTAAAACCGCGATAGAGCAATCATCTATTTTTTCAATATTACTAGCAAAATTCCAGGTTTTTGCTACAAATATCTTAAAATACACTCTATAGCTAACTCGTAAATCTATCTCTTTAAATTTATGAATCAATTTTGACCATTTCATTGTACCACAACTAGCAACAAAAACAGAACTAATTTGATTGATAAATTTCAGGTTTTAAAACACCCACATATGGCAAGTTACGATAAGCCTCTGCATAATCCAAACCGTAGCCGACAACAAACTCATTTGGCACTTTAAAACCAACATAATCTGCTTCTAGTTCAATGACACGACCTTCAGGTTTATCAAGTAAAGTAACGATTTTAACTGAGTTCGCTTTACGGTATTTAAATAAATCAACCAAATAAGCTAACGTCCGACCACTATCAATAATATCCTCTACAATAACTAAATCGCGACCTTCAACATTGGTATCTAAATCTTTAACGATTTTAACTTCACCAGAAGAAACAGTGGCATTACCATAACTAGAAACATCCATAAAATCAATTTCTAATTGGGTATCAATTGAACGCACGATATCCGCCATAAAAGGTACTGCCCCTTTTAAAACACCTACGATTAACGGATTTTTCCCCCGATATTCATTCGTTAACTCAGCCCCTAATTCTTGACAGCGAGCGTCAATCTCTTCTTTTGATAATAAAACTTTTTCAATATCATTTGCTAACATACTTCATGTCCCCCTTATTTTTATCCATTTTAAAGTATTTATTTTTTTATTTAAATTTATAAATCAATGTGTACAGTATTGTATCAGTTTCAGCCGCAATACTCAAATTAGCAAAAACATAAGGCAGTAAAGCCAATACCTGTTCTGTTTGGTTCACGAGCACCCAAGCAGCGTCTCGCTCTCTCGTCGTAATTTTTTTATCAATAAAATAGCGACTCAGACGTTTAGTTAATTGCGGACTTAAAGCAATTTTATCGCCATCTTTTCGGTGGCGAATACTGAAAATCGCACTTTTTTCTGCTTTGAAAGAACCGGTAAAAGTTTGCCAATCCGCCACTTCGGCTGGCACTCGCACTTTTTCTGTCGCTGGAAAAATGCCTACCCATTCATTTTCTGAAAGATAAATGCTGTCCGCCAACTTAAACTCAGACTGCTGACTAGGCTTTTTTTTCAAAAAATATAAATTTTGATATTCCCGTAACAATTGCCACTGATTTTCAAAATCCATTTGCCATTGTGAAGTATCACTGGCAAGTAATCGTAGCAACTGTTTTAGCTGCCGCTGTTTACTTCCTACACCTTCTGCTAATAAAGTCTTCTGAAAAAAATATTCCCAAAAATAATATTTTTCACCAGCTGTTAATGCCTGCACATCAGCCACAACCACTTGGTAGCCATTATCAGCCACGCTAACCATTTGCTGATATAATTTTGCCATTTGCTGATTAATTATTTCTTGCGCCCAATTCACTTGCTGAGAAAAATCAGCAATGTGTTGCAAACTTTCAGTATTTTCTTTAGCTAACTGCGGCAAAATGTGATGCCTCACGCGATTCCGCTGATAGTCATCAGAAAAATTACTTTCATCTTCAAAGTACTGAATCTCGTAGGTTAAAGCAAATGCTTGCAATTCTTTTTTAGAAAAACTTAACAAAGGACGAATCAAACGACCACTAGCAAAATCCCGCACTGGTAAAATCCCTTGATGACTTTTAAAATCACCGCCACGCATCGTTTTCATTAAAAAAGTTTCCACTTGATCTTCTTGATGATGGGCCGTCAGTAATGTATCAAAGCCTTCTGTCGCCATCACCTCTGTAAAAAACTGATAGCGAAAATCCCGCGCCGCCGCTTCCGTTCCCACAGCTTGTGGTTTTTGCCAACGCGTTGTGTAAAAAGGTAATTGTGCCGTTAAACAATATTCTTGCAAATAACTTTCTTCTATTAAAGAAGCCTCACGTAATTGATGATTGACGTGAGCCACGCCTAAATGAAAACCAATTTCCCCTTGTAACTGTTGCATCAAGTGCAGCAAAACCATTGAGTCCACCCCACCAGAAACAGCTAACAGTAAACGACTCTCTCTTTGCCAGTAATGTTTTTCTAAGCCGATTTTTTTTAACTTAGCCAGCAGCTGATTCAACTTAAAATTCGCCTCGCTTCGCAATTTCAAGATTTTTTATTTCTATCAAAAAAAGAGAAGCAGACACACAGCCATTGACAAGCGTCTGCTCTCCTCTTACTTTTTTATTTCATATGACATAATTTAGTTGCGACGTCCGCCACGTCCGCCACGTTTACCTTCAGTATTTCTCTTTAAAGAAGTTAAGCGATCATCGCTGTCTTTCAAGAAAGAACTCATTAATGAATCGAAGTCTTGTTTATTATTGGCAGGTTGATTTTGACCAAAAGATTTCTTTGGAGCTGGTCTAGCTGGGCGTGGTTCCCGCTTAACAAACTCCCGCTTTTCTTGTGGTGGTTGCTCTTGTGTTTGTCGAATTGACAAACCAATTTTACCATCGTTACCAATTGAAGTGACTTTAACCGTTACCTCATCGCCAACACTTAATACATCATTAATATCTTTAATATAGCCATTTGATACTTCACTGATGTGTACCAAACCCGTTTTTCCAGAACCTAAATCAATAAAGGCACCAAAATTAGTAATTCCTGACACTTTCCCCTGTAACTTTGCTCCTACTTCGATTGACATAAAAAAAATGTTCCTCCTATTGTTTTTCACTCTTTCAATTTATATGAAATATATTTGTTTACTCTTTCATAAAGATAACTAAACTCACTGCAAAATTATTCGTTGCCTTGGTTTTCGTTAGCACCATCTGCTTCAGCGTTGGTAGTAGGATTACTACTTATTGCTTCATCGGCTTTTTTAGGTGTATAAATGTAGACACTTTCCCCAGGGCGAGAATAATAATAATCCCGTCGCGCTAATTTAGCTACATAACTTTCATCTTTCAGCAACTCAATATCCATCTGCAAATCTTCAAGATTTTCTTCAGCTGCTTGTTGCTCTTGTTGCGTTTCGACTTTTAAATCAGTTAATTTTTGCAACCGTTGATAATCGCTAAATAATTGGAAACCAACAATTGTGAAAACCACTAACGTAATCCCTAAAATCGCAGTTAACCTGCGCTTTTTAAAGACTAATTGTCGTTGTTGCCGTTGAAAATGAACATATTGTTCTTTTGCATATTCGGTATTCAGTTGGGTAATTTTTGTTTCTTTCGTTCTTTTACTCAAAAAAACCGCCTCATTCTTTCCCGTTATCTGTCTCATTATACCAACATCTAACAGCCTTGTCTAACCAAAATCGTTGAAATTCCCTTAAATTTCTTCTGTTGTTTGAATCCGTTCTTCTGAAACCACTGTATACATTTTGGCAGCATCATCTTTTTTGGTTGATTCATGCAGTTCAGCTACTTTAACTGTTAAGATTTTATTACCAAATTGCACTCGTAATTCATCGCCAACTCTAACATCGCTGGAAGATTTCGCTACTTTGCCGTTAATTTGAATGCGACCTTTATCCGCTACTTCTTTTGCAACAGACCGCCGCTTAATAATTCTTGATATTTTTAAAAATTTATCTAAACGCATTTTATTTTCCCCTCTTTAATAAACGTAATATTTTTTCACCTAGTGGAAACATTAACCATTCCCGCAACGTAAACAATTGCCAGTAAACAGCAGCAGTTATAAAACTACTTGCCCCGACAGCCACACTAACAACACTCCACAGCAGGGCTTGCCAACGCTTTTCTGCTAATTGAAAAAAATCAATGCCCACTAACAAAAGCCCGACTGTTAGCCCCATTATACCAAGACATTTAAGTAATGTGGAACCAAATTGATGTTCTCGCAAAAAAAAATTAATTTTTTTCGGCATAAAACAGATGAAACACAGTAAAGTCGCCGTTAAACCCAGCAAAGTCGCTAAGCTAGTCCCCACCGTTCCTAAGTAATAAGTTAGCGGACCAGTTGCGATAATTTTGATCAACAAACCCACACTAGCAGCTTTTAAAGCTGGCAGAAAGCGATTTTCACTTTGAGCAATGCTTTGATAAGCTTGAATCGCCCCCATCAAAGCTACCGCTAAAACAAACAAGGTTAAAGTCAGCTCACCGGCATGATCTTTAAATAAACTAAAATTAATTAACGGCGTTAACAGCGCTAAGCCCAGCGCCGCAGCGGCAGCTAAACTAACAGATAAACGCAAATAAATGCGGGCTAATTTTTCAAATTGCCCTTGATTTCCCGCTAACAAACGACGGGTTAAAATTGGCAGAAAACTGGCACTTAAAGCAGTGGCAACGACTAAACCTAATTGCACCAGCGGTTGTCCGCGATCAAAAATCCCTTTATCAATTTTAGCCGCTTGTTGCGATAATCCCTGTGCCACCAAACTATTTTTCGCAAAAAAGGCATCGACTAATTGAAACAAAATCAAGTAGCCACTATAAATGGATAATAAGCCACCTTCTAATAAAAAACGACCCAACAAGCCAGTTGATTTTTCCGCTGGTATCTTTACAAAATCAACAAGCTCAAGGCTTTGACGATTTAACTTACGGTCGTAACAATGTAGTAGTAGCAAAGCCAAACTACCACCAACCACCGCTCCTACCATCGCTAGCGTTCCCGTTTGATAAATATCCCACGCAAATTGCTGGAAACAAAAAGCAGCAATTAAGATAACTCCCACCCGCAACACTTGCTCAACAACTTGTGAAATTGCCGTGGGTGTCATTTGCAGGCGACTTTGAAAAGCTCCCCGATACGTCGCTAATCCCGGAATCAATAAAAAAGTAAAAGAAACCACTTGAATAAGGGGCTGTAAAGCTTGATCCCCCATTAAATGTGCGATTAAGCCACTACCAAAGAAAACAATCCCCCATAATAGCAAGCTCAGTCCCGTTAATAAAGGCAACAATTGTTGTAAGGCATTTTTCTCTGCAGCGGGGGTTTTAGCTTCTGCCAAATATTTTGAAATAAATTGTGGTAAGCCGCTAGCAGCTAAAGTCATCGCCAATCCATAAATCGGATAAACTTGTTGGTACACGTAAAAACCTTCGTCGCCAACGATATTTTGAAAAGGTACGCGATAAATGGCACTTAAGATTTTCACAATTAAAGAAGCACCGGTTAAAATCGCAGCACCTTTAATCATATGACGCATTTCTTTTTGTGGCATTTATCTCCCTCCTCGCTTTTAATTTATTGTTTTTTCTGTTTTTGATATTTCAATTGTCGTAACGCATGTACGAAACTAATGATTTCTTGCAACATTAACACCCGACTTAAATCTTTAGGAATCGTTAATTTAATCACCATTTTTTCTTTTTCCACCCCTAAAGATGCTCGTAATTTCGTAGCAGCTAAGGCTTCAAAAATTTGTTCCACTGAAAAAGTTTTCGTACCGACTTTACTTAACACCACCCGCACCACTTGTTGCTGTTTACGAATCACTTCCAACAACGCGCAATCGCCGTCCATTTTCAACTGACCAATCATTAATAAATAAGATACTTCATCAGGAAACTCACCAAAACGATCTAGCAAATCAGCTTCTAGCTCTTCTAACATCGCTTGGCTCTCTAACTCCCGCACCCGTTTATAAATTTCAATTTTTTGCCGTTCATCTTCGATATAAGTAGTTGGTAAATATGCATCAATCCCCAAATCGATTTCCACCGAAGTTTTTTGAATTTGGGCGTTTTTCCCTTGTTTACGGGCAACTGCTTCTGTTAACATTTGTGAATACATATCAAAGCCGACCGCATCAATAAAGCCATGCTGTTGGGCACCTAATAAATTCCCGGCTCCGCGAATGGATAAATCTCGCATGGCAATTTTAAAACCTGAACCTAATTCAGTAAAATCTTTAATCGCTTGTAATCTTTTTTCGCTGACTTCATTAAGAATTTTTTGTGGTTCATACATGAAATAAGCATAAGCCACTCGATTACTACGCCCGACCCGCCCCCGTAATTGATACAAAGTCGATAAGCCCATGTAATCCGCATTATCTACTAATAAAGTATTGGCATTAGGAATATCTACCCCCGTTTCAATAATCGTGGTAGTTACTAAAACATCATATTCCCCTTCAACAAATTCAAAAAGCGTATTTTCCAACTGAACTTCGGTCATTTGACCGTGAGCATAACCAATTCGCACTTCCGGCACCAACTCTTGTAGCTCTTCGACTTTTTGTTCAATCGTATCTACGCGGTTATATAGGTAGAAAACTTGTCCATCTCGCGCCATTTCCCTTTCAATCGCTTCACGAACGGCACCGGCATTGCGTTCCATCACATAAGTTTGAATCGGGTAACGATTAGCTGGCGGCGTTTCAATCACCGACAAATCGCGCACTCCTAACATGGACATATGCAAAGTTCGTGGAATTGGTGTAGCGGTTAAAGTTAAAACGTCAACTTGCGAGCGTAACTGTTTCAAGCGCTCCTTGTGTTTCACACCAAAACGCTGTTCTTCATCAATAATTAACAACCCTAAATCACTAAACTCCATATCTTTAGATAAAATCCGATGCGTTCCCACTACGATATCGACTTTGCCGGTTTTAATTTCTTGCAAAGTTTCCGCCTGTTGCTTTTTCGTCCGGAAACGGCTCAACAACCCAACATTTACCGGGAATCCTTCAAAACGATCTAACATAGTTTCATAATGCTGTTGCGCTAAAATCGTTGTTGGCACTAAAAAGGCAACTTGCTTGCTTTCTTTTATGGCTTTAAAAGCCGCTCGCAAAGCGACTTCGGTTTTACCAAAGCCCACATCGCCAACTAACAGACGATCCATCGGGCGAGCTCGTTCCATATCCCGTTTAATTTCAGCCGCACTCCGCAATTGATCTTCCGTTTCAGAATAAGGGAAAGAATCTTCAAACTCTTTTTGATATTGATCATCTGGTGCAAAAGCATAGCCTTTTTCCGACTCTCTGGCAGCATATAACTGAATTAAATCATCAGCAATATCTTCAATTTTAGCGGAAACTTTGCGTTTGGTTTTCGTCCATTCGCTACCGCCTAATTTATTAATTCGCGGCAATTTCCCTTCAGCCGCTACATATTTTTGAATTAAATTCAGCTGCGTCACGGGAATAAATAATTTAGCATCATCTTGATAAATAATCGACATATAATCTTGATGAACGCCGTCAATTTCTAACGTCTCCATCCCAACGTATTTACCAATCCCGTGATTAATATGAACAATGTAATCACCGACTTTTAGCTCGTTATAACTTTTTAAGCGTTCCGCATTAGAGACTGTTTGACGACGAGCACGTTTTTTTGTAGTTTTCTGGAAAATTTCTTTTTCGGTAATCACGACAATTTTTTCTTGTAGCAACTCAAAACCGGTTTGCAAATTGCCTTCGATAAATTGTAATTGCCCAGGAATCAGATTATCGGCGGTCGTTTCAACACCTTGAATCTCATAGTCTCGAAACATTTCATCCACTTTACGAATCCGCGCTTTAGTAGGCAGCAAAACAACGACCGTCTGCAATTGTTTTTGCCAACGATCTATTTCTGTTTTTAACAAAGGCATCTGGCCGAAAAATTGTTGCATATTACGATATTGAAAATCGATGATAGTGTTAAAACGTAAATTGCCCATGCCTTTTTTAAATAAAGAAAAGAAAGTAGTGTTTAACGAACTTTTGGTAATTAAATTGTGGCCTTCTTTCATAAATTGTTGCTCTGAAAAAACCCGCATTTCTTCTAAACGCTGTGTCTGCCATTCACCAGCTTCACGGTCAATTTCGCGATTGGTTTCCAACAAACGGGGGTAATCATCCATAAATAACAACATTTCTTCATCAAAATAATCCATCAAGGTGCTAGCTTCTTGATATAAGAAGGAAGTGTAATAATTAGCGATTTCACCCGGAACACCAGCTTCCCAAGAACTAATTAACTGACCAAAATAATCTTGTAGAAAATTCTTTTCCGTTAAATCTTGCGTAATCGCTAAACGCTTTTGCAAAGCTTCTTGCAACGCCACAATCCCTTGGTTTAAATTATCAGTCGAAAAAATCAATTCGGTAGCAGGACTAATCACGATTTCTTCAATGGTTTCTACAGAACGTTGACTGTCAGCTTCAAAATAGCGCAAAGAATCTATTTCTTCATCAAATAATTCCACTCGCACAGGATATTCACTATTTAAAGGATAAATATCAATGATGCTTCCCCGTAAACTAAATTCCCCAGGACGCCCCACCATACCTTGTCGTTCATAGCCCATCAGCGTCAATTTTTCTGCTAAATCATTCATGGCGACAACACCACCGATTTGCCAATTAAAATGAGCGGCTTGCCAGGTTTGTTTGGTAGGTAAAAATTTTCGTAGTCCGGCAATCGGCACGACAAAAATACCTTTTCCCCCACTAGTTAAAGCATCCAGCGCGACAATCCGTTGTTCCCGCGCTTCTGGTGAGGCAAAGGCCATTTCCGCCGTTAACATTTCTTCTACTGGAAACAAGAAAACTTCTTCAGCAGGTAAAACATTTATTAAATCATCGACTAAGCGATTGGCATAATACAAATTAGGCGTAGCCACAACGACACTTTTTTGTAAGCATTGATAGGCACTTACCATAATCAGCATCTTAGCCGAACTAGAAACCCCTGTCAGTAATTGCCGTGTATTTTTTTCTAATAAGGTTTCGTGCCATTGGCGAACCACCGTGTGTTGCCCCACAAACTCGATTAAATTCATAATTAAAGCTCCTTGTTCGTATTAAGGTATTAAATTTCCTTTGAAAATTTAGTTCGATTCTCACGCCGTATATCATTCCACTACTGCGCTTGAATAAGTGGAAGCTAGTTTAAATCAAGGAAATAAATTTTTCGGAAAAATTCACCTTTTTTTCTCACTACGCATACCATTCAACTACTTGTAACGTTGGTAAGTTGAACTGGCAACTAACATCCTTGTTCGTTTCAAGGTATTAAATTCTCATTAAAAAAATTAATTAAACTGATTCATTGTATCGATAAAATTATTTTTTTCCATATAAAATCCTAAAGCAGCAACGGCTTGGTCAAGGCTGTTTTCAATTAGCGGTTGATCCTCTTGGTCAAAAGGACTTAAAACATGATTAACGACACTCATTTTACCTTTCGGGCGACCAATACCGACTTTAACTCGATCAAAAACTTGATCATTTAAATGAGAAATAATGCTTTTTATGCCATTATGGCCGCCAGCACCACCTTTTTGGCGCAAGCGAATTTTACCAACATCTAAATCCAAATCATCATAAACAACTACCATTTCATCTGGATAAATCCCGAAATACGTCATTAATGGTACTACCGCTTTTCCTGATTCATTCATAAAGGTTTGCGGCTTAACTAAAAGAATTTTTTCACCGTTTACGAAAAATTCGCCGACTTCTGCTTGAAAACTATTTTGTTTGAAACTAACCTGATATTTTTCAGCTAAACGGTCCATCACCATAAAGCCAATATTATGTTTTGTCTTTTCATATTTTGTACCAGGATTTCCTAGGCCTACAAACATTTTCATATCTTATACCTCATCACTTTAGGGAATTAAGTCAAAAAACTTCATACAATTCATATTATATGAAAACCCACTTCCTCTAAGCCTTCCTTAAAAATTACAGTTTGCTTTGCATAGCACAAAATACTGGATAGCACATCGCTACCCAGTTTCTTCAACTTACTGAGTATATCATATTGGGCAGGGAGTTGTCCGCCTTTTTAAGTAAATTTAGCAAGATTTAACGAAAATTCTCCTTTGAATTTCTGCCTTTTTTTCAAACAACTAAGCAAAAAAACTAGTACAGCTAAAAAAACTGTTTTATTTTTCGAGCGTATTGCATGACAGATTAAAAAATAATTGTTATGATAAAGACATAAAAAAAGAATGATAGCACTTATTAGAGATTAGGAAGGACTGCATTATTATGCCTAAACATCAAAAAATTATTATCGTCGGAGATGGCGCGGTTGGTTCTAGCTACGCTTTCGCCCTTGTAACCCAAAATATCGCTCAAGAAATTGGCATCATTGATATTGCTAAAGAAAAAACAGAAGGTGATGCGTTGGATTTATCTCACGCTTTAGCTTTTACTTCACCTAAAAAAATCTATGCCGCTGAATACAGCGACTGTTCTGATGCTGATTTAGTTGTTTTAACCGCTGGTGCTCCACAAAAACCTGGCGAAACTCGTTTAGATTTAGTCAGCAAAAATTTAAAAATCAACCGTGATATCGTTACACAAGTGGTCGCTTCTGGTTTTGACGGCATCTTTTTAGTCGCTGCTAACCCGGTAGATATTTTAACTTATGCAACTTGGAAATTCTCTGGTTTCCCTAAAGAACGCGTAATCGGCTCTGGTACTTCACTAGATTCCGCTCGTTTCCGTCAAGCCATTGCCGAAATGATTAACGTTGACGCCCGTAATGTCCATGCTTATATTCTTGGCGAACATGGGGATTCTGAATTTCCAGTTTGGTCTCACGCCAATGTGGCCGGCCTACAAATTTACGAATGGGTGAAAAATAACGACGTCGACGAAGAAGCTTTAGTTAATATCTTCTTTAAAGTTCGTGATGCTGCTTACACTATTATCGAGAAGAAAGGCGCGACTTTCTACGGAATTGCGGTTGCACTAGCCCGTATCACTCGTGCAATTTTAAATGATGAAGATTCTGTTTTCCCCCTTTCTGTTTATTTAAATGGTGAATACGACCAAAAAGATATCTTTATCGGCGCCCCAGCCATTGTCAATCGCCAAGGTGTTAAACAAGTTATCGAAATTCCTTTATCTGACGCTGAAAAAGACCGCATGAATGCTTCTGCACAACAATTGAAAGCCGTCATTGATGAAGCTTTCGCTAAATTGGATGCCGAATAAATTTTATTATTCAGTTTCACTCTCGCTAGCCATGGCTGGCGAGAGTCTTTACATATTCTTACAAATCATTTTTAAATACCATATGTTATTTAATTTTTTTAAAAATATTCGTAGTTTCTGTACCGCAAACATGCCAATTTATGGTATTATATAAAATGGCATGTCCAATTTATGTTGAAGCATGTCGCTAATGTAAACAATTCGATTTAAAAATCGTTAGAATAAATGGAAGTAAGGAGCTTTTCCCATCATGAGTAGAGTAGCTAGACATCAAGAAAAACAACAAAAATCCCCGTCAAATTTCAAGTTCAACCTAAACGTAAAAGACTTATCAGTTATTATTCCGGTCGTCATCATTTTACTGTTAGCTTTAGCTTATCTTTTCGGTGGTGTTTATTATAATAATAAATTTACTAGTAAAACCTCTATTAACGGTTTAAGCGTCGGCGGATTAAACGCCAAAGATGCTCAAAAGTTGTTAGATGAGCATTACGCTACTCAAGATTTCTCAATTACCGACGATGGCAAAGAATGGAAAAGCATTCCTTTTTCTGAACTAGGTGTTAAAGCCAATTACGGCGATAAAGTAGCTACTGCATTAAAAGAGCAAAACAACTGGGCTTGGCCGGTCGCTTTATTTAAAAAGACCGATTTAAAGATGGAAGTCACTTCCGTTAACATTGACCAATTAAATACTTCCTTACAACCGATTTTCACAGAAATTGGCACTTTAAACGAAACTCGTAAACCAACGAAAGATGCGGCTTTAGTAAAAACTGATGCTGGCTTCGTAATTGAAAAAGAAGTGCAAGGAGACACTATTCACGTTAATCATTTCCACGAGGGTATGATTAATACTTTAGTTTCTGGTCAAAGCGAATTAGAGCTACACGATTATTTACATCAGCCTGGTGTTACTACTGAAGATACCAGTTTAAAAGAAAAAGAAGCTTCTTTAAACAATATTGCTAAAGTTAACGCGAATTATTCTATTAACGGTCAGCTAATTAATATTCCAACAACGCAAATCATGGATTGGTTAATTTTTGAAAATGGTGAAATTTCACTGAACCAAGATAAATTAACCACTTACGTCACTGATTTAGCAATCAATTATGATACTAGTGTTACAACTTATGGTAACCCTTCAACTTTCAACTCTACTTTAGCTGGTGAAATCACCGTACCAGCCGGCACTTATGGCTGGAGCATTTTAATCGCTGATGAAGTTGAAGCTTTAAAGCAAGATATTTTAGCTGGTGGCGAATTTACACGCTCACCAATTGTTGATGGTCCAACTGGCGCTGATCATCCATTAATCGGCAACACTTACGTGGAAGTCGATTTAGCAAACCAACACATGTGGTATTATCAAGATGGCGCTGTCGTAATTGAAACAGATGTCGTAACAGGTCGCCCAGGTATGAATACCGTTCCTGGTGTCCATTATGTTTGGAACAAACAAAGTCCTTCTATTTTAAGAGGGGATAATGGTGATGGTACGAAATACGAAACACAAGTATCTTACTGGATGGCGATTGACTGGATTGGTATCGGCATTCACGATTCCAACTGGCAATACGCTTATGGTGGTTCACAATACTTAAACGGCTATGGCTCTCATGGCTGTATTAATACCCCACCAGCTATCGCTGCCCAAATGTATGATATGGTGGCTATTCATACACCAGTTATCGTTCACTAAAAAATTAAAAATAGAGCATACGCTGTTTGGGCGTATGCTCTATTTTTTATATAATTTTAACCAACTACTTAGCGTTTTTTGCGTTTCTTTCCTTTACCTTTAAATAATTGTAGCCACAATAACGTTCCTAAGACAGCGGTCAACGCCCCCACCGAATCCAATAAGATATCTTGAAATAACGGGCTACGTCCACTGGTTAACATTTGATGATATTCATCTAAAGCCGCATAACCAGTCGCCGCCAACCACACCAAGACGGCAACGAAAAAGTATTCCGACATTTTTTTCGAAGTTCCTACAAATAAACTCCAACTCATGATAAAGTAAGTGAAAAAATGCGCCCCTTTGCGAATAAAAAATTCCACAAAAGCAAAATAGCCGGAATAAGCAACGCTGACTTCTTTCCCGCCATAAGTAAAAGCAATCCCACTTAAGCGACTTTCCAAAGGCTTACTAGCTAACCATTTTTCCAACAAAGGAATTAAAGATTGCTCCTCGTAGGGTTGTGAAGAAGAATAAAAAAGAATCCCCATCATCACCAAAGCAACTAACCAATAAAAATTGCCATTACGCAATTGTTTTTGTAACATCTCTACTGTCATCCTCATTTGATTATATTTTGTCTTTTCATTTTACCACTGAAACAGCTACTGTGCAGAAAATTTTTTACCTAATAAAAAAAGCCAAGACATTAATGAAATTAATATCTCAGCTATTGCTATTTGTGCTAAAAGTTTATAGTAACTCTTTTCGTAAAGTTGCATCTGCTTTTGCTGATAAATATTTAGGAGCGATATCTAAAACAGTATAAGCACCAAATAGTTTTTCCTGTGCCAAACGCCCACAAGCGCGAGCATAAGCAACTAAAACACTGGCAGTAAATTCGGGATTGCTTTCTAAATCTAAACGATATTCAATCACTTGCTTAGTCGTTTCCCCGGTAGTACCAACATGGAGCACCATGCCGCCGTGGGGCATCGCTTTATGATCACGATTCAATTCCTCTTGTGAAATAAAATGAACCTCAGTATCATAATCCGCAAAATAATTTGGCATCGTTACGATTTCTTCTTTAATCGCTGCCGCATCAGCACCTTCTTCTAAAACAATAAAACATTCTCTAAAATGTTTATCACGAGTTGTTAAAGTCAATTTTTCGCCTGCTTTTAACTTTTCAATAATTTCTTGATTAGGCACTGTGTATTGAGTCGCATCCGCCACGCCGGCAATTCTTCTTAAAGCATCCGAATGCCCTTGGCTAACCCCTTTTCCCCAAAAAGTATAGCTTTCCCCTTGTGGTAAAACACTTTCCGCATACAAACGATTCAAGCTAAACAAACCAGGATCCCAACCCGTTGAAATAATTGACACCGTTTGATGATCTTTAGCTACTTGATCAACATTAGCAAAATGCTCTGGAATTTTCGCATGGGTATCAAAACTATCAACAGTATTAAAGCTTTTAGTGATTTCTGGCGTTTGCACAGGTAAATCCGTTGCTGAACCACCACAAAGAATACAAACATCAATTTCAGCTTTTTTACTTTGCAAATCATCCATATGGTAAGCAGTTGCGCCTTCAGTTGTAACTTTTTCAGGTGCTCTACGAGTAAAAACTCCCACTAACTCCATATCAGGATTTTGTTTTAAAGCCCGCTCTACCCCACGGCCTAAATTACCATAGCCAATAATTGCAACTTTTGTCATTTAAATCACTCCTCATTCGTATTTTTGTATTAATTTTTCTTTGAAAAATTAGTTCGATTCTCATTACGCATATCATTCCACTAGCTTTTTTTACTTTGAATAAGTGGAACTGACATCCTCATATAAATATAATTAAAATTTAATCGAATCTCCATAAAGTCTATTATGATTATACTATAAAACTTGTTAAATTCCAGAAATTTTCACTAATGTTTTTAATGTTTTTCTTCAATTTATTTTTTCTTTTCATAAAGATTGCCAATCATAAACAAAAGTGCCACAATATAGCTATATTAAAAATAATCAATAAGGAGTTTTGCTCAATGACTATCGCAATTAATTGGGATTTAGAAAGTATTTTCGCTGGTGGAAGTGAATCCAGCGCCCTGCTTTCTCGTATGGAAGCCTTGCAAGCAGAAATCACCGCTTGGCAGACATTAGTTAAAAACTATCAGGGTAACAGTATTGCTGATTTGCAAACAATCTTGCAACAACAAGGAAAACTTACCAACGGCTTTTCACAATGCGCTACTTTTATTACCGCTCTAACTTCAGCCAATACCGCTGACACTAAAGCTATCGCACTCCAAAATAAACTTTATGCTTTGCTACCTGAAATTAAAAGTGTTGAAACAACTTTTTCAAAAAAATTAGCCGAAATTAGCGACAGCGATTGGCAAGTAATTTGTCAAAATATTGAAATTCAACCAGTAGCTTTTCGTTTAACTGAGATTCGCAAAGAAGGTCGGCAATTATTATCTGAAAATGAAGAAAACATCATTCACACTTTAGCGTTAGACGGCTTAAACGCTTGGAGTAGCCATTACGATACACTTGTGGCAACCATTCAAATTCCTTTCACTAACGAAGCTGGCACTACTGAATTGCTTTCTGCTGGTCAAGCCTTCAATAAAATGATGAGCAGCCCCGATAAAGAAGTTCGTAGCCAATTATTCGCTGCTTGGGAAGAAGCTTGGAGCGACAAAGCGCCGCTTTTAGCAGATACCTTAAACCACTTAGATGGCTTCCGGCTATCAACTTATAAACTTCACGGGGTAGCTGATTTCTTACAAGAACCATTGGAATATAATCGTCTTCAAAAAACTACCCTAGATACTATGTGGGCAACGGTCACGAATAACAAGCAAAGAATCATGGATTACTTAACCCGCAAAGCGCAACTTTTCGGCAAAGAAAAATTAGATTGGCAAGATCAAGACGCGCCAATTATTTTAGGGGATTTACAAGAAAAAACCTATACTTTTGATGAAGCTGCGGCTTTTATCACGAAACATTTTGCAAATTTCAGTCCTAAAATGGCAGAATTAGCGAAAATAGCTTTCAATAACGCGTGGATTGAAGCTGAAGACCGCCCCGGAAAACGTCCTGGTGGCTATTGTTCTGAATTACCAGAGTCACAAGAATCACGAATTTTTATGACTTATAGCAATTCCGTGAATGAAGTAGCTACTTTAGCGCATGAATTAGGTCATGCTTTTCACAGTTCTGTTTTGTGGGATTTACCACCAATCAATCAGAATTATGCCATGAACGTTGCCGAAACAGCCAGCACCTTCGCTGAGTTAATCGTCGCTGACGCTACGTTAAAAGAAGCGACTACTGTTGAAGAAAAAATTAACTTGCTAGATACGAAATTGCAAAATGCCGTAGCGATGTTTATGAACATTCACGCTCGTTATATTTTCGAACAAAATTTCTACAACGCTCGTCAAAATCGTTTTGTAGCCGCTGAAGAAATTAGCGAAATGATGTTAGCCGCGCAAAAAGAAAGTTATTTAAATCAATTAGGCAGTTACCACCCTCATTTCTGGGCAGCTAAGTTACATTTCTTTATTGATGATGTTCCTTTTTATAATTTCCCCTATACTTTTGGCTATCTATTCAGCATGGGGATTTACGCTTACGCTAATCAACATCCTGGTAATTTTGAAGATCAATACATCGCCTTATTAAGAGATACCGCCGTGATGACTTCTGAAGATTTAGCGAAAAAACACCTAAACGTTGATTTAACCCAACCAGATTTCTGGCAAAGCGCCATTGATATGGTTTTAGCAGATATCGACGACTTTATGGAATTGACAGCAGCATTTGTTTAAATAATTGAAAAAGTTCTTTAGTTCCTCACGAGCTAAAGGGCTTTTTCACTATAGATTTTTAATTTTTCTTAACATTCCAAGCGCAAACGTTTGTTTGTTCGCAAAATTTATGGTATAGTTACTAATGGAATTTCGTTATCAGTCAACGCCTTTCTATCAACAACTATGAAAGGAGAATGCACTATGACATTCGATAACAAAAAAATGCAATACCGGGTAACCCTAAATACGGATTTGAATTTATTTATCGCCTTCGATAAAATGAACCCAAATCATTTCGCAACAGGGATTACCATCGAAAAAGCAGTTGAAGAACTTCAAAAAACTGCCTAATTGTTAGAGCTATTAACCTTTAGTTTTAACAACTAAGAATCAAATTTTTTCTAGGAAAATTATTCCCAAAACCTTAAAGGAGTTTCTCTGATGGAAAATTGTAATTCTTCAAATTAAAAGCACCTTGCTAGTAATGAGCAGGGTGCTTTTGTTTTTTATTATGTTATTATTATCTTAGGTGGTGTTATTCATGAATAAAAACTTACTAAATACTTTTAGCTATTTCGGCTTACCGCTATTCATTCCAATCATAATTGCTGGTCTCTTACACTTTTTCTGGCAATTTCCGATGGCAATTTCTTGTATTGTCATCTATTTACTGTTGCTTTTTTTGCTTTTACCAGAAGACAATCCTTTCGCTGCTAGCTTGGATTATCGCACTAAACGCTATGATGCCACTTATAAAACTAATTCACCGACCTTTAAAAATAAACTGCTAACCAGAGAACTGATCCGCATGCTGCTGATTGTCATAGCTGTAATCATTGCTATTGCACAGCTTTGAAATAAAAAGCCCCTCACAAAAATTTTGTAAGGGAACTTGATTATTTTTGTCCGTAATAAGCACCCGGACCATGTTTTCTAAAATAATGTTTATCCAATAAGTATTGTGGGATTGTTTCACAATGAGGTTGAATAATTTCATTCATATACGCCATTTCAGCAACTTCATCTAAAACAATACTATTATCAACAGCTTTCGCTAAAGTTTCACCCCAAGTAAAAGGTCCGTGACCACGAACAATTACCGCTGGGATAGCTAGCGGATCAAGCTGTCTGTCATTAAAAGTTTCCACAATAACCTTGCCAGTTTCCATTTCGTAAGCCCGCTCCACTTCTGCCACTGTTAGCTGTCGCGTGCAGGGAACAGCCCCGTAAAAAGTATCCGCATGAGTGGTGCCGTAAGCCGGAATATCGCGACCAGCCTGTGCCCACATCACTGCGTGTTTTGAATGCGTGTGAATCACAGCATTCACTTTTTCAAAATGCTGATACAAAACAACATGCGTTGGTAAATCAGAAGATGAATTTAACCCCTCTGCCAATAAATTCCCTGCTAAATCAGTCACTACCATATCGGCAGCTTTCATCGTTTTATAAGGAACTCCACTAGGTTTAATTACGATTACCCCTAATTCACGATTGATTTCACTGGCATTACCCCAAGTTAGTTTTACTAAACCGGCTTCCGGCAAAGCTAAGTTCGCCGCAAAAACCCGTTCTTTCATGCCTTGAATGATTGCTTCTCTATTCAAGATAACCAGCCTCCTTCAAATAAGGGAATAAAAACTCCTTCGCCTTCTGAATTTCTTGCGCTGGTTGTTCACTTGTTTCACTCCACATTTCAATCAAAAATGGTCCGTGATAATTTAAACGTCTCAAAGTTTTTAAACAACCTAAGAAATCCACACAGCCTTCACCAAAGGGAACTTCTTTAAATTTCCCAGGGAAATCAACAGTTACAGCCAAAGTATCTTTTAAATGAATAGCCGAAATTTCGGAGATCCCCATCTCTAATTCATAAGCTACATCATTTTCTGGCCAAGCTGATAAATTCCCTAAATCAGGGTAAACCTGTAAATAAGGGGAAGGAATTTGTTCTTTAATTTTTAAATAGCGGGTAATTGAGTTAATAAAAGGATCATCCATAATTTCAATGGACAAAACGACTTCTTTGGCTGCCGCAATCGCTACGGCTTCCTTTAAATTTTCTACAAAATAAGCTCGTGAAGTTACGTTTTTTTCTTCATAATAAACATCATAGCCCGCTAATTGAATCGTTCGCACCCCCAAATCAGATGCTAGATCCACTGCTTTTTGCATAATCAATAGTGCTTCTTGACGCTTTTCAGGGTCTGCTGAACCAAAAGGAAAGCGACGATGACCACTTAAACAGATTGATAAAATTTTTACCCCCGTTTGATAAATGGCATCCACCACAGATTTCCGCTCTGCTTGCGTCCAATCTAAGCGACTTAAACGTTCATCGGTTTCATCAATCGACATTTCTACAAAATCAAAGCCTAGTTCTTTCGCCATTTCTAATCGTTTAAGCCAAGTTATATTTTTCGGTAAAGCTTTTTCATAAATTCCAATTGTTGTCATGATGCTTAACCCCAAATTCGTTGAATCTCAGCTTTAAAAGCTTGGGCAGCTACAACAGGGTCTTCAGCAGCCGTGATTCCGCGACCAGTAATAAAAGTATAAACATCCACACCAGCAAATAATTTCAAGGTATCTACATCTAAACCACCCGTAACTGAAACTCTAAAACCCATTTCAATTAGTTTTTTCACACGGTTTAAATCTTTTTCACCCCAAGTTTCACCAGCAAATAACGCATCGCGACTTTGGTGATAAATTGCTTGACTAATACCGGCATCTAACCATTGCTGCGCTTGTTCATAAGTCCAGTCCCCATATAATTCAACTTGGACTTCTTCAACTTCTTTGGCAGCAGCTTTCATGGTAGGAATAGTGGCACAACAAATAACCGTCATCCAATCCGCGCCAGCATCAGCACAATTTTTTGCTACTGTACCGCCGGCGTCAGCACATTTTGTATCGGCAACTACTTTTTTATTAGGAAACAATGCCCGCACACAGCGGATGGCTTCTTCCCCAGCTTGTAAACAAAGAATCGTTCCTACTTCTAAAATATCAACAATTTCACCAACTTTAGCAATATCAGCTACTGCACTTGGTAAATCTGAATGATCTAACGCAATTTGTAAATTTGGAATCCCCATAAACGCCAACCTCTTTCTTTTATTAAACAGCAGAAAGATTGGCTCAAATAATTTTTTTATTTGAAACCAGTCTTTCGCTATTATTTTTTGTTTATTTAAATTTATCTAGTAAATCTGTTTCTTTCACTTTATCTTGAACTTCTTTGGCAGACATAACATTTTTAATGCCAATAACCGTAATGCCTTTTGCCTTTGCATCTTCAAACATATGCAAGAAATTCATCGGCGTGAAAACTACATCATATTGAGCTGCAGAACTTTTTCCTTCAGCGATTGAGCAGTGATGGCTTTTAGTAATTTCAACACCTAAATCTTTTAAGCCTTTTTCAACACTTTTCTTCATCATTAAACTTGTTCCTGATCCGTTAGCACATGATACTAATACTCGCATAATTAATTCCTCCGTTTATAAATATTTTTTATCATTTAAAATTTAGATTTACGACGAAAATCATCGTAACCATTTTTATTCACTAGTTAGTTAAGCTGCTGTTGCTGCTTTTTGTTTAACATACTCATCATAATCATCAACAATTAAGAAGTAGCCTTTTGGATCGGCACGATATTGTAATTGTGGAATTGCTAATAAAATTATTACTACTAAGCCCACACCAATGAAACCTAAATATTTCATTAAAACAGTGAAAATTGGCCAAACTGTTGCCCAGTCAAACATGCCTAGGTAACCGCCATATTGCGCTAAACCAACAAAAGAAGCGATTAAAGCCGAACCGACAACTTGTAAAATTCCTGAGATGAATGGGAAAATACAAGCAGCCCGCACACCACCACGGTCATTTGCAAATAACGCAATAGCTGCATTATCAAAGAACAACGGAATAAAGCCGGCGATTACAATAACTGGTGATTTGAAGACAATTAATAAAATAATTGTTAAAAATTGCCCTAAAGCTCCAAATAAGAAACCTAAAGTAACTGCGTTTGATGAACCAAACGCTAGGGAAGCAGAAACATCAATCCCCGGTACAGCACCTGGTAATAAAGTATTTGAGATTCCTTGGAAAGATTCCGTTAATTCATCAACGAAAGTTCGGACCCCTAATTGTAAAATAGCTAGATACACCGCAAAGTATAATGAAGTTTCTAAAATGTAGAAGAAGAAACTTTGCCCTTCTGCCATGAAACCTGCACCAATCAAGTAATCTTGGCCTAAAACTACCATAATTACGCTAAAGAAAATCAACATTAAAATTGAAGTAGAAACCATGTTTTCATTAAACATTGATAAAAATCCTGGGAATTTAATATCTTCCAAACGACGGCTGTTTTTACTCTTAGTTTTTTCAGCTAAACGAGCAAAAATATAAACCCCAAACATTTGTTGATGGGCAATCGCAAAACCAGCCCCTTCTGTTAAATCTTGGCAAATACCAACTGTTAAGTTAGAGCCTACTGCCCAGTAGCAACCTAAAACAACACCCATAATTACTAAAATTTCAACACGACCTAAATCTGGGAAACAGAAAAGTAATAACCAAAAAGCAGTCGCTGCCTGTTGGACTTGCACATTCCCAGTTGTAAAGACGGCCCGTAATTTAGTATATTTTTTGAAACGAACTAATAAAATATTCATTACAAAAGCAATTAGCAATAAAATCATCGTATCACTAAAAGTTTTACCAAATTCAATTTCAATCCCTGCTGTTACAGCATTTTGACCAAAATACGGGTCAATTACCATCGCATCTAAATTAAAACGTTCTTTCAGCCCGACTAAAATCGGCCGAAAATTATTAACTAAACCGCCAGAACCAACTGATAAAATCAAATAGCCGACTGTTGCTTTTAAAAAACCAGCAACGCTTTCATAAAATGGTTTTTTCAATAACATATAACCTAATAACACGATGAAACCAATTAAAAAGGCGGGCTTCATTAAAATATTAGCCGCAAAATAAGACCAAGCTTTCATAAATATATCCATTATTTTTACCCCTGCTTTCTGTTTTTATTCAGCTAAAAATATTTGCTGAAAGATTAAATGTTGTATTTTTCAACTAACCCTTGATACTCTTCAAAGCTGTGAATCACCGATAAATCTTCTACCAAACCATCTGTCATTAACATTTCTGATAAATTAGCAATATTTTGAACATGTTCATCGCCATTTTTTGCAGCTAAAACAAAAAACAATTTGGCATTTTTTTCAGGATTACCGGCTTCGAACACAACATCTTCCGGCATTTTTGTAAATGAAATTCCTGTACCAAAAACGCCTTGACTCTGCTCAGAGGAATGGGGCATTGCTACACCAGGAATAATTACAATATAAGGGCCATATTTGCCAACACATTCAATAATTTCATCAACATATACTTGACTAATCATCTCTTTCTCCAGCATGTTCTCGCAACTCATTTGAATCGCTTCTTGCCAGTCTCGCGGTTGCTTTTTGCTAAAACGGACTAAATCATTTTCTAAAAAATATTTCAGCATGAGTTATTTCCTTTCGCATATTAGCTAACAAATTTTCCATTTGCTGACTAATTTATATTTTTTTCTCTCTAAAAAGCGAGACTGTAGCTGCTACTTACCGGTATTCGTCTCGCTTTTTATCAAAAAATATTACCTGTAATTATTTTATCCTATAAGAATGAAGGGAATGGTGTGTCATTTTCAACTGAAAAGGCATCATCAAAGCCACGGTAGAAATTAAATTCCATTTTATCTTTATCATTTGGATAAGTGAATTTACCACCCACTTGCCAGATAAATGGTTTAAATTGATAATTCAAGCGATCTTTTTTGAATTTCCAAATTTCAGTAATTTCTTTAGGATCCGCCATAAAGTTTGACCAAATATCATAGTGAACCGGGATTACAACCTTAGCATTTAGCGCTTCTGCCATTCTTAACATATCTACAGAAGTTACTTTATCGGTAATCCCCCGTGGGTTTTCTCCGTAAGCTCCTAAACAAACATCAATTTTGTATTCATTGCCGTGTTTAGCAAACATATTGGCATAATGAGAATCACCAGCATGATAAATATTCCCACCACTTGTTTCAAACAAATAATTAACCGCAATTAAATCCATATCTTGTGGCATTTTGCCTTTTAATATCATATTAGGATCTTCACAAGTCACTAAAGCCGTCCGATCAAAAGCTTCCAGAGCTACAATCGTTACATCTTTTACAGCGACACGGTCGCCAGGTTTAACCACGATTGTTTTTTCAGCAGGAATCCCCCAACCTAACCAAGTGTTAACGACTTCTTGCGGGCCGATAAATTTTGCGGCTGGACAATTTTGATGAACAGCGGCAGCAGTATTAATATCTAAGTGATCAGAGTGAATGTGCGTAACTACTAAAGCATCGACATCTTTCACTGCAAACGGATCAATTACAAAAGGTTGCGTCCGCAAGTTAGGTTGCATATTTTGAACGCCACTCATGCGCATCATTTGATGGCCTTTTTTCATAGTGCCATCTCCATGGCTACGTTTACCTGTGCCACACCATAAATCACATAAAATATTAGTACCTTCATGCGATTTTAACCAAATACCAGTACAACCTAACCACCACATTGAAACAGTGCCAGCTGCAACTTCTTCGTTTTCAATCTCTTCATTTAGATAAGTTCCCCATTCAGGAAATGTGGATAAAATCCAACTTTCTTTTGTTACGTCATTTACAGTTGCCATTGTCTATACCCTCCATTTTTACGAATGTTTTTATGAACGTTTCATTCGCAAAAGTTTTTTCCAGCGATAGAATTATTTTCTATCCATCTGCTTTACATGTTCATTTTACAGGGTTATTAATCGCTTTCAACTTATTTTTACGAATGTTTCGTAAAAAAACGGCAGTTTTAAGAATTTATAAACTTTATCCAAAAACTTTTATGAACATTTTGATTTTTTTATGATATATTATCATTAAGTAGCAATAAATGTTCAAATTCAGCATAATCTTGAAAAATATTTTATTAAAGGAAAGAGACTTTGAGTTTTATGACTTGAAGCATTAAATTAAGAGGTGGAAAAAATGCAGAAATTTTTATGGTCAGGTTATCGTTTAGGAAAAAGTGGTGTGATGTTGGCAATCTATGGTATTTTCGCTGCCTATATTGTCTATTTGGTTGTAACAGCACCCTTGTTAAGCACCAAATTAATTTTCGGTGGTGTCGGACTTTTTGTTTTAACAGTTGCTCTTTATTTCGAATATTTAAAAATTCTTTACGCCAATATGATTGCTAAATTAACCGTTGATTGCGATATTCCCAAAGCGGAAGAACTTCAAAACAAACTGATTAAAAGAGATTTTGCCAAAGGTTTTCAAAAATCACTAATACTATTTGACAGCTTATTGCTGATGGATCAAGGAAAATACACGGGATGTTCCTTACATTTACAAGAGCATCATGAATTTTTTCATGGCTCACTAGACTATTTATTCATTTATTATCATACCCAGTTACATTTGGCTTATTTTTTTAATGATCAAGAATTAGCGGAACGCACCTACAGTAAATTACAAAGTTTAAAAAATCAACCGAAGAAAAAAATGAAGCCGCTCTTCTCCTGGGATGAAATCGAAGGGGTTAACTACTTTATCAGCCAACGTTATAGCAAAAGCATCCAAGCTTTTGAAAAAGTAAATACAAACTTATTTAATCCGCGAGAACTTGTTTATTATCGCTATATGAAAGCTCAAACTTTGTTAGCCTTAAAACGCCAACAAGAAGCCAGTCAACTTCTGCAAGAAATGAATACTGAAAAAAACACGATTAAAATCGGCAGGTGAAAATTGATGAAAAATTCTAACGAAAATATTCAAAAACGACGAGAAGATTTAAGAAGCTTATTAAAAGAAGCTGGCACATTAACAGTTAGACAACTTAGTCAAAACTTAGCTGTTTCAGAATTGACCATTCGTCGCGACTTAGATATTTTAGAAAAAATGGGATTAATTCAACGACAACACGGTTCAGCCAGCTATATTCCAGAAACAACCCTTGAAGACTTTAATGCTGAAATCGAAAATATTAAGGAACGCATCGCAAAACAAGCTGCCAATTTAGTTCACGAAGGAGATACCGTTTTTGTAAACACCGGCACAACGGCCTTAGCTGCCTTAAAATTCATCCAAGATAAAAGGGTCACGATCGTTACTAACAATATTAAAGTAGCGACGGTGGAACATCATCCAGATTCTGTCATTATTTTTAGTGGTGGGGAAATTCGCTTTCCTAAAGAAACTTTAGTCGGCGATATTGCTATTGACAGTTTTTCCAGAATGCGTTCTGATGTTACGATTCTCGGTTGCTCTGGCTTAACCGTTCAAGATGGCTTTACAACCTCAGTTCTTCACGAAGCTAAAGTCAACGCAGCTATTTTAAAACACTCACCAGGCATTAAAATTGTCGTTGCTGACTATCGGAAAATCGGTGTTTCTTCTAACTATACCAGTGGTAGCTTAGAAGATATTGATGTTTTAATCACCGATAGCTTCGCTAACCCTGATGTTTTAAAAGAAGTTGAAGCTCACGATGTACAAATTATTCAAATTCCGGTTTAACAAATAAAATGAAAAGGAATGCCCTACTTTCATCGAAAGCAGCGGCATTCCTTTTCATTTCTTTAATTTTTTCGTTCAACCATTCGATAATAAACTTTCGATGTTAGTAGATAAACCGCTAAATAAAGCAAGGTAAAACCGACTACCGTAATCGTTGAAACAACGGTAATTAGTGTTTGATTCATCAAGCCAAATAAAACTAAGATTTTCCGAATAGCCGGTAAAGCAAATAGTAAATGTAAAGTCGCTAAGCCAATTGGGAAAAGGAAAACCATTAAAATCTGATTATGAATCGTGCTTTTAACTTCTTTATGGCTCATGCCAACTTTTTGCATAATTTCAAAGCGGCGAGCATCTTCATATCCTTCAGAAATTTGCTTATAATAAATAATCAAAGCCATCGCTACGGTAAAGCTCAAGCCAAAAATTAAACCTAAGAATAAGAAGCCACCGTTAAGTGTAGTCACGGCCTCTCGTTCAGCATCAACCGTAGAACCAATCACGTATTCCAAATCATCATAAGGTAAAGCTTCAGGTATCACTTCACTATTTTGTGTTGTTAGCCACGTTTCTAAACTTTCCGAAAAAGCAATTCGATTAGCGTGTTTTCCCGATACATTTGCCATAAAAGAGCTACCATATAGTACATATGCTTCTGCTACAGCAGTTTGATTAAGCTTTTCATTCAAGTCACTTAAGATTGCTTCGTCGCGAACAACTAAGACGAAGTTATTAAGGATACTGACACTTTGTTTTACCCAAGGAAGTTCAGCGATTTTTCCTTTAACTTTAAAGTTTTGCCCACCGATATTTAATGTTTTCCCTGAATATTCTCCTAAAACGTCTAATAACAAACATTCATCTGCTGCTAAAGTTTGATTATCACCAGTCATTATTTGATAATCGGAAAGAGAAATTATACTAATTTCTGCCATAATATCATTGGCACTAAAATTTCCCCGTTGTGTTAGCGTAAAATTTTCTCCTTGTTGGATCATTAGGGGTGCATTCAATACAGGGAAAAATAGTTGCTCGGTGACTTCAAGCTGATTTTCTTCAATTAATTGTTCCACCTCGCCAGCCAGATCTTCATTAAGCACATGAGTTTTCACTGAAACATCATAAGGATACATGTTCTGAATGGCTTCTTCACTACCAAAATATAAACCAGCTGTTGAAATCACAGTTACTAAAACCATCGTGCTTAAAATACAAATGCTTGCTAAACCAGCGCCATTTTGTTTCATACGGTAGAGCATTCCAGAAATATTAACAAAAGCTTTCGGTTGATAATAAAAATTTTTGCGTTTTTGCAAGAATTTCAACACAGCCACGCTGGTCGTAATCATCAATAAATACGTCCCTAGAATCACTAAAATAATCGCCAATAAAAAAGTTTCAATGGCAGAAATTGGTGATTGAATCGTCGCGGAAATATAATAACCACTCCCGAGCAACCCTACCCCAATCACCGCTAACAACCAATGAGCTTTCGGTGTTTTTTCTCCAGTACTAGAACCATGTAATAGCTCAATCGGGTTGGTTCTTAACAAATGAAAAATATTATAAATCAGTAGTAATAAATGAATTAACAAATATAAAGTTAAAACTGAAACTAGCATTTTGCCATTAAATTGAAAAACAAAATCGCTACCTAGTCCAGTCAATTTTTTTAAAACTAAAAATAGAAATTTACCAATAACTAGCCCTGAAGCTAAACCAGCAAGATAGGTTAAAAAACAAGTTAAACCACTTTCGATTAAAAGCATTAAACTTAAGGCTTTTTTATCCATCCCTAAAACATTATATAAGCCTAGTTCCTTTTTTCGCCGTTTAATAATAAAACTATTAATATAAAAGGCAAAAATCACTGAAAAAATCGCAATAATACTATTGCCAAAGGTAAATACTTGATAGACAATTTCAGCTTTCGGCATGGTTTGAATTCCTTTATTGCCAACGATTGTTTGAACTAGCAAATTTAAAATCACTAAAAAAGTTAAAGCTGCTAAATAAGGTCCATAAGTTGCTTTATTTTGACGAATATTTCGCCAAGCTAATTTGAAATAAAACATCAACTAGACCCCCTTTGTCAGCAAGACAGTTAAGGTATCGGAAATTTCTGCCATAAATTCTGATTGATTGCGTTCACCGCGATATAATTGATGGAAAATCTGCCCATCACGAATAAATAAAACCCGTTTAGCATGGCTGGCAGCCACAGCGCTGTGGGTAACCATTAAAATCGTTTGCCCCGCTTGATTAATTTCGCTAAATAACTCTAACAAAGCATCGGCTGAGCGAGAATCTAAAGCTCCCGTCGGCTCATCGGCTAAAACTAAAGCAGGTTGCGTAATTAAAGCTCGCGCCACTGCCACCCGTTGTTTTTGTCCGCCAGAAATTTCATAAGGAAATTTATCCAGCAAATCAGCAATGCCTAAAGCTTCCGCTAAAGGGGTTAGCCGCTGATTCATTTCTTTTAAAGGTACTCTTGATAAAACTAAAGGCAAAAAGATATTATCTTTTACATTAAAAGTATCCAATAAGTTAAAATCTTGAAAGACAAAGCCTAAATGTTCCCGGCGAAATTTCGCTAACTGTCCTTCTGGAATGCTACTTAAATTTTGCTGTTGCAACAAAACTTCCCCGCTAGTAGCTTTATCCAAAGTCGCTAAAATATTTAACAACGTACTTTTCCCAGAACCAGATTCTCCCATAATCGCAATATATTCGCCATCTTCAACCGTAAAATTAACATCTTTTAACGCTTCAACTTGATGACTACTTAACCGTGTCCGATAAATTTTTTTAAGATTGTTAACTTGCAATAATTCCATCTTGCCACTTCCTCTTTATAATTTAATACTGCTTTTAAGCTATGTCCTTAGTTTAAAAGAATTAACAAAAGAAAAACAGTTGCAATTACAGGTCCCAAAACTACAAAATTGTAATATGAAAAGCGGAACAAGCTGGTCAGCTCCCGAATAAAGTGCAAGAATAAATTATAGCGGTGCTTTTTACTGCGAATTTCTTCTTCACTTTATCGAGTGGAGCTAGCTTGTGCAGCTGGGTTATATAAAAAGCGGAGCGGGCTCGTTCAGCTCTCGAGCAAAATGCAGAATCAAATTATAGTGGCGTTTTCTACCACGAATTTTATTCTCATTTTGCCGAAGAGAGCTAGCCCCTGTAGCTAGACACCATGAAAAGCGGAGAAACTTGTTCTGCACCTACCAAAATAAAAAGCTAGCTAAGCTCGCCATCATCACTTATCATAATGATTTAAAAACCTAGCTAACTAACTTTAATATTTATCACTATTTTTAACGAATTCTCCGCCATAAAATCATCAACAGCCACACTGACAAGCCTAAGCTAATCACTACAACTAAAATCCAGCCAAAAACCGAATCCGTCAGGGGCAAATCCATATTCATGCCGAAAAAGCCAGTGACAATCGTCGGAATCGTTAGTAATAAGGACCAAACAGTTAATAATTTCATAGTATCATTCAAATTATTATTTAAGAGATTATTGTAAGTGTTAGATAATTGTTCTAAAACTTGCGCTGCTAAAGCCGCCATTTCGTTGGCCTGTTTGGCTTCAATAATCGCATCATCTAGCTGTTCTTTTTCAATATTGGTTAGCTGGCGATAACTATCAAAGGCCTTCAAGGTTTCTAATAAAACAGCATTTTGTTTGGTGGCGGTCACTAAATAAACCAACCCTACTGATAAATCTGACAAAGCCAACAAATGTTGATTAGTAGTATGTTGTCGTAATTTTTCATTCAATTTATCTCGGTCACGATTGACGTTTTCAATGAGCGGGAAAAATTGTCCCGCCAACTCAAATAAAATATGAAACAACAAACTATATTGACTTTGATTACTATTTTGATGCAACAAGTTTTCAATCAGCGGTACAAGATGCGCCGTTTCCTTTGTTGTAAAAGTAAAAAGACAATCCTCTTTAATAATAAAAGTCATCGGTCGCGTAGCGTAGTGATTATTTTGTTTTTCTTTTAAAGGCACATTGTAGACCACCAACAAAGCTTGATGCTCAAGATCATATTCCACCCGCGCCCGCTCGTTTCTATCTAAAGCATAGCCCACCATCTCATCGCTCAGTTGATATTTTTGCTGCAACTCACTAATAGTGGTACTTTCACTACTATCTACATAAATCCAATGATTTTTTCCTTGATTAAATTGACGTTTACTTTCCATAAAATCCCCTCAACATTCAGCAGCTTTAGCGCCTATTTCTACCATACTCTGCTATTTATTTTACTCCATAAAGCCATAGAAAAAAAGCTAACTATGGTAGCTAGCTCAAAAAAACGACTCTTATTTTTGAAATTAACAGTTATTTACGAATCTCCGCTAACTTTTCATCAATTAATTTTATCACATATTCCCGCGCAACTTCATCATCAACAAAGTTATGACGATCTCCGTCAATTTGAATTTTAGGGCTTTCGTTATAATCTTCATACCATTGATCATAGCGGCGATTTAACTCTTGATAATAATCATATAAAGAAGCATCAAACTCTAACTGCTCATATTCACGGCCCCGTTTTTGAATACGACTAAGCATCGTTTCAAAAGATACGCGAATATGCACTAACAAATCTGGGTGTTTCTTCTTGGCTGCATAAGGCAATTCTTCCAACATATTCCCTAACAGCTCGTCATAAACTTTAACTTCCGTTTCAGTAGCTCGCCCTAAATCAGCATTTAAATGAAAAAGTAAAGAATCTTCATAAATCGAACGATCCAAAATATTATTTTCATGCTGTAAAGCTTTTTTAATACTAGCAAAACGCTGATTTAAAAAATAAATTTGCAATAAAAAAGCATATTTTTCTGGTTCTGCATAAAATAATGGCAAAACTTCGTTATTATCAATCGCTTCATAAAACGCTTGACTATGTAAATGCTCGGCTAACATGGCGGTTAGACTTGATTTCCCCGCACCTATCGTTCCAGCTAAAACAATCACACTCATCCCTCACACTTCTATCTTCTTTTAAATTTTTCACAACGACTTCACTATACGCTTCTATGAATTTTTCGTCAAATTTTTTTGCTTCTATTAAAATTTTAATAAATCCGCCCTTTTCTCTTAATTTTTATTAAAATTCCCCAATATTCTTTAAGGTTTTCCAAAATCTACTTGTTTTCCTTCTACTAAGTGGCATAGAATAGGGAAGGCAAGTTAATGACTACGCGTTTTAAGAGCAAGTGAAAATTCAATTCCGCTACTCTTTATAGACGTTTATCCAACAAACAAATTTTTAACATATGAATGTAGAGGTTTTTCTTTTGAAATTAATCGGAAAAGGTGTCGCTTCTGGCAAAATTATTTTAATGGGCGAACACGCCGTAGTTTACGGTCAACCCGCAATTGCGATGCCCTTCTTAGCAACTCAAATCAAAGCTGAAATTACCGCAGCACCTGAGAATCAACTGATTTCCAGTTATTATCAAGGCTTGTTAGCGAAAGTCCCGCAAGCTTTAAAAAATCTTGTAACACTAGTTTACGCCTTACAATTGCACTTCGCTGATAATGACGGCTTGCAAATTACCATTGAAAGTAATATCCCCGCCGAAAGAGGTATGGGTTCAAGTGCTGCTGTAGCGGTGGCAATCACACGAGCTTATTTTGATTATCAAGAAACAGCGTTATCTGAAAAAGACTTATTAGCTTTTGTAAACTTATCAGAAAAAGTCGCTCACGGTAATCCTAGCGGCATTGATGCGGCGGCTACCAGCGGCCCTAATCCTTTGTATTTTATCCGTGGTGAAGAACTAGCAACTTTCCCTATGAATATTGATGCTTACTTAATCGTGGCGGATACTGGTATTAAAGGCCAAACCCGTCAAGCCGTAGCCGATGTTGCGGAACTTTATCAACAAAATGCAACTATTGAAGAAGTTATCCAAAATTTAGGCAAGTTAACAAAAACAGCTCGCCAAGAAATCATCGCCAATCAACCGCATATTTTAGGAGAGTTAATGACAAAAGCGCATCACTGTTTACAACAGCTAACGATTAGCAACACTAGTTTAGACCAGTTAGTTGATGTGGCCTTAGCTCATGGTGCTTTAGGTGCCAAATTAACCGGCGGTGGCCGCGGTGGCTGCCTAATCGCTTTAGCTAGCGATTTAACTAGCGCTGAAAAAATCGCAGCTGCTCAAAAACAAGCCGGCGCAAAAAACACTTGGATTCAAGGATTAGGAGGATTCGCTTAAATGCTACAAGGAAAAGCGCGAGCTTACACTAATATCGCCCTAATTAAATATTGGGGAAAAAAAGATGAAGACTTAATTATTCCGATGAATAGCAGTCTTTCTTTAACCTTAGATGCCTTTTATTCCGAAACACAAGTGACTTTTGACCCGCAACTTACAGAAGATATTTTTTATTTAGATGGCAACTTAGAAACCGGTAAATCTTCAGAAAAAACGAGTCAATTTCTCGATAAGATTCGTCAAATTGCTAACATCAAGACTTTTGCTAAAATTGAAAGTCAAAATTGCGTTCCCACAGCCGCCGGTTTAGCTTCTTCTGCTAGCGGTTTAGCTGCCCTAGCTGGAGCTTGCAACGCCGCTTTAGAGTTAAATTTATCAGAAAAAGACTTATCCCGCTTAGCCAGAAAAGGTTCTGGTTCCGCTTGTCGCAGTATTTTTGGTGGCTTTGCTGAATGGGTGAAAGGTGATTCGGATGAAAATTCTTTCGCTGAATCGATTGCCGCTGATGGTTGGGAAGATGAACTAGCGATGATTTTTATTTTAATTAATGACCAAGCTAAAGACGTCTCTAGCCGTGATGGTATGCGGCGGACAGTTTTAACTTCACCTTTTTATCAAGGCTGGTTAACAGCTGTCACTGAAGACTTAGCCACAACCAAAACGGCGATTGCCACAAAAGACTTTACTTTATTAGGGGCAACAGCGGAAGCCAATGCTTTAAAAATGCACGCAACCACGTTAGGGGCTAATCCGCCATTTACTTACTGGTCGCCAGATAGTTTATTCGCTATGAATCAAGTACGGCAACTACGCCAGCAAGGCTACGATTGCTATTTCACGATGGATGCCGGCCCTAACGTAAAAATTTTAACTAAAAAAAGCCAAGTGCCCGCTCTTTTACAAGAATTAAACAAAGTTTTTGCAAAAGAAAAATTAATTACCGCCCAAGCCGGCCCTGGTATTCAAATATTTTAAAAAATTAGTAAAAAGGATTTGAGTAAATGATTGAAGTTTCCGCTCCAGGAAAATTATATATCGCCGGCGAATATGCCGTGGTTGAAGCTGGTCAGCCAGCAATTATTGTCGCCATTGACCAATTCGTTACAGTCACTTTAAATGAAGCAAAACACAGCGGCAGCATTCAATCTGCCCAGTACAGCGATTTACCGATTCGTTGGACCCGCCGAAAAGGGGAACTCGTTTTAGATATTCGGGAAAATCCCTTCCATTATATTTTAGCCGCAATTCGCTTAACTGAAAAATATGCCAGCGAACAAGGTAAAAAATTACGCTTTTTTGATTTGAAAGTCACTAGCGAATTAGATAGCTCTAACGGTCGCAAATATGGCTTAGGCTCTAGCGGTGCCGTAACGGTTGCCACCGTAAAAGCGTTAAATGAGTTTTATCAGCTAGGTTTAGATCAATTAGCTACCTTTAAATTGGCGGCACTGGCTCATCACGAAGTCCTTAGCAACGGTTCTTGTGGCGATATTGCTGCTTGTTGTTATGGTGGTTGGATTGCTTTTTCAACCTTTGACCGTCAATGGTTAGCTGATGAAATCAACCAGCGCACTATCTCAGAATTAATCACTAGCAACTGGCCGAAATTATCTATTCAACCATTAACGGCCCCTAGCGATTTACGTTTATTAATTGGTTGGACCGGCAGCCCGGCCTCTACTTCTGATTTGGTTGACCAAGTCAACCACTCACGAAGTTCACAACAACAACGCTACAGTCATTTTTTAACCGAAAGCAAAGCTTGCGTGGAAGAAATGATTACTGGTTTTAGAACTGCAAATATTAATAAAATCCAGCAAATGATTCGTAAAAATCGTCATTTACTGCAAGAATTAACTTCTATCACTGGCGTAACCATTGAAACCAGTGCCTTAAAACAGCTTTGTGATTTAGCTGAAGAAAATGGCGGCGCCGCAAAATCTTCCGGTGCCGGTGGTGGCGATTGCGGTATCGCGATTACCAGTCAAAAATCGGGCATTCTGCCTTTAATGAGCGCTTGGGAAAATGCTGAAATCACGCCGTTACCTTTAAGAGTTTATCATCTCGAAAAAAGAAAGGACCGATAACTATGAGCAATCGCAAAGATGAACACCTTAATTTGGCAAATAATCTTTATCAAACTCAGCCAAACGCCTTTGATGATTGTCATTTTGTTCATCATTCTTTAAACGGTTGTTCACCAGCTGACGTTGATTTAAGCAGTCAATTAGGTCCATGGCAACTAGCAACTCCTTTTTATATTAATGCCATGACGGGTGGTAGCTATGAAACAGGAAAAATAAACCAACAGCTATCTTTAATCGCTAAAGAAACAGGTTTATTAATGGCTACCGGTTCCCTAAGCGCCGCTTTAAAAGACGCAACTTTAAAAGAAACCTTTCAAATTGTTCGTAAAGAAAATCCTCAAGGCCTGATTTTAGCCAATGTCGGTGCTGGTATACCCTATTCACAAGCTCAACAAGCCGTAGAAATGCTACAAGCTGATGGTTTACAAATTCATTTAAACTTGCCACAAGAATTAGTCATGCCTGAAGGCGACCGCCACTTTGATAGCTGGCAAAATAATATCGCTGAAATCACCGCTAAGCTTAACGTGCCTGTTATGGTGAAAGAAGTTGGTTTCGGCATGAGTCGTGAAACCATTCTGAAATTAGCGGATTTAGGGGTTAAAATAATTGATGTTAGCGGCCAAGGCGGCACCAGTTTTACCGCTATCGAAAACAGTCGCCGCTCTCAACAAGAATTTACTTATTTAAATGATTGGGGCCAATCAACTGTCGTTTCCTTACTTGAAGCACAAAGTTTGCCCCTAGCTGAAAATATTAGCTTCGCTGCTTCTGGTGGCATTCGTAATGCCTTTGATATTTTCAAATGCCTTTGTCTAGGTGCGCGAGCTGTCGGTATTTCCGGTACGATTTTACATAGTTTAATGACCACTGGCACAACGGCAACCATTGCTTTAATCCAACAATGGCAAAAGGAACTCCAAACGCTCTATGCTTTAGTGGGTGCCAAAAACTGGCAAGAATTACAACAAACTCAGCTGATTTTTTCTGGTTACACTAAAGATTGGTGTGAGGCTCGCGGAATTGATTTGCGTGGATATGGGTTGCGATAAATAAATAAACCACCATTTTATGTAGGAAATCTACATAAAATGATGGTTTATTATGGTTTAAGGTACTTCTTTTAATAAATAATTACCTGCTTGCCATAAACTAAGTTCACCTAACTCCAAAGATTTAGGAACATCAATAATTCGTTGATTGCTAGATCCTCTAAAAAATAACCCTTTATGATATTTTCCTTCTACAAAAGGACCATCTACTAATACATCAATCATTTCTAGTAATTCTCTATGACCATTTTTACTATTTATCAATTGTTCAAATAAATAGCCTGTCCACACCCAAATATCTTTTTTCTCAGAGTAAATTTCCCTAACTCTTTTTACTAACGGTAAACTAATTGCTAAGTTCGCAAATGGTTCGCCACCCATCAGGGATAATCCTTGAACATAAGGTAAATCAAGATCTTTTAATATTTGGTTTTCTAAATCAGAATTATAATACGCTCCGTAATTGCCATCTTGCAACTTCGGATTATAACATCCTTTACAATTGAAGGGACAACCTGATACATATAAACTACAGCGTACTCCTTCACCATCAACAAAATTCATCGGTTTATAATCTGCGTAGAATCCTCTATTTTGTATTTTCATTTTTTTACTCACGTTTCTTTTTTTTAGAAGAAAGCTGATTGATAAATTTAAGACTATATTCAATTGAAGGTCCAATTAATATTACACCAAGCAATGTCCCGATACCATAAATACTTCCCAACAAAATACCACTAACGACTAAAAGTAAATCTAAAAACATCCGAATATATTTTACACTAATATTAAATTTTTCTGAAAAAATCATCATCAAACCTTCTAGTGCTCCACAACCTAAATTTGCTTGTAGATAAATCCCGGTTCCTATACCTAAAATAATCGGCCCTAAAACACCATAAAGAAAAGCGTTGCCAATAAAGTAGTGATCAATTTTAAATTGTGATAAAAGATTTATGAAAAAACCTACCGAAAGACCGTTAATAACACTACCTATCCCTATTTTCTTACGATCTAACAAAAACACTAAAATTAAAATGATCACATTGAATAATTGAGAGGCTGTACCAAAACGCAAATTTGTGTGATTCAAAATCCCCAAAAGTAAGGTGCTGATAGGATCAACACCTAAGTTGGCAAACAAAAACATCTGAATTCCTACAGCTGAAATCAATGATCCAAAGAAAACTTGTAGGCTTCCCTTAATCGTTGATTTCATCAAGATTCACCTTATCACTTTTTTGAATTTCAATAGATTTACCTTTTACATTTGCATAAACAATAACTAAGATCAAAAAGGCACCTAAAATAATCCAACCCGTTTGGTTCAAATCACCAAATGAAAGATAAGAACCATAACTAAATAGAATTAAACTAATAACAGGTAAAATTTTAGTTAAAGGTACTGGTAACTTGAAAGCCGCTTTTTGATAAGCTTCTGGATTTTTCTTTACTAAGAAGAATAAAGCAAAAGCTGGAATAATCCCAAAAATCATTCCTACGCCATTTCCTAACATTGAGATGTATGTGATATCCATATCAGTAACAATTGGTAGCATCCCTACAATGTAGAAAATTAGCAATAAATAATGTTGTGTTCCGAAAGTTTTATTTCTTTTTGCTAAAGCTTTAGGGAACCAACCATCATCAATTGCCATCGCCAACCCTCTAGTACACCAAGAAAATACCCCATTTAAAGAACTAAAGAAGTTTGCTAAAGCACCACCAATAATGAAAAATACAAAAATTGGATTTGGTAAGATTTTTTTAGCAACTAATGTTAGTGGTTGAAAAGCTACTTCTTCAATTGGCAAGACCCCTGCCGCAACTACCCCCAAAACAAAATAGAAAACAGCTACTACTAAAGTTGAAAAAATCATGACAAAGGGAATTAGTTTCCCTGGATTTTTTGTTTCGCTACCTAATTCTGAAATATACTCAGACCCTACCATTGCAAAACGGAGTAGTGCTGAAGCAACGAAAAATTGAACTAAGCCATTGGGCATGATTGATTCCATTTCAAAAAATGGCTTAATATCAGTCACTTGTGGTAACCCGTAAATTGAAAACAAACCTAAAGCAGCTAGCAAACAAATGACTAAGACCGTTTGTAATTTAGCAGCCATCCGAATCCCCACAATGTTAATCGCAAAACATAAAGTCATAACAATAGCAGCCACTACTTTAAGATTAACAGCTACTAATGAAGAAAGATATTCAGCAAAACTGAGCGCATAAACGGCAATTACTAATTGACCCGTTACTAACAATACTACATAAAACAAACCTGTTTTTTTACCAATATAATCTCTAACATAAGTATACATCCCCCCATTAGAAGGAACTGCAGAACCTAATGCAGCAATACAGATAACTGGAAATAACGTAATAATTGCCCCTACGATAAATGCCCATGGTGTTCCATAGCCCGTTAGCCCTATACTTACACCAGTTAAAACCATGATTCCAGATCCGGTGATTTGCCCAATCGAAATACTCATTAAATCTAAGAAACCTAGCTTCTTTTCTTTCTTCATAATTATTCTCCCCTTTCGGATGATAACACAATCGGCTTCCCAACACTTTTAGCAAAAGCATAAATTTTAGCAGCATCTTCCAAATAAATACTAGAGATATAGGCACTTGATAAATCTTTTCCAATACTCATAGTTCCATGATTGGCTAACAAACAAGCTTTTCTTTCTTTTAAATAGGGTGCTGTCACTTTCCCTAACTCTACCGATCCTGCTGGAGCAAATGGTGCAACTTTAATATCACCACCGATAAATGGCTTCATCTCAATCAATATTTCAGGGATTTCTTCTCCGCAGACTGCAAAAGCAGTTGCATACGGTGAATGCGTGTGGACCAAAGCATAACTTTCCTGAAATTCTTTATAAATTTCAGTATGCATCGGCCACTCTGAAGAAGGTTGATGAGGTCCTTCTAAAATTTCTCCTTCCAAAGTAATCACTGAAATATCCTCAACAGTCATCTGTAAATAATCAATACTACTCGGGGTGATAACAACTTTATTTTCCTCATGCAAATAAAGACTAATATTCCCACTCGTTCCTGCCATTAATTTTTCACGATAAGCTTTTTGAGCAATTTCTAAAACTTGCTCTTTTGCTTCTGCAACCTTCATTATTCCACCTCAATCTGAACAATCGCATCTAAAGCGATTTTAATACTTTCATCGACTGTTCTTTCTAGTAATTGTGGATCTGGATCATTATCTTCAGCACTTTCTAAAACAGCCAAAGCTGAACCATCGACTGATAAAATTGAACCGGCTTTTTTGCCAAACATAGAAGCTGCTACATAAAGTGCTGCTAACTCCATCTCCAAGCCAATCGCACCGGATTCCGCCTGTTCAACAGTATTCGTTGGTAAAATCCCGCCGTAAAAAGCACCATGAGTGACAATCACACCATCAAAAACAGGTGCTGAGGATTTTCTCGATTCCGCTAATAATAAAGAGGTAATACCAAAATCAGCAATAGCGGGATAAGAACGTGGCACATACATATCAGTAACGCCATCTTCTCGTGCAGCTGCTGTCGCAACAATTAAAGAACCAGCTTTAACCTCTTGTTTTAATCCACCACAAGTTCCGACACGAATAATCGCTTCGGCGCCACCTTTCATCATACCAATAAAGGCTAACATCGCACCGCTTGCCCCAACACCATGAGAGATAACCATTAATTCTTTCCCTTGATAAGTTCCTTTGTAAGTCCAATATTCACGATTTCTTTGAACCTCTTGAACATCATCCAATAATTCAGCAATTTTTTTAGCTCTTTCTGGATCACCAACAGTAATAACCCGTTTGCTAATTTCTCCTGGACGAATCTGTAAACCTGGTAACATTTGATCTGTCATTTTCTATATCTCCTTCATTTTTAATAATGCTTCTTGATAATTTGGATTAGGATAAAGAATTCCTTTTTCAAAAATCATCGCTGTAATTAATTCATTAGGTGTAACATCAAAAGCTGGATTATAAGTTTTCACATTATCTGGTGCTGTTTGCTTCCCAAAACCATGAGTAATTTCTTTAGAATCTCGTTCTTCAATCGGAATCTCTTTACCCGTAGCTATCGAAAAATCAACGCTAGCAAAAGTTGAGGCCATATAAAAAGGAATCTTATGATGTTTCGCTGCAATGGCAACATTATACGTGCCAATTTTATTTACTAAATCACCATTGGCAGCAATTCGATCGCTAGAAACAATCACAGCATCAATCATACCTTGTTGCATGCAATAAGCTGCCATATTGTCACAAATTAAAGTGACATCAACTCCTGCTTCTTGCAATTCATGAGCAGTTAACCGAGATCCTTGTAATAAAGGCCGAGTTTCATCGGCAAAAACACGAATATCCATACCCTTTTCTTTCGCTAAATAGAAAGGAGCTAGTGCTGAACCTCTTTCAACAGTTGCATAGCTACCTGCATTACAGTGAGTTAAAACAGTCATGCCATTTTCTAACAAAGTAATGCCATACTCACCAATTTTTTTACAAGCATCAATATTTTCTTGGCGAATTTCATGACACTTCTCTAAAATTTCAGCTTTTAACTCCGAAACAGTTGCCACTTGTGTTTCACGACTAACTTTGCGAATTTTGTCAATCATTACAAATAATTTCACAGCTGTCGGGCGAGCAGTCGCCATATAATCAGCCACTTCTTCAACTTCTTGTTGGAGCGCAGAAATTGTATCCGCTTTCGATTTTTGAATTCCTAAATACACTCCATACGCACCACCGATACTTAACGCTCCTGCACCACGAATTGTTAATGTACGAATACATTCATGCATCAGTTCTGGTGTTTCCACACGGATGTATTCAGTTTCAGTAGGCAGTTTGCTTTGATCAAGAATAATAACGGCATCTTGATCCCAACTAATAGAAACGGGGACTTCTTTTTTCATAAATAAACCTCCTGTATTTCTTTGTATTTGTTGTTTACACCACATAAAATACAACAAATCCACAGAAAAAGCAACATTTTTTTGATAAAAAAGTTGTTTAATCTCCGAAAATGTTGTAAAATGTTGCTTGTATACAAAATAACTAGCTAGAGATTGGTGATCACATGTTAAAAGTTGATAGACATAAATTTATTCAAGAACAATTGCAAGAAAAAGGTAGTATTATGGTATCTGCGCTTAGTTTTGAGTTAAATGTTACAGAAGAAACTATTCGCCGTGATTTAGAAGAACTGGAACAGCAAGAGAAACTGAAAAGAGTCCGCGGTGGAGCTTATCTACCTCAGGAATTCGATAAAGAAGTGCCCATTCAAATCAGAGAAAATATTTACACGACAGAAAAAGAATTAATTGCAAAAAAAGCAATGGAGTTTATCTCTCCAAATGATACAATCATGCTAGATTCAAGCACAACAGCTTATCATATTGCTTTAAAAATAAAGGAAGCCAGAATAAAAGTCACAATTATTACTAATTCATTAAAAATTAGTCAATTAGCAGAAACAGCTACTGGTATTAAATTAGTCTGTACAGGTGGTGTTTTACGCCAAAGTTCAAATTCTTTTGTTGGATACAGCGCTACAGATAGCTTATCTCAATATTTTGCTGATAAAGCATTCGTTAGCTGCTCAACTCTTTGTTTAAAACAAGGAATGACAGACAATAGCTCCAGAGAAGGCGCACTTCGAAAAATTATGTTAGAAAATGCGCAAGAAAATTATCTAATTGTTGACTACACTAAATTTGACGCCCCTTCTTTATATAAAATTGCTGATTTAGCAGAAGTTGAAACCATTATTACTGATAAACCATTAAATAAACTAACAACGACGACTTTGTCAAATCAAAATATTAAAGTAGTTATCGCTACTGAATAAAATCTAAAAGCTGTTGGCGTTAGCACGCTCATTATTTACGATTAATCAACCAATTGTAAACGCCAACACCAAGAGCTAGATAAGGAGCTTTTCATGGAAAATTTCACTTATTATAACCCAGCTAAAATTATTTTCGGAAAGGGTAGCGAAGCTCATATCGCTACCGAAATTTCACTATACGCTAAAAATGTTTTATTAGTTTATGGAGGAAATTTTATTAAAGAACTAGGGATTTACGATGCCTTAGTTAAACAATTTGATGAAGTAAATATCACCTATTTTGAATTCAACAAAGTTATACCTAATCCACGTTTAGAACACGTGAAAGAAGCTATTACCATTTGCAAAGAAAATGAAATCAATTTCATTTTAGCAATTGGTGGCGGAAGCGCTATCGATACAGCAAAAGCGGTTGCTGTAGGTGCGTTAGACGATGGAGATGTTTGGGATTTTTACACAGGAAAACGAACACCTCAAACCGCTTTGCCAATCGGAACAGTTTTGACACTGCCTTCTTCTGGTTCCGAAATGTCAAATGCCTCAATTATTTCGAAAGACCTAGAGAAATTAGGTTTAGAACATGATTTAATCATTCCTAAATTTTCTGTATTAAATCCTGAATATACTTTAAACCTACCAAGTTATCAAACTGCGGTGGGTATTGCGGATATTTTTTCTCATCTTTTAGAAAGATATTTTTCTGAATCAGCCTATGTTCATTTAACAGATCATTTATTAGAAGGTGCAATGAAATCGCTTTTAATCAACTCTCAATTATTGCAAAAAGATAGTCATGATTATAACTGTCGCGCAGAAATTATGTGGAGTGCCTCTGTTGCACATAACAACTTATTAGATACTGGGCGCATTTCTGATTGGGGCTCTCATCGTATTGAACATGAGATAAGTGCGCAATATAATGTTACTCACGGGGAAGGAATGGCTATTATTTTTCCGGCATGGATGGCTTATGTAGCACAAGTAAAACCAGAGAAGCTGGCACAACTTGCTATTCGTGTTTTTAATCGTGATGCTATTGCTTATTCCATAGAGGAACTCGCTCTATTTGCAGTTAAAGATGTCCAAAATTTCTTTTTACAATTAGGTATGAAAAAAAATCTAACTGATTTACAAATAGATAATCGCGATTTTTCAATTATGGCGCAACGTGCAACTAAGAATGGTTCGGTGGGGCATTATATTACTTTAGATGCTGTGACAATCGAAGAAATTTTGACAATTGCTTTAGATAATCAATTTTAATGATCCTTTACTCAAATACTCTTATTTAAATCAACTATTTAAAGCTTAAAATAGAATTCAGAGAAATTCTTTTGAATTTTATTTTAGGCTTTTTTTATTTTCTAAAAAGGAATAACAGCACTTTGACTTCCCACAACTTTTTGCTTTCCACAAAGTAATGGGTTAGAATAACAGTTGTATTATCATTTTGAAAAATGATTATAAGAAGAAAGAAGTTGTTCATTCGTGCGCATTTTTGAAATTACCATTATTGTTATTCTTTTCATCAATACGGTTTCGGCAATCATTACTGTTTTCCGCAAACCTCGTAGCATTGCCAGCGTTTTGGCCTGGCTACTTACCTTAACTTTTTTACCTGGTGTTGGCTTTATTTTATACGCCTTCTGCGGTCGAGGATTGTCAAAAGAAAAATATCTCTTCCGTAACACCCCTGAAGAACAAAAAGACTTAAAAGTTGTTCACAAAAAAATCTACGCCGACAACCAATTGGTTCCAGACGCAAATATTAGTGGCGAAGATTTAAATATTCAAGCTTTGATTCATTACTTCAGCAATATGGATGGTTCGCCTTTAAGCAAACGGAATCAAGTGCAATTATTTACTGACGGTACCGAGAAATTCGAAGCACTTTTTGAAGATATTCGCCAAGCAAAAGAAACCGTTCATGTCGAGTATTACGCTTTTTTTAATGATAAAATCGGTAATCGCTTTTTAGATTTATTAGTAGAACGGGCACAAGCTGGCTTAGAAGTACGATTGGTTTATGATCCTTGGGGCGCCAACTCAAAAGCTAACTGGTTTAAAAAGTTAACTGATGCCGGCGGCGAAGTGCAATCTTTCATTACTGCTCGCAATTTAATTTTAGAAACTCGTTTAAATTATCACTTGCACCGTAAAATTGTGGTTTTAGATGGTAAAATCGGTTGGACCGGTGGCTTTAACGTTGGCGATCAATATTTAGAAACGACAGAAAAATTTGGCTATTGGCGCGATACGCATTTACGGATTGAAGGAACCGGTGCCTTAGGTCTGCAGCAAATTTTCTTAATGGACTGGAACGCCTCTGTGCAAGATCCTGCTAAAAAACTCACTTATCAGGAGCATTTTTTCCCAGAGCCTGATGTAACACTTGTTGGCAATACCAATTTGCAAGTTGTTTCTGACGGTCCTGATTCTTCTTTCGACATAATTAAAGGCGGATTTATCCGGATGATTTTAGCTGCCAAAAAATCAGTTTGGATTCAAACACCATACTTTATTCCTGACGACAGTATGGTTAACGCCTTGCTAATTGCGGCGCATTCAGGAATTGATGTCCGGATTATGATTCCTTGTATGCCCGATCATCCTTTTATTTATCGCGCTACTCAATATAACGCTAATGATTTTCATCGTCGCGGCTTGAAAATTTATACTTATGACAAAGGCTTCCTTCACGCTAAAACCATGGTAATTGACGGTGAAATTTGTACTGTCGGCTCTACCAACCAAGATACTCGTAGCTACTCACTAAATTTTGAAGATAACGTCTTTATTTACGATTCTAAAATTTCCGAACAACTAATGGAGTTATTCTTGAAAGATTGTAAAAATTCAACATTATTGACTGATGAAATGATTAAAAACCAATCGTTTTGGTTACGATTTAAACAAAATTTTTCAAGATTATTATCTCCAATTTTGTAGGAAAGAACAAAGCAGTTACAAATGATGAACTTATTTCATCATTTGTAACTGCTTTTATTATTATTGAGTTATTTGATGTAATTTCGAAGCATTTAAATAAATAATTCCAAATAAAATTGTTGGAGTAATCACAAAGCCAAATTGGGGTTTTAAAATCATCAATCCATAAATTGCTCCTAATAAAGCCATATTCAATAAACTTACGTACCACTTTTTCACTGCATAATAGAAAGCTAAACCTATAACTTTTTTACTTGAACTTTGTGGATTCCTTACTTGAAAATAGCAACTATTGATACTCACGATTAAAGCCAAACAAGCTATTATAATGAAAAATGGTAAAACCCACCGTCCCCATGAGTAATTCAAAAAGAAAAGACTATCTACTACCCCAATCATTATTCCTAGTATGCCAATCAGCCAATAGAAAAAACCTTTTTTCCAAAATTGACGATAAGCTCTAAAGAAAAAACGAACCGGTTCCACATCGCCGTTTGCTTTAAACTCATTAATTACAGCAAATAAGGAAATTATTCCTGGTCCAAAAGATATTAACGCCAATAAAAACCAAACTATATTTCTAGCATCAATAGCCAAACAAGCAACTACTAAAAAGAAAGGAAAAGTAACGATTAGTAATGATAAATTCCCCATCAAAATAATATAGGCCCAACGAAAAATTTTCATATAAATATTATTTTCAAAAGTTGGTTTACTAAACATTTCTTTTCCTCCCTCATCTCATCATTATATAGTTAGTTTTTCATTCCTGAAGTAGCAATTCCTTCAACAAAATACTTCTGCATTGCAATAAAGACAATTGCAACAGGTAAAATGGAGACAACAGAAGCTGCCATAATTAAAGCATACTCTGCATCGAATAAACCTACAAACATTTTCAACCCTAACTGAATCGTTTTATTTTCAGTTGAAGATAGATAAATAAACGGTCCCATATAGTCATTCCACGTATTTACAAAAGTAATAATCGTTAAACTTGCCAAGGCTGGCTTAGTTAGTGGTAAGATAATTTTGCGATAAATTCCCCATTCCGTCAAGCCATCAATTCGGGCACTTTCACATAAAGAATCAGGAATACTACTATAGTATTGTTTTAATAAAAATACACCAAAAGCACTAAAGGATTGCAACAGCACCAATGACCATAAAGTGTCTGTCAAACCTAACTGGCGCATCATAATAAATTGCGGAATCATATATGATTGCCAAGGAATAGCAATGGTTCCAATGTACGCTAAAAATAGCACATCGCGCCCTTTAAAATTCATTTTAGAGAAACCATAAGCCGCAAAACTTGAAGTGAATAGTTGGATTAAAGTAATTATTACACTTAAAAATCCAGTGTTTTTAAAAAAGGTTAATAACGGAATTCTCTCCCAAATAACTGAGTAGTTTTCAGGATGCCAAGTTTTAGGAATCCACTGCAACGGAATGCTGAAAACATCATTATTCGTTTTAAACGAAGCTGACAGCATCCAGATAAATGGAACTAAAGTCACAAGGCTTAACAGAATCAAAATAGCTATTAAAAAAATTGTTCCTACAGATAACTTTTCTTTATTAGCTTTTGATTTTTTCTTTACTACTGTACTTACCTCCATCATTTCTCACCTAAACTCTTTCTTGAATTTGATTCCATTTAAATTGAATGACTGTAATTGTCAACACAATAATAAATAAAACCATCGCAATCGCCGAAGCATAACCAAAATTAAATTTAACGAAAGCTTCATTATAAATCTGATACACCAATACATTTGTTGCTCTACCTGGCCCACCAGCCGTCATCACCTGCACCAAATCAAAAATTTTGAAACAGTTAATGACTAACATAATTGTTACAAAAAATGTTGTTGAACGTAACGATGGTAAAGTTACATTTGCAAATTGTTTCCATTTATTTGCGCCATCCATCGAAGCCGCCTCATATAATTCTCTTGGAATTCCTTGTAAACCAGCTAAATATAGAATCATATAATAACCCATCCCACGCCAGACACTAACAATTACAATCGCTGTTAATGCCCAGTCAGAACTAGAGGTCCAACCAGGAGGATTTTCAATAAATAGTTTCAAAAATTGATTAATCGGTCCCATTGTCGGATGAAATAACATATTCCATACCACCGCAATCGCCACTAAAGACGTTACATAGGGGAAGAAAAATGCTGTTCGGAAAAATTTCATTCCCCGAATTTTTTTATTTAATAAAATTGCTAAACCTAACGAACAAATCAAAGTTAACGGAACAACCCCAATTGTGTATAAAAAAGTATTTTTTAAAGAAATCCAAAAAGTTTCATCTTGAAGCATCTTAGCAAAATTTTTCAAGCCTACAAATTCTGGAGTAGAAAAAGAATCCCATGACATAAAAGCTAAAACCAGTGAAAAAGCTACTGGAATTAATGTAAAAACAAAAAATCCTAAAAAATTGGGTAAGATAAATGTATAAGCCATTAACGTATTTTTACGTCGTAAGTTTTTGTTACCTTTTTTCGCTACAGTCATTGCCATATAACTACTGTTATACCCTCATACTATTATTATAAATTAAGCAGGGATTAACAGATTCCTCCTCTCTTTACTAAGAAAAGGTTGGTCACCGAGTCTCCTAATGAACCAACCTTTCTCCTCAGAGCATTTTAAACAAAAAGCATCTAGTCATTTCATCAAATCTATTGCTTACTTATTAATACCATTTATTCAGCTTCAGATTTAACGCGTTTTTCCATATTAGCAATACCATCTTTAGGCTCTTCATCACCTACCATGATTAGTTCATGTTCTTCTTGTAAAATCTTATCAATAGCAGGACCATTTTTATCGATTGGAAATTCTAAAATAATGTTGTCTGGATTAAAAGCTTTTTGAGAAACTTCATCATTTGGCATACCTTCTTTAGCAAAGTACATACTGTTAATCTCTTCAGTTTTATAAGATGGTACTACACCTGCTTCAGCTAAAATTTTTGCTCCTTCTTCACCAGAACAAAAATCTAAGAATTTTTGTGCAAGTTCTTGTTTCTTAGAATTTTTATTAATTGCGAAAGCTGTTGGTGAACCAAAAGTAGTAATTTCTTTACCTTTTTCCAACTGAGGAATTTGTGTGATTCCCCACTCTACATCAGTATTTCCTGCTTCTTTTTGAGAGAAAATCCCTCCCATATACCATGTTCCCATATACATCATACCGGCTTTAGAGTTTTCAAATTGTGATTGATAAGTCACTTTTGTTGATTTCGCAGTTCCAAAATCCATTTGTGATTTATCAGCTTGCATTCTTAATGCTCGTTCATAGTAGTCTTCCATAAAATCATAACTAGGTTCAATTAAATTAGAACTATTTTGGGCAGCTGCAATTGCTTGAGTAGTTGAACGCCAAGTGTGTTGATACACACCATAAACTTGTTCATCAGGGTTAGATAATGTTTTAGCGATTTCTTCGTATTCATCCCAAGTTAGATTATCTGGATAATCAAGTCCTGCATCATCAAACATTTTTTTATTGTAATAAAGTACCCAAAAATCTGTACGATATGGTTGGGCATAAGATTTATCATCAATTTCGTACATTTCATAGCTTTCTTTAGCAGGATCAATTTCTAACTCTCCAATATGGTCTGTTAAATCTACCAATTGGTCTCTTAAAGCATAATTTGAATAAGAAAGCAAATTCTTCATTGTTAAAACGTCTGTTGTATCACCTGAAGATAACATAGTTGTTAGTTTCGTATCATAATCATCAGAAGCAATATCGACAGGCTCTATTTTAACACCAGGATTTGCTTCTTCAAAAGCGCGGAATAGTTTTTCAAATTCAGGAGTCGTATCATAATTCCAAGTTGTTACTGTCAAAGTTGTATCTTTTCCTTCGCCCGCAGCATCTTCTTTATTTTCTTTTCCTCCACCACAGCCAGTTGTTGCAAGTGTTGCCGCTAAAAATGTAATCGCCAAGCTTTTTTTCCATAATTTCATTTCGAGTACCTCCTATAATAAATTATCTCCAAGGGCTCCCCCTTAAATCCTTACCAATAACGATACCAAGTCATAGTTAATCGCGTCAGCGCCTCAACATAATAATAATCGCCCCATGACATGCATTCCTTTACGCCTTTATTCGAATTTTTATCATAAACACCTTCTAGCAATATGCCATTTGATTGTGGTGTATTCTTTGTTGTATAACCTTTACTTAGAGCAGCCATAATTTCTAACGCCACTGCTTCATAGCGTAAATGATCTCTATCTGATAATGGTAGTTGTCGTGATAACTCTAACAATCCGCAAGCGGCTATAGCTGCTGCAGAACTATCGCGTTCTTGACCACTTCCATCATTAAAAATCAAATCCCAATAGCAAATCTTATCTGCTGGTAATTTACTAATAAAATAGTCAGCTAATTTTTTTGCTGTATCAATAAAACTTTTATCACCAGTGTGCAGATAACTTAAAGTAAACCCATAAATCCCCCACGCTTGTCCTCTAGCCCAGCAAGATTCATCAGAATAACCTTGTGCTGTTTTACCACCGATTGCAGCCCCAGTTTCAGTATCAAAGAAATACGTATGATAGGTTGTAAAATTCGGGCGAACAATATATTTTTGGGTTTGTTTTGCGTGAGCATAAGCAGCTAATTGATATTTTTCATCCCCAGTTACTTGAGAAGCAAAATACAATAATGGTAGATTCATTAAACAATCAATAATCATTCGACCACGTTCAGCAGGATCATCTAAATTTCCCCATGCTTGAATAATTTGCGCTTTTTCACTATATCTTGTCATTAACAAATCAGCAGCTTGTATTGCCATTTTTTTTGAAGATTCATTTTTATTAACATAGTAGTCAGCGATTGCAGATAAAACATATAAAAAGCCAATATCATGAGTCTCCAATTCTATCTTTTTATCTAAACGATTTTGAAAACTTTCCATTTGCATTTTTATGGTTTCATCAAAAGCTGTTGAGTCAGTTAGTTCCTTCGCTAAAAATAGCATGCCTACCCAAAAACTCGCTGTCCAATCAACATTCTTTTCAGGTTGATAAACTAAATTTTCGCTAGCAGCCGGAATTACCATTGTTTTGAAGACCTTTTGATTCTCACTAATTTTTTCTAAAACAAAATCCACTTCTGATTTCAACCAAATCATTTCTTTTTCATCTGACATGTTTTCTCTCCTTGCAAAAGCTAAAAATTATGCTTACTAATTATTTTGTGTATACCTGATTTCCATTTCCGTTTGACCTTGTTCTACCACAATCGAATTTTCTTTCACACACACCTCTGGTATTTCAACTTTTTCATGAGGTAATTGCCCACCAACTAAACTCACCAATTGATGATTACCTACAGAGAGCTTTGCCTTGACATAAGGTAATACTGTAAGAGGATAGAATAAATTCGTATTCGGCTCAGTCCTTACAATTTCCGCTTCTTGATAGCCTTTAATCCCGATAGCATGACTTGTTCCGATTGAACTTTCATAACAAGCTATTAGATTTTCAACTTGTTCATTATTTTTTTCTTTCGGAACTGAAAAACCACCATCATAAACAAACAATTCTCGCTGATTTTGAATTTCATGAACTCGCAAATGCCAACCAGCATTTAGCGGAATAATTGTTGATTTGATTTCAACATCTTGCCAAGGCTGCCATTGATGAATGATTCGGTCTTCTAAAAACTCATAAGCCGTATCCAGCCCTTTGGTACGAAAATAGTGATCATCTTCTGACAAAGCCAAACAGCTATCAAAAGCTCCTTCATAATATAAATAATTACTTTTTGGCACGCTAAACCCAAAACGCGTGGAATAAACAAACTTACTATATTTCCCACTAGCATGATTTTGTTGATTGACAAACTGTCCTGCTGGAAAAGCTTGCAAGTGAGTCAAATCTTCATTAAATAAATAATAATTTTTACTTTCAGGCAATGACAGCTGACGCTTTTCAATGTTCAACGGAGTTGCCTCTGCTTGCCAGTAAGGATGATCTTCTGGAACTGCCAATAAAAGAAAACTCTTAAATGACCAATACGGTGAACCTGGCGCATTATAGCCTTCAGCGAACACTAAATTCTGATAATGGTAACCAACCGACAATAAATCATCTGTTGTCAAAATCTCTTGTTGCATCCAATTTTGCATATTTCTACTAAATAAACCTTTGATTTCACTCCAAGGAAGAGCTTCAACATCGGCAAATACTAATGCGCTAAAGAAAGAGCATTGTGCAAAACGATAAGTTAAACTTCTTCCAAAAGGCAATGCTTCGCCTGAAGCATCAAACCAATATTTAAAAGTTTGTGCAAACTCAATTGCTCGCTGTTTCATTACCGTAGTCCGTTCAGAATCTTCTTCCTCCATAAAACGGCAATAAACTAAGCTATAATAATGAATAGCAAAAGAAATGTAGTAATCAAATTGTGTTTCTTGTCCGTCAAAATACCAGCCTTTCCCAACGTAAAAAGAATCCATCAAATCCAAATCCGCTTGCAATATTTCTTCTGAATAAGACATCTGCATTTTTTTCATCGCTACATTTACTAAAATTCTAAAAAAGTGCCAATTATTTCTCGGAATTGTGTGATCATTTACTTGGATTAACCAAGCATGTAAATTCTGTTGTTGTTCCTTTGATAATAAATCCCAAACTTTTTCTTTATTCAATAAAAGCGTAGTACTTAAGGAAGCCATTTCAACTATCAATTGATCGAAATCTTGAACCTCTCCCCAATAATCAGGATGTTTCGGATCTGTTCCAGCAATAATTCCGGCTAAAAAGGTATTTAAAAAACTACTATCCCCCTGTGTCAAATAAGGAGCATACCCCCAAAGTGGTCGCATAAACGCCTCTACTTCTCTAGTTTCCTCGTTATATACGGTTCCATGGCTGCCTAGTTTTAAATGCCCCAAACGATCTTTTTCAAAAAAAGGTTTTAACGGAGCAAATAAATCGCTAAAACCTTGGCTCACTTCTTTTTTGGAAGAAAAAGTATTTTTTCGCAATCTTTTTAATATCGTAGTCATTATTTACTCCTTCTCAATTAAATCGGCTTTGATAAAACCGTAGTATTCTCCATAAACCGTCAATTCATCTGCAATTTGCAAAGGTATATCCTGTTGGTTAAATATCTGATACTGACTATCTCCACTTTTCAAAATAAAACGATCACCTTTTGAGATTATTTCATCTGAACTATCACTTTCAACAATTTCGCCAGTTAAACGAACATACTCATTTAAGGGAACTTCACCATTTTGTAACTCATCTTCACTGTACTCTTTGGCGTTTGTTTTCAAATTCCCGATAGTTTCTTTACTAAAATTATCATTTTCTTTACTTTCCGTTTGTTTACATGCACTAAACGGCAAAAAGACAAGTAAAATCAAGATGAATAGTCGTCCTCTCATAAACCACACCTCTGCAAAAACGCTTTCTTTAGATTTATAATACTTTTTTTTAGAAAAAAACGCAATCTTTTTTCTAAAAAAAGATAAAAAAATATTTTTTTACTAAAATAAAAGAACTTGCTATCTTTTCAAACAAGCAAGTTCTGATACTATTTTTATTTTATTTTTCTTTAACCATTTCAAAATAGAGTTTCGTAACTAACTGTTTCCCACACTGATAATGAAATCGAATTAAATACGCCGTCCGCTCTATTCCTTGATGATCATAAAATTTTTCTGATAAAATGACAGGTTTTGCAGCTTCGCTAAATATATAAAGACAAGCTTCTTTGCCAGCTAATTTCACTTTATTCTCTATAACTTCAGGAATAATCAAGCTTACAAAATTTTCAACCACTTTATTTTCTGGCTGCACAAACTCAAATGCATCTCGTAAGATAACTTTCTTTTCTTTAGGTAAAACTTCAAAAAATCTACTGCAACTGCTTATTTCAGCAGTTGCAGGATAAACACTCTCTAAGTTTAAACCAAAATTTATTTTGTCCTCTACTTCAACAAATTCTACTTGTTTTGCCGAAACAGCTCCCACCATCTGCTCTTGCTGATTAATGATAGGAACAGAATGCCCGTTACTTCGATTCACTAAAAATTCATAGCGATAAGCTTCATCAAAATATTGTTTCGTGTATTTACCTGCGCCAAGATCTGTTAAAAACAGCTCACTATCATCACTCAAAATAAAATGTCCTAAATCATTATGATTATGACTTTCAGCGTTAGAACCACCTTTTGTTGCAAAGAAAAATTTTTGTTGCGGATATTTCACTGTTAACCATTGGCTATCTGAAAAGTAAGTTGTACTTTTTTCTGATGTTTCTTCAAAAATTGTTTCTTCTGTCCAAATTAAATTGCGGTAAATATGGGCAAAGCGATAACAATGATCAAAATCAATTTTACTAATCCCCCTTAAAACTGGTGTGGTAACTTGCCAATTTTTCTGACAAAAGCTCACTAATCCACTCGGCAGCTGACTTTCATTATAATCAGAAAATGGTACAAAATTATTGCCTGAAATTTGCATAGCTGCGGGAAATTTAGCAATAGCTTTCGCTTTTTCTAGCACTAAATATTTATTTTCACCTAATATTCGCGCAAGCATCTCAGCATAATAAACATAATAACCAAAACCGTAAGCCCAATACCCAACACCTTCAACACATACACCGTCATCTGCAAAACCTTTTAGATAACTTTGCATAGCTAAATCTAAACGCTGAATGATTTTTAGTTGGCGAGCACTTTTAACAGGTAATAGCAACAGCGCCGCCATCCCTATAGAGCCTGCAATAACACTACTCCAGTTATTTTCTTTTCGCTCCCATTCCCAAGAAAAACTTTCAAAAGGCACAAAAATTCGTTGCTCAATTTCCCGCTCGATTCGCTCTTGAATCAATGGTGAAAGCTTTTCTTTTAATAAATTTTTAATTTCGGCTAACGCTTGTGCCGTTTCTGCAGCAAAAAGATCAATCCAACAAGGACTAGCGGAGCCAAAATTTTCTCCAGTTATTGGTAGATGAGCTGGTAATGCCCAACTATACTCGTTACAAATTTCCCAAATAGTTGTTTCTAGTAGCCGCAGTCTTTCATCATTTGTTTCTAAATGGACAGCTAATCCCAACACCGCTAACTGGCGACGTCTAGCAAAATATTGCTTTTCAAAAACTAAACGCTCCCCGTTCTTTAAATAATCCGTATACCCTGTTGGTGTTAAAAATGGTATTGTTCCAGCTTCACAATACTCATCCGCAGCTGCAATAATTTGTTTCTTTAAAGTAGTTTGAATTTTTTTCATAAGATAAACCTTTCAAAAATCATATTTTTTTACTATAATATTAGTAATATAAATCTTTTTTTGTAAAAAAAAAGAGACTTTACTTTATTTTCCTAAATAGAAAGGGTGAGCGTAATGGCAAACATAACTGATATCGCAAAAAAAGCTGGCGTTTCTATTTCGACAGTTTCTCGTGTTTTAAATCAAGATTCTTCTCTATCAGTTACTGAGAATACACGACGGAAAATTTTTGAAATTGCCGAAGAACTAAATTACACCAAATATAAAACTAAAAAGGCTAAAAAAACAGTTCAAAAAGACATTCCATCAATTCCTTCAAAGACCATCGCTCTCATGCAGTGGCGAGTTGGTGAACAAGAATTAGAAGATATTTATTATATGTCTATTCGCTTAGGCGCCGAAAAAAAAGCCCAAGAACTAAATTACAATCTAGTTAACCTGTCTGAATCCACCATTAATCAACAAGAAGCCGATGGTGTATTATGCATCGGAAAATTTGATCAACTTGCTATTCAAAATATCCTAAAGCAAAATGATAATGTTGTAATTGTCGGATCTAACTTTCCTTTAGATAATTTTGATACCGTTAATACCGATTTTAGTCAAGCAACTGAAATTGCCTTAAATCATTTACTTGATTTAGGCCATACTCGAATTGCCTTTATCGGTGCTGAGGAAACTGAAAACTTATATGGTTATCGAACGTACCGCACACCGACAACTAATATTTATCGAGACGTTATGAAGTCTTTAGGCCTGTTTAGAGAAGAAGATTTTTTTATTGAAATTGATACTACACTCTCTGTAGAAGTTGCCACTGATTTAACAAAAAAAGCTCTGTCCCTATGGAAAAATGATTTACCAACTGCCATTTTAGCTGCAAATGATTCAATGGCAATCGGTGTAGTCAATGTACTCACAGAGGCAGGTATCAAAATCCCACAAGATATTTCGGTAATGGGAATTAACGATTTGTCTTTTAGCCGTTATGTTAACCCGCCGCTTTCAACCGTTCGTGCTTTCACTGAAGAAATGGGAGAAATCGGTATGGAAACACTCCATAATCGAATTGTCAATCAACCTATTGCTCGGCGAGTAATGTTAAGCACAGAACTTGTTGTTCGTGAATCCACTGACAAGCCCGCTCGTTAAAATTATTATTTAAGGATTGAGAAAAAACAATTTTTCTCAATCCTTATTTTTATTATCAATGATCAAACTTTTATCAACAACACATCGTACATTTTTATTGATTTCTGATTTGTTAATAGCTCTCCTGTTAACAAATCCCTTTTTCCAATAAATTCCGCCGGCAACGATTGCTCTTCTTCTTTAAAATTAATAACGAAGAAATAGGCCTGTTGATTTTTTATACGACAAGTAATTTCTAAATTCGTTTCTACCGAAGTAATTTGTTGTAGCTCGCCTTGTTCAACTACATTTTTCAAAATCTCTGCTAACGATTGCTTATCTAGTTGTGTACCTACGTAAAATACAGTGCCTTTGCCAAATCTATTTTTAGTAACCGCGGGAGTTCCTGTATAAAAATTACTAGCATATTCTACGATACTTTCAGCAGTTTCTAAGTGGATAATATCTGCTAACAAATAGCCATTTCCGCTATTCCCTGATGCTAATTGAATTTTATTCTGCTGTTCCGGTGCTAAGGCGTCAATTTCTTCTACCCAAATGCCTGCTAATTTCCGCAAAGGCCCTGGGTATCCTCCCAAATATATATTATCGGACTCATTAACTATGCCGCTCATAAAAGTAGTCAAAAAAACGCCACCCTCAGCAACAAATTTTTCGATGGCCTCTTGCATCCCAACTTTTACCATATATAAAACTGGCGCTATAATAACTTTGTATTTTGAAAAGTCGTCAGTTGCTGAAATCATGTCTACCGAAATATTTTTTTCATAAAAATATTGATAATATTGATGAATTTGCTCTACATATTTTAAATCTTTATTTGGGCCACTAGTGTACTCTAACCCCCAATAATTATCCCAATCAAAAATCATACCCACTTCCGATTGATTATTACTTTCCAAAATTTCTGTAAGCTGAGCTAATTCTTCCCCAAGTTCAGAAACCTCTTTAAAAACCCGAGTATTTTCTGTACCCGAGTGAGCAATCACCGCTCCATGAAACTTTTCACAACCACCAACAGAACGTCTTAATTGGAAAAATTGAATCGTATCTCCGCCGTGCGCTAACGTTTGATAACTTTGCGCCCTCATTTGTCCTGGTTTCTTTAAAGAATTATAAGGCTGCCAATTTTGTTGACTAGGGGTCTGCTCCATCAGCATAAACGGCTTTTGCTTCAATCCTCTCATCAAATCATGAGTCATTGCAACCAAACTCCACGATGTATCATAAGCAGGATAATTATCCCAAGAAACAATATCCATTTCTTTAGCCCATTTGAAATAGTCTAAATTTTTATAAATCCCCATTAAATTTGTAGTTATAGGCGTTTCTTGATCATATTGACGAATAACATCTCGTTCCATCTTAAAATTCTCTAATAAACTATCCGAATTAAAGCGACGATAATCAATTGATATCCCCGCAAACGCCGTGTTTTGATAATCAATTCCATCGCTCAAAGCATTAGGTAAAACAATTTCATCCCAATCATAAATTGTATGACCCCAAAATTCCAAATTCCAAGCTTCATTCAACACTTCTATTGACTGGTATTTTTCTTTAAGCCAAACTCGAAAAGCTTTTTCACAATTTTCACAAAAACATTCCCCACCATATTCATTATTAATATGCCAACAACTCAAATGATCATAATGATGATAGCGACTTGCTAATTTCTCCACCAATGCCTTGGCATACTTCTGATAAACTAAGCTGTTAGGGCAAGCGTTGTGTCGTTGCCCAAATTTATGCTGTCGTCCTTCAAAATCAGTCCGAGCAACTTCTGGATATTTTTTAAAAAGCCACGCAGGCAAAGCGGCCGTCGAAGTTGCTAATACGATATCCATTTTTTTATCGTTTAACATCTCCATAATTTCATCTAATTCTTCAAAATTATATTCATTTTCACTAGGTTGTAGTTTAGCCCAAGAAAATACGTTAACGGTTGCAGAATTAATAGCTGCCTTCTCAAATAATTCCATATCTGTTTGCCAAATCTCTTTTCCCCATTGATTTGGATTATAATCGCCACCATATAAAACCCGTTGAAATTTTTTCATATAAAATTTCACTCCTCTTTGTTGTTTTCAAGAATAGTATTCCATTATATTTTAACCGCTTTCACCTTTTTGAAATATAATATGTTAAACTAGTTTATATAATATTCTGAAACTAAAAAAAGGAGAAAATTTATGCCTATCTATTTTCAATTAACCAGTAGTTCTTTGCCAATTTCTCTAGAGAGCATCGGTAATCAGTGGCCACAACCTAGCATCAAGAGACCACATGGTTATCCTTACTATCATTGGTTGCAAACAGAACAAGGTTGTGGTGAAGTTTTCATTGCTGACAAACGAATACTCCTTACCCCGGGGCAAGGAGTCCTTATTGCACCTTTTATTCCACATACCTACTCCCCAGTAACAGAGTGGCAAACCAATTTTGCTACCTTCAAAGGTGGAATAGTTACTGACTTTTTAAATACTATAAATATTCAAAGTTATATTCAAACCGAAGACTCTACTCATTTTTCTTTTTCGGATTGGATTAATCAAATGATTGATAATCATCAAAAAAACGCCTTAACTGACTCTGATTTATCAGTTGCTTGCTATCAGTTTTTACTATACTTTCATCAAAACAAGCCGCAAGAATTATGTCATATTCCCAGCGAACAAGAAAAATATCTTTTGCCAATAATCCATGAAATTGAAACAAATTATGCAGAACAACTTTCGATTGAAATTCTAGCTAAAAAAAACTACATTAGTCATCAATATCTAAATCGTATTTTCCGTCAACAATTTCATAAATCTCCTTATCAATACTTAATAGATTTTCGACTTAACAAAAGTAAAGAATTGTTAATTAGTCAACCTGAGCTAACTATTCAAGAAATCAGTTTCAGCGTTGGCTTCCAATCACCTAGTCAATTTATCGCTTTATTCAAAAAGAAAACAGCTTTCACACCTAAACAGTTTAGAAAGCTTTATTGCTAAACAAAAAACGTATGAAACACATTTATCAAATGCCGATTTCATACGTTTTTTATTTTTCATATCTTTAACATAGTACAATTTCTATAAATTAGTAACATAAAGATTGTCGGAGTTATCAGAAAGCCAAATTGCGGTTTTATAACCATCGTTATCACTAATAACAAAAATAGACACACGTTGATTATAGTAATATAAAATTTCTTTATTGAAAGACAAACTGACCATTTCAATATCTCGATATTTCTTTTGTTAGGATATATAATTCGAAAATAAATACCTTGAATCATAATTCCCATAGTAAAAACACTTAATACTAACAAACCAGGGAAAAGCCAAATAAACAACTGTGTTTTAGAAAAAAACACTATATCTATTAGCAAAATTAATAGACTTAATAACCCCATCAACCAATACCCCATTAGCTTCTTTGCTAGCTGTAAGATTTGTTTATTCAAATTTTCAGGAAATTGATACGCTTTGCTTGCTTCTCTATAAAATATAATCAAGAAACCAGCACCTATACTAATCCCTAATGGAATAAGTGCAATGAAAAAAATCAGTGCATTCCCTATACTTAACTCCAAAAAGTTAACTGCAAGAAATAGTGGCAAATTCAGCCCTAACATAAGCAAGTTTGCTTTCAAATAAAAATACACCATTTCCATCATTTTCATATAGATATTATTTTCAAAATTTTTCTTTCTTAACATGATTTTCTCATTTCTTATTAAAAATAGTTACTTATTCTTTCATACCAGAAGTAGCAATCCCTTCAACAAAATACTTTTGCATCGCCAAAAAGACTATCGCTACAGGTAAAATAGAAACAACTGACGCTGCCATAATCAAGGCATATTCTGCATCATATAAGCCCACAAACATTTTTAATCCCAACTGAATTGTTTTATTTTCTGTTGAAGATAAGTAAATAAATGGTCCCATATAGTCATTCCAAGTATTTACAAAAGTAATAATTGTTAAACTAGCTAAAGCTGGTTTAGTCAGAGGTAAAATAATTCTTCGATAGATCCCCCATTCGCTTAAACCGTCCATCCGAGCGCTTTCACATAAAGAATCAGGAATACTGCTATAGTATTGTTTTAATAGAAATACTCCAAACGCACTAAAGGCTTGTAATAAAACTAATGACCACAAATTATCTGTTAAACCAAGTTTTCTCATCATAATAAATTGCGGAATCATATATGATTGCCAAGGAATTGCAATAGTACCTATATAAGCTAAAAATAATAGGTCCCGACCCTTAAAGCTTAACTTAGAAAAGCCATATGCTGCAAAACTCGAAGTCAACAATTGAATCCCAGTAATTGTAATACTTAAAAAAGCGGTATTTTTGAAAAAGGTTGCTAATGGAATTCTTTCCCAAATAACTGAATAGTTTTCTAAATGAAATTGCTTTGGAATCCATTGAATAGGAATTGTGAATACTTCATTATTCGTTTTAAAAGAAGCTGAAACCATCCAAATGAAAGGAACCAGGGTAATCAGTGCTAGCACACTCAGAATAATTATTATAAATATATTTTTTATCCCACTATTTGATTTTTGTAGACTCTTTTTTTTATGATTTGTCGCCATAATTTTTCTCCTCGTTTTATAGTATTCGTTTTATTTTCACGTCCTACAACTATTTACCAATATTTTTAGATACGTATCTCATCAAGCCTTTTCTCGAACCTGATTCCACTTAAATTGAAAGATCGTGATTGATAATACTATTACAAAAAGAACTAAAGAGATTGCCGAAGCATAACCAAAGTTGAATTTGACAAAAGCTTCATTATAAATTTGGTAAACCAGTACATTCGTCGCTCTACCCGGACCTCCACCTGTCATCACTTGTACTAAATCAAAGATTTTAAAACAATTAATCACTAACATAATCGTTACAAAAAAAGTAGTTGAACGTAATGATGGCAAGGTTACGTTTACAAATTGTTTCCATTTATTCGCACCATCCATCGAAGCAGCTTCATATATTTCTCTAGGAATTCCTTGTAACCCAGCTAAATACAAAATCATATAATAGCCCATTCCACGCCAGACACTAACAATTACAATTGCCATTAATGCCCAATCAGAACTAGATGTCCAACCAGGAGGGTTTTCCATAAATATTTTTAAAAACTGGTTAATCGGCCCCATCGTTGGATGAAATAACATATTCCAAACAACCGCAATTGCTACTAAAGAAGTTACATATGGAAAGAAAAAAGCTGTTCGGAAAAATTTCATACCACGAATCTTTTGATTTAACAAAATTGCTAATCCTAATGAACAAATCAAAGTCAGAGGAACTACTCCTATAGTATATAAGATGGTATTCTTCAAAGAAATCCAAAAAGTCTCGTCGTGAATCATTTTTGTAAAATTAGCAAATCCTATAAACTTAGGTTTTGAAAAAGAGTCCCACTCCATAAAGGATAACACTAAAGAAAATACTACTGGTATCAAAGTAAATAGAAAAAATCCTACAAAGTTAGGTAATATAAAAGAAAACGCAATTAATGTTTTCTTATTTTTTTGTGAAGATAACGATTTTATATTTGTCATAAAAACCTCCCAATTTTACTGGTTAATAATCTCAATAGAATGTTTTTCATTACCATAAATCAGTAGCCTGCTTACTGATTTTTAACAAAGCTTCTACTAAAAAATAATCCGAATAGATTAATGCCACATTTTTTTCACCAGGATGATGATAAGCGACTGCCCCACCTTCAACAATTCCATCCAGCTGATCATCGAAATTACAATAATTTCCAAGTACTGCTTGTAACACTTTCTCTGCACCTGATACATAAATATGCTTTTCTTCGTCAGGAAGGTGTTCACTAATTTCAAGCAATCCACAAGCTGCAATCACCGAAGCGCTAGTATCTGTATTTAATTGAATATCAGGTGCTTTAAAATCAATTGCTGGAACATAATCCGTACTGGCGACATTAGCTAAAAAGTAATGGGCAACTTGTTGTGCTGTTTTTAGAAAAGTTTCTTTTTTAGTATACTTATAACTCAAAGCAAAACCATAAATAGCCCAAGCTTGTCCGCGGCTCCAAGCTGACTCACCCGAAAATCCCTGACCACCCAATAGCTCTAAAAATTCACCTGTAAGCGAATCAAAGTTACCGATATGACCGACTGATCCATCACTACGAATCAAATTTTTCTGAATAGTTTCTGCGTGCAATGTAGCAATTGCTGAATAACGAGGATCATTTAACTCATTGCTTGCCCAATAAAGCAACGGAATATTCATCATACTATCAATAATCGTCCACCCATCATAAGTATCATTCCACGCACGCAAATAATTACCATTATGATTAAACCTTGCTGCTAAAATTGAAGCAGCTTTCATCCCACGTAAATAGGAATCCGAATTTTTAGTAATACGATAATTAGCAACGGCTGTATGCAACCACATAAAGCCTACATCATGATGCAAATCAAAAAAATCTTCCATTGCTTGATCTAAAATTTGCTCAATTTGAATTGCTTTCTTTGAGAATATTTCATTACCACTATATTGGTATAGATGCCATAACATTCCTGCGAAGAAGCCATTCGTCCACCATGATATATCTTCCTCTTTCATATCCTTATACTTGCCCGCATCAGGAATATAAGGAATCCCTTCACCTAATCGCTCAATTTCACAAATCACCTTGTGTTGAATTTTATCCAAATTCTTTGCAACTTCCAATTTGACCATCTTTATAACTCCTTAACATCTATTTCTATTATATTTCCTGATTGCTTAATAATTACCTTTTGTTCAGCTATTATTATTTCAGGTTTAACTACTTCCAAAGATTTTTCAAAGCTGCCAACAAATCCATTTACGAAAAGTTGTTCTTCACCAGCTGATATTTTAGCCTTTAAATACGGGAAAACAACACAATTATATAGTAAGTTTTGGTTAGATAGGCGTTGAGATAGATGAGCTGACATTTTATCATCTAAACTAATTACACCACTCATTCCTATAGCAGAACAAACATTTAGAGATGTCTCGTTAGCTTTACGAGAAACACTTTTTTCTCCATCCCAAAGAACCGAAAAACCTCCATCTGTAATTGTTAAATTTCTATTTGATTTTATTTTATGGATTCTAAAATGCCACTCTTCAAAAGGAATAATAAATGATTCTATTATTACATCTGACCAAGGTTTCCATTTCGTATAAATATAATTTTCTGCTAGTGAAAAAGAGTCTGATTTTGTCCGAACTCGATAAAATTGATCATCTTCAGAAACAGCAAGAACATTGTCAAACCCACCTTTTTCCCAACCAATCAATCCCTTAGAGACATTAAACCCAAAATTAGTAGAATAGACAAACTTACTGTATTTAGCTTCACCATGAGTATGAGTTTCAACATATTGACCAGTTGGATAACAGCGAACTTCTTTTCCATTTTGATTAGATGTTAGGATCATTTGAGCTTCTGCTAACAAATGTTGTTGTTTAGGCATCGGAATGCTTTCTTGCATTTCCCATAAGTTATGGCTTTTAGGTAATGCCAACAAAATAAAGCTTTTTAGTCCCCAATATGGCGACCCTGGACCATTATATTCCTCTGCCATAACTAAATTTTCATAATAATAACCAATTTTCAAAAAGCCTTCTTTTGAAAAAATATCTCGTTGCAACCAATGCCGCAAATTATTTTTCAAAATCCATTTTGCTTCTGCCAAAAAGTCTTGATCCACTTGAACCAATAAATAGGCTGACCAAAAAGATGCTTGTGCAAACCGATAAGTTAAACTTCGACCAAAAGGAATTCCTCTCCCTTCAGTATCAAACCAATAGCGAAATGTTTGTGCAAATTTTTTTGCTCGTTTAAGTAATTTTTCACAGCGTTCTGAATCTTTCTCTTTGTAAAAATAAACATATAGTAAGGAATAATACTGAATAGCAAAAGAAATATAATAATCAATTTGCTGCGGAACCCCGTCATAGTACCAACCATTTCCCAAATAGAAACTATCAATTCTTTGAAAATCTATTTCTATTTGATTTTGTCTATCTAAGCCATAACAATTATCCAAACAGCAATTTACAAGAATTCTAAAAAATCGCCAATTATTATCCGCTGTTTGATAGAGATTGATTTGATCTAACCAACTAATCATATTTTTTTGATCTTCTATACACATTTCAGTTTTTACTTTTTCTTCATTCATTAATACAAAAACAGCTAACGGCGCCATTTCTACCATTAATTGGTTAACACCATCTACATCTCCCCAATAATTGTTCCCCTTCGGATTGACACCTTCAGCAATTCCTAAAATTAATTGTTTAAACAACGCATCTATCGGTTGTTCTTTATAGTAACCTGCATATCCCCACAATAATCGCAAAAACGTTTCTGCTTGTCGGATTTTTTCATTGTAAATAGTTCCTGAAGATCCAATTTTTACTAATCCGGTTGTTTGATTTAGCAATAAAGGTTCTATCGGTTGAACGATTTTAATAAATTGTTCTGCAAATTGAAGTTTATCCACCACTTTCCCTCCTATCGTTAGTACAACTCAACTACCCTAAAAAAACAATTTTAGTTTCTCAAAATTATTAACTCTCCTTTTAAGGATAATAAATCAGGTATCAGTTAACCTTCAACTTCAACCTGATTTATAAGTTAACCTATTCTGCTAAAACTTCAGCAACCCTTTTTTCCATTGTTGCAATTCCTTTTTTTACATCACTATCGCCAACCATAATCAGTTCGTATTCCTCATTGATAATTGCGGTAATCTCTGCAACATTAGTATCCGGTAAAATTTCCCAACCATTTTCATTAGGATTCATAGCACGTTGACTTTCTTCATCATTCGGCATACCTTCAACACTATATAAAGTTTTCATTACTTCATCTGATTGATAAGCTGGTGTCATACCAACTTGTGCAACAACCTTCGCACCTTTTTCGCTAGCACAGAAAGTTATAAACTCCTTAGCTAACTCTGCATTTTTTGAATGTTTATTGACTGCAAATCCTGTTGGACCACCATAAGTAATTACTTTACCTTTCTCGTTTTGCGGAAGAGAAGTTACTCCCCACTCGACTTCAGTTCGATTTTCCTTAGCAGCGTTGATTAGTTTGCCTAAGTAGAAACTTCCCATTGGCATCATTGCTGTTTTTTCTGTTTCGAATTGTGAAGAATAAGTAACACTAGCTGTTTTAATAGATGAATAATCCATTGTACTACCAGAGTCCTGCATTCTTAACCAACGCTCAAAATAATCTTCAGTAAAACCGTACACACCATCATTCAAATTTTTCTTCTCTTGATTGGCAGCCGTACATGTTAAAATTTGATTCCAAGTATGATGGTATGCTCCATAAACCTTTTGACCATCTTTTTCTGTTGTTAACTTTTCAGCTAAGGCTTCATATTCATCCCAAGTTAGATTTTCAGGATACTCGATTCCTTGTTCATCAAAGATTCTCTTATTGTAAAACAACATATAGATATCTTTTCTAAATGGTAAAGCATAATAACTACCATCTAAATCATAGCCATCTAAATTACCTTTAAAATTTTCTTTTCCTTCAATAGCATCTGCTTCTTCTGTTAAATCTAGCAATTGGTCTTTAGTTGCATAATTAACATAGCTGCCTACACCTTTAATAGCTAACACATCTGTTGTATCACCAGAAGCTAACATAGTAGTTATTTTATCTTCATATTGTGCAGCTTCAATATCGATAATTTTAACTTCAATACCTTCATGTTCTTCCTTGAAAGCTTCTACCAACGCTTTAAATTCTGGATTCGCATCATAACCCCAAGTTGCCATAGATAATATTTCTCCAGAACTCTCTTCTTCAGTTTTTCCACAAGCAGCAAAACCAAACAAACCAATTAACCCTAAAGTTACGACTAAAAATTTAAGTTTTCTCTTTATAATTTTCTTCTCCTTAACATTTATTAGTTTCTTTTCACAAAATTATTATATATAATAATAAAAGCGGTTTCTTTGCTAAAATAAACAAAAAATATGCAAAAACAAACTTTTTGTTTTTGTATGAAAATCTACTAATTAATGTACTGGTAAACTAAAAATGCTGTTACGAAAGGTTTTTTACTATGGATTATCTAATTGAGCACTTTCGAAAAGATATTGATTGCTTTTTTAATACTGAACCTCCGGGTATTACCTTACATATGCATAATCATATGGAATTATATTTATTAACAAAAGGAGAAGCTCGCTTTTTTATTGATAATAAGTCCTTTCTTTTAGAAAAAGGGAGTTTGATTTTTATTAATAATGATCAAGTTCACGGACCTAATCCTTTTCCTGGTGAAATTTTCGAACGCTGTGCTATTCATTTTTCACCAAATCTCGCTAGAAGTTTATCTTCTAATAAAACAAACTTATTGCAAGCTTTCGAAGAGCGAAAATCAATTGTCCAACTCAATCCAGCGCAATTGGACATTATGGCACCAACTATGTTGAAATTAATTTCAGAATTTCAACATCCATCTACTATTGGTCATGACTTGTTGCTATATTCTTTATTTATGCAAGTACTCGTTTATGCAAATCAATTTTCAGAGCCCACAAAAGCAGAAGAAACTTATCATTTTCCAGAATTGACTACTAAGATTTTAGAATATATTCAAACTCAAGTTTCAAATCCAAAACTTTCTTTGGAATCTGTTGCTTGTCAAATGAATCATAATAAAATTTACTTAAATCGAATTTTTAAAGAAGATTTGGGTGTGACTATTTATCAATACATCTTGCTGAGTCGCATTTCTTTAGCAAAACGATTATTAGAAGAAAACATTAGTGTACAACAGTGCTGTGAAAAATGTGGTTTTAATGATTATTCCAATTTCATTCGAGCCTTTAAACGAATCACAGGTATTTCTCCCAAAAAATATGCTTCTTCATTAAATGCATAATAAAAACCACTTTAATCACCCGTCACATAAACGTTTGATTAAAGTGGTTTGTTTTACTCTAAAATATTATTACCAAACAGTTCAATTTCTGTCAGTGCAGGAAACGGTGACGGATCTTCGGCTTGCTTCAAGTGGCTAAAAACAACGCTACTGGTTGTCCGTTTTTCAAAAGAAAAAGTTTGAGACCTAGCCGTTTTTACTGTAGCAAAGCTTTCTTTTGAACCATCAGAAAAGGTTAAGCAGACTTCTTCCCAATAATTATCGTGTGGAAAATCGGCTCTGAAGGTAAAAATAACTTTATCTAGTGCTACTTCTCTACCAAAATCAACAGTTAAAGCTGCGTTTGATTGTTGATTAATTCCCCATGATTGATAAGGATATGATCCGTGAGAAAGATTACCGTACACACCGTCAATTGCATTACAAGCAAAGAAAGTGGCATCATTACGGGTTTCCACATTTGCAAAAGCATGAGGATATGCACCATTGCTTTCTTTTTGATCATGCGGATTAAATGCTAAGTTACGATACATTTCAGCCTCAACAGTAGTTGCTACCCGCACACTAAGATAGTGGCGCTTGCTGGCAAAGCGCTGTTCCGGGCGTGCTTCTCTCGCGTTTTCGGTCATATCAACTTTATATTCCCAAACATGATCTTTTAAATAGATTAAGGTCGTATCTAAAGTTTCATCCAATTTAGCAACTAGATACACATCCTTTTTTTCAACTTCAATCCGAATCACATCGCCATCTTCATAATAAAATTCTTGAGTTGCAAGATCAACAAAGTCTTCACCAACGATTTGCAGCAAGCGTCGTTCTTCCTCATAATCATTTTTCCCTAGTTTTACTTGGCCTGTTTTGTCTAAAATTGCCAAAGAAATATTTGTCATTCAATCCCCTACTTCCTATTAAAAATATCAGATACAGAAAGAAGTCTCCAACGAATTGAAGACTTCTAAATTTTTAAGGTTGTTTACCAATATAAGCTAAGATCCCACCATCAACATAAAGAATATGTCCATTAACAAAATCAGAGGCTTCTGAAGCTAAGAAAATTGCTGGTCCCGCTAAATCAATCGGTTCTCCCCAGCGAGCTGCCGGTGTACGCCCCACGATAAATTGGTCAAAAGGATGACGCTCACCATCTTCTTGTTTTTCACGTAACGGTGCAGTTTGTGGCGTTGCAATATAACCAGGTCCAATGCCGTTACATTGAATATTATATTGACCATATTCAGAAGCAATGTTTTTAGTTAGCATTTTCAAGCCACCTTTTGCTGCTGCATAAGCACTAACTGTTTCACGGCCTAATTCACTCATCATTGAACAAATGTTAATGATTTTTCCTTGACCTTTTTCAATCATATCAGGAAGGACCGCTTTAGCCATGATAAATGGTGCATTTAAATCCACATCAATTACTTGACGGAAATCAGCTACATCCATTTCAATCATAGGTGTCCGTTTAATAATTCCCGCATTATTAACTAAGATATCTACACTACCAACTTCAGTTTTAATTTGTTGAATCATTTTTTGTACAGCCGTTTCATCTGTGACATCGCAGACATAACCTTTTGCAACGATACCAATTTCTTGATAATTCGCAATCCCTTGAGCAACAGAAGCTTGATCAATATTATTAAAAACAATTGTCGCTCCAGCAGTTGCTAGCGATTTAGCAATTTCAAAACCAATCCCGTAAACCGCGCCAGTTACTAAAGCCACTTTTCCATCTAAGCGAAACATATCCATCTTAAAATCCATTATTTACTCCTCCTTATTTTAAATCGTCCATGGCAACCATATCCATATCAGTGTATGTGATATTTTCTCCACACATCGCCCAAATAAATGAATAGTTGCTAGTCCCTACACCTGAATGAATAGACCAGCTTGGTGAAATAGCCGCTTGTTCATTCCCCATCACTAAATGTTTAGTTTCATCAGGAGTCCCCATCATATGGAAAATCTTAGTATCTTCTGTCATATCAAAGTAAACATAGGCTTCCATTCGACGTTCATGAGTGTGGCAAGGCATTGTATTCCACGCGCTACCTGGCTCTAAAATCGTGTAGCCCATTTGTAATTGACAACTTTCGCAAACATTCGGATGAATGTATTGATAAATTTTGCGTTCATTCAACGTTAAAGGCTCACCTGTTTCCATCGGTTTCACTTCATCAATACTAATTTTTACATTTGGATATTTATGATGCGCTGGTGTTGAACTAATATAGAATTTAGCTGGATTTTCTTTATTTTCAGAAATAAACACAACATGTTTAGTTTCTTTTCCGATATAATAACCATCTTGTTTTTTCATTGTTTCTTTTTTGCCGTCTATTTCAATATAACCTGGTCCACCAATATTAATGACACCTAATTCACGACGCTCTAAGAAATACTCAACGCCTAATTCTTTACTTAATACAATCTCTAGAGGTTTATCTGTCGGTGTTACTCCACCAAAAATCATTCTATCATTATGTGTATAAGTCAAACTAATTGTGCCAGGTACAAAAACTTTTTCAATTAAGAACTCTTCTCTCAACTCCGCAGTTGAATAATGTCTGATGTCTTTAGGGCTATGAGTGTAACGAGTTTCCATATTTTGCATTTGTTCATTCTCCATTCTTTTTTTAATTTACCGTACAATTCTTCCAGAACCTGCTGCTAAGAAAGCCAGTACTTCTTGTTGACTAAATTGATTGCAATCACCATGAACCGTGTGTTTAAGCACCGCTGCCGCTGTTGCAAAATCTATCGTTTCTTGCGAAGATAAGCCAGTTGCTAAGCCGTGTAAAACACCACCAGCAAAGGCATCTCCACCACCCACTCGATCGACAATTGGCTCAATTTCGTGAATTTGTGATTCATGATACTGTTGGTTTTGCCATAAAGTTCCTTGCAAGCAATTAGCGCTGGCCGAACGAACTTCGCGTAGCGTTGAATAAAATACTTGAATATTCGGATATTGTCGCTGCATTTCTTGATAGTAATAAACTAACGCTTCATTCTCTGATTTTCCATTAACTTCAGGAATGCCTAATAAATAAAGGGCATCCATTTTACCAGCCGAACAATAATCAACTAGCGGTAAAACTTGTTTTAAAAAAGCGGCTGCCGCCTGCTGACCCCACAACTTGCCACGATAATTTACATCAAAACTAATTTTACAGCCTGCCGCTTTTGCTTTTTTGATTAACGCTATCGTTAATTGTTGCCACGCTTCTGATAGCGCTGGGGTGATACCGGAAATATGAAAAATCGTTGCATTTTTAAATAATTTAGCTAAATCCCACTCTAACTCGGTCATTTCAGCAAAACTTGAAGCCGCTCGATCATAAATCACGCTAGCTCCTCTTCCCGCAACACCAGTTTCCAAATAATAAGTTCCTAAGCGCTTGCCACCGGTTAAAACAAACTCTGAAGAAACACCGTAACGTCGTAAATGTTTGTCAACCGCTTCCCCTAAGTCATTCTCAGGGACTTTACTGGCGAAATAAACTTCATGACCATAATTCGCTAAAGAAACAGCGACATTGGCTTCACCGCCACCATAATGGGCTTGAAAAGTTTCACTTTGTGGAATTCGCTGTCCTGATAAGGAAGACAAGCGCAACATGATTTCTCCTAAAGTTACAATTTTCGCCATAACTATTTACCTTTGATTGCTTGATACTTAGCAACGTACTCTTTAGCGATTTCTGTAACTTTAGCAAAATCACCAGTCGCAGCTGGCGCTAATAAATTTCCGCCGACACCGACTGTGATAACACCGGCTTTAAACCACTCTTCCATATTATCTAAACTTACTCCGCCAGTGGGCATAATATTTAATTGTGGCATTGGTGCTTTAAAGGCAGAAATTGCACTTGGACCATAAACACTACCAGGAAATAACTTAATGATATCTACTCCCGCTTGCAAAGCAACTTTCATTTCTGTAATGGTCATGCAGCCTGGTAAATAAGGGACTTGATACAAGTTACAAAGTTGTGCTGTCTCTGCATCAAAAGTTGGGCTGACAATATATTCTGCCCCCGCCATAATTGCTAATCGAGCAGTCACCACATCAAGCACCGTACCTGCACCAATCACGATTTCTGGGGAATCTTGATACATAGCTACTAACTCTCGAATGGCTTCATCGGCTTGCGGCACAGTAAAAGTTAATTCAATCCCCTTCATGCCACCAGCGACAATTGCCTGACTGGCTTGTATCGCTTCTGTTTTAGTTGCCCCGCGAACCACCGCAATCACACCGGCATTTTCTAAGCGAGTTAAAATATTAACACGTTTCACATTACCACTCTTTTCTTATTTAGAAATTTGCATTTACGATAAAGAAAACTACAGTTTTATTATACTAAAGCTGTAGTTTTTTTCAAGGTTTTTATAGAGTTTATTTTTTTAAAGAATTCATTAGCGCGGCTTCAATTAATTTTTTCGTTTCTTTAACCACTTGAACAATTTTGGCTTCTGTTGCTGGCGTTACGCGATATTTAGGCATACTTACGCTGAAAGCACCGAGGGTTTCACCTTGCTGCTTAATTGCGGCCCCGATGCAAAAAATATCTTTTTCCATTTCTTCGTCATCATAGGCAACTTGTTTACTACGAACTTGTTCTAATTCGCTAGCTAGTTTTAAAGGATTAGTAATTGTTTGCGGCGTATAGGCAAGCAAATCATGCTGGGCTAAATAGTCTTGATATTGGGCTTCAGAATATTCCGCTAACACCGCTTTCCCCATGGCAGAGCTGTATAAAGGTCGAGTGATGCCGATTTTTGAAGACATCCGAATCGTTTGATTTTTGGCTTCTAATTTATTTACATATAAAATTTCTTGATTGCTTACTACGCCAAGATGGATAGTTTCATCAATTTTTTCTTGGAGCGTTTCTAAATAAGGTAAAGTTAATTCAATCAAGTCTGTCTCTTCAAGGTTTTGATTCGCATAACGAATTAATTTTGAGCCTAATGTATAAGTTTTCTGACTACTTTTTTTAACATAACCAATTAATTGCAGTGTATCTAAAATTTTCAAGGTGGTTGAGTTGGTCATTTGTGTGCCTAAGGCGATTTCTTGTAAAGTCACTTCAGCATTTTCAGCAATAAAATCTAAAATAACTGCGGCTTTAATTAATACCGTGCCGTAAGGTTTTTGTTTTTCCATATTAATCACTCCTGTTTCTATATAAGAAATTATACCTTGCTTTTCCCAAATAGAAAACAAAAAAATACAAAATCATCTTTAATGACGATTTTGCATTTTTACAATATTAATAACTTAAAGGTTTCAACTCTAATTCATGAACAATATTACGAAAGTCCATCAAACCTTCTGCCAAGCCGCGAATTAAAACTTCTGCCGTGCCGATATTAGTAGCTAAAGGAATTTCATAAACATCACATAAGCGAATTAACGCTGTCACATCCGGCTCATGGGGTTGCGCCGCCAATGGATCCCGCAAAAAAATCACAATATCCATCAAATCATCTGAAATCATCGCGCCAATTTGTTGGTCGCCACCTAAAGGTCCCGATTTAAAACAATGCACCGCTAAACCGGTACTTTCCATCACACGACTGCCAGTCGTCCCGGTAGCATATAATTCGTGATCTTTCAAAATATCCCGATAAGCACTTGTTAATTTTACCATTAAATCTTTTTTGCGATCATGAGCAATTAAAGCAATTTTCATTTTTTCATCCCTTTCAGTTCTCTTTATCTATAATTTTCTATTTTATTCTTCGGCTTAAGTATACCAAAATTTCTTTTGCTAAGGAGATTTAATTGTAATTTCCTAAAAAATAGTAATAATTCCTAGTATATCCGGCGGGACTTTGCTACAATAAAAAGGAATATTTCTATTTAAAGAAGGAGACTTACAAATGATTGCAATTAGTGATTTAAAAGCAGGTATGACTTTTGAACAAGATGGCAAGTTAATTAAAGTAATGGAAGCTAGCCACCACAAACCAGGCAAGGGAAATACTGTTATGCGTATGAAATTACGGGACGTTCGAACAGGTGCTACTTATGATACAACAATGCGTCCTGATGAAAAAGTTCCTAAAGCACATATTGACACTAAAGCTGTTCAATATTTATATAGCCAAGATGACGTAGCAGTTTTCATGGATTTAGAAACTTACGAACAATATGAATTACCACTAACTTCTATTGAAGAAGAAATGAAATACATTTTAGAAAATATGGAAGTTAAAATTCAATTTTACGGTAGCGAAGTAATCGGGGTTTCTTTACCAACAACTGTTGTTTTAAAAGTAGTTGAAACACAACCTTCAATTAAAGGTGCTACAGTAACTGGTTCTGGTAAACCAGCAACAATGGAAACTGGTTTAGTAGTTAACGTGCCTGACTTTATCGAAGAAGGCGAAAAATTAGAAATTAATACAGCCGAAGGTAGTTATATTAAACGCGCTGGCAAATAATACAAAAGACTCTACCTTGCGTAGAGTCTTTTTGGTTGATTTTACCTAAAAGGCTGAGTTATAATAATTATGAAAAAGCTTTCTCTTAAATAAAAACAAATACTAATTTATTAATAAGGAGCTCAAAAAAATGAAATTAGCAATTGCCTGTGACCATGGTGGATTTGAAATGAAAGAAGCTTTAGTGAAACATTTAACTGCTGGTGGCTATGAAGTCACTGATTTTGGTATTGAAAACCCAGCTCAAGGGGTTGATTACCCTGATTATGCTGCCAAAGTTTGTCAGGCAGTAACCGCTAAAGAAGTAGCTAGTGGGATTTTGATTTGCGGTACTGGCATTGGCATGAGTATGGCTGCCAACAAATTTAAAGGCATTCGTGCTGCAGTCGTTGGTGATGTTTTTTCTGCTCAAGCTACCAAAGAACATAACAACGCTAACGTGATCTGTTTAGGCCAACGGGTACTAGGTGAAGGCTTAGCTGAAATGATTGTTGATACTTGGCTAACTGCTGAGTTCCAAGGCGGCCGTCATCAAAATCGGATTGATAAAATTAGTCAGTTAGAAGTTAATTTGTAAAATGCAACAACGCTCTTTAACAGTTAAGTTGAAGAGCGTTGTTTTTTGTTAGTTGAACCCGAAATATTGATTCGCGTTCGTGTATGAAATTTTTTCGATTATTTCGCCAATGTAATCTGAATCAGCAGGCAATTGTCCATCTTCCACCCACTCACTTATTAATTGACATAAAATCCGCCGGAAATATTCATGTCGCGGATAAGATAAGAAACTTCGTGAATCTGTTAGCATCCCAACAAAATTGGCTAAAATTCCACCTTCAGCTAAGGTCGTCATTTGATGACGCATCCCTGAATAGCTATCATTAAACCACCAAGCCGACCCAAATTGAATTTTCCCCTTAACATCTGCTTGAAAAGCACCCATCAATGCTACTAGCGGCAAATAGTCTTTAGCATTTAAAGAATATAAAATCGTTTTTGGCAAGTTTTCTTCCGAATTTAACAAATCAAACAAGCGACTAATACCTGCTTCAACCGCATCATCCCCCATAGCATCGCCACCACCATCTGGCCCATAGCTATTAAAGATTTTTGAATTATTATTACGGGTAGCCATTAGATGCAATTGTGCTGTCCAGCCTTTTTTTGCATACAAACGCATTAAATCTAATGCCAAACCAAATTGAAAATAACTAATTTCTGCTTCAGTTAAACTCTCACCAGCCATTCTTTTTTCAAAAATCTTCGCTAATTTTGTTTCTTCAATCTCTTGGTATGCTGTAAATGCTGGGAAGCTATGATCAGATAAGCGTCCACCAAGTTCATGGAAATAATCTACGCGCTTACTCAACGCCTGAACTAAAGTCTTATAAGAAGTGATCTTTTCACCACTATTTGTGCCTAATTGAAGCAAATAATCAAGATAACCTTCTGTTTGAATAGCTACAGCCTTATCTGGACGAAACGTTGGATAAACTTTAAAGCGTTTTTCTTCTTTTAACAGCTTTTGATGATATGTTAAAGAATCACTAGGATCATCCGTTGTACAAATAATTTTCACTTTAAATTGTTCAATTAAATTGCGAACAGAGAAACTTTCTTCCTGTAGTTTACGATTAGCTTGCTCCCAAATTTTCGGAGCATTTTTTTCATTCAACAAATCTTCGATTCCGAAGATTCTACGTAATTCTAAATGTGTCCAAACATATAAAGGATTGCCAATACACCCTTCCATTGTTTGTGCCCAAGCTAAAAATTTATCATAATCAGAACCATCACCAGTAATTAATGTTTCAGCAACACCGTTAGCTCGCATTAAGCGCCATTTATAGTGGTCGCCGCCTAACCAAGCCTGCGTAATATTTTCAAATTTCAAATCATCGTAAATTTCTTTAGGATCTAAATGACAATGGTAATCGATGATTGGCATGTTTTCCGCATAATCATGATATAACGTTTTAGCAAAATCATTTTTCAAAACAAAATCTTTATCTAAAAACATCTGCTTACTCCCAACTTTAAATAGTTTTAGTTTCTTTACTTTTAGCGATAGCTTCCCACAAACCTAGTAAATAACTGGCACCAATCGCGCGATCATACAAACCATAACCGGCACGTCCGGTTTCTCCCCAAATCATTCTACCGTGGTCAGGACGAATATAGCCATCAAAACCATTATCGTACATCGCTTCTAAAATTCTATACATATCTAAAGAGCCTTCAGTTGACAAGTGTGGCGCTTCATAAAAATCTTTATCATTACCTAAGTACTTAATATTACGAATGTGAGCAAACGGAATCCGATCCCGTTTACAAAATTCAGCTAAAATCTCATAAACATCATTGTTAGGATCTTCACCAATGCTTCCTGTGCACAAAGTGATTCCATTAGCTGGGCTATCAACAACATTACACAACCAATCTAGGTCTTCACGATTCTTAACAATTCGCGGTAAACCAAAGATTGAATAAGGTGGATCATCTGGATGAACAGCCATTTTTATTTCAACTTCTTCACAAGTTGGAATAATTGCTTTTAGAAAGTATGCAAAGTTTTCTCTTAGTTTTTGATCATCCACTTCTTTATAAGCTTCAAACAAGTTTTTAACTTGGGCTAAGCGTTCTGGTTCCCAACCAGGTAGCGTATAATCAGAAGTTGATTCTTCAACTTCTTTAACTATCTCTTCTGGATCCTTATCTATTCCTGCTTTTTCAAAAGCCATCGTTACAGAGCCATCTGGTAAAACATACTCTAAATCAGTTTTTATCCAGTCAAAAATCGGCATAAAATTGTAACAAATTACTTCAACTCCAAATTCAGCTAAATTGCGAATAGTTTCCTTATAATTAGCGATATATTGATCTCTTGTAGGTAAACCGATTTTTATATCATCATGAATGTTCACACTTTCAATTACTTTCAGCGTTAAACCATTAGCTTCAACTTCATCAACTAAAGCTTTGATTCGTTCTTTCGGCCACACTTCCCCTGCTGGAATATCAAAAAGTGTACCTACAATCCCTTTCATACCCGGAATTTGACGTATCTCTGATAATTTAACTTTATCAAATTCTTTACCATACCAACGAAATGTCATCTCCATAATAAATCCTCCAACTCTCAATAGATTAAAATTTATAGTTTCTTAAATAAAATATTTACTCGTTTACAACTTGATGTAATACTTTCCTTACAGCTCCAGCTTCTTTCAACATTTCAGTAAAATAGCCTTCAATCTGCTCGCCTAATCCAGCAGCGTATAAATCAATTCCAAATATTTGTTCATTCTTTAAAATCGGCGACACTCTTTGCTGAATATTACCTGTATACCCTAACTCTATCCCTCTTAATTTCCCTTGCAACTCTGCTAACAAAGGATCTGGGCTCGGAGCAAACGGCTGCCCTGCATCATCTATAGCCAATAAATAGCGCAACCAACCGGCTATCGCCAAAGGAATAAATTTTAATTCAGTCGCTGTTCCATGAATCGCCAGATGCTTTTTAATCGTTTCGCCAAAGCGAATTGCTACTTTTTGCGAAGTATCTGTGGCAATTCGTTGAGGAGTATCTGGAATCATCGGATTTGGTAACCGAAGTTTAAGCACCTCATCAATAAATGCTTTAGGGCTAATAATTTGAGGATCTGCAACAACAGGTAACCCTTCAATATAACCAATTCCTTTAATCAACTTAACAATATCTTCATCTTTCATCTCATCTGCAATCGAAGTATAGCCTAATAAGCAGCCATAAATAGACATTGCCGTATGTAAAGGATTTAAACAAGTTATAACTTTCATGACATCAGCTTTATCTACCGTCTCACGATTCGTCAGTATAACTCCGGCTTCTTCCAACGCTGGTCGTCCATTCGGAAAGCTATCTTCTATCACCAAATAATGCGTCGCTTCAGTGTTAGCAAAAGCCGCAATATTAGTGCCTTTTGTCGTATGAATAAGCGTTAATCCCTCAATACCTTCTTCTGCTAACCGATCAGCTACAAGCTGTGAAGGATTCGGCGTAATACGATCAATCATTGACCAAGGAAATGTAATTTTATCTGTATCTTGCAAATAATTAATAAAGTTTTCCGTTACTAACCCTTTTTCCAACCAGCCTTTCGCAATTTTTAAAATAGCGGTTTGAAATTGCTGACCATTTCGCGAAAAATTATCTGTTGAAATAAGCGCTAAAGGCAACATGCCAGCTTGAAAACGACTATAAAGCAAACTCGCAATAATGCTCATTGTATGCTGAACATTATCAGGGCCAGCATTAATATCTCCCTGAATCACCGCAGACAATTCACCTTGGGCATCTTTTAAAGAATAGCCTTTTTCTGTAATTGTTACCGTTACTAGCTGTAAAGAAGGGTTAGTAAAGATTTCCTTCACTTTTTCATAATTTTCTTTTTTGCTAGGTGGGCAATAATAACTAGCACTTGTGGCATTTAATATTTTTTTCTCTAAATTGCCATTTTCATGCATAATCACTTCTAAAATTTGATTATCAAAATCATGGTAAGCATGCTCAATGATTTCTTCATCAAAAGTTTCACAGACAATAACTCCAGTCTTCATCACGCCTTGATCAATTAATGTTTGTGCGATTTCTGCATGAAACGCCCGATATAAATTTCCACCACCAAAATGTACCCACTGTGGTTTTTTTTCGGTCTGTATTTGCAATTCTTTTTGTGAATGTTTTGGTCTTTTTATACTCAAATCTTCTAATTCATCTAAAGACACCATCGTATTCTCCTAGTTCTATTTTTTAATCAAATAATTAAAGCCGAAATCCTCGAGAAATAGCGGAACTCCTCTAAGAATTTCGACTTATTTCAAATCGTTAAAAAAGTTGAATTTTCTTGTTATCCTTTTATTTGTGGCATATGGAAACGATCATTAATTGCTTTAATCAAACTCAAATCGCATTTTGGCTTGCGATCGTAAGTCAATACTCCGTTAATTTCTTGTTCAACATCCGTTAACTGGGTGTAACAAAAACCGTATAAAATTTCAGAGGCATACAATGCCGCCATCACTCTACCATATTCAGAAACAAATTCTTCTTCATTTCCAACAGAGGTATAGCCCCAGCCCGGCTGACCAGATACATCAAACCCGATACCGCCAAATTCAGTTAACAGAACTGGCTCCCCTTGATGACTAAAACCATTGGCATAAATATCCCACGGTGAAGAGCAATAAGCTAAAATATTTTCTTTATTTTTTAATGTATCTTTAAAATATTGATATTTCGCTTCTTCCTCTTTATTTCCATGAGCGTAATTATGAATCGCACAAATATCACTTTCAGTTATTGCCCAACCGTCATTAGATATAACTAAACGAGTTGTATCTAATGAATGTAAATAGTGATACATAGTTTGTGAAAAATGCTGTTGTTGACGATTGTGTTGCACATCAGGAATTCCCCAACTTTCATTTAAAGGAACCCATGTAATAATACAAGGATGGTTGTAATCTCGCTCAATAATCTCTTGCCATTCAACCATCAAACGCTTAACTGCATCTTCATTATAAGCTGGAGCTGAAGCACATTCTCCCCATACTAGATAGCCTAATTTATCTGCCCAATATAAAAAGCGCGGATCTTCAGTTTTTTGATGTTTCCGACAACCATTAAATCCCATTTCCTTAGCTAGCTTTATATCTTCAATAAAAGCAGCATCTTCCGGTGCAGTCATTAAACTTTCTGGCCAATAACCTTGGTCTAAAACTAATTTTTGATAATAGGGTTTATTATTTAAATAAACCATCCCTCTTTGATGATGAATTTTTCTAAATCCAAAGTAGCTAAGCACTTGATCTTTAAGTTCACCTGCTTGTAGTAATTCAAATTGAATATCAAAGAGTTGTGGATTTTCAGGCGTCCATGAATAGCCATCACCATGAAAATTATGTCTAAAAATCATTTCATCAAATAAATCCATAGCTATATCAACTTTATTGCTAAAAATTTTTGTACAGCCAGCAGTAATCAAATCTCCTTTAAAAGTGATTTTATATTTCAACTTACTATTAGCTGCTGGTTGATTTATTTTAGCTTGAATTCTTATCTTCCCGTTATCATAAAGGGGAGTCATCTTTACTTTTGTAAGATAAATATCCGCAACTTCTTCTAACCAAACCGTTTGCCAAATCCCTGTAGTATTGGTATACCAAATCCCACGACTTTCATTTTCCCAAAATTGTTTTCCACGAGGGATTGATTCATCTTTTAAAGGATCATAAACTCTAACTACTAAACTATTTTCAGCACTCAAATAGTCTGTCACATCTACACTAAACGAAGTATGTCCGCCCTCATGTTGCATAACATGTTGACCATTCACATAAATATCTGCTAAGTAATCAACTGCACCAAAATGCAAGAGATATCTTTTGTCCTGTTGCTTTTTCAGCTGAATGTTTCGCTGATACCAAACAATTTCATGAGGCTCAGTTACATGAATACCACTCATTTTCGTTTGATATACAAAAGGAACATTAATTGTTTCAGTAAATGCTTGCTGACCGTTATACCACATTTCTTTACAGCCAATATTTTTGTCATCAAACATAAAATTCCAATCGCCATTCAAGTTCGTCCATCGTTCTCTGACAAACTGAGGTCTTGGATACTCATTTCTAAACGTCATCATTTCACCTTCACTTATCTTTTACTATTTTCTTTTAACGCCTTCCTTAATAAACATTTCTAATCAATTCAACCCATTGATTTTTTCTATCTGAATCATAAATACCACAAACCATCATTAAAGAATCTATAGCATCTTCACTAGCTAAATAGCTAAGATATGGATCTGATGCACCTGTAATTTTATTAACAAAAGTTTGAATCAAACGCTGATGCCCATTGCCCCAATAATCTTTTGCAGCCACACTGTCTGAATCTGTTGCTAGTAATACATTTTGATTATTAATCCATAATTCTTTATTGGAAAGTCGAACAATATCTTTTCCAAAATCAAAAGTTACAATTGGCGTCGGATCAGAAGAATAGTTATTCGAAGCATGGATCACCACCGGAACCGTTTCATCAATTAAAGCTGTCGCCATAGCTGCATCTTCCACTTCAATGTCGTTTTCAAGCAAAGATGTCATGATTTTCCCTTTAATTTTTTGCGGACATTTTACAAACCAAGAAATAACATCTAACGTATGAATGGCTTGATTGATTAAAACACCGCCACCTTCTTCTTGCCAAGTCCCTTTCCAATCAGCTTCACGATAATAATCTAAGTCTCTATGCCAAGTCACTTCACATTTCAAACCTTTTAACAGATTAAATCGCCCTTCTAACAGCAACTGCTTAAACTTAACGAAAGAAGGATTAAAACGATTTTGATAGCATACTGCATAATTTTTTTTGCTTAACTGAACAGCCCGACAAATTTCTTCAGCTTCTGTCACCGTGATTGCCATCGGTTTTTCACATATTACATGTTTATCGGCGGCAAGTCCCTGTAATGTCATTTCCTTATGCAAATAATGCGGGGTTGCGATAATAATGGCATCAATGTTTTTTGAAGCTAGTAAGTCTTGATAATCTTGATAAAAATCAGTCTGATATTCAGTCGCCAATTGCTTACCTTTTCTTTCATCAATATCACAAACCGCAACAAGACACGCTTCATCAATTACTTTTAACGCTTCTGCATGGACTCTGGAAATATTCCCACAGCCTATTAATCCAAAATTTATCATCTTCTCACACTTCTTTAAATTAGTAAGAGCCTTCTGTATCTAATATCTGCTCTTTTGTATCTTTCACTTGGGAAGTAGCGATACGTTTGTTTAATTCTGCTAAAAATAAATCTTCATCAATCGGCAAATCTACCCAACGCTCTAACCAAGAAGATAAATGAATCGCATTTGAAATACTCAAGCCAAAAATGCCATCTTCTGCAGGTGAAACTAGTTTTTCACCATTTAAAATATTATTCACAAAATTTTGCGTTACTTTGCGATGACCGGATTCCCCATCAAAAGTAACTGGAATCTTGATTTCCCAAACTTCTGGCTCACCAAAACCACCAGTATAAGTTTCATTCCATTCAGCTTCATCCACGACTGTTCGCCAAAATTTCAATTGTTCATCTTCAATCACAATTTTCCCTTGTGAACCAACGATTTCAAAGCGATTAGTTCCTGGCGTTTCAGTTGTAGTCGTTACAAAAACACCGGTAGCACCATTAGCATATTCTACATAAGCCGTTACTTCCGTCTCTACTTCAACTTCACGACGCTTACCATAATAAGCAAAACTATAAACTCGTTCAGGCATACCGCAAATCCATTGCCATAAATCCAATTGGTGTGGGTCTTGATTTAAAAGTACTCCGCCACCTTCACCAGCCCAAGTTGCGCGCCAGCCACCGGAATTATAATAACTTTGCGAACGATACCAGTTAGTAATAATCCAATTAGTCCGTCTCAACTCACCAATCTCACCAGCTTCAACTAACTCTTTAGCTTTTTGATAAATTGGATTCATTCGTTGATTGTACATCAGTGATAACGTTAACTCTGGATGTTTTTGTGATTCTTCAATCATTTCTCTGACTTTTTTTGTATACACACCAGCTGGTTTTTCTACTAAAGCGTGTTTGCCAGCTTTTAATGCCGCAATTGCTAAAACGGGATGATCATAATGTGGCGTTGAAATAATAACTGCATCCACTTCTGAATCTTTAAATACTTCTTCAGCATTTCCATAAAATTTATAGTTTTCGCCGTAACGCTCTTTAGCAGTTACTAATTTTTCAGGGTTGATATCACAAAATCCAGCTAACTCAACGCCTTGAATTTCACCTGAAAGAATATTATTAATATGCAAATTACCAATATTACCAATACCTATAATTACTACATTAACTTTTTTCATTACTTCCACTCCTGTTTCATGCCATCTACTAAAATAGTTTTTAATGCATCACTAGCTACTGTAAATAATTTTTCGCCGTCAGAAGCCTCTGCAGAAATTGAAACATTCTCTTTCTCTAACTCAGCAAAACCATCAAATATTGATAAATGAGGCTCTAGTGAAACAAACCCTCTAAAATCTTGACTAACTAATTCTTCTAAAACTCGTTGAACTTGGCCATCTCCCATGCCAGCCGGCGTTACTTTATGGTCGCTAAACTTAGCATCCTTAATATGCATATAAGCAATTTGATCTTTCAACAAATTGTAAGCTCGTGGATAAACTTCAACATCACACTGAACAAAATTTGCCGGGTCAAATGCAACTTTCAATTGTGGATTAGCTAATTCTTCAATTAAAGTAAAGCAACGTTCAGGAAGATCTCCGTAAATATCTTTTTCATTTTCATGAAGTAAAGTAATTTTCGGATAATCCTTAGCAACAGCTAAAAACTGACGCCAACGATTTAATACTTCTTCTTTAAAGTCATCAGCGTTTTTCCCTTCATCAATAAAGAAACTAAACATCCGAATATAAGGACTATTGAAAATTTCTGCGATAGCTAAAACATGTTTAAATTTCTCTAGATGTTCACTAAATGCCTCTTCGATATTAATCTTACCGATTGGCGAGCCAATACTGGAAACTTTAATACCTGCATCATCAAATTTTTGCTTATAAAGCTGTGCTTCTTCAATTGAGAAATCACTGACGTTTTTACCATCAATCCCCCGAATTTCAATATGAGAGATACCGTTTTTCTTTAATACACTTACTTGATTTTCAAAATCCGGACTGATTTCATCTGCAAAACCAGTAACTATAAAATTATCCATCTTTTTCTCACCTTACCTTATTTAAGTCATCAGTTATAACTACGCATACCAACGCTTAAATTAATTAATTTTTTTAGAAGCTAATCTATAAATTATTCCCCAAAACAATGCATTACCAAAAATAAAATTTAAGCCTTGAAGAAAATATCCAATGCTTAACCATAACATCAACAACAAAAAGATGCACAAAGTTCTAAAACTATAGCGCCAGCTGAAAAATACAGCCTTTTTTATCACTTCTTGCCAACTCGTTTCAGTTTGAAAAAATAGCAAACTATAAATACTAGCTACCACAATAAACATCAAGCTAATGTATAACAAAGGAAATAGCCAGTTTAGTTGCATCAATTCCATTAAAATATACGTATCTGTCAGGCAAAAGCTAATTACGGCTACTAACACTACACCTAAAAGGAACTTCTTTTGATAGCCAGCTCTCAAAAGAGCACTATAATCTTTAAACGAAATATTCTCTTTATCAAAAACTTGTAGTAACGTCACTAAATTAGGTACCACAAAAAGAAAAGCAAGCGCATAAAAGATATAAGTTTTTTCAGAAAACTTAAAAACAAGATTTACTATCGTCCAAGGTAAAGAATATAAAGTCATAAAGATACTTATTTTTACATAATCATAAATCGCACCATTAATCGCTTGAACTGATTTGGGTGAGATAATATTTTTAATACTTGCAAACATAACGATCTTATCCTTTCAAGCCACCTGTAGACATGCCATCAATAAATTGTTTTGATGCTGAGAAGAATAAAATAATTGATGGTAATAAAGCAATTACTGACATAGCAATAATTTGATTCCAGTTAAAATTACCGCTAGTTGTATCCATTGCCATTTTCAATGCTACAGATACTGGGAATTTTTCAACGCTAGAAATATAGATTAATGGCCCCATAAAGTCATTCATACTTCCCATAAATTCAAGCAAACCAATTGTTACTAAAGCTGGTCTAACAATCGGTAATAAAATTTTAAATAAAAACTGAATCGAGTTACAGCCATCCATCATGGCTGCTTCATCATAATCTCGTGGAATTCCTCGCATAAATTGGACTAACATAAAGATGTTAAAAGCACTTTGCGCAAATAAAGTCCCTGCGATTAATGGTACATAAGTATCTAAAAATCCTAAATCTCGCCATAATAAATACATAGGAATGGTTTTTACAACTCCAGGTAAAAACATGGTAGAAATCATAGCAGAAAACAAGATTTTCTTAAATGGAAAATCAAATCTTGCAAAGCCATAAGAAACGAAAACTGTCGAAATCAAAGTAAATACAACTTTAGGAATTACAATTTTGAAAGTATTGATAAAATAAGTTGCAAAAGTAAATTCCGTCCCTGTTTGCCAGCCCTTGATATAAGGCGTAAAATCAAAAGATTTAGGCCAAAAACCAATTGAACTAAATATTTCAGCATTTGTTTTAAAAGTTGCCCCTACCATCCAAATAATTGGATATAACATCAATAAAGCAACTGCTAACAAAATAACATAACGGATTATTGCACCAATTTTAATTGGTTTTTTTCTTTTTACATGAACTTGACTAACTGTATTATTTGCCATTTTCATCACTCCTCATCCACATAGTACACCCATTTATTTTGCGTTAAGAAAATAATTCCCGTAAAAATCATAATGATAATAAACAAGATCCATGACATCGCGCTGGCATAACCCATACGGAAAAATTTAAATGAGTAATTATAGATCATTAACGATGTAAATTGAGTTGCTTTCAACGGGCCACCACCTGTAATCAAGTAGGCACTGTTGAACTCTTGAAACGCCCCTACCATTCCCATAACTAAATTGAAGAATAATGAAGGCGTGATTAATGGTAGTGTAATTTTAAAGAATTGTGTGATTTTTTTCGCTCCATCTACTTCGGCAGCTTCGTAAAGTTCCACTGGAATATTTTGCAGCGCTGCTAAGAAAATAATCATTGATGAACCAAATTGCCAAACACGTAATAAAGAAACTACAATCATTGCTAAATTAGGATCAGATAACCATGGTAAAGGATCAATTCCAAAGATACCAATCGCTTGGTTAATCAAACCATCACCTGTAAATAAAAATTTCCAAATTACAGAAATAGCCACATTCCCCCCTAAAATAGAAGGAATATAATAAGCTGTTCGGAAAAAATTAATACCTTTAAGTTTAAAATTCAAAATTACTGCTATCAATAATGCAAAGACTAAAGAAGCGGGTACAGTTAAAATTGCGTATTTAAAAGTTGCTACTAATGAATTTAAAAACTCTTTATCAGCAAATAACTCTTTATAATTGGCTAAACCAATTAATCTCGGCTCACGAACCATAGTAAAGTCAGTAAAGCTGATATAAAGAGAATTCAAAAAAGGATATACTGTAAAGATACAAAAACCAATGACCCATGGCATCACGTACAATAATCCTGTCCAATTTTTCTTTCTCATAATCGTTTCTCCTCATTCATATTAAGGTAATAAATTTTCTGAAACTTATTATTCAGAAAAAAATTCATATTAAAACGCTTAAACAAAGTGAAAAACGCTGGGATAGCTTTTTAGAAACCCGTGCGCTTTCCACTATTAATTACTTACTCAATTGTACTTTTTACTTGTTCAACTGCCTCAGTCATACCATCAATTGTTCTTTGAGCTGCTTCAGATGAATCAATTTTCCCATATGAAAATTCATCAAATGCATCGTTGTATGCTTGCATTACTTTACTCATCTCAGTGTATTTGCTAAAAGTAATACCTTCAGTATTTTGTACATATTCATGAACATCTTTATCAATACCAGTAACTTGACCATCAGCCTCTAAAATATCAAAAGCTGTTTGGTTTGCTGGCACACCACGTGCTAAACTCATCGCTTTTACGCCTTCTGGTTCGTTTAATAAGAAATTCAATAGTTTTGCTGCCGCTTCTTGATTCTTAGAATTTTTAGAAACTGCAAACAACATAGATGGTTTATTAATAACTACTTGTTCACCATCTTTAGTTAATGTTGGAAAATTAATCAAAGCTAATTCTTGACCAGCTTCTTCCATATTTTTATATTCCCCAGAAACTTGCGCAGACCAAGTTGTCAAATTGCCATACTGTCCATCTAATAATTTTTTAGCTGGCGCGCCTGGGTTTGCATCTGCTTGTTCTTTAGTTTCTTGAATTGTTGGAATAACCCCTTTATCAATCAAACCTTTATACCAATCAAAAGCTTCCTTAACTGTTGCTTTATCATATTGAAAAGTTCCGTCTTCTGCTAAAATTGTTTTGCCTGTTTTTTGTTGCATATAAGTTAATAGTGCATAAGTATCAATTCGTGCAGGGAAAGCACCATCTTCAAATTTATCGGCTGCTTCAATATATTCGTCCCATGTCGTTGGAATTTCAACACCACGTTCTTCAAATGCTTTAGGGTTAATACACCATACGCGAGCATTTTCACTAAAAGGTACTGCATTTAACAAACCGTTAACTTTGCCTGATTCTAATGTTGTTTCATCATAGCCAGATAAATCCAACCCATCTAATGTACTTAAGTCTGCAAAACCTTCGCCAGTTGGTGAATATTGCGCAATCCAGTCATAGTTAACTTGCATGACATCTGGTTCAGTTTTACCAGTAATTTGTGTTGCCATTTTTTGCTCAACACCATCCCAACCGCTGTATTCTGCTTTTACTTTAATATCCGGATTCTCTTTTTCAAAGGCCTTAATCGCTGCTAAGGTTGCTTCGTGACGATCATCCCCACCCCACCAACTAATTCGAATCGTTGTTTTTCCATCATCAGCTGCTTCTTTTTTGCTGTTGCCACAGCCAGCTAACATTACCGCACTCATTAACAAAACCCCACCGATTGTTAACATTTTTTTGAACTTCATATAATTTTCCTCCTAAACCAAATAAACTTTTTTGTAAACAGTAGCTTTACACAGAAATCTTAACACCTGCAGAAAGCCTTTACAATCTTTTTTAAACAACATCCGTCACTTTCAACACAAAAATTAACAGTCACTATTCCAAACAATCAAAAACATTTTTTCTGTTAACTTTTTTGTTTACAGAAGTTGACACCTTAGTAAAACTGTCGTACACTTTCGTTTGAAAATACTTTTGTATTAAGGAGATTTATTATGTTTATTCAGTTAGATAACAACGGTATTAGCACACTTAAAGCTCTTTCTTCCGACACTCGTGTCACGATAATTCATCTACTTTCAAATGAACCATCTACAGTTAGCGAAATTGCTAAAAAATTGAATTTGAGCAAAGCTATCGTTTCTAGACACCTTCGTTTACTAGAAGATGCCAGAATCATTAAACTCGATGATTCTAAAAACAGTTCTGATAATCGAACTAAAAACTTTAAATTAGCTGTTGATCATATCGATATCGATTTTCCTAAAAAAATTCATTTACCTTTTCAAGAATCAATAACTGAAATAAAATTAGGCTATTTTTCAGATTTTTCTGCTGAACCAACTTGTGGTTTAGTCAGCGAAACTAAAGTTATTGGCGAATTAGATGATCCTCGTTCATTCGTTTCTAACGAGCGTATTGAAGCTTCTTTACTCTGGTTTTCTGATGGTTTTGTTGAATATGTCGTTCCTAATCAAATTCCTGCCGATGCTCATTTAGAGTTACTCGAACTCTCTTTAGAGCTTTCATCAGAGTTTCCAGAATCAAATAACAACTGGCCAAGTGATATTTCTTTCTTTATTAATGATATTCCTTTAGGCACTTGGACCGCTCCAGGTAATTACTCAGATGTCCGTGGAACCTTAACACCAAAATGGTGGGCAAGTACGTTGAGTCAATATGGTGTTTTAAAACATATTCGCGTCACTAATACCGATACTGGCATTGACGGTAAAATGGTTTCTAACACAAAATTAAATGATTTGAAGTTAGATACTTCACCTTTTATTAAAGTGAAAATCGGTGTCAAACCGGATGCAAAAAACAAGGGCGGCTTAACTATTTTCGGAAATGCTTTCGGAAACCACCCCCAAAATATCTTATTGAAATGTTTCTACTCAGATCATCACTAACATCTGTTTATGAATCTACATATTGAGCAGGAAGCTAATCTTCATCAGCTTCCTGCTTTAATATTCAATTGTACTTTTAACTTGTGCAACAGCTTCTGTCATGCCGTTAACAATTTTTTTGTTGTTTCAAACGTATTTTATAACAAATAAAAAAACGGATGAAATTTATCCGCTACACAGCGAAAATAGATTTCATCCGATTTATTATTAATAATTACATTTAAGCTAACATCATCGCTAAATTCGTTACTACTTCATCAGCTTCTGGCAGTTGTTCTTTCGTTCCAATACCAATCGTGCGCATACCTGCGTTTTTAGCTGCCTCAATTCCCGCTTCCGCATCTTCAAAAACAACACAATCATCAGGTGCTAACCCCAATCCTTCTGCTGCTTTAAGAAAAACTTCTGGGTCTGGTTTCGCTTTCGCCACTTTATTACCATCAATAATCACATCAAACAAATCAATAATATTCAAACCTTCCAAAATCATACCTGCATTTTTACTAGCAGAACCTAGCGCAATTTTCACTCCATTCGCTCTTAATTGTTCAATATAAGCTTTAGCTCCAGGTAAAAGTTCGGATTCATCAATGTTTTTAATCAACGCCACGTACTCATCATTTTTTTCTTCTCTTAAAACAGCTTGCTCTTCTTCTGTAAATGTTAAACCACCAATTTCAAGTAAAATCTCCAAAGAACGAACACGGCTAACACCTTTTAACCGTTCATTATGCTTTTCAGTAAAATTAAATCCTAATTTGTCTGCTAAATTTTTCCAAGCAATATAATGAAACTTAGCAGTATCTACGATTACACCATCCAAATCAAAAATTGCACCTTTTATTTCTTGCATATCATAGTCTCCTCTTTCGTAATTGTAATTTGATAAAGTTCATCTTGTAGCATAACATGAAAAGCGAGTTTCTGCCATTTCTCTGGCAAACGGGGATTTATTTCAATTTTGTTATCTTTAATCGTTAAGCCACCGAAACCAAGTACAGCTGCCATCCACGCACCGCCATTAGCAGCTGGATGAGTTCCACCAATATAGATTGTCCCTGCAAATTGTTTCGATTAACCACTTAAATCAACGGTAGCAGTCTTCATAAAATATGGGTATGCCCACTCTTGATTATCTACATCACAAGCTAAAAGTGAATAAATACAGGGGCTTAACGAAGAGCCATGCTCTGTTCGCGGTTCATAATATTCCCAATTTTTTTGTTTAACCCATTGCGAATATTCGTCTTTAAATAAATACAACATCAGGATTACATCTGCTTGTTTAATTACTTGGGTATCTGATGCCACTCCATAAGCACCGCCCCAATACTCTTTTGGATCCAAAAGGCGAGAGCGAACATCAGCAACTGAACAATCCTCTAAATTGAAATAACCATCAAATTGTTCAATCAAAGCTGTAGTTTCATCAGGGTGTGGCACATATATTTTAGCAAGCAACTCATCAATTTCTTGCAAATCATTTTGATACGCTAATTCTTCGATTAACTCGTTATAAAAAGCAGGATGCTCTGTTGCTAATAAATCACAAACTTTTCGAGCAGTCTCTAAAGTAAAAGCAACCATTTTATTTGTATAAGCGTTATTATAAACACGTTCATGATACTCATCTGGTCCAATTACATCAATCATTTCAAAACGCTCTTTTTCTCCTTTGTAATAGGCATAAGAAGCAAAAAAGCGCGCACATTCTAAAATTACCTCAGCACCACCATCCAGTAATAAAGAGTAATCTCCAGTAATACGATAACTTTCCCACAAACCATAAACAACTGCCCCACTGATATGAATTTGTTTATCTCTAAAATAAGTTCGCATCGGTCTTTTAGTAAAAACATCGGTCACGTTATAATCTGAACAAGCATCTTGCCCATTTTCTTGGCTCTCCCACGCATAAAAAGCTCCACGAAAGCCATATTCTTTAGCCTTAGCTCTAGCACCATCTAAAGTATTGATACGATAACGCATCAAATTTTTAGCTATTTCTGGATTGGTGTGTAAGAAAAACGGCAACATAAACATTTCAGTATCCCAAAAGATTGCTCCTTTATAAGTCTGTCCTGATAAACCACGAGCCGGAATTGACAAGCTATCCGAGTGATGTGGTGCAATAATCTGTAATTGATAGATACTGTAACGCAACGCCAACTGTGCTTCTTCATCACCTTCAATCTCCACATCAGCAATTTCCCAACGCTTTTTCCAAATAGCAATATGTTGGCACTTTAATTGCTGATAACCTTGAGTCATTCCTTCATGGGATAAACCCACAGCTGTAGTGATAGGATCAACTTCATCATCGTCTGTAACAACTGCGATAACTTTTGTTAGTTCATAAGTTTTACCCGCTTCTGCTTGAAACTCTATTTTTCGAAAAATTTGTTTATCAGTCTCTCTGATTATTTCTCTAGCTGTAAAATCATAGTAAATTGTATCGGATACAGAAATTACTTTTTTCAATTCTTGTGTTTTAGTTGTCAAGGAAATCGTTGAGCCTTCAGTTTTAAACTGATAATCAAATAAATGCGGCCCATTAATATCCCAAAATTCCAGTAGTAATAACTACCAAGCCATCTGAAGCTACTTTAACAGTATAGTGCAATGCCATTAAATGATGATTTTCGCTGCTAATAAATCGTTCAGCAGTAATCGTAACTGGGCCTTTCTCAGTGGAAAAAATTGTTTGCCGGCGATGTATAGCTTGCTTCATGTTCAACTCTTGTTGATGTGATTCCGGTTCCTGTTCAAGAAGAGACATTTCAGTGCCGTTTACATTCACTTTCGTGAAAAATGCATTCGGTACATTAATTGGCTCCCGCCAAGCTTCACCTACTTGATCATAAATTCCAGAAAGATTACATGCCACAAACTCATTCTTACCGTATTCTTCAAAGGTTCCACGATAGCCCATATAACCATTTCCCAGCATAAAAGTATTACCAAAAGTGACAGTATTTTCTTTTTGAAAGTTTTTTGTTATTGTCCAACTCATGATAGTTTCCCACCTTTTTTATTATACAAAACAAGACCGGACTAAAAAATCCGGTCTTCATTCTGTTACTCAGTCCGCCATTTTTCAGGAATTGTAAGTGTAAATATATCAGTTCCTATTTCATAAACCTGATCATAAATCGTGATTTCAACAGAGTGATTATTTACTACTTGAAAAGCAACTTTTTCACTAGTTACTTTTATTTCAATAACAGCCTGTTTGTACTCCACACGAAAAGTATAACTATCCCACGATTGAGGAATTGAAGGATTAAACAATAACATTGGGCCATCACTACGAAGACCACCAAATCCGTAAACAATATTAACCCAGGCTGCTGCAATTGAAGTTGTATGCAAGCCTTCATTCGTATTACGATTATAATTATCTAAATCCATTCGTGTTGCAAATCCAAAGAAATCAAACGCTTCCTCATGACGACCAATTTCAGCTGCTAAAATGGAATGAATTGATGGGGAAAGTGATGATTCATGAATTGTTCGTGGTTCATAAAATTCATAGTTCACACGTTTTTCTTCCGATGTAAATCGTTGATTATATAAAAATTGAAACATCAATACATCAGGTTGCTTAATCATGTCATTACGATAAATCCGATCATAAGACCAATGATTATATAACGGAAATTCTTCAACTGGAATTGAATGAATATCAATGTGTGGTAATTTAAAATAACCATCATGTTGCTCAAATAAACCTGTTTTTTCTTGTAGTATAACAGTTTTTTCAGAGCACTTTTGCCAATTGTTTAATTCATCGTCTGAAACACCTGTTTTTTCTTGTAATAAATCATACATAGTCGGTGCAAGTCGTTGTAGTTCACACAACACTTCAACTGTATAATCAAAAGTCTGTTGTGCCATATAATTAGTATAACCATTATGATTAACCATTACTTGAAACTCATCTGGCCCCATCACACCGAAGAAGCCAAAATCACCTTCTGGACTCCAGTCACCTCGAGCTGCTAAAAATCGTGAAATTTCAATCAACATTTCTGCCCCATGCCCATATAAAAACTCTTTATCTTCAGTTAGATGAACATAATGCCAAATACCATAAGCAACACCTGTGCTTGGCTGAAACTGAGTGCTAGCATGTTGCCACAAATCACAAGCTTCTTTACCATTCAAGGTAGCAATCGGATAACAAGCACCTGGGCAATCCAAATCACGGGCACGAACTTTTGCTTGTTCCAACGTATTATACCGAAACTCCAACAAATTACGAGCTGCTTTAGGATTATTGAACAGATAATATGGTAAACAACATGTTTCTGTATCCCAAAAAGCATGTCCACCATAAGCTTCTCCCGTCAGACCTTTAGCACCGATATTATTGGTTGGATCTTGTCCATGATAAGTTTGCTGTAGTTGGAAAATGCAATAACGAATTCCTTGTTGATTTTTATCATCGCCTTCAATCTGAATATCAAAGTTCGCCCAAACGTAATCCCAAAAAGTTTTTTGCTCCAACAATGCTTTTTCATAACCTAGCCCTTTTTGTAAAGCTAAAACTTTTTCTCCACGCGACCATAAGCTTTCAACACTCTCAGTAATTTTTTTCTCAACAACATTAGTAACCATTTTTTTGACAGTGGTTTCTTGACCTTCACTTAAGTTCAAAGTCATCTCATAACCAATAAATTGTGGCTGCTCTAACTTGTTCATCACTACATCTTGATTTATTTCTAATTCAAATCCTGAATAAACACGTTGTTCAGATGAAATTGTCTGTGATAAAATACTTGCTCCTTGCTCAGTAAATCCTTTTTTTTGTTCTTGCCAATAAGCTACATCTCTACCTGCATGAATGGTATTGAAATCCAAACCAAGCGTTGCAGAGATTACACCGGAAAAATTCTCTGGTACTAGTTGAATCACTTGATAACCATATTCTGCTCTTTCCATATGTAAAAAGCGTTGCATGCTGATTTTGATTCTTTTTCCTGATGCTAAAATCCAAGTAAAACTCCGAGTTAAAACGCCCGTTTTTAAATCTAGTTCACGACGAAATTTTTCAATTGTAGAAACATTGATGTCGAGTTGCTCCCCCTCAATGCTTAAGCGTGTATATAACCAATCAACAGCATTTACCATAAAATGCGGCTCCGTTACAACACCTTTATATCCAGTATACGTACTTTTAGTATTTTCATAAATCCCATTAAAATAACTACCTAAAAGAGACTCACTGGTAGTACCTTCTTCAAAATATCCACGAACACCCATATATTCATTGCCAAGTGAAAAAATTGATTCCGCAACTTGACTATATGATGGATCAAAACCATCTTCAATAATCTTCCAAGGATCAAGTACAAAATATTGATCAGCTATTTTTGCCATATTACGCCTCCATACCACTGTTACCAGTTTTTTTAGAGATTGGCTTTTCCAAGATGATCAACTATTCATCTGCATCAGCCAATCTTGCCAAAATTCGGACCATCAACCACAGATTTTCTCACCACTAGTTCTCCCATTAAAATTTTCAATTGATCTGCCTCATACTCTTTCTTTTCAAGAATATTACTAAGGGTTATCATTGCCAATTCACCTTTACTAACTTGATCTAACCGAATGGTAGTCAAAGGCGGATCATTTAATCGAGCATAGCGGATATCATCAAAACTAATGATTGAAATTCTATTTTGGTCATATATATTTTTTTCTTTCAAATAATGAATCAGTTCAACAGCTAAAAAATCAGCTGTAACTACAATCGCCGTAAAACGGTCTAAATTAGCTGCTATATTCCCTAAATCTTGTTTTTCATTGGTAAATACCAAATCCTCATCATAAGGAATCCCTCCGATTTTCAAAGCTTCTTTATAACCTTGAAAACGTGATTGTATAACACCCATACACTCAGGCTGAAAAGGATAGGTCAAAAAAGCAATCTGCTCATGTCCTTTACCTATTAAAAAGCTAGTTGCTGTTAAACCTGCTTGATAATCATCTGTATTAATAAACATCCTTCGATCCGGTTCGTTTAGTTCCACATAGCGTAAAGGTGATAAATGCGTATCAATAAAGACGATTGGAGCATCGATTTTAGCATTAATTTCTTCAAAAAAGGCTTCCGACACGCCAACTGCAATAAAACCTTCAAACTTCCAGTTACGTTGCACAGATTGAATATCTTCAACCGAAGTTACATTATGAATTAACGTAAAATAACCACGTTCTTTGGCGCAACGTTCAATTCCTTCCAACACTTCTGTAACAAAAGGATCAGAAAATCTAAAGCTTTCCGCTTCTGAATAATATAACAGTCCAATCAATCGAGATGAAGACTGCACTAAAGCACGGGCATTCATATTCGGCGTATAGTTATATTTTTCTATGATTTTTTCAATCAATTCGATTTTATCTTTAGAGACTCGGTGCGCTTTTTTATTGATTACATTTGATACTGTTGTGACGCTCACACCAGCCTCTTGCGCAATCTGCTTAATCGTAATTTTCATTTTAATCACCATTTTCCCAAAATTAGTCTATAGCCATTATACATGATTCCCTATCTAAGCAGTTGATTATTTTCCTGAACCACTGGCCACACCTGCAATAAATTGCTTTTGGAAAACCAAATAGATGATGATAACTGGAATGATTGAAATTGATGTTGCCGCAAACAATCCACCATAATCTGTACCATACTGACCATTGAACATTCGCAATCCAACAGAAAGCAGTTGTTTTTTTTCATCATTAATCATCAAGAAAGGCCACAAATAATCTTCCCAGCTCCATAAGAATTGGAAAATAGCCATACTCGCAATCGTATTACGAGACATCGGTAAAATAATCCGATGAAAAATAAAGAAATCTGATGCTCCATCTATTCGTGCAGCCTCTAACATTTCATCAGATATCCGTGAGATACTTTGACGAAATAGAAAAATGCCAAAACCACTAACCATCGATGGAATAATCAACGATTTATAAGTATCCATCCACCCAAAATTCATAATCATTTCATATTTAGGAATAATCGTAACTGCCCATGGAAGCATCATTGTTGACAAGGTAATTCCAAAAAGCAAATTACGTCCCCGAAATTTAAACTTAGCAAACACAAAACCAACCAATGCGCTAGTATAGATAATAATTACTGTTGTCAAAGTCGACACAAACAAGCTATTAAAAAACATGCGCATAAAGTCAAATTTTTCTTGAATCGTTGTATAATTATCAAAAGTTGAAGGTTTCGGGAAAATATTTCCACCAATTTTAACAATTTCTGAGTTAGTTGCAAAAGAAGAGATAAACATCCATAAAAATGGAATGACTGTCACCAAAGCAATCAAAAACAGCAGAATATTAAATATCCATCCACGTGATTTTTTCATCAGTCTAACTCTCCTTCCCCAGTAATTTTAAACATTATTATCGTCAAAATCGCAATAATAACAAAAAGAATAATCGCCATTGCTGAAGCTGTCCCAAAATTATATTTTTCAAAAGCTTCATCATAAATCAAATAAGAAATAACATATGATGATGTCCCTGGGCCACCTTTAGTCATAATCAAGATTTGAATATACGCTTGAAAATAACTGATTAATGATGTAATCACGATGAACAATGTCGTTGGTTTAAGTAAAGGCAAAGTAATATTAGTAAATCGTTGCCAAGCATTTGCACCATCCATATCGGCAGCCTCAAATACTTCTTCTGGCAACCCCATCAAACCACCTAAGAAAATTACTGTTGCATAACCAAAGTCCTTCCAAACAGTCATAATAATAATTGCTGGCATTGCCCATTTTGAATTCTGCAACCAGTTGATATCTAAGCCAAAAACTTTATTGATTAATCCAAATTGCGGATTGAACATCCATAACCAAACAAATGATACTGCAACCAGCGGTGTAATTGTCGGCATATAAAACATACCCTGAAAAAATGATTTAAAGCGAGTCAATTTAGAATTTAATAACAGAGCAAGCCCTAATCCTAATATCACGCGAAACAAAACAGAGAAGAAAGAGAAAACAAATGTATTTTTCATCGAACTCCAAAAAAGGTTATTCGTTAATACATCTTTAAAATTATCAAATCCAACCCAGTCATACTTATCAATCAAGGGATTCCAATCATGCAAACTACCAGCAAATGCTTTATAAATAGGATAAATAAGAAAAATAGCAAAATAAACAACTAGTAATGTCATCGTAATATTTCGCAAATTGAAGATTGGCGATACTTTTAAACGCTTTTCTTTCATACCCTGTCCCTCCTAATTCGTTTTAAAGTATTAATTTTGAAACTTTCATACTCTCATAAGAGTAAATGTGAGTGAAAGTTTATCGCTCTCACCCACATTCAAATTTCAAAGTTTACTTACCAGCCTCGTCATAAAATTCATAAGCTGAATCAAGTGAAACAAAATCTGTACTCTTCATTTCTGATTCCATTTTTGCCTGTCCATCTTTAATTGCTTGTTCCAAATCTTTGCCGTTATAAAGAACATCATCTAACGTTTGATCCCCTGTTTTTTCAACAGTTGCCGGGAAAGCACCAGGCCAGATTAAGCGATCAACACGTGGAGCAATTGCACTCAATACAGGATTTCCTAAAATTTCTTTGTCGTCAGCTAGCGATTTTTTAGTTGGGAATGACGCTAAAGTCAAAGCACCTTTTTTAGAGTATTCATCATTAGCCAAACAGAATCTTAAGAAATCTTGCGCAACTGCTTGTTGTTCTTCACTTTGATTTTTATTAATACCTGGCGTACTTTCACCATTATAACGATCATAAGCAAATGGTACTTCTTCAGTTGGTGTTGGTGTAGGGAACACGCCATAATCGATATCAGGATAATTTGTGTTCAAATCATTTAAAAACCAGCCCCACATATAAACCATCGCTGTTTGTCCATTACCAAAAGTTTTACCTGCTTCACCAAAATCTTTTGAACCGACTTTATCTTTTTCATAAAGATCTACTAAAAACTGCATATTTTCAACAGTTGTTGGATTATCATAGTTAGCAACTGAGCCATCTTCTTTAAATAACAGTGTTCCTTTTTGATAATTTAAACCTTCGTAAATAGCACTGTAATTTTCAAAATTATAGCTATAACCTGCTTGAACAATTTTACCATCTTCTGTTTTTGTTAATTTTTTGGCAACTTCACGGAATTCATCCCACGTTTTAGGAATATCAGCATCTGTTAAACCTGCTTCAGCCCACATTTCTTTATTGTAATAAATATTTCCGGTGTTGATTAAACTATCTGTATAATAAACTTTATCATCAATCACATGCGGTGCTACTGAAGTAAAATCAGCTTCCAAATCAGCTACAGAAATATCATATGGTGCTAAATAAGGAAAAATATTGTCATGTTGTGAATTATGAATATTGAAAATAGCTGGGCTATCTTTGCCTTTTAATGATAAAGGCAATTTTGTCCAATAATCATCCCACGGCTGCAATACAAATTTTATTTCTACATTGGGATAAATTTTTTCATATTCTTTTGCCATTTCACCAACAGGATCATTTTCTGTCCATGTCCAATAATCAATCTTAATTGGCTCGCCATCATTTACCAACTTGTTAGGGTCAAATTGAACAGCATCACCTATTACGTCCATTCCTTTGTCTGCCACTGAATCTTTTGTGCCAGATACTTCTTTCGTATCATCACCTGAAGAACACGCTGCCAGACTACCTACCAATAAAACCGAGAAAAGTGCTGCAAAAATTTTCTTTTTCATCATAGGACCTCCTAAAATTTTAAATAGATATCTCATTTAAGTTTAACGTTAAACTTAATATCACAAACAAAGTTTAACGTTAAACTTAAATATTGTCAAGCGCTTTCAAAGATATTTTTTTGCTTTTTTATATCCTGCCACCTTCTCTGTTATTTTATACTAAGCTTCACTTTTAACTCTCAAGGATTCCTTAACTTTTAGTTAGTTACCTCAAAAATTTAATTTTATTTGTCTCTACCAAAATATTTTTTTGCTGTCTGTTTATACAAAAAAACAGAAGAAATACTGATTGTCAATCACCCATTTCTTCTGCCTTATCTATTTTAAATTATACGTGTTAAAAAACAATTACATTTTTCATACCAACTGCTTGTTCAGCATTTTTCAACGCTTCCATAAACGAATCTATAGGATAAAGTTTCGTAATCAATTGATTTAGAGGTATTCTCCCACTAGCAATCAGTTTTTCAGACAAACGATAACCATTTAAACTCGCTCTAGTACAACCATAAACTCGTAATTGCTTGTAATGTAGAAGATTAGTATTCAACGGTACATTCTCTTTTTCTTTAGGTAATCCGCCAAAAAATAATAGTCGCCCATTCATTCCCATATAATTAAAGCTTTCCTCTTGAACTTTAGGCGCTGGAGCAGCAACTATACATAAATCTACCCCTTTACCACCTGTCTCAAACATAATTTTTTCTTGAAGATTATCACTGGTTACAATCGTTAATTCTGGCACTAATTCTTTCGCTGTATTTAAGCGATCTATTTGAAGATCATTCATTAATACTTTGCCTGCACCTCTATTTAAGGCTAGCATCGCGTGCATAATGCCAATTGGTCCTGCACCAACAATTAATACAGTATCCCCTGCGTTTACACCAGAAATTTCTTGTCCGTTAAATACACAGCTGAAAGGCTCAATAAGAGCAGCTTCTTCAAAACTAATCTCATCTTGCAACAAAGTGACATTTCCCTGACGAATTGCTTTTTCCGGAACCTTCAAATACTCTGCAAAACCACCAGGTAAATTGATACCAAAAGCTTCATACTCTGCACACAAGTGTGTGTTTCCACTTACACATTGATCACAAATTCCACATCCCATATTAGGGGCAACCGCTACACGCATCCCTTTTTCATATCCATTTACTAAATTGCCGACTTCTTCAATTACACCAGAAATTTCATGACCTAAAATTAAGGGATGCTCCTCATCCACATTTACATAACCATTTTTAAACATACGAACATCTGTCCCACAAATAGATGCAGCTTTAACTTTTATAAGAAGCTCTGTATCATCAATAATTGGTTTAGAAACTTCTGTCAATCGGATTTTTTCTTTTCCTAACAACTGAACAGCTTTCATCATTTTTTGTGACATTACTTCTCCTCCTGGATAGTTAATTATAAGAACAAAAATTTTACAACTTTCTACATTAATTGAACAATACGTTTTTCTAGTAACGAAGTTAATCCTGCGTGAACTAATTTAACAGCCATCATGCCATCATAGCCTGTTACTAAAGGTTCGGTATCATTTATAATACAATCTACGAAAGCTTGATCTTCTCTTACATAAGCTTCTTGAAACAGATAAGTCCAACTGTGCATTGCCGGTCGAACAATTTCCCCATTTTTTTTAGCCACAACAACCTTATGTTTACTTTGATCTCCTATTAACACGCTACCATTTGTCCCTAAAATTTCTACTCTAGCATCATAACCATATTGCACGTATTGAGCGCCATCTACCGCTCCTAATTTACCATCTGAAAATTGCAAATTTAAAGAAACAGTATCATAATAATCTGGATATTCCTGGCGAACTTCTGGTGAACGGAAATTGCCACCAATAGCATAAATAGATGCTACTTCACTTCCTGCAAACCAACGTAAAGTATCAAAATCATGGCTATTAACTTCACCAATCGGTCCACTACTTTTTGATATATCATACATCCAAGGTTTTGGTTCACTCGGTCCATGAGTAAGTGATTTAATTAAAACAACATCACCAATTTGTCCGGAATCCACTATTTTTTTAGCCTCTTGAAAACTTTCATCAAATCGTCGCATGAAGCCAACTTGTAATTTCACCTGATGTTCTTGTGCTGCTGCAATCATCTCTAAACATTCTTGTTCATTCATTGCTAATGGTTTTTCACATAAAATATGTTTTTTTGCTTGTGCTGCTGCGATTACAATTTCTTTATGATAAACAGTAGGTGTAACAACCACAACTGCATCTATATCTGGATTTTCAACAGCTTGTTTATAATCTGTATAAACATATTCTACAGCTAATTCTTCTTTAGCTTTTTGTAATGCTTCTTCTGAGGGATCACACAAAGCTATTAATTTCCCACCTGACACTTTTGCCGCCATATTGCGACCGTGAATTAAGCCCGCACGCCCTGTACCTATTAAACAAATATTAATCATTTCCACCGTTTCCCTTCCAACTAATAACTAATAACTAATCACTTACGCTTGTTCTCTTTTTTTAGCTCCAGCGATTTTTATTGCTGTCACCAAAAAACCACTAATTGCAGTTCCAATAACCAAAGCAATAATATAAAGTAATACATTAGAAACTGCTCCTGGAATTAAGAAAACGAAAAAACCGCCATGTGGTACTGCTATCCCACAATTAAAAAACATTGATAGAGCTCCAGTAATAGCAGAACCAATTGTAACTGACCCTAAAACACGTAACGGATCAGCCGCCGCAAAAGGAATAGCCCCCTCAGAAATAAACGAAAGTCCTAAAACCCAAGCTGATTTCCCAGCTTCTCTTTCTTCACTGGTATACAACTGTTTACCAAGAATTGTTGAAGAAAGTGCCATTGCTAATGGCGGAACCATTCCTGAAACCATAACAGCTGCCATAATTGTGCTTGTCTCACCTACTGCAAGGTTTGTCAATGAAGCTACACCGAAGAAATAAGCTGCTTTCCCAACCGGTCCAGCTAGATCAATAGCCATCATCGCACCTAGTATCAATCCTAATAAAACTGAATTAATCCCAGTTAAACTATTCAACCAATTCATAATTCCTTCGTTAATCGCAGTAATCGGTACTCCAACAATAAATTTCATAATGCCGCCAACAATTAATACTGAAAGAACTGGTAAAATCAAAACAGGCAATAATCCAGAAAATGCAGCTGGTAACTTTAAAAGTTTCTTTAATAATAAAATAGTATATCCAGCCAAAAAGCCACCTAATAACGCACCAAGAAATCCCGCGTTCATGCTTGATGCAACCATTCCAGCAACCATCCCAGGTACTAAACCGGGACGATCAGCAATAGAAAATGCGACATAACCACCAAGAATTGGCCACATTAAACCCATAGCTATACCACCAAGCTCATTAATTGCTTGCGCTAAAGCTCCTTCAGAATTAATTCCTCCGAATGCAAACGCTAGGGCTATACATAACCCACCTGCAACGACAAACGGAATCATATAAGAAACCCCGGTCATTAAATGGCTATAAATCCCTTTACTTTGTACTTTTTCGCTTTGTTGCGTTTCACCGTTAGTCATTTGGTAAACAGGTGCTGTTAATGAACGTTCCAATAAAGCTGGTCCGTCATTAATAGCTTCATTTACATCTACTTCAATTAATTTTTTACCATAAAATCGTTCTTTATTTACAGTTGTGCTAGCAGCTATCACAACTGCATCGGCTGCTTCAATATCAGAATCCGACAATACATTTTCAGCGCCAATTGAACCTTGTGTTTCAACCTTAATTTCATAACCTTTTTCTTTGGCTGCCATTTCCAAATTTTCTGCTGCCATATACGTATGAGCAATTCCGGTAGAACAAGAAGTAATTGCAACTATTTTCATCGATATTTCCTCCTTAGCATTTTCGTTATATAAGTTTTTTATACTTAATTATTCCTAAATTGATTAAATAGACAGTTTAATGAAAATATTTTTTTATTCCCCGATAATTGTATAGATTTCTTCTTTATCAACTGCGTTCATTAATCTATCTCGTATTTCTTGGTGCATCAATTTACGTGAAAGCTGGCTTAAAATTCGTAAATGCTCATCATTAGAGTTTTCTGGAACTGCAATTAAAAATAATAAATGTACTGGCTTCCCATCCATTGAATCATAAGCAATACCTTTCTGACTACGACCAAAAGCTAAACTGGGTGTCTGAACTGCAATGGATTTACCGTGTGGAATTCCTACACCAAAACCAATTCCAGTTGTTGATTCTTCCTCTCGAACCATTACCGCATCTAAATAGACATCTAAATCAGTTATTCGTTGACTTATTTTCATTTTTTCGGCTAATTCTTTTATTCCATCAATTTTTGTTTGACTATTCATTTCCAATACGATTAATTCTTCACTTATAAGTTCTTTTAATCCCATTTAGTTATTCTCCTTTTTTAATGCCTTATATTCTTCAACAATCGGAATTCCTGAACTAGTTCCCAAACGCTGTGCTCCTGCTTCTACCATCGCTAAAGCTGTCTCTAAATCACGGATACCTCCAGCAGCTTTCACTTTCACTTTATCCCCAACAATTTTTTTCATTAAACGAACATCTGCTAATGTTGCTCCACCTGTTCCAAAACCAGTTGATGTTTTTACAAAATCAGGTAATACTTCTCTAGCAATCTCACATACAGTAATTTTTTCTTCATCTGTTAAGTAGCAATTTTCAAGAATAACTTTACTTAATATTTTATTTTTTCGGCAAACAGCTACAATATCTTCCATTTCTTTACGAATATAATCAACATTTCCTTCTTTTAGTTCACCAACATTGATTACATAGTCAATTTCGTCCGCACCATTCTTGATTGCATTTTCTACTTCAAATACTTTTGTTTCAATTGTTGTTTGTCCTAAAGGGAATCCAATCGCTGCACCTACATGAACTGGGCTGTCTTTCAAAAGCTCTGCACATAAACTTACTGGAGATGAGTTAATAGCAACCATCTTAAATCCATATTCGTCAGCTTCTTGACATAATTTTTCAAATCCTGAATGTACCGCATCCGCTTTCAATAATGTGTGATCTACCAAATTTGCCAGTTCTTTTACAGTTAAATTAATTGTCATTTTATTTCCTCCTATATTTGAATTCGTTTTCATTCTAACATATATTTTCACTTTATCAACATATAAAAGCAAATGAAAATAGATATTTTTCATTTGCTTTTGAAAAGACAAAAAAAGACTAAAACATATTAAAGTTTTAGTCCATAATAACTACGCAATCGAAACACTTAAATTCAATCTTTTTAGTTCCTTTAACTTTTCATCGGTAATCTCATTATCCGTGATAAATAAATCTACTTCATTTGGTCTAGCAAATAATTTAAAACTATCTTTCCTAATTTTGCTAGATTCACAAAGTAATAATTTCTCTTTCGCAATTGTAAACAGAACTTTTTTCAATTCTGCAGTTCCAATATTCGGTGTAGAATAGCCTTTTTCTGGAGAAAAAGAAGTTGTTCCAATCACTGCTTTATCCACCAAAAAAGTTCGCAAAGATTCAATCACCATTTCCCCAGAAGCATACTGAAATCCATTACGAATAATACCGCCAATAAAGCAAATTTCATGGTTAGTTTCTTCACTAAGCATTGAAGCTATTTGTAAATCATAAGTAAGGATACGTAAATCTTTAACCGAACTATTTATCAATGCTTCAGCAAAAGCCAAACAAGATGTTCCTGTATCAATCACCAAAGAGTCTCCATCATTAAGTAAATCCACGGCTTTACGAGCTATTTTTCGCTTTTCATCTGTTAAAGTACGTACTTTGGGTTTATCTTCAAAACTTCTTTGAAGATTGCGAATCGCACCACCATGTGTACGCGTCAACAAGTGTTCTTTTTCTAATTCTCGCATATCTGTACGAATTGTACTTCCTGAAACTTGAAAAAGTTCAACTAAATCAACTACTTGAAGTCGTTCTTGTTCCTCTAACAAACGTAATATTTTAGCTTTCCGTTCTTCTGCGTACATAAATTTATTTTCGTCCAAATCCCCACCGCCTGTTATTTGCTTTTGATTGCTTTCATTTCAAAGCATAACATGATTAGCTGTGAAAAGAAAGGAATTCTGTAGATTGATTTTTATTCAGCTAACAACTATAAATTTTTTTATATTAAATAGCATCAAAATAAACTTAATAAAAAAACACCTTTCTTTTCCAAGAAAAATGTCTTTCACTCACTATTTATTAAAAATTTTAGGTCCTTTACGCATGTTTTTCTGATCGTTTTTTGGTGCGCTCATTTGTTTCGAACGACCGCCACCGGTTTGTTTCTTTTTAATCAGCTCTAACATTTTTTCTTTTGAATTCAAAATCTTCACCACCTTTAAACTTTTCAACTATATATCATCTTATTTTTTCTTTTTTTGCTTTTTTTCATCTTTTATAAAGAAAGATAAGGTAAATAACACGCTCAAGATTATTAAATAAATAAGTAACGCTTTTTTAGCATCTGATGAATCGACAAACCATAATGGTTTAACAGTCACTTTTTGGCTATATTTTTTGTGAAAACCAATTGTTCCATGACAAACAAGCAATACGACATTAAGCCATTTAAACTGACTAATAAATTCAGCCAAGCTGCGACTGTTTTTTTTCGTTTTATTAGTAAACTGCCCCCACAGAGTCAAAAATAATAATAGTATATTAGTAAACAGCGGAACTTTCCAGGCTGAATCATCCAACTGGACTATGATTGCAGTAATCAGCCCGAAAATTGGTACAACTAATAGATTTAAAGCGATAGACAATCCGTCATGTTCTTCTAAAAATTCCGCTAAGGAAAAACGTCTCCGTTTTCTTTTACGTTTATACTCGAAAGTATCGGCTTCAATTTGTTGTTGCTTAAGCCTTTTACGTTTCTTTTTGGAATTCAAAATTTCACCCTTTGTTATTTACTTAATTCATCATTCTTCTCAAAAATCAGCTGCTTTTAAAGTGTATCAAATTTGCCACTAATATTAAAGAAAATCTTTGGCTGTCTACAGATAAAAAACGTTATCATAGGCATTTTTGCTAATGCTGTGTATCAAAAAAGCAGTTAAGCCAGAAAAACAGCTTAACTGCTAAGTGATTTAGTCTTTTTTATCTTCGTTTAAAACTGCTTTACGAGAGACATTTACACGGCCTTGACGGTCAATTTCAGTTACTTTAACTAAGACTTCGTCGCCAAGTTTTACAACATCTTCTACTTGGTTGACGCGTTCGTTAGCTAATTGAGAAATATGAACTAAGCCATCTTTGCCTTTCGCTAAGTTAACAAAGGCACCGAATTTTTCAATTCGGACTACTTTACCTAAGTAAACTTCGCCGACTTTGATTTCTTTTGTTAATTCTTTGATAATTTGAATAGCTTTTTTGATCATATCGGCATCGGCAGAAGCAATGCTAACATTACCTTCTTGGTCGATATCAATTTTAACGCCTGTTTCATCAATGATACCGTTGATGGTGTCGCCACCTTTACCAATAACATCTTTGATTTTAGCAGGATCAATTTTAATCATTTCAATTTTTGGCGCGTATTGGCTTAACTCTTCACGCGGCGCAGCTAATGTTGAAGTTAATTCTTCTAAAATTTCCATCCGCGCTTTTTTCGCTTGAGCTAAAGCTTCAGTTAAAATTTGTTCAGTGATTCCTTGGATTTTAATATCCATTTGTAAAGCTGTAATTCCGGCTTTCGTTCCGGCAACTTTAAAGTCCATATCGCCAAGGTGATCTTCTAAGCCTTGAATATCAGTTAAAATAGTGTAGTTTTCACCGTCAGAAACAAGTCCCATAGCAATCCCTGCAACCGGTGCTTTAATCGGCACCCCAGCATCCATTAAGGCCAATGTTCCAGCACAAATACTAGCTTGTGAAGAAGAACCATTTGATTCCAATACTTCGGCTACTAAACGAATTGTGTAAGGAAATTCTGATTCGTCAGGAATTACTTGCGCTAAGGCTCTTTCACCTAAAGCACCATGTCCGATTTCACGACGACCTGGTGAACCAGCACGCCCTGTTGAACCAACAGAGAATTGCGGGAAGTTGTAGTGGTGAATGAATCGTTTACTATCTTCAACTCCTAAGCCATCAATAATTTGATGCTCTCCTAAAGGTGCTAAAGTACAAGCAGATAAAGCTTGCGTTTGGCCCCGTGTAAATAAACCTGAACCGTGTACTCGTGGTAATAAAGCCACTTCTGAATCTAATTGACGGATTTCATCTAATTTACGGCCATCAGGACGAATTTTATCAATCGTGATTAATTCACGAACCACATCTTTTTCTAAATCTTCAGCAATTTGTTTGACTTCTTTGTTGATGCTATCTGCTTCTTCAGTGTCAGCAAATTTTTCAGCATAAACTTCTTTAACTGTTTCTTTGACTTTTTCGATTTCATCTTCACGAGCCAATTTTTCTTCTGTCATTACAGCTGTTTTCATAGTTGCATAGTAAGCATCAAAAATTTCTTTTTTCAAGTCAGGATTAACTTGTAAAAGTTTTACTTCCATTTTTTCTTTGCCGACAGCGGCTACGATTTCTTCTTGGAAAGCAATCATTTCTTTAATTGCTTCAAAACCAAATAGTAAAGCACCTAGCATATCATCTTCAGAAACTTCTTTGGCGCCACTTTCTACCATGTTAATCGCTTTTTTGGTACCAGCAACAGTTAATTCAATATCAGTTGCTGCAGCTTGTTCAATCGTTGGGTTCAACACATATTCGCCAGCCACACGACCAACTTCAACGCCAGCAATCGGGCCATCAAAAGGAATATCAGAAATTGATAAAGCTAAAGACGAACCTAACATCGCTGCCATTGCTGGTGAGCAATCTTGCTCTACGCTCATTACCACGTTGGTTACTTGAACTTCGTTACGGAAACCTTCCGCAAACATCGGGCGGATTGGGCGGTCAATTAAGCGGGCAGTTAAGGTTGCTGCAGTACTTGGACGACCTTCTCGTTTAATGAAGCCACCGGGAACTTTCCCTACAGCATACATTTTTTCTTCATAATTAATAGTTAACGGGAAGAAATCAGTATCTTTTGCTTCTTTAGAAGCCACGGCTGCACTTAAAACCACTGTATCGCCATAACGAACTAAAACTGCACCATTAGCTTGTTTAGCTAATTGACCGATTTCTACTTGTAGCAGGCGTCCGCCCCAAGTTGTTTTGAAAACTTGTTTTTCTGTCATTTTTATTTTTCCTCCGTTTCGCTTAAAAGCAAACTTTATTATTTTTCGTTTTTTTAAAAGCGAGACGCTACTAAACAAATGGAAATAGCTAACCGTTAGCTGCTTTCATTTGGTTAGTAGAGTGTCGGTAAACTTTTAAAAAAACAAATTTTAATCTGGTTAGAAATTAGCAAAAAAGTGAGATTCCTTGGAACCTCACTTTCGCGTTGTTAATTAACGACGTAATCCTAAACGTTGGATTAATTCGCGGTAACGTTGTACGTCTTTATCGCGTAAGTAAGCTAATAAGTTACGACGATGACCGATTTTTTTCATTAGTCCACGGTAAGAATGATGATCTTTTTTGTGAACGCGAGCATGCTCATTCAAGTGATTGATTTCGTAAGTTAGTACAGCAATTTGTACTTCTGGAGAACCAGTATCACCTTCATGGCGAGCATATTCTGAAATGATTTGATTTTTTTGTTCTTTTGAAATTGCCATGAGTTCCACCTCTTTCTTCATTTTAATCCTATAACTGAGTAAAGCGTTGGTGAAGCACTTAACCAAGAAATAGGGCGGTATGTCAAGCATACAGATATACTTTACTTGAAATTACCAAAAAAAGCAAGCTTTAATTAAAAGAGCGGAAAGGGCTCGTTCAGCTCCCAAGTAAAATACATAAAGAAATTATAGCGGTGCTTTCTACCACAAATTTCTTCTTCACTTTATCGAGTGGTGCAAAGCCTCACAGCTGGATTACAGAAAAAGCGGGAAAAATACAAAATTACATTTTTTTGCTTGCTTTGTTTTTGCAGTATCTAAGCTTTTTATGTTAAACTATAAGGGCAATCTGCCTGATTATTATCAGGCCACTTTGAAAGGAGTCAACCTCGTTTGATTACAATGGATAATATTATTCGTGAAGGGCATCCGACTTTACGAAAAGTAGCTGCAGAAGTTGCACTACCACTTTCTCCTGAAGATATCGCTTTAGGAAAAGAAATGATGGAATTTTTATTGAATAGCCAAGACCCGATTAAATCTGAAGAGTTAGCTTTACGTGGTGGCGTTGGTTTAGCAGCACCGCAGTTAGATATTTCTAAACGAATTATCGCACTCCATGTTCCAGCTGATGAAGAAGATGCGGCGCCGGTTCTAAGTGCGGTCATGTATAACCCTAAAATTTTGAGTCATTCGGTACAAGATACTTGTTTAGGAGAAGGGGAAGGTTGTCTTTCTGTTGACCGAGAAGTCCCTGGTTATGTTGTCCGCCACGCTAAAATCACAGTTTCTTACTATGATATGAATGGCAACAAACAAAAAATCCGTCTTAAAGGTTATGAATCAATCGTTGTTCAACATGAAATTGATCATTTAAATGGCATTATGTTCTACGATCACATTAATGAACAAAATCCTTTTGCCTTAAAAGAAGGCGTCTTAGTCATTGAATAAAATTTAAATTTAAAAGTGGGGCAATCGCTGATTGTCCCACTTTTTTACTTATTCACGATTTTCCACTAGATGATCAGTCAATTTCTTTTTCCCACGATCTAACGCGTTCCGCACTTGATTCTCTGAAATATGTAGCAGCTGGGCAATTTCAGCTAAATCCATTTGCAATAAGTAACAACTCATGACTGCTCCCTCTCTTTCAGAAAACAACGTTTGATACTTTTGAAAATTTTCTTTTAAAATCATATTTTCCAAAATATGCGGTTGATAGTTCATGCCTTTGCGATAATTCGCTTCATCAACAGGTGCTAATTTCTCTAAAGAACAACTTAACACATCCGCTTTACGTTTCAAAGCGGTTTGTTTCCGCAATAAACTGTTAATATGATTTACAAAAGCTAACTTGAAAAAATGCCCTAGCGTCGCCCCTTTTTCCACATCGTAGCAAGTCAATATTTTATAAAAAACAATTTGACCTTCTTGGAGCCAATCATCATTATCAAAATTATTTAAACGGTATTTTTTCTGCAACTTAAATACAATCGGCTTATAACGATTAAATAATTGTAAAAATTCTTCTTGCTGCCTAAACGATTGAGATTGTGCCATTTGTTGTTCCTCCTTAAGATTCAAATGAACACAACAACAGCCTTTCCTACATCTTATCAAAATCTCTCGCTAAACAGCGCTTTCTTTTTTTGTTTTTCGCAAAAATTCCCGCTTGCAGGCAGGAATTTCTGAGAAAAAAGAATGAAAAACAAGGAAATCACAAAAAAATGCGTATTTCTTTATAGCAATAAAAAAGGAACTGACCCAGAATAGTGGGACATAATAAAAAAGCACTTCTTGTTGAATTCAAGTAAAATGAATTTAACAGGAGGTGCTTTTTAGCATGACAATGAGAGTAGCGTACCCGATTGAGGTAAAACAAGAAGTGATTCGCATGAAATTAGATGGAAAAGCAACTAAGGAAATAATGTCCACACTTAATATTAAAAACAAAACACAAGTTGAAACATGGTGGCGTTGGCATCGTAATGGAGAAACCCACCGGTTTCTTCAACCTGTTGGGAAACAGTATAGTTTTGGCAAAGGACCAGAGGACCTGTCTGAAGTTGACTACCTAAGAAATCAAAATAAGTTTTTAAAACAACAATTAGAAGTGATAAAAAAGTACAACGAATTGGAAAGGATGTGGAAAGAGACTCATTTATAGCCCTTGTAGAGTCATTGAAAGATCAAATGAGTATTAAAGAATTGTGCGAGCAATTTAAGATAGGTCGTTCCACATATTATCGATGGTTAAAAACAGCCCCCAAAGGATTAACTGATTTAGAACAATTAATTAAGGAACTCTGTTTTACACATAAATTCAGATACGGTTATAGAAAAATCACTGCGCTGGTGTGTCGAGTAAGAAGTGTCAGTAAGAATACAGTTCAACATATCATGCGTCGTTATGGGTGGAATTGTCGTACGAAAATGAAGAAAAGAACAAAAGTTGGGCAGCCATATAAAATAGTTGGCAATCATTTAAACCGAAGATTTTCTTCAAACAGTCAGTTAAAAAAATTAGTAACGGACATTACCTATCTTCCTTT
>NZ_JARXWL010000008.1 GCF_029893325.1 Enterococcus sp. PF1-24
CTGGCATTTTAATTACCGCAATAAATATGATGAAACTATCAAAAGTAAGATAATAATAATTAAATCATACCTAAAAAAACAGAAATCCCACAAAACCATAATGGTTTTCATAGAATTTCTTTTTTTTGAAACTACGAACATAATTTACTTATGTCACAGCCCCTTTTTTTAGTAATTATTTCTGCAAGTAAACTTTGTGAACCCAAATAAAGATGTTTACTGGGCCCGATATGAAAGAAAATCCCTAAGATGAGTAGAATTAGCAAGCTGACAACGGCTATCAATGAAATGGTCATAAATGTTTTTTGCCATAAAGTGAAATTACTAAAATAATAATCAAAAGTTGAATTTCTTTGCACTTTATCAGTGATGAGAACATTTTTTAAAGCTTCAATTTCCGATAATTGGCGTTTGAAAATTTCAGCATCATTTTCAGTTAAGCGCTCAGTAAAAATATTATTATTTGATTGAAAATCCAAGCTATAGCTATAAGTATATTTTCTTTTCGGGAAAAATCCTTGACGATTTTCCCATTCGAAATAGCCGACTTTTTGTTCTTTAAAGCAAATGCTTTTAATCCCTGCATAAGGATAAATATAATAGAGGCCATCTTCTAAATATTCAATTAACGTCATAAAGATGATGCGCTGATTGGTAAAAATTAATAAACGATTGCCACGAATATCGTTGAAAAGGCGGACATAAGCTTTCGATTGCGGTTTTTCAGCATAGGCCATGCCCATCAAACCAACATTAGCAACACTGGAATTTTCACCAGCCGCTAAAGGTAGGTAAGCTTGAATAATTTCATCAGCCGCTAAATTTTCAGCAAACTCTTCCATTAATTCTCGTAGAAAAATATATTTTTTAGTTTGCTGAAGTAATTGTTTTTTCTGGAAAGCAATTTTTTCTTCGGGAGAGCGTTCTTTATTGAATAGATGAAAAAGCTTTTTAAAAGTATTACTCATGATTACTCAGCTCCTTTTTTAGTTTTTTTCGGCCACGTGAAAGCCGGTTATAGACAGTTTCGTTAGTTAAGGCTAAATCTTTAGCGATATCTTCAATTTTTTCTTGGTAAAAATAGCGCTTAAGAAAAATTAATTGGTCTTCAAAAGTTAGAATGGCTAATAAATCTAAAAACTGTTCTTTTTCTAAAGGAAAACTTTCTTTTCTGATTTCAGGTAACGTAGCAACAGATTGAAACTTTTGGTTGCGGATAATTTTTCTTTTAAAATCAATCGCAGTGTTTTTAGTAATCATTAAAATCCAAGTGTTAAACTGGGCTAATTCCGGCTTGTAAGTAGCTGACTTTTTCCAAATTGTATAAAAGACTTCATTTTCGACTTCTTGCTGGTAGGAGCGTTCTTCAGAGCGATTGAGTATCTGATGAATCGTTTTTAAAATAGTTAAACCGTACTTATCAATTAAAAGTTCTAGGCCATTATAATCTTTGGCAACTAAGGCAGCGATTATGCTTTCATCTAAAACCATTTTGGCACTCCTTTCGCAATTTGTTCGCTTTACTATATTATACGTTGTAAAATAAATTTTTCTGTCAAAAATATCATTTTTTTGCGTATCTTTTTTTAGGAGGGAGAAAAATGCAGACTTGGCAAGGAATCATGAAAGAAAAATTACTGATTATTTTACTGGCTGCCTTAGGAATTGTTGGGGCTTTTTGTGGCTATCTGTTAATTCATCAGCCAAAACAGGAGCTGATTGAAACAGTAACTGTGGCAACGACGGTAGAAAGCAGCACGTTAAATAGTTCAACAACTGAAACAACCGTGGACTTTATTTATGTGGACATAAAAGGTGCTGTTGTAAATCCGGGAATGTATCGTTTAGCTAGCGAGTGCCGCTTAATTGACGGGATTATGGCAGCTGGCGGTTTTACTTCAGAAGCTGATCAAAATTTATTAAACTTTGCTTTAAAACTAAGTGATCAGCAAGTGATTTATGTAGCAAAAGTCGGTGAGGAAGTAGCTGCAGAAGTTAGCAATAATCAACTAACTCCATCGATAGCAGGAAGTGGGGAAAAAGACGGAAAAATAAATATTAATACAGCATCAGCTGTGGAGTTGCAGACTTTATCAGGGATTGGCGAGAAGAAAGCACAAGACATTATTAACTATCGTGAGGCGAACGGTAGTTTTAAAGATATTTCGGATTTAACAAAAATTTCGGGGATTGGTGAAAAGACGCTTGAAAAAATCAAGGATTCCATTACAATATAGAAAACAAGTCTTTATCAAAAAAGGAGTTAACTTTTACTCTTAATATAGAAAAGAGGATTATTATTTTGGAAAGAATACCTTGGGATCAGTATTTTATGGCACAAGCTTTATTACTTTCTTTGCGGAGTACCTGTACTCGTTTAGAAGTAGGGGCAACCTTGGTGCGGGATAAACGAATCATCGCAGGAGGCTATAATGGCTCTGTCAGCGGCGATGTCCATTGTGTCGATGAAGATTGCTACGTAGTGAACGGGCACTGTCTACGGACTATTCACGCGGAAATGAACGCGTTGCTACAATGCGCCAAATTCGGCATTCCTACAGAAAATGCGGAAATTTATGTCACCCATTTTCCTTGCTTAGCGTGTACGAAAACTGTTTTGCAAGCTGGCGTTAAGAAAATTCACTATTTGTATGATTATCATAACGATCCTTATGCTTTAGATTTGATTCGCCAAGTGGGCGCATCTACTAATCAAGTTCAGTTAGATAAGAAATATTTCGCTAAAATTCGCCTAGAAAACGAGTTGCTTTTTGAAAATGCTGAAGAAAATTGATAATTATTGGGTTTTCCCAGCCCTTTTAAGTGCAATCATCGGGGCTTTAGTCATTGAAAAAAGTTTACTTCTCTATTTATCCTTAACTGTGATACTCGTCAGTTTATGCTGTAAAAGGAACAAATCATTAATCGTGATTTGTTTATTTTGCAGTTTTTTTGTTGCTTTGAGAGCTAATAGCCAAAAAGAAAAGCTACAACTACCTACTGAAATAGGGGCAACCAATGATTATCAACTGGTTCTATTACCTGATAGTCAACGAGTGAATGGCGATAGTTTACGTTTCACCGCTGAAACAATCGCTAATCAAGAAGTTCGTCAAGTCACTTGTCGTATTAAATTAAAATCAGCAGCTGAAAAAGATTTTTGGCAAGCCAACAATCAAGTCTTACTTTTGAAAACAAGGGGAGAGTTAGCTATAGCAGAAGGTCAAAGAAACTTATTAGGTTTTGATTATCGTCTTTATCTAGCCAGTAAAGGTATTGCTGGTATATTAAAAGTTAGTGATTATCAAATTACTAAAGTAATACAGCCCAAGTTTTTTGATTTTCAGCTTTTTTTCAGTCGTCTTCGGCAGCAGCAAGTGCAACGAATTGATAAGATATTTTCCAGAAAAACCGCCCTTTATATGAAAGCCTTACTATTTGGTTATCAAGATCAAGATTTTGAAGAAATTCGTGAAATTTATGATGATAGTGGTTTGCTTCATTTATTTAGTTTATCGGGCTTACATGTTCAGTTTTTTCTAGGAAGTTTATATTATTTATTGCGGCGTTTGCGCTTGACTCCAGCAGAATCCTTAGGCCCTTTAATTGTGGTTAGTATTTTCTTTTATTTGTTAACTGGTGGTAGCATCAGTGTTACGCGAGCTTTGATTTTCTTTTTAGTTAGGCGCTTTTTAGGGTTAAGAAGAGTAGTTGTTTCTTCTTTAGATCGTTTTTCTATTAGTTTAGTATTGCTATTACTAGTGAAACCCTATACTTTTTTTAGTTTAGGTGGCTTATTAAGTGTAACGATTTCTTTATTTATCCTATTACTACAAGAAAAAAAGTCCTTGAACCTAGTGCAGAAAAATTTATTATTGCAAATAGTGATGCTGCCAATTGTTAGCTATAGTTTTTGTAAGGTGCCAATTCTTAGTGGCTTTTTCAGTGTCCTGTTTATTCCCTTGTTTGAAAAAATATTTTTACCATATCTCAGTGGGCTATTTATTTTCAGTTTTTTCAAATTTTTACAACCATTATCGCTTCTACCAGAAATTATCTTTGAAAAAATTCTTCAGAGTATGGAGTGGTGTATCAGTCTTTTTGAAAGCTGGAGTTTAAGCGCCAGTGGTTTTAGCAATAACCTGTTAGTATTTTTAATTTTGATAGCAATTTATTTTTTGCAATCTCAAAATCTGAAAAAAAGGGCGTGGCTAGTGATTATTTTAGCTTTCCCCCTGTATTTAAAAGTAATTAACCCTTTTGGTATGGTAGCTTTTGTAGATGTTGGTCAAGGGGATAGCATTTTCTTACAAGCCCCTTTTCAAAAAGAAACGATTCTAATTGATACTGGTGGACAGTTGACTTTCGCTAAAGAAGATTGGCAAATCGGTAACTGGCGTTCTGCTGCTGAATATAATTTGATTCCTTTTTTACAAGGGCAAGGCGTGGCGCAATTAGATATTTTAGTTTTGACTCACGCTGATGAGGATCATATAGGAGAAGTTTTAACCCTTAATCAAGCGATTCCTGTTAAAAAACTGTATTTAGCTAAAGGAATGGAGAAAAATCCTAAAATGAAAGAAATTTTAACCGTTTTTCAAAAACAAGGTACGCCAATTTATTTAGTCGCAGCTGGGGAAGTGATTGGGGAAAAATTTCAGCTACAAGTGTTATCGCCTTTTACAGAAGTGGTAGGAGAAAATAATGATTCTTTAGTGTTATGGACGACAATTGCTGAACATTCATTTCTTTTTACTGGCGATTTAGAAGCAGAAGGGGAAACGCAGTTGATTAATCATTATCCCCAATTGCAAAGTGAAATTTTAAAAGTGGGTCATCATGGCAGTAAAACTTCTACTAGCAAAGAATTTGTTCAGCAGCTGCAACCAGAAATTGCGATTATTTCTTGTGGGAAAAACAATCGTTTTGGTCATCCGCATCCGAAAGTTTTGAAAAACTTGCAAGAAGTCGCCATTTTCCGCACTGATCAACAGGGGATGATTAGTTTTCGTTGGTCATTTTTTCAACCGATGATTATCAAAGAAATCATTGAATAAGGGTGGTATTTCTATTTTTCTCATGGTAGGATATTTGAGAAACCTTTATTGAAGGAATTTGAAAAAAGGAGGAATTTTTTGAATACCCAAACAGCAATCCAAAGAATTCGTAGTCAAGCCTTAAAGAATATTTATTTAGTTTTGGGAACGGAAACTTACTTACAGCTACAAGTTCGCCAAGCTTTTTTAGAGCGACTACAAATTAGCGATGAAGAAGATTTGAATTTTACTTTATTCGATTTGACGGAAACTTCCATGGCGACTTTGCTAGATGAAGCCGAAAGTTTACCTTTTTTTGGCGATTATCGCTTAATTTTTGCAGAAAATCCTTTTTTTCTAACTGGCAATAAAACAGCAGGAGATGTTGATTTAACTGATTTTCTCAAATATATTGAAAATCCTTTAGAAACCACGATTTTAGTTTTCTTTGCCCCCTATGATAAATTAGATGAGCGAAAAAAAGCGACTAAACTATTAAAAAAGCAGAGTCAATTAATTGAAGTTCATGCTCCAGAAACAAAAGAATTACATCGCTATGTCCAACAACTATTTGATAATCAGCAACTAACAATTAGTCGTGAAAATTTTGACTACTTTATGAATTTAACTGATCATAACTTAACAAAAATTGTTAGTGAGTTTGAAAAAATTGTTCTTTATCTTGGCAGTAATCAGACAGTCAGTCAAGAAGTTTTAAATGAATTAATTCCTAAAACTTTAGAGCATAATATCTTTGATATGACCAATTATGTGTTAGCTGGTAAAACGGAAGCAGCATTGCGTTTATTTGATGATTTAGTGTTGCAAGGGGAAGAAACGATTAAGATTAGTGCGATTTTAATCAGCCTGTTTCGTTTATTGTTACAGACAAAAATTTTAGTAAACATCGGTTATCAGCAAGCTAATATCGCATCAACTTTAGGCGTCCATCCTTATCGTGCCAAGGTTGCGATGCAGCAAGCGCGAGGAATGACAGCCGAAAAAATCGCCCAGATTTATGATCAATTAGTTGAAAATGATTATTTAACGAAATCAGGGCAAGGGGATAAAAACTTAATGTTCCAACTTTTTGTAATGAAATTAGGGAAGTTAGTTTAAAATGCAAAGAAAAAGCACCGCTAGGCCATCTAAGAATGACTTAACGGTGCTTAATTATTTTTATTTTGCAACTTTAGCAGTTAGACGAGATTTGTCGCGATTAGCTTTATTTTTGTGGATTAATCCTTTAGTTTCAGCCATGTCAATCGCTTTAACAGCATCTTTATATAATGCATCTACGTTGTCAGCTCCAGCTTCTACAGCTTGATCAAGTTTTTTAATCGCTGTACGCATAGCGCTCATTTGAGATGAATTTCTAACGTTAGCGTCGTTACTTGTACGAACGCGTTTGATTGCAGATTCAATGTTTGGCATTTTTTCACCTCCGATAAGATAAAGTATATGTACCGAAATACATATTCAACATTAATCATTATACATAAAGCCCACTTTGTTTGCAATAAAAATGTGACAAGTTTTTTTCCTTAACAGCAAAATAATTTCTTAATTGCTATGTCTTAAGGTATAAAGTTCACAAGATTAGCAGCCATTAGTTGAATCTTGATTATTTTTAAGGGGAATCGTTCGTAATAAACGTAAGCCGTTCAAAATAACTAAAATCGTACTGCCTTCATGACCGACAACCCCTAAAGGTAAACTGATTACTTGGAAAAAATTTGCTAAAATCAATAAAATGATGACACTTACTGAAAAGATAATGTTTTGTTTAATAATTTTTTGTAGTTTTAGAGAAAGCATATGACTCATTTGTAGTTTAGTTAAATCATTTTTTATTAACACCACATCAGCGACATCCATCGCAACCGCCGTACCTTCACCCATCGCTACGCCAATTGAAGCTGTTGCCAGAGCAGGGGCGTCATTGACACCATCGCCAACCATAACATTCACTTGATAAGTGGCATGCTCTTCGGTAATCAATTCCGTTTTATCAGCAGGTAAGCAGCCGCCATAAAAATCATTGACGCCAACTTCTTCAGCAACAACTTTAGCTGTTTGTTGATTATCACCAGTAATCATGGTGGTATGAATCCCTTGACTGTTAAAATAGCTAATAACTTGTTTCGCTTCGGGGCGAGCTACATCAAATAAAGCAAAAATCGCTTGTAATTGATTATCTTTTAGTAAATAAATGACTGTTCGACCGTTACTTTGCAAATAGTTAACCTTATCTAATAAATCATCGGCTAATTTTTCTTCTGCTTCATTAAAAGAATATTTGCCAATTTTCCAAAGATGACCATTAATCATTGATTGAAGGCCAAAACCAGTCACTTCTTCAACTTCGATTTGTTGAAATTCTTCCTTAATTGGTACCAAGAAATGAGTTAATAAAGCTTCTGCTAAGGGATGCGTAGTTTTAGATTCCATTGCCAGCATTGCTTGAATGCTTTCTTCTTGATTGCCTAAGAAAATACTATCGGTTACAACCGGACTACCTTGTGTTAACGTACCGGTTTTATCAAAGGCAATGGCTTTTAGTTGCGCTAAGTTCTCTAAATAAATTCCACCTTTAAAAAGTACGCCATTTCTTGCGCCATTTGAAATGGCAGCTAAGGTAGCTGGTGTAGCAGCTGCTACTAAGGCACAAGGGGAGGCAACCACTAATAAAACCATTCCGCGATAAAAACTTTCGCTCCACTCCCAGCCTAATAAAAAGTGGGGGAGTACAATCATAATTGGTACGGTAATTAAAACAATTTTTACATAGACATTTTCAATTTTTTCAATAAAAGAAGCTGTTTTAGTTGGTGTATTTTGAGCTTCTTCAACTAACTGAATAATTTTTGAAAATAGAGTATCTTCACTTTTTTGCGTAACTTCAATGGTGATGGCATGACCTAAATTAGTGGTGCCTGCATAGACTAAATCGCCAAGTTGTTTTTCCACTGGAATTGATTCACCGCTTAAAGCTGCTTCATCAATCGTACTTGAACCTTGAATTAACTGACCATCAATGGCAATCGCAGCCCCTTTAGGAACCAAAACTTTTTGGCCTAGTTGTAAATCTTTAACATTCGTTTCGATAGTTGTGCCGTCATTAGCTAAGACTAAAGCGGTAGCGGGTTGCATTTTCATTAAAGAAGTTATTTCTTTTTGACTTTTATTAGTGGCATATTCTTCCAAAGCACCACTTAAACAAAAAATGAAAGTCAACATCGCGCCTTCCAACCAATTGCCAATTAAGCAAGCACCAATCGCTGCTAAAGCCATCAGTAAGTCAACGTTTAAATGTCTTTCGGTAAAAAGTTCTTGTAATCCCTCATAAGTCTGTTTCCACCCCCCTGCAATAATAGCAATTGTAAAAAAGAGTGGGGCAATTGCTAGATTATTTTTTTCCAAAGTAAAGCCTATAATCATAAAAAGTAAACAGCTTATAGTTGATAAGAGCGCCTGTTTGACTTCTTTATTCATAATATAATCCTCCGTTTTCATTTATCTTCAAAGTCATCATAGCATATTATTTTTGTAAATGATAATAAAAACCTTTAAATGAGAATGAAAGTAATTATCAATAGAAATAGATGCTTTTAAATAAACAGATTTTCAACTTGTGCAATTGAGAATCATTCTATTTTAAAAGTAGACGAAAAAAACACCTTCAAAATGAAGGTGTTTAATCAAGCTATCATTTAATTAAAATAATTGAATCAACCAATAAACAATTAGTAAGCTACCAAGGATGATACGATACCAACCGAACACAGTGAAATCGTGTTTTTTAATGTAGTTCATTAAGAATTTAATTGCTAAAACAGAAACAATAAAGGAAACGATTGTAGCAATTAACAAGATAAACAATGATTGTAAATCAAATTGATTGCCAGTTTTGATAAATTTGAAAATCTTATAAGCACTGGCACCAAACATGGTAGGGATGCCCATAAAGAATGAAAATTCCGTAGCTACAAAGCGAGAAGCACCAATGGCAATCCCACCTAAAATGGTTGCTCCAGAACGAGAAGTTCCGGGGATTAAAGAAAGCACTTGGAAAAAGCCCATAACTAAAGCAGCTTTATAAGTAAATTTATTTAAATCAGTACATTTTGGTTGCAAAGTTTTATTTTTCTTTTCAACAACTATAAAAGCAACCCCATAAATAATCAAAACAATCGCAACTGGTAAAAACTTATGCAGATGTTCATCTAACCAATCATCAAGTAAAATTCCTAAAATCCCAGAAGGAATAATCGCAACAATCACCTTAAACCACAACTGCCAAGTACTATTTTTTTCTTCGCTACTTTTGGTTGAAGAAAAAGGATTCAATTTATTAAAATAGAGATAGATTACCGCTAAAATTGCGCCTAATTGTACAACGACGTTAAACATTGAAATAAATTCGGGGGTTGCATCTAGTTTAATAAATTCATTAGCCAAAATTAAATGTCCGGTACTACTAATTGGTAACCATTCAGTAATCCCTTCAATAATTCCTAAAATAATCGCTTTAATCAGATTAATAAAAAACATTTTTTCATTCCTTTCATAAAAAAATCAAAAGCTCCTACTTAGTATACTCTTTCATAATAAAAAAACCAATCAGAATTGGCTAAAATTAAGGGATTTATCAGAAAAATCAAACTTTAGTCGTAGAAAATACGAAAAGGCGGAGTGAGCTTGATCTGCACCCGTGTGAAATTCATCAAAGCGGAAAAGTCGATAAAAAAAGAACTGCATAACTGCAGTTCTTCAAAATATGCAACCAAGAAAATTAAGCTAATAACTCTTTAGAAATCTTCTTGCCTTTTTCAATATGAGTAGTATCGTTAATGGCTTCAATGGTAAATTCGCCTTTTTCATAACTAATTTTATTTACACTACCGTTTTGCAAAGAAGCACGTAAAGGTTGTTGTGAATCAATTAAGTTTAACAAAAAGGCAATCGTTAAACCATGAGAGACAACTAAAACATTACCGCCACCATTTTTTTCACGACGATGAGCAATATCCTCAAAGCCATTCCAAACTCGCTCTTTCAATACAGTGAAAGGTTGTGCCCAATTAGCCGTGTCCGCTTTATAAATGGCGTTAGCTAAGTCTTCAAAACTTAAATCAGACATTTCTTGTTCTTCTTTAAAATCTAAAACCCGGGGAACCACGCCCCACATTTCCATATCATAACCGCCTTCAAGTGAGCCAAAACACCATTCCCGAATCCGTGGATCTGTTTTATAAGGAACATGGCGACCATTTTCGTTTTCTCCCAAAATAATGCGACAAGTTTCAATCGCACGACCGCTATCGCTAGAGTAAGCTTCTTCAAAAGTAATATCTTTTAACCCTAAACCCGCATAATGAATCCCTTGTTGCCCAACTTTAGTTAGTGGGGTATCACACCAACCTTGAACCCGTTCCACTGTGTTAAACATGGTTTTACCATGACGAACAATATAAAGTGTTGTTTTAGACATTTTAAATAACTCCTCAGTTTTAAATATTTAAGTATTATTTTTTTCAAAAAAATCCTTTTAATTAAAAAAGGGATTGGTTAGGCGCTCGTGTTCAATGGTTGTGGCTTCGCCATGACCGGAATAGGCAGCTAACTCACCTGGTAGGGTAAATAATTCTGTTTGAATACTTGTTAAAAGTTGCTGTAAATCACCAGTAGGTAGGTCCGTTCTGCCAATGCTTCCTCTAAATAAAGCATCGCCGACAATCACAAAATCATCAAAAATGAAACTTAAGCTACCGTGAGAATGACCTGGAGTAGCAACCACTTCAAATTTCATATTGCCAATTTCGTAAGTTTTTAATTCGAACTCAAATTCAGCAGGGGAAACAACAATATCAGGAAACTCAGCGTGCCAACCAGAACCGTTTAGTTTAGGATCTTGTAGCCAACTTTGTTCTTTCGGACTAACATAAACCGGAATCTGGTATTTTTCACGTAAAGTTTCTACCGCGCCAATATGATCGTAGTGAGTATGCGTTAATAAAATAGCGACTGGTTTTTTCGCAATTTTGCTAATTTCAGCAGCGATTTTATCAGCTTCAGCGCCAGGATCAATAATTAGCAAAAATTCTTCATTATTAATTAAGTAACAGTTTTCCTGAATAACTCCTGTTACGATACGAGTAATATTCAAAGTAAAGGCCTCCCATTTTTGAGTAATTAACGATAATTTGTAAATTGTAAATCAATTGGTAATTCAAGATTTCGCAATAAGTTAATGACTTTTTGCAAATCATCACGATTTTTACCAGTAACTCGAATTTGATCGTCTTGAATTTGCGTTTTCACTTTCAATTTTGCATCTTTAATGGCGGTATTGATTTTTTTTGCGTTGTCTTTATCAATGCCGTTAACTAAAGTCGCTGTTTGCCGAACGGTGCCACCTAAAGCGTGTTCACTTTTTGAAAATTGAATATTTTTAGTAGGGACTTCCCGTTTAATTAATTTGCTAAAAAGGACATCTTTAACTTGCTCCATTTTATAATCATCATCAGCGACCGCGACAATTTGTTGGTCATCCAATTTTATTTCTACCGTTGAACCTTTAAAATCAAAGCGATTGGTAATTTCTTTTAAAGCAATTTGAATCGCATTTTTTACTTCTTCTACATTAATTTCACTCACAATATCAAAACTTGCATCTTTTGCCATAAAAATCCTCCTCTTATAACATTCTATCACTAGCTTTTTTAAAGAAAAAAGCTGGTCAATTGTTTATAAATTTTAAAAATTCTTACTTCATTTCCTATGTTAGCAGAAATTGAAAAAAGGAACAATTCTATTTGACTGGATAAGTTAAAAATATTCTCATAAAAATAGGATTTCAATTGCTTTTTTTCTTTAAAGTAGCTATTCTAGCAATATTGAAAAAATTTTGTTTAGATAAAATCATTTTTATTAGATGAAGTGTGGGGGAAACTAATGAGTAGTGTCGTAAAAAATTATCAAAAAAATGAATTTATTAAGCGAGGACTGGCTATTTTAATTACAGCTATCAGTGGCGCCTTAGCTTTGAACTATTTTTTAATTCCAGCAAATGTGCTTTCGGCTGGCATCAATGGGATTGCCCAAATTATTTCCAAAATTTTGAATCAAGAATTTTCCTTGCAAATTGATACTGGGATTTTTATTTTCCTATTAAATATGCCGATTTTTGTTTTAAGCTTTTTGAAATTAGGAAAAGAAGCAACGATTTATAGTTTCATTAATGTGCTAGGGGTATCATTGTTTACAACGCTTTTACCAACAGGGCAAATCACTGACAATATTATGTTAAATGCGATTGTCGGTGGCGTTTTATTAGGTGTCGGCGGTGGTTTTTCCTTAAAGATGGGCTTTACTACTGGTGGGATGGATATCATTTCGTTAGTGCTGTCTAAAACAACCGGTCGAACAGTTGGTAAGTATATGTTTTTCCTAAATAGTTTAATCGTTTTATTTGCAGGCTTAATTTTCGACTGGGAAAGTGCCTTATTTACGATTGTTTCAATTTTTTGTATGAGTCAAGTGGTGGATATGATTCATACGAGTCATCAAAAATTAACAGTAATGATTGTCACTGAAAAAGCTGACCAGATTTGTGAAGCAGTTAGTCAACAAATGTTCCGTGGTATGACCTTACTAAATAGTCAAGGCGGTTTTCGTAAAACACAAAACACCACGATTATGATGGTAATTACCCGCTATGAATTATATCAATTAGAGCAAATTTTACACGAAGTTGATGAAAATGCGTTTGTGAACGTCTTAGCGACGCAAGGAATTATTGGTCAGTTCGCTAACGAAGAGGAGCAACGCTATTATAAATCTACCGGGAATTTCCCAGAAATGAAAAAACATGGCACCCGCTAAGCAGTTTTTTTAAAGACTGAAAAAAGTTTGCTAGTATGCTTAAAAACTTCCGAGAAACCATAGTCAAAAGCGGTTATTCTATGATATGATGCTTAGTAATTATAAGTTTTTGTGGAGGTATGAAAGATGTTATTCGGGACAGCAACAATTAACCAACAGGAACATTTAGAAATTGGTGGCGTAGATACAGTAGCATTAGCTAAAGAATTTGGCACGCCATTATTTATTTATGATATTGCTCATATTCGGACAATGGCGCAAGGCTTTAAAAAGACTTTTGAAAGTCTGGGCGTTAAAAATAAAGTGATTTATGCTAGCAAAGCCTTTAGTTGTTTAGCTATTTATCAATTGTTAGCTGAAGAATCCTTAGCATGTGACGTGGTATCTGGAGGAGAATTATATACGGCGTTAACAGCTGGTTTTGATCCAGAAAATATTGAATACCACGGCAATAACAAAACTTATCAAGAATTACAAGAAGCAGTTGCTGCGAAAGTTGGCACGATTGTGATTGATAATTTTTATGAAATTGAAATTTTAAGCGAGATTTTGCATCAACAAAAGCAAAAACAAAAAGTCTTATTTCGTGTTTCGCCTGGGATTGAAGCCGAAACTCACGAATATATTTTAACGGGTCAAGTAGATTCTAAATTCGGCTTTGATGTGGCTAGTGGACAGGCGGAACAAGCTTTACAAATGCTATTAGCCGATGATGTTTTTGAAGTTGCTGGTGTGCACTGTCATATTGGTTCACAAATTTTTGACACGGCTGGTTTTAAAGTAGCTATTGAAACGGTGATTGATTTATTAGCTAAATGGCAAACCGAATTAAACTTTGAAGCAGCTGTTTTGAATATTGGTGGTGGCTTTGGAATTCGCTATACAAAAGCCGATGATCCGTTACCACCAGCAGAATTTGTTGAAATCTTGGTGAAAGAAATTAAAAATAATTGGCAAAAAATGACCTATCCTTTACCAGAAATTCAAATTGAACCTGGTCGCAGTATCGTTGCGGAAGCCGGAACAACTTTATACGCAGTTGGTGCACAAAAAGAAATTCCCGGAATTCGTAAATATGTTGCTGTTGACGGTGGTATGGGAGATAATATTCGTCCTGCTTTATACAATGCTGAATATGATGCTTTATTAGCTAATCATCAAGGAAGTAATTCAGAGAAAATTAGAATTGTCGGCAAATATTGCGAATCTGGTGATATCGTGATTCGTGATATTGAGTTTCCTGAAGTTGAAGCGGGAGATTTAATCGCTGTAACTAGCACAGGTGCTTATGGTTATTCCATGGCCAGTAATTATAATCGCAATCGCCGTCCTGCCGTAGTTTTCGTTGAAAATGGCAATGTTCAATTAGCTGTTCGTAGAGAAAGCTATCAAGATTTAATTCGCTTAGATGTTCCCGTAGAAAAATAATTAACAACCAAGCGAAGCGATTCTCATTTACAGAATTTCAAATAAGCGTTAAAATGAAAATCAAATGTACAAACATTTTTGTTGCCAGTTCAACTTGAAAAATTATCAGACTAATTTTTCAGAGAAAATTTAATACAATAAAAAGAACTAGGATGTCAGTTCCACTTAGTCAAGTACATTAGTGGAATGATATACGTAGTGAAAATTTAATACAATAAAATGAACTAGGAGTGAGCATTGTGTCAGAAACAACAAAAGAATGGTCATCTGAAGAAATAGAATCTATTAAAGAACGGATTTTAACAGCCTTAGAAACGGTAATTGACCCTGAACTAGGAATTGATATTGTGAACCTTGGCTTAATTTATGAAATTGATTTTGCCAATTCTGGTGATACAGTTATTAAAATGACGTTAACAACAATGGGTTGTCCGTTGGCTGACGTGTTAACTGAATCTATTCACGAAGCGGTAAAAGAAATTCCGGAAGTAACTAATGTGGAAGTCAAATTAGTTTGGTATCCTGCATGGTCGACTGACCGCATGAGCCGTTATGCCAGAATTGCTTTAGGGATTAGATAATTTATATTAATAGTGATAACTTTCTGCATTTTTTTGTGGAAGGTTATTTTTTATCGCCAAAAATAATGTAAGTAATGCTTTAAATATGATTCGTTGTAAACTTATAGTAATTAAATTGTTATTTATTTTTTTTATGGAGTTATGCTACAATTACTACTGTAACTAAAACTGAAAGAGGGATACAATGAAAAAATTGGTTAAGTTGAGTGTTTTATGTACAACAGCAATTATGCTAGCTGCTTGTGGGAGTAAGGATAAAGCTAGCACAGCTGCAACAACAAGCGAAACAACAAATTCTACAGTTCAGACAGAAGAAATGAGCGAAGCTAGTGCATCTGAAGAAAATGCAGAAGCCGTAACAGTTGAAGACCTTGGCGAAGGTAGTTTCTTTGTTTCTACCGAAGCTGGTACTTCAGAAAACGGCGAAATTCCTGTTTTCTACGCTACAGAAGGCTTAACTGATGCGCAAATTGGTTATACGGCTGAAGGGTTTGATGGTGCGTTGCTAGTTTACATTTATCTGGATGGCGCGATTGCCGAAATTACTCAGATTACAGAATTGACAGCAGCTACTTTTGATTTAAATGAAGGTAACGGCGGAATTAATGTTGGGATGCACACCGTACAATTTATGCAGTTTACGGATAATGCACCGACAACAGAACCAGTTGCTGTTAAAACAGCTCATTACGAAGTACAACCGAGTTAATTAACTCATTTAAAAATTAAAAATGGAAAAAACTCTCTTAGTGATTTTTTAAGTTGCTAGGAGAGTTTTTTCTGTTTTTAAAAGCTAAAGACAAGTAAAAGGAGTTGGTATAAAAACCAACTCCTTCATTTTCATCAAAAATATAAATAAATTATATTAATTATAATATAATTTTGCTATGATAGTTAAAGATTACCAACAAATATACTGATTAATCTTTTTGTATATATCATGAAAAAATTAGGGGGAGAATTATGTTGAAGAAAAAAGGGTTAGGACTATTAGCAGTTGGTGCAACCGCAATTTTATTAACTGGTTGTGGGAAATCTGCCAAAGATACGGCTGTAGAATTTTTAACTGAGCAAGGAAGTTATAATACTTTCAATATCAGAAAAGATGAAATTACTTTTGAAGATTTGGAGTTAGAATTAGCGGAGCCCGATGTCCAACTACAAATGGCTGCTTCACAGATTAAAGATGCAAAAATTACGACGACAACCACGATTGATCTTGAAAACAAACTAACAACGTTAGATGGAGAGCTTAAAATTTTAGGCGCAACTATTCCTTTTGAAGGTTTTATGGAAGAAAACACTGTTTATTATTCAATGGATAGCTTAAAAGATATTTTAGATGCAGGAGATAGTTTTATTGATGTACCTTTGGATGAATTATATTATATTGCTGATGCAACAGCCGGCCAATATTTTAAAGTTGATCATGAAACGCTAAAAGAAATGTCTGCTGCCAACAATGACGGCTTGGAAAAATTGTACGAAGACGAAAAATTGTTTGATTTTGATTATTTTGATGGTAGTCCTATTTTGGCGAATGAAATTTTTGCTGAATATACGGCGACTTTACCAGAAGACTCATTTACTAAAGAAAAAGATATTGTCAGTCGTATTTACACTGAGGAAGAATTAGAAAATTTTCTTGAGTTTCTAGGGGAATATGATGAGGGTAAGTTAGAAGAGGACTTAGATATTAATTTCAGAAAAGAATTTAGAAAAATAAAAAAAGAACTTGATAAACTTGATTTCTCTTTTGAATTAGTGATGGATACTAAAGCTAAAACTGCAACTTACTATTTTGACTTCTTTATCGAAGATGATGATGACAGCGTAACGGGGCAACTAAAAGTAGCAAGAACTTTTTCTAATGAAGCGGTCGATTTGAAATTACCTGCTAAAAAGAACATGATTACAACTGAAGATATTACGGAAATTCAAGAGCGTTATTATCAAGAAAGTTTAACAAAAATAACTGATCAAGAGTTAGACGAAGAATTAAAAAAATGGGTTGGCTATTTAGATGCGGAAGATTTTTTAAGAATTTATTTTGATTATTATTTTACTGATAAACAAAATAAAAAAATTGAAGATTACTTCGCTAAAAATCCAATTGCTAAGATGACTTCCGTAAGAGGCTATGACCCTAAAGATACTAGTGATGAATCAATCGCTAAAATGGAAATTAATGTTGATATTTTAATTATGTTTGAAAAAATCTTTTCTGAATATTATAAAGAAATAGAACTTTTTGGTATTGAACATGATGCCGTGACCGGTGCTGAATTACGAGAACTGAGAACCACTTATGTAGAAACAATCGCTGATCAAAGAGAATCCCTAAGAGGTCTTGAAAACGAAGAGATTGTTGACAAAGCTTTGGTGATTGAAAGTTTAACAAGTATACGAGACGAGTGTGATGATTACCTTGAAACGAATAGAAGTTATTACGAAGAATAGTTTTAGCATACAAAAATGGTTTTAGAAAGGAAGAGAAGGCTGTGCAGAAAAAAATGAGTTGGGGAATAATGTTTGCAGTTAGTGCGGTTTTGCTAACTGGCTGTGGAACTTCGGGTAAAGAAGATGCTGTAAAATTTTTGGAAAATCAAAATAATCCAGAAGTTTTTAATGTTATTCATGAAGAAGGTCAAGTTAAAAGCCTTGATTTTGAATTAAATACAGATATTTATTATCGAAGTTATAAGTATGTAGAAAATTTTCTATCAGAGATGGAAGCAGCTTCTTGGTCAACTACTGAAAAGTATGATAGAGAAAACGAAATTGAATACCATGAATTTGACAATAGTTTTAACAATAGTTCATGGATAGCACAATATTTATATTTTGAAGAGAACAGTTATCAAAAATTAATGCCTGAAAATGATATTGATGAATTCTTTGGTATCCTTTTTGGTTCAGAGGGAGGCACGTCGGAGAATCCTGAAGCAAAAACTTATATAAAGACTGCTACACGAGGCAAATATCTTTATACTTCTAAAGAAGAAACGGCTGATAGTGATAGTTCTGAAGAAACAGTTGAAGATAAATCACGATTTTCTTATATTCAAACTTTTGGCGAATTTAATGAAACTTTAGACGAAGAATCTTTTACTAAAAAAGGCGGTTTAATTACGCGAACTTACACGAAAAAAGAAATACTTCAATATTTTGAGATGTTAGAAGATAAAGAAGAGAGTTTTTCTGTTATTTTTCAGTTTGCGCCAGCTTTCATAGACTTAGAAATAGATATTGAAGATCGCGATTTAGATTTTACTGTAGATGTTGTGATAGATCCGAAAAACTATGAATTAACAGCTACAATTAATCTTGCGGTCGATAATAATGTTGTTGAAGGTGAGTCTGTGATTGAATTTGTTTGGACCAGTAGTAAAGAGCAAGTCAGCTTAGAATTACCAGATGAAAAAGATGTGCTTACAAATGAAGAATATGAAGCAATCAAAGAAAAAGCTAATAACTTATAAATAAAATTTCTTAACTTTAGCTTATTATTCTTTATTTTTTCAAAATTACTTAACATTTATATGAAATTAAAGACTTTTTGGGCTATGCTATTTCAAGAAAAAGGTGTTAACTATTAAAGGGGGAAATAAAAAACATGAAAAAGATGATGAAACAAGCAATTATTTTAGGAGTTGGTGGTTTGTCCTTACCGGCTGTGGCAATTCAGCTAAAGAAGATGCATTAACATTTTTACAAGAACAAAATGATCCAGAGATTTTTAATACTATTCAAGATGAAGGTCATTTAGAAAGTCTTGATTTTGAATTAAAAGAAAACAATTACAAATTGGAAGATTTTTTGAATGAAGTGGAAGATGCATCGTGGTCGCTGGTTCAAAAATATGATACAAAAAATGAAATTAACTATTTGAAAATGGTTAATACTTTTTCAGATGCTGAGCAAGTAATTGAAACCTTTGTATATGACGGAGATGGCTACAGTTTAATTGTGCAAAACGAAGAAAATGATCGCTTTAATAAAGTTATGTATGATATAGATTTAACTGGTATGCTGTTTTCAATGGAGGAACTAGAAGGCAAATATCTTTATATGGCAGCAGACGAAATGAATGAGGATATCACTGAAACAAGTGACGATGATGAGGAAAAACCAGCGTACGCTTATCTACGACGCTTTGCAGAATTTAATGAAACATTAGCAGAAGATTCTTTTAAAAAAGAAGATAAGCTAATTACGCGAACTTATTCAAAAGAAGAGTTGCTTGATTTTATTGAATTACTAGAAGATAATGATGAAAGTTTTACTATTTTTCTTCAGTTAGCTTCTATTTTTCAAGATTTAGAACTTGAGATGTATGATAAAGAAGTGGATTTTTCAATGGATGTGGTAATGGATCCTAAACAAAATACAATGTCTGCAACCATTAATCTTGAAGTGGACAATGATGTAGTTGAAGGCTCAGCTGTGATTGAAGCTACTTGGTTTGCTGATAAAGCTGAAGTTAAATTGGAATTACCAAAAGAAGAAGATACGCTTACTATAGCAGACTATCAAGAAGCTTTGAGTGAAGCTATCGAAGCAAGCTATTACAATTCTGAAGGCGGCGAATTAACAATAACTACAGAAGAATAATTGGTAATGTCGGAAATTAATTTTTTAAATCAGAAAAATTCTCTATAAAAAAAGTGATTTTTTTGTTAAACTTATGATGTATGAAATATTAATTTATTCAATACGATGAAACGAATTAGGAGGAAAGTGATGAACAAGAAAAAAAGTATTGGGTTAGTGGCTGTTAGTTCAGCAGCATTGTTATTAACGGGTTGTGGTAAATCAGCGCAAGAGACAGCGGTTAATTTTATCGCTGAACAAGGTGATTACAACATTAATAATGTCAGTACCCAAGAAATAACATTTGAAAAATTAGAGTTAGAGATGGAAGAACCAGATCCACAAACACAAATGATTTTATCACAAGTTAAAGATGCAAAATTATCATTCGTAACAACTACTGATTTAGAAAATGATGTGATGAGTGCAGAAGCAAAATTAAAAGTTTTAGGTACTAGTATTCCGTTTGATATGTATTTTGAAGAAGATGCGATGTATTTTTCAATGGATACTTTTGCTAAGGCAGTTTCATTATTTGAAACTTTTAGTGGCGTAGAAGATGACGAGTTGAATTTTATGGCAGAAGAAACTGCTGGTAAATTCATGACACTTACACAAAAAGAAATGGCTGAACTTTATGAAGAAGGTGATTTTGATGAGATTTTAACTAATGGGAAATTGCTTGATTTTGATGAAATGGATGAAGGTATTTTAGCTAGTTCAGCTTTATTAGCTGATTATACAGCAACTTTACCAAAAGATTCTTTCAAAAAAGATGGCGATAAAATCACTCACACTTATACAAAAGAAGAAATCATTGACTTTGTAGCTTATCTTGAAGAAAATGGCACAGAAACCATTCAAGATACTCTTAAAGATTTAGAATTTGAAGATATGCTTAAAGATTTAGAAGATGAATTAAATGAGTTGGATTTTTCAATGGATTTAGTTGTTGATACGAAAGCAAATTCTGCAACTTATTTCTATAATATCTTGCTTGAAGATGACGAAACAAGTCTTGAAGCTCAAGTTAAATTAGTGTCAACTGGCTCAAAAGAAGATGTTGATGTTAAAGTGCCTGCTAAGAAAAAACGAATCACACTTGATGATCTTGATAAACTTGAAGCAGAATATGATGAAAAATATGGTTATGATGCTTACGACTATGATACTTATGAAATGACTGATAAAGAATTGGAAGAAGAATTAGCTTATTGGAAAGAAGACGATGAGTACTACATGACAGCTGAAGAATTCATTGAATTCTATTATGACGCTGATTTTACTGATGCTCAGAAAAAACGTATTGAAGAATTCTTCCCAGAATAAAATATTTTTTTAAAGCTAAAAAATAAAAAACTGAGATAAACGCAAAATTTTGCGACTATCTCAGTTTTTGCTATAAAGACTTGGAATATTTAGGAAAGGTTGTGTTTTTATGTTATATGTACGTAAAGCAACACTGGCTGATTTAGCTAAAATGGAAGAAATCATTCAATCAGCGACCGCGTTTTTAGCGGAACAGGGTTCGCCCCAATGGCAAAACGGTTACGGACCCAATGTTACTGATTTGCAACTAGATATTCAGCGGGGCGAAAGCTATGTATTAATTTTAGATGGGCAAGTGGTGGGGGTTTCAGCCTTGGTTACGGGTGTTGATCCGATTTATACGGCAATTACTGAGGGCACCTGGGATGAAACATACAAAGAATATTTGTCTATTCATCGCATCGCTTTTGATTTATCAATTCGCGGCCAAGGATTAGCTAAAACATTTTTACAATTACTAATCACTGTTGGGCGCCAATTAGGTTACCACGATATTCGGATTGACACGTATCCCCGCAATGCTTTAATGGAAAAAGCAATTTACGCCAGCGGTTTTACTTATCAAGGTATGGTTAAGTTTAATATTCCAGAGGGAGAAAGAAAAGCTTATCAAGTTGTTATTGATTAATAAATAGTAATGGGGAGAAAAGAGCAAAGGATTAAGTTTAGTCCTATGCTCTTTTATCCTAATTTTTTCTGCATCTTCATACATGCAATGCCATCTTCTAAAAAAACTTCTGAAATCACATGATAGCCAAGTTTTTGATAAAAATTCAACGCACTAGTTTCAGCTGAAAGAATTGCTTCTTGACAGTGATTTTCTTTAGCTAATTCTTCCAAGGCTAATAACAACTGTTTGCCAAAACCTTGTTTGCGATAAGCGGCTAAAACACAAAAGCGATCAGGTTGTAAAGTAGTAGTTGAAATTTGCTGATAGCGTATGGTAGCAACTGGCATATTATCAATAAAACCGACACCGTAAATAGTTTCTGAAGTGTCATAGGCATCAAACTCAGCGTTTGGCGAAATCCCTTGTTCAATCACAAAAACTTGATAGCGGAGATAATAAGCAGCAGCTTGAATTTCTTTTTGCTTACTCCAAATTGTTTTCATGTAAAATCCCTGCTTTCTTTTGGCTTGTGTTATACTTTTATCATAACATAATCTTATAAAATAAGAAGCAACTAGTCATTTCATTTAGTCATTGAGAGGAGTAGTCATTTTGGATTTTATTTCAGCTTTACAGTGGTCTAATTGGAAACAGTTAAATGACCAAGGCAAACAATTTATTTTCAACCAAATAACTATGTATTTTATTTCGCCACTAGCAAAAGTTTCTGATGTTCATTTGGCGAATTTTGAAATTTTAGGGATAAAATGTCGGACTTTTTCTTTAAAAATCGACGGGGAGCCTTTCGTTTTAGTTCCTGGCAATAGCGAAGCGGTTTTAGGCTGGGATACTGATTTTAAAGGGATTCGCACTTCTGATGTTATGGCCGAAACACCGAATCCTAAATTAGCGCCCCTGGAAACAGCAGAATATGATTTTACTGACTATCAAGAAGCAGTTGATTATTTAAATCGCTTTACTACACCTTTAAGAAAAGCTGAAATTCCGCCAATGTTGGTTCAAACTTCAGCAATTCCAGTAGGAGCCAACTATAAAGGCACTTTAAATTTAATTACTGGTGAATTCAGTGGTGATAATGATTTTTATCAGCGCTATAAGGTTCAAATTCAAAAGCGATTATTTCCTGAATTAACACCCGCCGCAGCGCTTACTTGGAATTCCCCCAAGGAATTATTTCAAGAAGCGGGTTATTATTTAAGATTATTGCCTAATGAAGAGCAGTATCTTCTTTATCAGTTGCAAGAGACCACCTATCATCAAATAGTGAAGGCGTTACATAATTATAATTATGATTTGTTAACCGAAGATCAATGGGAATTTGCTTGTGGTGGTGGCACCCGTCAACTGTTTCGTTGGCATCCCGATTTACTTTTTGCGAAAAATGCCAATTTAGCGGATTTCAAGCAGGCTAATATGTTTGGGTTATATTTTGATACAAGTAAAAGTCGTTTTGAATTAACGAACTCACCAGATTGTTTAAAATTGACGGATTATCAAAAGGCACATTTTGTAATTGTTGATCGCTTACCGTTGGCGACTTATTATCGCAATGAAGAGTGGCTTGAAACGGATAAAGTTTTAGAGCCGCAAAAATATACTTATCGCAAAGCAATTTTAATTGAAGCATAAAGAAAGTTGGTAGTTAAATGTATCATGGCATTGTATTTTTTGATTTAGATGGCACTCTGTTAAATCAAGATTCTGTATTAACCAAAGAAAATCAAAAAGCTTTAGCTGATTTAGAAAAGAATAATTATTTACCAGTGATTGTTAGCGGACGAGCGCCGTGGGAAATTGAAACGTTATTAGGAGCTAGCAATCAAGGTAATTTTGTTAGTTTAAACGGGCAAATTGTCAAAGTTGCTAATGAGCTGATTTATGAAGCGATTATTCCTACAGAAACTGTTAAAGAAGTGGTCGCATTTTCAGGAGATTTACAACATTCTTTGGCTTTTTATGGCAAAGCTGATTTTAAACTTACTTTTGTCGATCAAGCTGCCGAAAGATTGTTTGCATTGGATAACGTAGAAATTCTCCAAGTTCAGCCAAATTTTTATCAAGAGCAAGCAATTCATATGTTATATCTTTTTTCGGAAGAGAAAAGTAAAGATTTTGACTATCAACAACAATTTCAACATATGTTAACCATGGTTAGAGATAGCCCTTATTCAATGGCGATGACAGCCCAAGGCAACTCTAAAAAGACCGGTATTCAGCATTTATTGAAGGCAATTGCTGGCGATAGTAAGTTGACCACTTATGCTTTTGGTGATGGTAACAATGATTTGCCGATGTTTGAAATTGCTGATTACAGTATTGCCATGGCAAACGGGACTGAGGAAATCAAAGCAGCCGCGGATTTCATTACGAAAGCTAATGTTGATGGTGGAATTGTTGCTGGATTAAAACATTATGGACTGATATAAAAAAGGAGCGAATACGATGAAAATTGAACACTTAGCCCTATCGGTGAATGATTTAGAAGGAATGAAAAAGTTTTATCAAAAATATTTTAACGCTAGCGTTTCTGAAAAATATCATAATCAAAAAACAGGTTTTTCTTCTTATTTTTTAAGTTTTGATTCAGGAAGTCGTTTAGAGTTAACTAATAAAAAACATTTATCTAACCGAGTTGCTGACAGTTTTGGCTATGCACATTTAGCGATGGCGGTTGGCGATGAAGCAGCCGTTGATCAAATGGCTGAACAATTCGTAGCAGATGGCTTTCCACTATTAAACGGTCCACGTAGAACTGGCGATGGCTATTACGAAGCAGTAATCCAAGACCCTGAAGGCAATTTAATCGAAATTACGACTGAGTAAATAAAAAATGGAAAGGGCTTGTTCAGCTTTTATCAAAAAATCAATTTTATTGAGTGAAAAAAGTTGACTTTCTCGGAAGTTTTATCTATACTTTTGAAAGTACAGAGGATATGATTTGTTTAACGAACCTTTACAGAGAGCTTTGGTAGTTGAGAAAAAGCAAGGATTGAATAAATTGCTCCCTTTGAATATTTGATAGAAATATCAACGTAGTTCGGCGTTAACGAATTGAAGAGGTAATGATTCAAACATCATTGCAATCAAGGTGGTACCGCGTGTGAACGTCCTTGACTGCAATGGTGTTTTTTGCTTTTTTAAGTGAAATTGCTAATTAATTATAAATTGAGAAAGTAGGAAATTGAGAGATGAAAGAATTAACAAGTAGTCAAGTCCGCCAAATGTTTTTGGACTTCTTTAAATCAAAAGGCCATAGTGTCGAACCAAGCGCTTCATTAGTGCCAGTTAACGATCCGACTTTATTGTGGATTAACTCTGGCGTAGCAACTTTGAAAAAATATTTTGATGGCTCAGTTGTGCCAGAGAATCCGCGGATTACTAACGCACAAAAATCTATTCGAACAAACGATATTGAAAACGTAGGGAAAACAGCTCGCCACCATACGATGTTTGAAATGTTAGGTAACTTTTCAATCGGTGATTACTTTAAAGAAGAAGCGATTGAATGGGCGTGGGAATTTTTAACCGCTGAAGAATGGATGGCTTTTGATCCTGAAAAACTATACGTTACGGTTTATCCTGAAGATACGGAAGCAAAACGTATTTGGAAAGAAGTCGTTGGTTTAACTGATGAACATATTGTTGACGTTGCTGATAACTTTTGGGATATTGGTGCGGGACCAAGTGGACCAGATTCAGAAATTTTTTACGATCGTGGGGAATCTTTCAACGATTTAGCAGAAGATGATCCTGAAAATTATCCTGGTGGCGAAAATGAACGCTATTTAGAAATTTGGAATTTAGTTTTCTCTGAATTTAATCATAAACCTGATAATACTTATGAACCACTTCCACATAAAAATATTGATACTGGCATGGGCTTAGAGCGGATGGTTTCAATTATTCAAAATGCACCAACGAATTTTGAAACAGATTTATTTATGCCGATTATTAAAGCGACTGAAAAAATTAGCGGCCAAGCCAGCTATGGTGATTCTGTGGCGATTGATACTTCATTTAAAGTAATTGCCGATCATATTCGGGCGTTAGCTTTCGCGATTGGCGATGGGGCTTTGCCTTCAAATGAAGGCCGCGGCTATGTATTGCGTCGTTTATTACGTCGGGCAGTCATGCATGGTAAAAAATTAGGCATTAATCAAGCTTTCCTATATCAATTAGTAGCGATTGTTGGGGATATTATGGAAAGTTATTATCCTGAAGTCAATGAAAAAAGAGAATTCATTGAAAAAGTTGTGCGGACAGAGGAAGAACGTTTCCACGAAACTATCAATGAAGGTTTAGCGATGTTAAATCAAGTGATTGAACAAGTAAAAGCTGCCAATGAAGATACTTTAAAAGGCGAAATAATCTTTAAATTATACGATACATTTGGTTTCCCAGTGGAATTAACCGAAGAAGTTGCCGAAGAATCTGGCTTGAAAGTCGACCATGCTGGTTTTGAAAAAGAAATGACTGCTCAAAGAGAAAGAGCACGGGCTGCTCGTAGTAACGAAATGTCAATGGGCACTCAATCAGCACTTTGGACTGACATTAAAGTTGAAAGTAAATACATTGGTTACAATCAATTAACTGCTGACAGTGAATTGTTAGTAGCTGTGCAGACAGAAGCAATTGTTGAAGAAGTGCTTAGTGGTCATGCGCAATTAATTTTTGCTGAAACACCTTTTTACGCTGAAATGGGTGGGCAAGTAGCCGATACCGGTACGATTGCTGATTTAGCTGGTAATCTGGTTGCGGAAGTTTTAAATGTGCAAAAAGCACCAAACGGTCAATATATGCACGAAGTAGAATTAGTAGCACCTTTAAAAGTTGGCGAAACTTATCAAATTACCGTTGACCAAGCTCGTCATAATAAAATTTTGAAAAATCATACAGCAACCCACTTGTTGCATAAAGCTTTGAAAGAAGTTTTAGGAGAGCACGCTAACCAAGCAGGCTCATTGGTTTCACCAGAGCATTTGCGTTTTGACTTTACGCATTTTGGTCAAATTACACCAGAAGAATTAGGTCGCATGGAACAAATCGTTAATGAAAAAATCTGGGAAGCAATTCCTGTTAACACGATTGAAACGGATATTGATACAGCTAAATCAATGGGAGCAATGGCACTTTTCGGTGAAAAATATGGTAAAGAAGTGCGAGTAGTGAACATTGGTGGTTGGTCTATCGAGCTTTGTGGGGGAACTCACGTAGCAAATACCGAAGATATCGGCATTTTCAAAATCATTTCTGAATCAGGTATTGGCGCAGGTGTTCGCCGAATTGAAGCTGTTACCGCCAAAGAAGCTTTTGAAGCTTACCATGAAGAAGAAAAAATGCTAAAAGATGTCGCTCAAGTTATTAAATCTCCACAATTAAAAGAAGTAGTGAATAAAACTGAGCAATTACAAGCACAATTAAAAGATTTACAAAAAGAAAATGAAAAACTAGCAGCTAAATTAGCTAACCAACAAGCTGGCGATATTTTCCAAAATATCCAAACAGCTAATGGTCATAGTTATATTGCAGCTGAAGTTAACGTGAAAGATATGAATCAATTACGTCAGTTAGCGGACCAATGGAAACAAAAAGCACTTTCAGACGTTTTAGTTTTAACAACAGCGCAAGAGGGCAAAGTTAGCTTATTAGCAGCAATGTCAGCGAGCGCCAACGAAAAAGGTTTAAAAGCTGGTGATTTAATCAAAGCAATCGCTCCTAAAGTTGGCGGTGGCGGTGGTGGTCGTCCAGATATGGCACAAGCCGGCGGTAAAAATCCAGCAGGCATTCCTGAAGCTTTAGCAGAAGTTGCTGCATGGTTGAATGAGAAATAGAAAATTTAAAAGACTGAGCACATTACTGTGCTTGGTCTTTTTTCTTAATATTAAAAGCATGTTTGCTGTAAATTTACAACGAACGTGATATAATAGAATCAAAGAAAATTTAATAGGATATAAGGAGTTGAGTATTATGGAAATGATTAAACCAAGTTCGATTTTAAGGGACTATAACAAAGTGATTGATGAAGTACAGGACGGCGAACCCATTGTTTTAACTAAAAACGGTGTAGGAAAAGTAGTTATGGTAAACATTGACGAATGGCAAAGGAAGCAAGCAGAAATGTGGTTGTTAACTGAGTTGAATCGTGCTGAACAAGATTTTGGTGAGGGAAAAGATATTGATGAATTTGCCAAAAAATATAAATTAGGTGAGTTCAGTGAATGAGTATAAGGTAAAAATAAGTAATACATTTGATAATGATATGAATAGAATTATGGTTTATCTTAAAGGTGGTAATTATTATCCAGAAACAGTTAAGCAAATTTTTGAAACAATTTATCAAGATTTAAAACGATTGAGAACGAGTCCCAAAATAGGTGGAAAGCTTAGTAGTAAAACTACTATTGATAATGATTACCGATATTTAGTATCTGGACAATATTTAATTTTTTATAAAATATTTGAAAATCAAAAATTAGTGCAAGTTTATCAAGTTTATCATGGAAAAGAAAACTATCTAGTAAAATTAAATTTAGTATAATGATTTTTTCGAGAGTAAATAATGCTTAACTTAGTAGTAGTGATGACAGGAGTGAAATATATTAGATGGTGAGAGAGTTTATAGATATGCAAACGGATGTAGTGAATTTTTTTGAAAGAGCAAATAACTCATTTTTAAAAGAGCAAAGTAAGTTTATATTAAGTGGAGTTTCTGAAAGATCATTATGTAGAGAATTAATGAAATGTTTATTGGTTGAAAAAGAAACTGAGTGGTTTAATAATTATATGGTACTGATTGAGTATTATTCAAAAGGTAAGATGGATAAAGAATATAAAGTATTTTTCTAGTTATATTTAAAAAAAGTAATAATCACTGAATGAAAAACGACTCATAATTGTTTATGACCCTATAATTTACTTGAAAAAGACTGAGCACATTATTGAGCTTGGTCTTTTTTCTATTCCACTAACCAACAAATCAAGCAACCATAATCAATTTATTAAGCAGTCTTTTGCTTAAATTTTAGGCTTTGCTAAATAATAAGAAATTGGTGAATTGGCTAGCTTTTTGCAAAAAATTACGACATAATGGTAAAACATTATCTTTTTGTAAAGTGTTTGAAAGGATTGAAGAAAATGTTTAATTTTTTCCTGAATAAACTGATTAAAGAGGGGAATTCTGCTGCTACAAATCGTAGTAAAGTCGGGATTTTAGCAGCTATTTTGGGATTAATCTCTAATGGGGTCTTATTTGCTAGTAAGCTGTTGATTGGTTTGCTGTCAGGGAGTGTTTCGATTATGGCGGATGCAATCAATAATTTATCTGATGCGGCATCTTCCATTTTAACTTTGGTGGGTTTTAAAGTAGCTAGCAAACCAGCGGATAAAGAGCATCCTTATGGTCATGAGCGCTTTGAATATATTAGCGGCTTAATCGTTTCTTTTTTAGTCACTTATGTAGGGATTCAATTTTTACAGAGTTCCATTAAAAAAATTATGCAACCAACGGCTTTAAATTTAACGCCGATTATTTTTATCGTATTGTTGCTTTCGGTATTAGTGAAATTTTGGCAAAGTCAGATGTATCGGCAATTAGGTAAATCCATTCGTTCTGGTAGCTTAAAAGCGGCAGCGCAAGATAGTTTAAATGATGTGATTACTACCGCTACAGTGTTAGTTTCAGCCGGAGTTGAATTGTTAACGGGCTGGCAGATTGATGGCTATATGGGGTTAGGGATTGCGATTTATATTTTGTACAGTGGTATCATGATGATTCGTGATTTTATCAATGAGTTAATGGGCAGTCGGCCAACACAAGAAGAAGTGGAAGCGATGGAAAATAAACTTTCTGCTTATACAACGATTTTAGGCTATCATGATTTATTGGTTCACAATTATGGACCTAATAAACGTTTTGCTTCCGTGCATATTGAAGTCAATGAAGAGTGGGATTTACATCACGCTCATGAAGTGATTGATAAAATTGAAAAAGAATTCAAAAAAGATTTACAGGTTGATTTAGTTTGTCATTTAGATCCCGTGCCGGTGAATGATGGAGAATTTATGGTGGTTTACCAACAAGTTTTAGCAATTGTTCATCAGTTGAATTTAGAATTGCGTCTGCACGATTTTCGCATAGAAAAAAGTCAAAACCCAATTTTATTGAGCTTTGACTTAGTGGTTCCTGCTAAATTTACTTTAAGTGATCAAGAAATTGAAGCAGCTATTCAGCGACAACTTCAACGAAAAATCGGCGAATATCAAATGCAAATCACTTTTGATCATAATTATTTATTGTGATTATTAGCTTTTAAAGCTTTTTGTAAACCTTGGCGGGCTAAATGGTCCGCTCCTTTATTTTCTTTTTCAGGTAGCCATTGAATCAATAGCAGTGGAAAATCATCAGCTAATCTATTAAATTCTGCTAAATAACCCTGAAAATCACGATTATTGGTGTGATTTTTCTCAATAGTTTGAGCTAAAACTTTACTATCGGTATAAATGAAAATCGTTTCTTCTTGAAAGACATGTTCTTTTAGATAGTTTAAAGCCGTAATCAACATTGCAAATTCTGCTTGATGATTGGTTAAAATAGCTAAAGGAAAGCTTTCTTGAATGTAGCGATTTTCGCCAGTAATCATTAAACCGCCACCGCTAGGGCCTGGATTTCCTTTGGTAGCAGCATCAATATAAACTTTTAACATATTTTTTCATCCTTTAAAATAGTAAGGTATAAAAAAGTGCAATCCAAAAATTTGGATTGCAACTTTACTTTCAACATTAATCAATGATCCGTACGTGAGCAGCTTGTAAGCCACGATTGCCTTCTTTAACCTCAAACTCCACTGGCTGACTATCAACCAAAGTTTTAAAGCCATCCACTTCAATAGCAGTAAAATGAACAAAAATCTCTTCTGTTTCATTGTAGGAAATAAAGCCGTAACCTTTTTTGGCATCAAACCATTTAACCGTTCCAGTTTTCAAAACGCTCACAACCTTTCCAAATTGGATAAGCAACTTCTCTGGCTTATTATACGGTAGACCAACAGCTACGTCAAATATAAAAAAAGGGCCAGCCGACAAAACAAGGAATTTCTGTGAACAGTTGTAAAAAATCGTAGATAATTGATGATTTTATTCAAGAAAACGATTATAATAATAAATAACTTAACGAAAAGAAAATATTAGTTAAAAATAGTTCGGGAATGGGGATTGTTATGCAAACAGATATCGAAATTTCACAAAACGCTAAAATTAAACCAATTAAAGAAATCGGGGAGAAAATTGGTTTATCTGAAGATCATTTAGAATTTTATGGTAAATATAAAGCAAAAATTGATTTTGATACCATTAAGAAAGCTGAAGCAAATCCGCAAGGTAAATTGGTATTGGTAACTTCGATTAATCCTACACCAGCTGGCGAAGGCAAATCAACTATCACGATCGGTTTAGGTGATGCCTTAAATGCAGCTGGCAAAAAAGCAGTGATTGCTTTACGGGAACCTTCATTAGGTCCTGTTATGGGGATTAAAGGTGGCGCCACTGGTGGTGGTTACGCCCAAGTTTTACCAATGGAAGATATTAATTTGCATTTTACTGGCGATATGCACGCCATTACTACTGCCAACAACGCGTTATCTGCGTTATTGGATAATCATATTCAACAAGGCAATGAATTAAATATTGATCCTCGCCGAGTGATTTGGAAACGGGTGGTTGATTTAAACGATCGCGCGTTACGTCATGTGGTGGTTGGCTTAGGTGGCCCGATTCAAGGGGTTCCTAGGGAAGATGGCTTTGATATTACCGTAGCCAGTGAAATTATGGCGGTACTATGTTTAGCAACTGATATTGAAAACTTAAAAACGCGTTTAGCAAATATTGTGGTGGCTTACACTTATAATCGCGAACCCGTAACGGTAGGGGATTTGGAGATTGAAGGAGCTTTAACTTTACTATTAAAAGATGCTATTAAACCGAATTTGGTTCAAACAATTTATGGCACACCTGCTTTTGTTCATGGTGGACCTTTTGCCAATATCGCTCATGGTTGTAATAGTATTTTAGCTACGAAAACAGCTCTAGGTTTAGGCGATTACACTGTAACAGAAGCTGGTTTCGGTGCTGATTTAGGTGCTGAAAAATTCTTAGATATCAAAGTACCAAATTTGAAAAAAGCGCCTGATGTAGTGGTTATTGTAGCAACTATTCGTGCTTTGAAAATGCATGGCGGCGTAGCCAAAGCTGATTTAAGTGGCGAAAATGTACCAGCTTTAATTGAAGGCTTTGCTAATTTGAAAAAACATATTGAAAATATGCAAAGTTATGGCTTACCAGTAGTGGTTGCGATCAATGAATTTGTTAGTGATACCCCTGAAGAATTAGCCGCTTTAACTGAACTTTGTGAAAAAGTCGGTGTACCAGTTGAAACAGCTAGCGTTTGGGAAAACGGCCCAGCTGGTGGACAAGCTTTAGCAGCAAAAGTAATTGAATTAGCTGAAAACACCGAAGCAGATTTCCACTCAATTTACAGTGGTGCTTCAAGTTTAGAAGAAAAAATTCAAACGGTTGTCAAACGGATTTATGGCGGTAACGGTGCTGTCTTTACACCAAAAGCTCAAAAACAATTGGAAACTTTCAGTCATTATGGCTGGGATCGTTTGCCAGTCTGTATGGCGAAAACGCAATATTCTTTATCTGATAATGCAACCGCCCTTGGCGCACCAGATAACTTTACCATTACTATTAGAGAATTAGTACCAAAAGTCGGTGCCGGCTTTGTGGTAGCTTTAACTGGTGATGTCATGACGATGCCAGGCTTACCGAAAAAACCAGCGGCTTTGAATATGGATGTGGACACTGACGGACAAGCGGTTGGATTGTTTTAGAAGATAGAATTGATACCATAGTAGAATGGAAATACTGCTATGGTATTTGTTTGCTTAAATATTGCAGTATGGCTTTTCAACACTTATAATAGAATGAAAAGTTTATCTAAAGGAATTGAGGTTTAATGGTGATGTACTTTGATGGAGAAAAGCCATATGAGGTGGATGAAAAAGAATTACTTTATCAAACTAAATTAGATTTATGGCAAACTGGTTTTGGACTTCAAGCTGTAGATGGATTAAAGCCTTCTGACTATATGTTACATCTAGCAAAAGAAAATATTGAAGGTAAAAAAAGTTATCAAGAAGTTGCAGCGGACATAACTAAATATCACGATTCAGAAAATATTAATCAGGCTACTAAAGAAGCTGATATTGTTTCTTTGCGAATTGCTGAGTTGTTATCAGAAGATTATTTTTTGTTAAAACCAAGTACTTTATTAGGAATCCATCGCCATCTTTTTACAGATGTTTTTGAAGAATATCCTGTTGGGCAATTTAGAGTCGTTAATATTACTAAAAATGAAGAAGTTCTGAATGGCGAAAGCGTGCAGTATGCTAGTCATTTTATGATTAGAGATACGTTGAATTTCGATTTTTCTGAAGAACAAGATTTTAGTTTTGAAGGACTTTCACAAGTAGCCGTTGCAAAACATATTATGGATTTTATTTCAAACATTTGGCAAGTGCACCCTTTTAGAGAAGGAAATACTCGCACTATTGCAGTTTTTGCAATTAAATATTTTAAATCACTTGGTTTTGATATAGATAATGAGCCTTTTAAAAAACATTCACAGTATTTTCGGGATGCATTAGTTCTTGCTAATGCAACTGGAAAGCTGAAAACACAAACTTATTTAGCTAAATTTACCGAGAATGTTTTATTAGCTGGTGAAAATATTTTAGAACGAAGTGAAATGTTGTCACGTTTAAATAAAACGGCAGAATAATTTAGAAACTACGAAAGAAAATTAATGGCTCTTTGTCAACTGGTGTTGGTGAAAAAATCCAATAGAATAATTTGATTTATACAGTCAAGCAACGTTTTTTGCTTGACTGTTTTTTGTATGTTATGAAAATAGGTGTTAGTGACTTTTTTCGTCACCGATGAACCTGTTTTCAAAATCAGAAACTATTGATTACTAAAAATGAAAATATTTTTTTCAAAAATAGGGTGACATTTTGCTGGAAAAAATGCGTTTATAAGGTAGAAGAGAAAAACAATTATAAAAATTAACACTTTCATAATTAGTGCCTTAACAAAATTACAAAAAAGGTAGTTGCCGTTTTAAAATGTATATGCTATTATGATTCCAAGAGATGTTTTTTAGTAATTTTAGAAAGGCACGGTGATTGGTTTGAAGTTGTCAAATTTTGTGGATTTTAACAGTGGGACGCCACAGTTTAGAATACAAGAAGCAATCCAAAACGATGCGCCAAGTTATAAATTCTATAGCCAAGATGATTTAGAAAATGATTTGTATGCTGAATTTTCTAATTCACAACAAGAGAAACAAGTTAAAACTTTTGATAAAGTTAGTTTACTGAATGTTGGTGACGTTGTTTTTAGTTTAATTTCTGGAAAAGCCACAATTGTCAGTGAAGGTAATGCGGGAAAGCTCTATACCCAAAACTATGTTTTACTTAATAAGTTTAAAGAAATTCTTCCGCAATATTTAGTATATTTCATAAATGAAGATATATCCATAAAAAGACAGTTTCAAACTGGCATGCAGGGTTCGATAACTATGAAATACACAGTAAAGCAATTGAGAGAACTAAAAATTACTCATTTGCCGAATAAAACGGAACAAAAAATTATCGGGGACATCTATTTTAAACAATTAAAATTAGAAATGTTAAAAAAACGAGTTGCTAAAAACGAAACACTAATACGGTTAAAACAACTACAGGAGGTAGGAAATAAATGAGAGAAGTACAAGGTGAGTTGGCATTTGAAATTGAATTAGTTGAATATCTAGGTAATATTGCGGGAACTAAACAGTGGCAATACGAAAAAGAGATAAAAACAACGGAAGCGCTTTGGAATAATTTCAAAATTATTTTGGAGCAACATAACCAAAATACCCTTGATCATCCATTAAGCGCTGTTGAGTTTGCCCAAGTGAAAAAAATTATTTCTGATTTAAAAACACCTTACGAAGCGGGACAATTTTTATATGGCTTAAATGGCGTTTCACAAATTGAAATAGATTTAGATGATGGCCGCCATGTTTTCTTAACGGTTTTTGATCAAAAGCAGATTGGCGCTGGTGATACGATTTATCAAGTGGTTAATCAAATTAATCGTCCAGCAGTCATAACTGGTAAGCAAAATCGTATTTTTGACACGACTTTACTTATTAATGGTTTACCAATTATTCAAATTGAAGAAAAGCGGGAAACCCATGATATCAATGAAGCTTTAAATCAAATGCATCAATATATTGACGAAAATCAATATCGCGATATCTTTTCTACCTTACAAATATTAGTGGCGCTAACGCCTACTAATGTAAAATATATGGCAAATACGACTAGTGATAAGTTTAATAAAGACTTTGCCTTTAATTGGCAGCGTAAAGAAGATAACTCGATTGTGCGGAATTGGAAAGAATTTGCTGATTCAATGTTAAGTATCCCTATGGCGCATCAAATGGCAACGAATTACATGATATTAGATGGCACTAAGAATAAGCAAATGCTGAAAGCGATGCGTCCTTATCAAGTATATGCTACGCAAAATGTCATTGATAACTTGAAAAATGTTGAGTTTGACTTAGGGATGAATAAAGTCGGCTATATATGGCACACGACTGGTTCTGGTAAAACAATTACTAGTTTTAAAACGGCTTGGTTAGCAAGTCGCATGCCGAAAGTTGACAAAGTTGTCTTTGTAGTTGACCGAATTGCTTTAACAAGACAAACCAACGAAAACTATCAAGCTTATGATCCTGATGGTGATGTGGGTGAGTCAGGTAGAACTGGAAGTGTTGAGGGAACGAACAGCACAACAGAACTTAGTAGAAAATTAAAGAGTAAAGACAATGGAATTATCGTGACTTCTGTGCAAAAATTAGGGACTTTAGTTAACCGCAAATCCTTCCAAGCTCCTGATAAAAATATTGTCTTTATCGTCGATGAAGCTCATCGTTCAACTGGTGGCGATAATTTCGCTGCTATTCAGAAAGCTTTCAGGCGTTCGGCATGGGTTGGTTATAGTGGAACACCGATGTTTGATGAAACGACTAATGGTTTACGAACAGAAGATATCTTCGGGCCGTTACTACATGCTTATACGATTCGGGAAGCAATCGCGGATAGAAATGTTTTAGGCTTTAAGGTTGATTTTGAAACGACTATTGATGAAAAACAAGTAAAAGCAGAATATTTACCAGCTTTTTATCGTAATAAATATCCAAATTGGACAGAGGAAAAAATTCAAGAGAAAATTACCAACTTAACGCCTGAAGATATGGATGATACCATTGAGCCTAGTTTCTACGATGAAAATCCTGACCATGTAAAATTAGTTGTAGAAGATATCTTCAAAAATTGGCGTAATCGTTCAAATGAAGGGAAATATAATGCTTTATTTACAACCCATGTAGGTGGTGGCAAAGCAAGTACCCCAATGGCGATGATGTATTTCAGAGAATTCCAACGAGTGAATGAAGAAAATAAGCAAAACGGTGGGCAAATTCTAAAAGTTGCTATTACCTTTAGTCAAAATACTTCAAATAGCGATACTATGTTGGAAACAAATAAAGGCTTGTTCGATGCGATTTCTGCTTATAATAATGAATTTGGAACAAGCTTTGATATGTCAGATGTTTCAGGTTATACCCAAGATGTAACGAGCCGTTTAAATAAAACTGCTAGTGATAAAAACTTTTTAGATTTGGTAATCGTGGTAGATCAATTATTAACGGGCTTTGATGCTCCGGAAATGAACACTTTATATGTTGATCGTACTTTAAAAGGTGCTGGACTGATTCAAGCATACTCTCGTACCAACCGAATTGCGGATATGTTGGAAAAACCTTGGGGGAGAGTCGTTAATTATCGTTGGCCAGCTTACAATGAAAAATTAATGAACAAGGCGTTAGCTGTTTATGCTAATAAGGATTCAGCTGTGCTAAGTGACGAAGAGCGTAAGTTACAAAATGAAACAGACGGCGTAATTGCGCAACCATTTGAGAAAGTTTTTAATGAAGTTAAAGAAGTTGTTGAAAAATTAGAAGATTTAACTGATGAATTTCAAGCTTTACCACCAAGTGAAAAGAAAAAAGATGATATGCTGGAACTTTTAAAGAAATACAATAGTGGTATGGCAAAATTAAAACAATACGATCCAGCTGAAGTTGAAGGGGAGCAAGTTGGTTTTGACTATGATAACCCTGATGAATTAGTAGAAAAATTAGGCATGACTGGTGAGCAAGAAACCATGTTAACAACTGTTTTAACCAATGAATTAAAACAACATTTGGCAAAAAAACAAAATGTACCCGTTTATCAAATTGAACTAAGAATGACCCATGTTAAAGATGTTAAAATTGATTATGATTACTTAACTGAACTAGTAGAGCAACTGTTAAATCAAGTTCACGAGAAGAAAATGGCAGAAGCCAAAGAAACACAAGAAAAAATCAATCAATTTGCCAATGGTTTGGAGGATCATACTTATGGCGAAAAAATCAAAAATGCTGCAGTGGCAATCGTCAAGGGCTTATATCCACCAGAAGGTTCTGATTTCAAATATCCTGCAAAATTGAGCAGTAGTGAATTAGTAATTCAAGAAGCTAATACTGTTAATTTAGACTTCCATTTACAAGGATTTCGCATTAAATGGGGGATTATTGATATTATCACTAGTAAAGGAATGCGTGAGCTATTTGGTCGTCATCGCTATGGGTTACAAGATCTTGATGACCAAGGGCAAATTCGTGAGATTATTGCTGAAGCGAGTGTTAACTATAAAACATTAGCCCTTGATGCAGAAGTTAAGGCGATGTCAAAAATTAAATATCGTAATAATTTAAGAGATGCAATCTATGAATTAGCTGATACGTTAGCTGAAAATTAATGCCGAAAAATTAAGGAGGACAACATGAGTGAAAATAAAAAAGGTATACCTAAATTAAGGTATCCAGAATTTACAGATGAATGGGAACAGCGAAAGTTTAATGATTTTGTAATCAGATTAAGTAAAACTTCAAATTCTAACCAACTACCTAAAGTTGAATTCGAAGATATCATAGCCGGTGAAGGTCGATTGAATAAAGATGTACAGAATAAATTTGATAACAGAAAAGGAACATTGTTCTATCCTGAAAACATTTTATACGGTAAATTACGTCCCTATTTAAAGAATTGGCTATTTCCTGATTTTGAAGGTATAGCGTTAGGTGATTTTTGGGTTTTTGAAAGCTCTGAAGCTAATCCAAGTTTTATCTATAGTTTGATTCAATCCGATAGTTATCAAAAAGTAGCCAATGATACAGCTGGAACAAAAATGCCAAGATCAGATTGGAAAAAAGTTTCAAATACTCTTTTTGCAATACCTAAAAATATAGAAGAACAACAAAAAATCGGAAACTTTTTCAAAGAGTTAGATAATTTAATCACCCTTCATCAGCGTAAGTTAGATCACTTAAAAAATGAAAAAAATGGTCTACTTCAAAAGATGTTTCCGAAAAATGGCGAGAGTTTTCCAGTGCTTCGTTTTCCAGAATTTACTGACGCTTGGGAACAGCGGAAGGTTAAAACTTATGGAAATGATTACTATGGTGGCGGAACTCCAAAAACAACTGAAGAGAGTTATTGGGATGGAACTTTACCCTGGATTCAGTCATCTGATTTATCTGAACATGTTTTAACTGTCAATACGCCAAAGAAAAGTATTACAGAAATTGGGGTAGCAAATTCTGCTGCAAAAAAAATCCCTGCAAATTCGATTTCTATTGTGACTCGTGTAGGTGTTGGTAAACTAGCTTTTATGCCTTACGAATTCGCTACAAGCCAAGACTTTATTTCTATAAGTGATTTGAATGTAAATTCATTATTTGGGATTTACTCATTATATAGACTTTTACAAAAGCAAAAAAATGCTGTTCAAGGAACCTCCATTAAAGGGATTACAAGAGATAGCCTTTTTTCAATGAGTTTGTCGGTGCCGAATTTTATTGATGAACAACAAAAAATCGGTAACTTTTTCAAAGAATTCGATAAACTAATCACCCTTCATCAGCGTAAGCTGGATAATTTGAAATTACAGAAAAAAGCACTTTTACAACAGATGTTTGTATAAATTTAAAGGAAAAAAGGAGCAAATAATCATGGCAGATCAGACAATTCAGTCTATAACTAGTAAACTTTGGGCAATGGCGAACGAATTACGAGGAAATATGGATGCAGGAGAGTTTAAAAATTATATCTTAGCATTTATGTTCTATCGTTATTTATCGGAGAACCAAGAAGCCTATTTAACATCAAATAACGTTATTGATTTAGTAGAGGGACAAAGCGTGAATGACGCTTATTTAGAACAAGTCACTGAAGAGGACTTAGCAGACTATTTAGATGATATTTCTTCAAGTTTAGGCTATGCAATTCAGCCACAAGATACTTGGGTTTCATTAACTGAAAAAATTGATAATTCAGTGATTGTCCCTAGTGATTATCAAACAATTTTTGATAATTTCAATAAAAATGCCGAACTTAATGAAGAAGCAACTAAGGATTTCCGTGGGGTATTTAATGATATTAATTTAGGGGATTCTCGTTTAGGTGCTTCAACTACCGCAAGAGCTAAAGCTTTGAATAATATTGTGAAATTAGTGGATAGTATCGAATATAAAGGGGAAGATGGCAAAGATATTTTAGGTGAAATTTACGAATATCTAATTGGCCAATTTGCAGCCAGTGCTGGTAAAAAGGGCGGTGAATTCTACACGCCACATCAAGTAAGTAAAATTTTAGCAAAATTAGTTACCAATGGTTTAACAGAATCTGATGAAACTTTTACGCTATATGATCCAACGATGGGATCTGGTTCATTACTTTTAACCGTAGCGCAAGAATTGCCAGGAGGCAAGCGTGCGGGAGCGATTAAATTCTTCGGACAAGAATTAAATACAACAACCTATAACTTGGCGCGCATGAACTTAATGATGCACGATGTTTCTTTTAACAATATGACGTTGAATAATGCGGATACTTTAGAAAGTGATTGGCCTGATGGACCAGATGCAAATGGTAACGATCACCCTAGAAGCTTTGATGCAGTAGTAGCAAATCCTCCTTATTCTGCTAAATGGGACAATGCTGAAAGCAAATTAAAAGATCCTCGCTTTAAAGATTATGGCAAACTAGCACCTGCTTCAAAAGCAGATTATGCTTTTATTTTGCATAGTTTATATCATTTAAATAACAATGGTAATATGGCAATCGTTTTACCTCACGGCGTGCTATTCCGTGGCGCTGCTGAAGGTAAGATTCGTGAGACATTAATTCAAAATAACTATCTTGATACCGTAATTGGTTTGCCAGCAAATTTATTTTACGGGACAAGTATCCCAACTACTATCTTAGTCTTTAAAAAGCCAGGTAGCCGAAAAACTAAAGATATTTTATTTATTGATGCTAGTAAAGATTTTGAAAAAGGCAAAAATCAAAATAATTTATCAGAAGAACATATTGATAAAATTATTGAAACCTTTGAAAAACGTCAAGATGTTGATAAGTATGCCCATGTAGCTAGCTTAGAAGAGATTAAAGAAAATGATTATAACTTAAATATCCCTAGATATGTTGACACTTTCGAAGAGGAAGAGCCAATTGACTTGGTAGAAGTATGCAAACAACTTGAAACAGACAACGCTGAAATTGCTAAATTAGAAGCGGAAATTAATGAACAGTTGAAGATTTTAGGAGTTGAAATATAGGATACTGACGCTTGGGAACAGCGGAAGTTTGCTGATATCTTAAAAGTACATTCATTTAGAACGTATTTAGCTGAACCAACTGAAGATGGAAAATATCAAGTAATTCAACAAGGAAATGATCCTGTAGTTGGTTTTTCAAATGGATATCCATTTCAAGACTATAAGGCTGTTTCATTATTTGGAGATCATACTGTTTCATTATATAAACCAACAGAACCGTTTTTTGTTGCTACTGATGGAGTGAAGATTTTGAGTGCTAAAAATTTTGATGGTTTGTATTTGTATTCAACTTTAGAGCGCTATAAACCTGAATCAGAAGGATATAAACGACATTTTACAATTTTGAAAAATCAAAGTATCTGGTTTACTACTTGCAATAAAGAACAACAAAAAATCGGGAACTTTTTCAAAGAGTTAGATGAGCTAATCACCCTTCATCAGCGTAAGTCAAAAAATGAAATTTTCTTCAATTTATTCTATTATTTAGGTATAGAATGGAGGAATTTATCAAAATGACGACGAAAATTACTAGTGAAATGTTATTTAATGACTATTTTTTAGAATGGGTGAACATTTATAAGAAAGGTGCGGTTCGAGAAATTACTTTACAGAAGTATTTGCTTAACCATAAACACATTTTAATTTTAGTTCCTAACTTGAAATTGAAAGATTTAGACCGTTCAGCTTATCAAAATCTTTTAAACGATTATGCTAAGACTCATGAACGTCAGACGGTGATTGATTTTCATCATCAAATAAAAGGTGCAATTCTTGATGCTGTTGATGAAGGCCTAATTTACCGTGATCCAACACGTAAAGCAATTTTCAAAGGGAAAACACCGCGCTATAAGAAGCCAAAGTATTTGAATCAATTTGAATTGCATTCTTTGTTAAACGATTTGAATTTGGTAGATGAACTTAACTGGGATTGGTTGATATTGCTTATTGCTAAAACTGGAATGCGCTTTTCAGAAGCTTTGGGACTTACGCCCGACGATTTTGATTTTGTAAGACAAACGATTTCAGTCAATAAAACATGGGATTATAAGCTAAATACAGGCTTTCAAGGAACCAAGAATCGTTCGTCAAATCGTAAAGTTCAGATTGACTGGCAAACAGCGATGCAATTTTCTCAATTGGTGAAGGATATTCCGAACGATAAGCCAATTTTTGTAGATGGCTATGTCTGCAATTCCACACCAAATAAGTGGTTGGAACGCCATTGTAAGAAATTAGGTTTGCCAATTATTTCAATTCATGGCTTACGCCATACTCACGCTTCTTTGCTAATGTTTGCTGGTGTTTCTATCGCAAGTGTGTCGAGAAGGTTAGGCCATTCATCAATTACAACAACCCAGCGCGTGTATGTTCATTTGATTCAAGAATTGGAAAATCAAGATAATGATTTGGTGATGCGGTATTTGGCGGGGTTGAGTTAGTGGTTAGGTTATTATGTTTTATGTGTATGTATTGATGTATATCAATCATGCATTATAGATTAAGTATTAAAGAATTTAAAAGATAAGGAGTTAATTAATGGTAGAAAAATTAAATGTTGCAAAGGTGTTATTAGATTTAAATGAATTGGAAAAATCGGGAAATTATGAAGAAAACATTCAAATTTTTTTGATAAAAGTAACTAAAACAAAGAGTGATATTTATAAACAAGAAGCAGATGATCAAACAAAAAGAATTTTGTTTGATGCAGTTATTGAAAGTATTAGTCAAAGTAGATTTAAAAAGCGTGAAATAATAGACTATGATCCAGTAGTCTCTAAGAAGAACACTCATGAGCTTGTGAATGTAGCAGAATACCCCAATATCGAAGAAATGTTGAAAAAGTTTAATGATGAAGAATATTTGACAAGCACATCTGGGTTGAAAGAAAACCAATTTCATCTGTATTTGATTAAAATATTGGTTGGTGATACAAATTATAAGTTTATTGGTAGTTTCTCTAGTGTTCTGAAGCTCAAGAAAAAATTTATTTTTGGTAATTTTAACAATACTAAAATTGATTTAACAAGTAATAGTAATGTGTTTGGTTTTAACAAGAAAATTGAATTGCTTATTGATAATGATGAACAGATTTTGATTAATCAAGCTGATGCTAAATTTGAATCCCTTTTTAAGATGAACTCATTATTTTCATCCAAAGCAGAGAAGATTCTTAAAGAAAATAGCTTAATTAAGCAAGTGTTTAATGATACTACTCGAAAAAAATTGATTGAAAAAGTTAGCAATGGTAAACGAATGGCTACAAGACTTATTAAAATAACTTCTGATTCAAAAAGATTTGAACAGACAATTAGCAATATTTCAAGAATTACTGTTATTCTCGATGATAAAAGCCATAAATTTCATCATCAGGTTAAAGATGTAATGTACGATAATGGTGAACTTTCAGTTCCAGATGGGGAAGAACTTCAATTGTTAAATGCAATTTCAGATGCATTTTATCAAGCTATTATTTCCGAAACTGAAAATGTTGATGAGACAAGGATGTAAATATGAAAAATGACTATCTTTCTAAGTGGAGACTATTCGTTACATCGTATTTACCATTGTATCTATGGCTATTATTAAGTAATATCAATTATAATAATTTGAATTTATCAAATTTACTTAAATTGAATTTTAGTAATAAAAGTATGCGTTTGATTTTATGTATTTTAATTTGTATTTCTTTAAATGAAATTTTTCATCTTTTTAGACTAAACGGCTCTGAAAAAATTAAATTACCTAAAAATATTGAACTATCACCTGAAAGTGATAGCTCAATGAATTATATAATTACTTACTTCACTCCACTACTGTCTTTTAATATGAACGATTATAAATCAGTAACAATGAATTTACTTCTATTTTTGTTAATTGGTTTAATGTATGTAGGAAGTAGCGCTACATATTTAAATCCTGTATTAGGTATTTTTGGACTCAAAATTTTCGGAGTTTCTAATTTGCCCAATGCACATCATATTATCTCAAATTTATCATTTGATGAATTTGAAACGGTCAAAAATCGTGGGGATTTTGTAATCCGTTACAGATTAGGAGATGGCATTTATATAGTGAAAAACATGATTCAGACTGATAATGATGATCGTCAATCTCTTTAGGGTTGATGATCATTTTTAAAATATATTCTAAATTTAATTAAACTTTACTAAAAAATTCAGGAATAGAAATTTAAATTTGAAAAAATATGGTTCACTTTATAAAAAAAACGGTTTTTGTCAAAACTACCCATTTCCCCAATCCCCATTTTTCTGCTATACTAATCTATAACTAATTATCCCAAACTAAAGGTGTTGATCCCAATTTGAAAGCTTCAGAAACGTTTTTAAATAGTTTTAATCGGGTTGAGAAGTGGCTGCGAGAAGCGCTTGGGAATCCTAAAAATATTGGCTTTAGTGAGATGGTTCGCCGTTTGAGTCGCAATCGTGATTCACAGGTGAAGATTTTTCAAGATGATTTGCTGCAACTAGCGCAATTGCGCAATGCGATTGTTCATGAAAAAATTGGTGATGATTTTGTGATTGCTGAGCCAAATGAGTGGGCGGTAGCGCGGATTCAAGAGATTGAACATGAATTAACCATGCCAGAAAAAGTGCTTCCTCGCTTCAAGAAAAAAGTCACTGGTTTTGAGCGGGAGCTGCCTTTAATGAAGTTAATGGAAATCATTGCTAAAAAGCGCTATTCGCAATTTCCTTTGTATAATAAAGGGAAATTTCAAGGACTGATTACTTTAAGAGGCATTGGTTTTTGGCTAGCGACTGAAGCAACTGAAAAAGGTTATGTTGATTTACATCATCATAAAGCTTGTGATTTGATTTTTTCAAATGGGAAAACAGCAAATTATCAATTTGTTTCGGCGGATACTTTTGTTTTTCAAGTGGAGAAAATGTTTAAAGAAATCAGCACTTTGGAAGCTGTTTTGATTACTGATGACGGCAATCCTGATGGAAATTTATTAGGGATTATTCGCCCGAAAGATGTTTAGTTTAAAAATGGAAATTTATTGAATACATAAAGTGGGAAAATCAGCTTTTATGTTTTTGAGAGAGGAAATAGTTATTCATGTTAATTGTTTATTTATTATTGAGTGCTTTAATTGTGGTTGGTGATCAGTTGGTGAAATGGTGGACTGTCAGCAATTTAGCATTAGGAGAATCACAAAGCTTTATTCCTAAAGTTTTATCCCTAACTTATGTCCGCAATACCGGTTCTGCCTGGAGTATGTTTGAGGGACAAATGTGGTTTTTCTACATCATTACCATTGTGATTGTGCCCGTAGCGGTTTATTTTTTAGTGAAAAATTTACATAATAGTAAATGGCTGACTTTGGGGATTAGTTTGGCGCTGGGTGGTGCTTTAGGGAATTTTATTGATCGTTTACGCTTAGGTTATGTGGTAGATATGTTTGCGACAGATTTTATTTCATTTCCAGTGTTTAATGTGGCGGATTGTGCTTTAGTTGTAGGCATGGGCATGATTTTTATTTATTTACTTTTAGAAGATAGACTGGAGCGTAAAAATGCAAAAAATTGAGTTAACAATTAGCGATGAAAGTGGTCGTTTGGATAAAGTTTTAGCTGAAAGTTTAAAGGAGCATACCCGTTCACAAATTCAGCAATGGCTAAAAGACGGTTTAGTGTCTGTTAATCAACAAGTCGCTAAAGCCAATTATAAAGTCAAATGTGATGATAAAATCACTGTTCAGCTACCTGAACCCGAAGTTTTAACGGTGGAAGCAGAAGATATTCCTTTAGAGATTATCTATCAAGATGCCGATGTGGTGGTGGTGAATAAACCACAAGGAATGGTAGTGCATCCGTCAGCGGGGCATAGTCATGGTACGTTGGTTAATGCCTTACTATATCATGTAAAAGACTTATCAACGATTAATGATGTGGTGCGACCTGGAATTGTTCATCGCATTGATAAAGACACTTCTGGCTTATTAATGGTTGCCAAAAATGATAAGGCTCATGAATCTTTAGCCAAACAATTAAAAGATAAAACCTCTTTAAGAAAATATACCGCTTTAGTTCACGGTGAAATTCCTCATGAAAAAGGCCGGATTGAAGCGCCGATTGGTCGTTCAAAAGTCAACCGTAAATCGCAAGCAGTCGTTGACGGTGGTAAACCAGCTGTTACTCATTTTACTGTTTTAGAGCAGTTTAAAGATTTTACTTTAGTAGAGTTACAACTGGAAACAGGGCGGACTCATCAAATTCGCGTGCATATGCAATATATTGGTTATCCAGTGGCTGGCGACCCTTTATATGGACCGAAAAAGACTTTAGCAGGAAATGGTCAGTTTTTACACGCTCAAATGCTAGGTTTTAAACATCCTACAACTGGAGAAGAAATGGTCTTTGAAGTACCAATTCCCGAAGTTTTTGAAAAAACTTTAAATTTATTACGAGAAAATGATTGATTTTTTATAACAAACAGGTTATAGTTTTACCTAAGGAAAATTGAATAAGCTCCTTTAAAGATTAGTCCCGTGAGGCTAAGAAGGAAATAGGTAATGAGTATGCTAGGTGCGCCTAGGCAGAAATTTATCTACATCAGTGTAAACAGAGAAACTGTATATTCCTCCTACTCGACTCGGGTAGGAGTTTTTTTTTGTACTAAAAAAAGCGAAGTAATTTGGTCAAATTGCACAGCTATATTACATAAAATTTGGGAGGCAAAGCATGAAAACAAAAGAGGTTATTGATAACGTAACAATGAAACGCGCGTTAACACGGATTACTTATGAAGTTATTGAACGCAATCACGAGATTAATGAAGTTGTTTTAATCGGAATTAAAACACGGGGGATTTACATTGCACAACGGATTGCGGAGCGCTTGAAACAACTGGAGCAAGTGGAAGTGCCGGTTGGCGAGTTGGATATCACCCTTTATCGGGATGATGTTAAGGAAGAGTTGCTAGCAGAACCTGAACTGCATTCTTCAAACGTACCTTTTTCTGTTGAAGGAAAAGAAGTGATTTTAGTGGATGATGTTTTGTTCACCGGTAGAACGATTCGGGCAGCGATGGATGCGATTATGGATTGCGGCCGACCACGGAAAATTTCCTTAGCAGTTTTAGTAGATCGCGGTCATCGGGAATTACCGATTCGCGCAGATTATGTTGGGAAAAACATTCCAACTTCAATGTCAGAAAAAATTGTGGTTGAGATGGAAGAATTAGACGGTGCCGACCGGATTCTAATTGGTAAAGAAGACTAAAAATTGTTGTTGAAAGCTAGGTAAAAAAGACTGGAGGAGCCAAGAAGATGATTACGCAAACTGAAAAAATTAGTTTAAAACATTTGTTAACGGTGGAAGCTTTAACGGATCAAGAAGTATTAGGCTTAGTTCGTCGGGGTAAAGAATTTAAAGAAGGTGCTGTCTGGATGCCAAAAAACAGACAATACTTTGCTTCGAATCTTTTCTTTGAAAATAGTACGAGAACTCATAAAAGTTTTGATGTTGCCGAAAGAAAACTTGGTTTAGAAGTGATTGAATTTGACAGTTCAACTAGTTCGGTTCAAAAAGGTGAAACCTTGTATGACACAGTTTTAACGCTTTCTGCTTTAGGGATTGATATCGCGGTAATTCGTCACGGAGATGAAAATTATTACGATGAATTGATTCAAAGTAAAACTATTCAATGTTCAATCGTTAACGGTGGTGACGGTAGTGGTCAGCATCCAAGTCAATGTTTACTAGATTTAATGACTATTTATGAAGAGTTTGGTCACTTCACAGGCTTGAAAGTCGCAATCGTAGGGGATATCACGCATTCTCGGGTAGCAAAATCAAATATGCAAATGTTAAAACGCTTGGGAGCTGAAGTTTATTTCTCAGGTCCTAGAAAATGGTATGACGAAGATTTTGAAGTTTACGGACACTATTTACCAATTGATGAGTTAGTAGAAATGGTAGACGTGATGATGTTATTACGCGTGCAACACGAACGTCATGACGGTGGCGAAAGTTTTTCAAAAGAAGAATATCACGAAAAATATGGTTTAACTTTGGCAAGAGAAGCTCGTATGAAGAAAGATGCTATTATCATGCATCCAGCGCCAGTTAATCGCGACGTAGAAATCGCTGATTCATTAGTAGAAAGCTTGAAATCACGAATCGTTGAACAAATGACCAATGGCGTTTTCGTCCGCATGGCAATTTTAGAAGCCATTTTAAACGGAAAAGCGTAGAGCGTTGTTAAAAATAATAGGGGGTAGCGGCAATTATGAAAACACTGATTAAAAACGGGAAAATTGTCATAAAAGATAATGAATGCACCAAAGCAGCAATTTGGATTGAAGATGGTGTGATTAAAGCCATTGGTACAGATTTTGATGAAATTCAATTTGATGAAGTTTATGATGCCCAAAACCAATTAATTACGCCTGGTTTAGTGGATGTTCATGTTCACTTAAGAGAACCTGGCTTCACATATAAAGAAACGATTGCCTCTGGTTCAAAAGCGGCAGCGCGGGGTGGCTTCACTACAGTTTGTGCCATGCCTAACTTAAATCCGGTACCTGATACTGTAGAAAAATTCCAAATGGTTCAGGACATTATCAAAAAAGATGCAGTGGTTAAAGTTTTACAATATGCACCGATTACGGAAGATTTAAGAAGTGATGTTTTAACCGACCAAGTAGGTTTAAAAGCTGCAGGAGCTTTTGCGTTCACCAATGACGGTGTGGGGGTGCAAACCGCTGGCACGATGTATTTAGCCATGAAAGAAGCGGCGGCTAACAATATGGCTTTAGTAGCTCATACAGAAGATGAATCATTATTATTCGGCGGCGTGATGCACAAAGGAGAAGTTTCTGAAAAATTAGGTTTGCCAGGAATTTTAAGTGCCACGGAAGCTTCACAAATTGCGCGGGATTTACTTTTAGCAGAAGAAACTAGCTGTCATTATCATGTCTGCCACGTTTCTACCAAAGAAAGTGTGCGAGTGATTCGTGATGCCAAAAGAGCTGGCGTTCATGTAACCGCAGAAGTTTCTCCCCACCATTTAATTTTGATTGATGAAGATATCCCTGAAGATAATGGTTTTTGGAAGATGAATCCGCCGTTGAGAGGCAGAGCAGATCGGGAAGCCTTAATTGAAGGTTTACTTGACGGCACGCTTGACTGTATCGCCACTGACCATGCGCCTCATGGCTTAGATGAAAAAAATCAAACTTTCTTAAAAGCACCGTTTGGAATCGTTGGTAGTGAAACAGCTTTTCAATTGATTTACACGCATTTTGTAGAAACTGGTAAATTCACTTTAGAGCAAGTGATTAACTGGATGGCGATTAAACCGGCTGAAATTTTCGGCTTAGCGGTAGGAACTTTAAATGTAGGTACACCAGCTGATATCGCTGTTTTTGACTTAGAAAAAAACGAAGCGATTGACGATCAACAATTTGCTTCAATGGCTGTCAATACACCCTTTGTCGGTTGGAAAGTCAAAGGCAACCCAATCTACACTTTCGTAGATGGCAAACTAGTTTATCAAAAGGATGGGAATAAATGAAGCGTTTATTAGTACTTGAAGATGGCACTTGCTTTGAAGGCAAAGCATTTGGTGCAGATGTCAATGTATTTGGCGAAGTTGTCTTTACAACTAGTATGACAGGTTATCAAGAAACAATTACTGACCAAAGTTTTAATGGACAAATCATTACTTTTACTTATCCGATGGTGGGGAATTACGGCATCAATCGTGATGATTACGAATCAATTGCCCCAACTTGTAAAGGCGTGGTGGTGAAAGAGCATGCTCGCTTATCAAGTAATTGGCGGAATCAAATGACTTTAGATGAATTTTTAAAACGTAAAGGGATTCCGGGGATTTCTGGTATTGATACTCGTGCTTTAACCCGAAAAATTAGGGAATTTGGTACCATGAAAGCCAGCTTAGTTAACGCTGGGGATGATTTTAATCATATTTTTGATCAGTTAAAAGCGACTGTTTTACCAACTAATCAAGTGGAGCAAGTTTCCACTACCAAACCATACCCCAGCCCAGGAATCGGCCGCAACGTTGTCGTTCTTGATTTCGGTTTAAAACACAGTATTTTACGGGAGTTATCTAAACGGGAATGTAATTTAACCGTGATGCCTTACAATACTGATGCGCAGACGATTTTAGATTTATCGCCAGATGGCGTGATGTTAACCAACGGCCCTGGTGATCCGAAAGATGTGCCGGAAGCGATTGAAATGATTAAAGAAATTCAAGGAAAAGTTCCGATTTTCGGAATTTGTTTAGGGCATCAATTGTTTGCCTTAGCCAATGGCGCCGATACTTATAAAATGAAATTCGGTCATCGTGGCTTAAATCATCCGGTAAAAGAAATTGCAACTGGAAGAATTGACTTTACTTCTCAAAACCATGGCTATGCGGTTGATGAAAAAACTATTAGCAATACAGAATTAATGGTTACCCATGTGGAAGTAAATGACGGCACAGTAGAAGGGGTTAGACATCGTCATTATCCAGCTTTTACGGTGCAATTTCACCCAGATGCGGCTCCGGGACCACATGATGCTTTACACTTATTTGATGAATTTATGGAAATGATGGATGCATGGAAGGAGCAAAACTAGCGTGCCAAAAAGAACGGATATCAAAAAAATTATGGTTATCGGCTCTGGTCCGATTATTATTGGTCAAGCAGCTGAGTTTGATTACGCAGGAACACAAGCTTGCCTTGCTTTAAAAGAAGAAGGTTATGAAGTTGTTTTAGTAAACTCCAACCCTGCAACAATTATGACTGATAAAGAAATCGCTCATAAAGTTTATATTGAACCGATTACTTTAGAGTTCGTTTCAAGAATTTTGCGAAAAGAGCGTCCTGATGCTTTATTACCAACTTTAGGTGGTCAAACCGGATTGAATATGGCGATGGAATTAGCTGATTCTGGTATTTTAGACGAGTTAAATGTTGAACTATTAGGAACCAATCTTTCAGCGATTGACCAAGCTGAAGACCGTGATTTATTTAAACAGTTGATGGAAGATTTAAATCAACCAATCCCTGAATCTGAAATTGTTAATACAGTAGAAGAAGCCATGGTTTTTGCAGAAAAAATTGGCTATCCAGTAATCGTTCGTCCCGCTTTTACTTTAGGAGGTACGGGTGGCGGTATGTGTGATAATGCCGAAGAATTAGCTGTTATTGCTGAAAATGGTTTGAAACTTTCACCAGCAACCCAATGTTTAATTGAAAAAAGTATTGCTGGTTTTAAAGAAATTGAATATGAAGTGATGCGAGATTCTGCCGATAATGCGATTGTGGTTTGTAATATGGAAAATTTTGATCCAGTGGGAATTCATACTGGTGATTCCATTGTTTTTGCTCCAAGTCAAACTTTATCAGATGCAGAATATCAATTGTTGCGAGATGCTTCCTTATCAATTATTCGGGCATTGAAAATTGAAGGTGGCTGTAACGTGCAGTTAGCGTTAGATCCTCACAGTTTTAATTATTATGTAATTGAAGTGAATCCACGGGTTTCTCGCTCTTCAGCGTTAGCTAGTAAAGCAACTGGCTATCCAATTGCAAAATTAGCTGCTAAAATTGCTGTCGGTTTAACTTTAGATGAAATGAAAAACCCAGTAACAGAAACGACTTACGCGGAATTTGAACCGGCTTTAGACTATGTGGTTGCCAAAATCCCCCGCTGGCCTTTTGATAAATTTGAAAAAGGTGAACGCCGTTTAGGTACTCAAATGAAAGCTACAGGGGAAGTCATGGCGATTGGCCGAAATATTGAAGAATCATTGCTAAAAGCAGTACGTTCTTTAGAAATCGGCACCCATCATGTAGAAATTAAAGAGTTTGCTGAAGTTAGCGATGAATTACTAACAGAAAAAATTGTTAAAGCTCAAGATGATCGCTTATTTTACTTAGCAGAAACCTTACGTCGCGGTTATACCATTGAAGAATTAAGCGAATTAACTAAAATTGATTTATTTTTCTTAGATAAATTATTGCATATTATTGAGTTAGAAAAAGAATTAGCCGAAAATGTTGATGATTTAGAAGTGTTAAAAGAAGCCAAGCAAAATGGCTTTACCGACCGCAAGATTGCTGAATTGTGGCAAACAACGGCAGAAAAAATCGTTCAAATGCGTAAAGCACATCAGATTTTACCAGTTTATAAAATGGTAGATACTTGTGCAGCTGAATTTGAATCACAAACGCCTTATTTCTACAGCACTTATGAAATGGAAAATGAGAGTGTTGCATCTGATAAACCGTCTGTTTTAGTTTTAGGTTCAGGACCGATTCGTATTGGGCAAGGGGTGGAGTTTGATTACGCCACCGTTCATTCAGTAAAAGCTATTCAAGCTGCTGGTTATGAAGCAATCATTATGAATAGTAACCCTGAAACAGTTTCTACCGACTTTTCAATTTCAGATAAGCTTTACTTTGAGCCATTAACTTTAGAAGATGTTATGAATGTTATTGATTTGGAGCAGCCGATAGGGGTAATCGTTCAGTTCGGTGGTCAAACCGCGATTAATTTAGCAGAGCCTTTAGTTAAAAATGGTGTAAAAATCTTAGGGACTACTATTGAAGATTTGGACCGCGCAGAAAATCGTGATTTGTTTGAACAAGCTTTAAAAACTTTAGATATCCCACAACCGCCAGGGAATACTGCAACAAGTAAAGAAGAAGCAGTTGTGATTGCGAATGAAATTGGTTATCCAGTATTAGTGCGACCAAGTTATGTTTTAGGCGGTCGTGCTATGGAAATCGTTGAAAATCAAATCGACTTAGAAGATTATATGGTTAATGCTGTTAAAGCATCGCCAGAGCATCCAGTTTTAGTTGACAGCTATTTAGTTGGAAAAGAATGTGAAGTAGATGCCATTTGTGACGGTGAAACGGTCTTAATTCCGGGAATTATGGAGCATATCGAACGAGCTGGGGTTCACTCAGGGGATTCAATGGCGGTTTATCCACCACAAACTCTCTCTGCTGAAATTCAAGCAACAATTGCTGACTACACAAAACGCTTAGCATTAGGCCTAAACTGTATCGGCATGATGAATATCCAGTTTGTAATTAGCGAAAATAAAGTTTATGTGATTGAAGTTAACCCACGAGCAAGTCGGACGGTACCATTTTTAAGTAAAATTACTGGTATTCCGATGGCGCAAGTGGCAACCAAAGCGATTTTAGGTACGCGTTTAACAGATTTAGGTTATCAAGATGGCTTATATCCAGAAAGTCAATCGGTTCATATTAAAGCACCAGTTTTCTCTTTCACTAAGTTGCAAAAAGTCGATACTTACTTAGGCCCAGAAATGAAATCAACCGGTGAAGTAATGGGGACTGATCAAAACTTAGAAAAAGCCTTGTATAAAGCTTTTGAAGCTTCAGGTTTACATTTACCAAGTTATGGCGCAGTATTGTTTACGATTGCGGATGACGCCAAAGATGAAGCGCTAGATTTAGCAAAACGGTTTAATGAAATTGGTTATAGCTTGATTGCGACTGAAGGCACCGCTAAATTCCTTGAAGCTAACGATTTAACCGTTAAACACACGGCTAAAATTTCTGAATCGGCTGAGTTGAATGTGATAGATTTAATTCGCAGTGGCGAAGCCCAACTGGTGATTAACACCATGGATAAAAATCGTAATAATGCTTCAGAGGACGGCTTTAAGATTCGTCGTGAAGCAGTGGAGCACGGGGTACCATTATTTACTTCATTAGATACAGCCAACGCTATCTTAAAAGTTATGGAATCACGAGCTTTTTCAACAAGTGCTATCTAATTAAGATTGACAGCAAGCGTTTTGTCCCTTATGGTGGTAAGCAAGGAAACAATCTTGTTTACCACTGTTCAGGTGGGCAAAAAGATATACATATTAGGTTAAAGGAGTCGTTATGGAAATGAAACAGGAAATGATGGAAATCGTTCAACAACGTCAACTAGCTCCACGAATTTTTGAAATGACTCTAAAAGGTCAGCTGGTGCAAGAAATGCAAAAAGCTGGGCAGTTTATTCATATTCGTGTCCCTAGAGCTGATTTATTATTGCGTCGCCCGATTAGTTTAAATCATGTGGATCATACAACTAGCACTTGCCGCATTATTTATCGTGTCGAAGGCGATGGCACGCAAGTTTTTTCTGAATTAAAAACTGGCGCACAACTTGATGTTATGGGACCTTTAGGAAATGGTTTTACAATTGATAATTTACAAGCAGGAGATGTCGCTTTTATTGTTGGTGGAGGCATTGGGATTCCGCCATTATATGAATTATCTAAACAGCTAATCAAAAAAGGCGTTCGTCCGATTCATTTTCTTGGCTACGCTTCTAAAGAAGTTGCTTACTATCAAGCTGAATTTGATGCTTTGGGAGAAACCCGTTTCGCTACCGATGATGGCACTTTTGGAATTCATGGTAATGTAGGACACTTATTGCAAGCAGCCATTAAAGAAGTACAACCAACTGCGGTTTTTGCTTGTGGTGCTAATGGCATGTTAAAAGCGGTAGAAACAACTTTTCTTGGTCATCAAAACGTTCAATTATCTCTTGAAGCACGGATGGCTTGTGGCATGGGAGCTTGTTATGCCTGTGTTTGTCATTTAAAAGATGATACAACTGGTAGTAAAAGTGTTAAAGTTTGTGACGAAGGTCCAATTTTCCAAGCTGGAAAGGTGGCATTATAATGAAAAATCCTTTAGCTGTAAAAATTCCCGGATTAGATTTGAAAAATCCAATTATGCCAGCCAGTGGTTGTTTTGGCTTTGGTAAAGAATACAGTGATTATTACGATTTAAATCAATTAGGTTCGATTATGATTAAAGCCACTACGCCAGAAGTGCGTTACGGCAATGAAACACCTCGAGTAGCAGAAACACCAAGTGGCATGTTAAATGCGATTGGCCTGCAAAATCCTGGTTTAGAAGTGGTTATGAATGAAATTCTGCCTAGCTTAGAAAAATATGATCAGCTACCGATTATCGCTAATGTTGCGGGTGCTTGTGAAGAAGATTATGTGAAAGTTTGCAGTCGCATTGGTGATGCACCTAATGTTAAAGCGATTGAATTAAATATTTCTTGCCCCAATGTTAAACATGGTGGCATTGCATTTGGTACCAATCCAGATGTGGCTTTTCAATTAACCCAAGCCGTAAAAAAAGTAGCAAGTGTACCAATTTATGTTAAATTATCACCAAATGTTACCGATATCGTGCCGATTGCTGAAGCAATTGAAGCCGGTGGTGCAGATGGTTTTACAATGATTAACACTTTATTAGGAATGCGGATTGATTTAAAAACTCGCAAACCAATTTTAGCGAATCAAACAGGTGGTCTATCAGGTCCGGCCATTAAACCAGTGGCGATTCGCTTAATCAATCAAGTTGCTAGTGTTTCAAAATTACCAATTATCGGTATGGGTGGCGTGCAAACAGTCGATGATGTATTAGAAATGTATATGGCTGGCGCCAGTGCAGTTGCGGTAGGTACGGCTAATTTTACTAATCCTTATATCTGCCCTGAATTAATAGAAAAACTACCAGCGCGCATGGCTGAGTTAGGTATTGAATCATTAGAAACATTAATTAAAGAAGTTCGTGAAGTGCGAGGATAAAAATACATTAAAACGAATTAAGGAGCTATCTAAATGAGTGAAGAACGTCCGATTATTGCGTTAGATTTTGCTAGTCGTCAAGAAATTGAAGCTTTTTTAGCAAATTTTCCAGCTTCAGAAAGCTTATTTGTAAAAGTTGGCATGGAATTATTTTATCAAGAAGGTCCGGAAATTGTTAGATGGTTAAAAGGTTTAGGTCATGATATTTTCTTGGATTTAAAACTGCATGACATTCCTAATACCGTTCATAAAGCTATGATTGGCTTAGCTAAATTAGGTGTAAAAATCACCAATGTTCACGCGGCTGGTGGAATTGAAATGATGAAAGCCGCCCAAGCTGGTTTAGTGAAAGGCGCTCAAGGAGCTGCGGTTCCTGAATTGATTGCCGTTACGCAACTTACTTCAACTAGCGAAGCGGAAATGCAAGCAGATCAGCTGATTCCAGTTTCACTACAAGAAAGTGTATTACACTACGCAAAATGTGCAGAAACTGCTGGTTTAGCTGGCGTTGTCTGTTCAGCTTTAGAGGTTAAAGAAATTCATCAAGCAACCAATCAAAGTTTTGTCTGCTTAACGCCAGGAATTCGTCCGGCCGGTAGTAGTATTGGCGATCAAAAACGTGTGGTTACACCAGCGATGGCGAAAGAAATCGGTTCAACTTATATTGTAATCGGTCGACCAATTACGCAAGCAGAAAATCCTTATCAAGCTTATTGTGAAATTAAAAAAGAATGGAGCGAAAAATAAATGACAGATTTAGCCAAAAATATTGCCCAAGATTTATTAGAAATTGAAGCGGTTTTTTTAAGTCCCAACGAGCCATTTACTTGGGCTAGTGGAATTAAAAGTCCGATTTATTGCGATAATCGCATGACAATGAGCTATCCGAAAATTCGTCGGAACATTGCTCAAGGATTAGCAGATCAAATTAAAGCCACTTATCCTGATGTAGAAGTAATTGCAGGTACAGCAACAGCCGGGATTCCTCATGCTGCTTGGGTAGCGGAAATTCTTGATTTGCCTATGGTTTATATTCGCAGTAAAGCTAAAGATCACGGTAAAGGCAATCAAATCGAAGGCCGCATCACTGAAAATCAAAAAATGGTAATTATTGAAGATTTGATTTCGACAGGCGGGAGTGTTTTAGAAGCGGCAGAAGCAGCTCAAAGAGAAGGTGCCGATGTCTTAGGCGTCGCTGCCATCTTCACTTATGAATTACCGAAAGGCTTAGAAAATTTTGCGGCTAAAAATGTTGATTTAACAACTTTAACTAACTATTCTACATTATTAGAAGTTGCGGTTGCTAAAGATTACATTAAAGAAGCGGATTTAGCTTTATTACAAGAGTGGAAAAAAGATCCAGCTAATTGGTTGAAATAACACTTTAGAAAGAGGGGAGTAAAATGGACTCAGCTTTAAAGCTAAGAATGTTAGTAGATAGTGGCGAAGTTGTAGCAGATCCATCATCCTTTCTATCTGAATCAGAATTAATTAAAAAATTTGCAGATTTAGAAAATTTGACGACACTAGGAAAAATTTTTGCCCTAATAGGTGTGGCAGAAATTCCTTTCAGCTATGAACTGAAATTTGTTCAAGAATTAGTAACATTTATTAATGAAAATGTAGCAACTGAATCTGGTTTTTCAATTACTGGCAAAAAAGAAGGCATTGTTCCGTGCTATAATGCTATGCTGTTAGAAGCTTATATTAGATTGGGCTTAGGAGCAACTAAGCAAGCTAAATCAGCTTTAAAATGGATTACAACTTATCAAGTTTTTGAGCGTAATCAAAAGATAGTGTGGCAATATGATGGTATTTGTAAATATGGTGGCTGTATGAAAAATGTCCCTTGTTACATCGGAATTGGGAAATCAGTCAGAGCCTTTCTTACTTATAAAGAAAAAGTAACCGATGATAATCTTGTAGTTAACGATTTAATACAACAAGGATTAGCATATATGCTAAAACACAAAATGTTTAAAAGACTATCGAGTAATCAGTATAATTAGTTCGCATATATCAGAAACAATGTTTCCACAAAGCTATGCACTTTCACTTACTGATTTATTGTATATTGCTAGTCAAGGAAACTTATTGGCGGAAGAAAATTGTCTGGAACCTTTATCTCTAATTCAACAAAAAAGAACAAAGTCAAACGGTTGGAAAATTGATTATAACTATAAGTATAATGGATATATTGTTTTTAAAAATGGAAGAAAAGATTCAGAATGGTTAACTTATTTTTATAATTGGTCACTTAAAGAAAATAATTAGATAGAGAATATAAAAAAACAGGCAATTTTGCCTGTTTTTTTATTATGCTAATTCTACCATTTTATAAATTGGAAAATCTGGGTCTTCTGATAAAGCTAAAATATTTTTGCGGAAACGTTCATAACGCATATCACAATAATCCAAGAAATTATCGCCACAGTAATGACGAATCAACGCCCAAACTGTCCACATTAAATCTTGCGCCACCATATAACCTTTAATTGTATGAATATTGGCTTCACTAATTTGATTGCCATAATAGTTTTGCAAAAAGCTATCAATCGCTTGTGGCGGTAAGTTAGTTTCAATAATGAAAGCTGCTAAATCAAAGTTAGGATCATTTAAGCCAGAGTATTCCCAGTCGATTAAATAAAAGTCTTTGTTTGTGCTAACTAAAAAGTTTTCTGGTACTGTATCGTTATGACAAGGAACTAGGGGTACGTTAGCAATATAATCTTCAAAATAATTAAAAGTTTTTTCTTTTAATAAATAATAATCAGAAAATAAAGCTCCGTTAATCTCCTCGATAATCTCTTCATATTTGGCTAATTCATCTTGCCAACTGAAAATGTTTTTAAAAGAAATCGTACTAGTATGAATTTTTTTCAATAAACCAGCCACTTGCTGTAAGCTGTCTTTTGAAAAAGGTTCAGCTTGTGCTAAATTACAACTGTCAGCGACAAATTCACTAATTTTAATCCCAGTTTTAGCATCAAAGTAGATACATTTAGAATTAATGCCAAAACTATCAATTGCTTTAGTATTATATTCTTCAATATCACGGTCAATCATTTGATCCGTTAAGACCCCAGGTTCTCTGACAATGTAGTCTTTTCCCTGAATGGTCATTAAATAATTGTAGTTCGTTAGTCCACCAGCAAAACGAGAGCGGTCAAAAACTAACGAATCATCATTAAAAACTTTTTGCAAAGTTTGAGTAATGGTTAATTCAATGGAATCAACCATAGATAAGTTTTCTTCTTCATAGTTTCTCATAGAATAACATCCAATCAATTTTTTATAACAGCTTTATGAAATAATGAGGCATTTTTTTGTTACCGTTTACGCATTTATTAGTTATTTTATAAAACCAGCTTTAGAATTTATAGAAAAATCCTAATCCCTTGATAAGCTAGGGTTTAAAACTTTTTTCTTCAACTCTTTTAATTATACTCCATTCTCTTCTTAAAAAAAAGAATCGTGATTGACTTCCCCAAAATAATTCCATAATGATGACAATTTATTTCTATAGATAGTTACTAAATAACTGATTACTAATCGTTTTGTATAAAAGATTGGACTTTTCAGACATTTTATAAAAATGGCAAAATCTTGTTAAAAAATTCAGATTGTACTACAAAGTCGTATTTGTACTATTTTTTAAGTAATCGGTTTCAAAAATACAAAATAGTCCTCCAGAATATGCGATTTTATATTTTCGTCACATGATAGTATGAATTTATACAGACGGGAGTCGTTTGTTCTTTAAATTTATTAGTAAAAAATCATTTCAACAAATGATTTATAAATTAAGTTAAGAAAGGGGATTAACTAGTGGAGTATCAAGGTAATGAAGCATTAGGTTTAGTTGAAACAAAAGGAATGGTTCCAGCAATTCAAGCTGCCGATACAATGTTAAAAGCAGCTGATGTTCAATTGGTCTCTTATGAAAATGTCGGTTCAACTTTAGTAACTGTAATGGTTAAAGGTGATGTTGCAGCCGTAAAATCAGCAGTTGAAGCGGGTGCTGCGGCAGCTGCTAAAATTGGTGAAGTTACAGCCTACAACGTGATGCCACGACCAATCCGTCCAATCGGACACATCGTTATGGCTCATGACATTGATGCCGAGTAAACAGTTAAAAATCTGAAAAGTTACCAGTTTGATTGAATTGAATAATTGGTAACTCCCACTTAGAAATAGAAAGGAGCATAACTATTGGACGCATTAGGATTTATTGAAACTTTTGGTTTAGTTTTTGTAATGGAAGCAGCTGATGCTATGTGTAAAGCAGCTGATGTTGATTTAATTGGCTATGAAAACGTAGCATCTGGCTATGTTTCGGTATTAGTCAAAGGTGATGTTGGTGCTGTTCAAGCAGCAGTTGAAGCTGGTGTTGAAGCAGTTAATCATATGGGAGCTGAAGTTTACAGCCATAATGTAATTCCTCATCCTCATCAAGATATTGAAAAAATTATTGGTCGTTATTCCTTTGATGTTTAAGCTTTGAAATATGCGGCTTTTTCAGAAAAGAGGTGAAAGTAAATGACTTATAAAGTTGATAAAGATCTTTTATCTATTCAAGAAGCACGGATTCACTTAGAACTTGCTCATGAAGCAGCCAAAGAAATGAAAACAACTTCACAAGAAAAACTAGATATCGTCATTGAAAAAATGATTATAGCGATTCAGCCATCGTTAGCAGATTTTGCTCAACAAGCTGTTGCTGAAACAAATTATGGTATCAAAGCTCACAAGCTTTTAAAAAATCGTTTTGTTTGTGAATATTTAGCTCATTACTTACAAGATAAGAAATATGTCGGCGTAGTTCATGAGAATAAGGCAGATCAATTAGTTGAGATTGGCGTACCAGTTGGGGTTGTGGTTTCTTTAATTCCGGCAACCAACCCCGTTTCTACTACCATTCATAATATTCTAATTGCTATTAAAAGTGGAAATGCGGTGGTGATTTCGCCACATCCGCGAGCAAAAAGAACGATTCAACGAGTGGTGGAAATGATGCAAGTAGCAGCTGAGTCAGCAGGTTTACCTGAAGGGGCAATTAGTTGTATGAAATTGATTTCGCCCTTAGGCACTCAAGAGTTATTTACTCATGAAGCCACCGATATGATTATGGTCACTGGCGTTCCTAAATTATTGCCTGCTTTGAAAAAAGCTGGTAAACCATTTATTTATGGAGGTAGCGGCAATGGTCCGGTATTTATTGAACGAACTTGCAATATTGAAAAAGCCGTTCAACAAATTATTGAAAGTCGTACTTTTGATAACGGTATCGTTTCGGCAGCGGAACAGTCCATTGTTTTAGATGGCCCGATTGCTGAAGCAGTTAAGGCGGAATTTTTAAAACAAGGCGCTTATTTTATGAACCAAACCGAAGTTAATGACTTGTTAAAAGTCTTACAACGAGAAAATGGTGAATTAAATGCTGAAAGCGTTGGTCGTTCTGCTTTTGAATTAGCAAAAATGGCGAAGATTGAAGCGCCAGAGCAGACGCGAGTTTTAATTTATCAGCAAGCATATGTATCGGAAAATAATCTTTTCAATCGTGAGTTTTATGCGCCGGTGTTGGCAATGTTTATTGAGCCGGATTGGCAATTGGCTTGTGAGAAATGTATTGAATTATTAATGGATACTGGTAAAAGCCATACCTTAGTGATTCATTCAAATGATGAAAGCGTCATTCGTGAGTTTTCGCTGAAAAAACCTGTTGCGCGTGTCTTGGTTAACACGCCATCTAGTTTAGGTGGTATGGGAGCAACAACTAATTTGATTCCTTCCATGACCTTAGGCAGCGCTAATTTAGGTAATATGCAAGCTTCTGAAAATATTTCGCCGAAACATTTAATTCATACCAGAATGGTTGGTTATGGCGTTCGTGAATTAAGTGATTGTTTAACAACACCTGTTTTAAATAATGATGAAAATTCATTAGAAGCAATTTTGCAACAACTGATTCAAAAATTAAGTACTGAAAATAATCATTAACAGATAAAGAGGTGATAAGAATTAGTAATCAATTTTTATTAAATAGTAAAATTATTTTTGATCAAGGTTCTTTAAGCCTACTATCAAAAATTAAAGGACACAAAGCTTTAGTTATTTCCGATGGTATTCTTGAAAAGTTAGGTTATTTAAAACAAGTAACCGACTATTTAAAAGAAGCTGGGATTGAATCAGTTACTTTTACTGACGTTAAACCAGATCCTGATACTAAAGTGATTGCCGCTGGTATGCAATTGTATTTGCAAACTTTACCAGATGTTATGGTGGCGATTGGTGGCGGCTCAGCCATTGATGCAGCTAAAGGGATTTTCTACACTGCCCAACAAATGAGTGCTGAACCAATTAAAAAACCTTACTTTGTAGCGGTTCCGACAACTAGCGGAACTGGTTCTGAAGTTACTGATTTTTCAGTGATTACCGCTGAAGATCAAAAAGTTGTGATTGTTGATGAAATGTTAGCACCAGATTTAGCAATTTTAGATTCTGATTGTGTTAGTAGCGTACCTGCTAAAGTTGTAGTTGACGCTGGTTTGGATGTTTTAACCCACGCCACTGAAGCTTATGTTTCCAAAAACGCTAACGATTTTACTGATGCTTTAGCAGAAAAAGCCATTAAATTAATTTTCGAATATTTACCACAGGTTTATCAAGATATTCATAATGATAATGCCAGAAATCATGTTCATAATGCTTCTTGCTTAGCAGGAATTGCTTTTAATAATGCTGGCTTAGGAATTATTCATAGTTTAGCTCATGCTTTAGGCGGAAGATTTCACATCGCTCATGGTCGTTGTAATGCGTTATTAATTGAACATGTTATTCAATATAATGCAGAACTTTGTGGCTCAGCCAATAATCAAGCAGCTGAAAAATATGCAAAGTTAGCCGAAATATTACAATTACCAGCTAGAACCACTCGCGAAGGTGTTGTTAACTATCTTGATGCCATTGCTAAACTGAAAAAATCATTAAAAGTCGAAACAAGTTTCAAAGCATTAATTAGTGATGAAGCCAGCTACTGTCAAGCGATTGGGGAAATGACCGAAGGAGCAATGTTAGATCGTTGCACTCCAACCAATCCAATTGCACCAACAGCCGAAGCATTAGCTACAATCTACAAAAAAGCTTTTTAAAGAAATCTACTTATTACTTAAGAGAATTGAGGTTAATTAATGAATATTGATGAAATTTCAGAAAAATTTGCTGATGTGACAAAAAATATGTCACCTGAAGAAAAATCAGCAATGTTAAAGCTTTTCCAAGGTATTTCAAAAGAATTAAACAGCCAAGAAGGAACAATGACTTTACCTACTGCTAAAGAAAGTCACTCACCAAATGTGGTTTGTGATGATGTACCAACTGACGGTAAATATCCTGAAGGTATGACACCACGTTTGAAACGTTTGAAAGACAACTATTTAAAAGCTGTTCCAAGTATTACAATTCATCGTGCAATTGCCTATACAAATATTGTTAAAGAAACACCAGGCTTACCAAAAATTATGCAACGTGCTAAAGCTTTTAGAGCAGCTTGTGAAACAGCACCAATTTTAATTCAAGATGATGAATTAATCGTAGGACATCCGAATGGTGCGCCACGTGCCGGTGCTTTCTCTCCGGAAATCGCTTGGCGTTGGATGAAAGATGAATTAGATACAATTCATAACCGTCCACAAGATCCATTCTACATTTCTGAAGAAGATAAAAAAGTTATGCGAGAAGAATTATTCCCTTATTGGGAAAATAAATCTTTAGATGAAATTTGTGAACAACAGTACCGTGAAGCTGGCGTTTGGGAATTTTCTGGCGAAGCTTTCGTTAGTGATTTATCTTATCACCAAATCAATGGTGGTGGGGATTCAAACCCAGGTTATGACGTTATTTTAATGAAAAAAGGGATGCAAGATATTCAAAATGAAGCTCGTGCTCATTTAGAAGAATTATCTATGGAAAACCCTGAAGATATCGACAAAATTTATTACTACAAATCAGTTATCGACACAACTGAAGGGGTAATGGCTTATGCTCGTCGTATCTCTGAAAAAGCCTATGAATTAGCAGCACATGAAGCTAATCCAAAACGTAAAGCTGAATTAATGAAAATCGGTGAAGTTAACGCTAAAGTACCAGCTAACAAACCTGAAACTTTCCAAGAAGCTTTGCAAACCGTATGGACAATTGAATCATTATTTATGATTGAAGAAAACCAAACAGGTCTATCAATTGGTCGTGTGGACCAATATATGTATCCATTCTACGAAGCTGATATTAAAGCAGGTCGCATTACAGACTACGAAGCCTTTGAAATGGCTGGTAACTTCTTAATTAAATGTTCTGAAATGATGTGGATTTCAAGTGAGGGTGGTTCTAAATTCTTTGCGGGTTATCAACCATTCGTTAATATGTGTGTCGGCGGTCAAAAACGTGAAGGCGGTGACGCTACTAACGATTTAACTTACTTATTAATGGATGCTGTCCGCCACGTTGGGGTTTATCAACCATCATTAGCTTGTCGGATTCACAACCAATCACCACAAAAATATTTAGAAAAAATTGTTGATGTGGTTCGTGCAGGTTTAGGATTCCCAGCTTGTCACTTTGATGATACGCATATTCAAATGATGCTTTCTAAAGGTTTCGATATGGAAGATGCTCGTGATTACTGCTTAATGGGTTGTGTGGAACCACAAAAAGCTGGCCGTTTATATCAATGGACTTCAACTGGTTATACCCAATGGCCAATTGCGATTGAATTTGTATTAAACCGTGGTTGGATGTTATGGCATAACTCTAAACAAGGTATCGACACAGGTGATTTATCTAATATCCATACTTATGAAGAGTTTGAAAAAGCAGTTAAAGAACAAGTTGCTTATATTACTAAACTTTCTGCTGTAGGTACAGTTGTCAGCCAACGAGTTCACCGTGATGTAGCACCAAAACCTTTAATGTCATTAATGATGGAAGGTTGTATGGAAACAGGTCGCGACGTAGCAGCTGGTGGTTGTGTTCATAACTGGGGTCCAGGTTTAATTTGGTCAGGTTTAGCAACTTATGCTGACTCAATGGCTTCAATTAAAAAACTTGTCTTTGATGAGAAAAAATATACCCTTGAACAAATGCGTGATGGTTTGAAAGCTAACTTTGAAGGTTACGAACAACTTCGTCAAGACTGTTTAGCAGCTCCTAAATATGGTAATGATGATGATTACGCAGATAATATCGCTGCTGATATCGTTCATTGGACTGAAAAAGAACATCGTAAATATAAAACACTTTATGCAACATTTAGTCATGGTACGTTATCAATCTCTAATAACACACCATTTGGTGAATTGTTAGGGGCTTCTGCTAACGGACGGACTGCTTGGACACCATTATCAGATGGTATCAGCCCAACTCAAGGAGCAGATAAAAAAGGCCCAACAGCGATTATTAAATCTGTTTCTAAAATGGATAACGCTTCTATGAATATTGGTATGGTTCATAACTTTAAATTATTACGAGGAATTTTGGAAACGCCAGAAGGCCGTAATGGTTTAATCACATTATTAAGAACCGCATCAATTTTAGGAAATGGTGAAATGCAGTTTAGTTACGTTGATAATGACGTGCTGATTGCCGCACAAAAAAATCCTGATGATTATCGCGACTTAATTATTCGAGTAGCTGGTTATAGTGCTTACTTTACTGAATTATGTAAAGAGGTACAGGATGAAATCATTAGCCGGACAATGTTAGAACACTTCTAAAAAAGAAAAATGAAGAACTAAGGTGAGATAGATGGAAAAGATTATTCAAATCCAACGAAAAGCGCGGATATTCAACATTCAAAAATATTCAATATATGATGGACCAGGTATCCGCACCTTGTTCTTCTTTAAAGGTTGTCCCTTACGTTGTCGTTGGTGTTCAAATCCAGAAAGTATTGAACGTAAATATGAAGTGATGTTTCAAAAAAATCTGTGTATTGACTGTGGTGCTTGTGTAGCTGCTTGCCCAATGAAAATTCATAAGATTGATGAAACTGAAGGCTTTCATTATGTTGATCGTACTATTAACTGTAATGGCTGTCGCGCTTGTGAAAAAGTTTGTCCGAAAAAGGCACTTTCCATCGCTGGAGATGATCGCTTACTTTCCGACCTAATTGAAATCGCTAAAGAAGACATGATGTTTTATCAAACTTCTGGTGGTGGGGTCACTTTAGGTGGCGGAGAAGTAACGACACAAGCTGAATTTGCCAGTAACTTATTAATGGAATGTAAAAATGAAGGTATCAATACAGCTATTGAAACTTGTGGTCATAGTTCGTTAAAAAATTTACTGAAGATTGCTGAGTTTTGTGATTTATTTCTATTTGATTTAAAACATATTGATCCTGATAAACATTTAGAGTTAACCGGGGTTAGAAATGAACGCATTCTTGAAAATTTGAGTGAATTGATTCAAAGACGCTATAACGTTAAGGTTCGTATGCCTTTAATGAAAGGCTTAAATCATGATGCGAAAACAATTCAAGGAACAATTGAGTTTTTAATGCCTTTTAAAGACTATCCAAATTTCCAAGGAATTGATTTATTACCTTATCATAAATTAGGAGTTAATAAATATGATCAATTAGATAAAGTTTATCCGATTACCGAAGATTTAAGTATGAGTGATGAAGATTTAGATTTAATTGAACAGCAAATTTCTCATTATGATTTTCCTGTAAAAGTGATTCGTCACTAAAATAAGAACTAGAAATTAGAAACTAAGGAGCAGACATGATGCATTTTATTGTAGAAAGTGAACTACGCAGACAATATCAAAAAGCAGCTTTTTCAAGTTTTACTTTATCTCAAGATATGCGTTTAACTCCCGAAGCTAAGCAGTTCTTAATTGATCGCAAAATAAAATTAATTACTAACGAAGAGCAAACTGAGGAAAAAAGCACAGACCAGTTCACAGATTTAAAAATCTGTAGAGGGGATATTGCTTGTTCAGCAAAAGTTTTAGCTCGTTTAGAAAATTTATCAGCTACAGCTTTCTTATTACTAAATTTATTGTTAGAAAAAGCAAGTCCTTTAACTGAAGACATGATGTTAATCAACTATTTTTTCCAAGAATTAATAACTAGTTATCAAAAACAGCAAGCTTTGCCGCCATTTCCTTTAAGTACTTGGCAAGCCAGCGAATTGCAACCTGTTGAAAATCGGCCGTTAACCATTTTGGATTTACAAGGGGGATGCGGCAGAGAATTAACTGCTATTAATTACTTACAAGCTGCTTTAAATGAAACTTTATTGTTGCTTAATGCAGAAGTAGTAACAGCAGAAGATCCTAACCTTTCAGCAATGATTGAAATTTTAACAACTACTAAAAATAGTTTAGCTTATAAATCACAAGAAATTTTAACTGGAGGAAATAAATGTTGACGATGGAACGTTTTGCTTATTGCAATCAACTAATTGAAGAGTTTGAAAAAGTAATTGAAAAGCCTATCAAGCAAACAAGTCAGCAATATTTCACTGGTGTTGATTTAGGAACTTCTTGCATTGTTCTTTCAGTCTTAAATGATCAAAAAGAACCAGTTGCTGGAGCTTATCGCTACGCAAGTGTTGTTAAAGATGGCATGATTGTTGACTATTTAGGAGCCATTCAAATTGTTAAAGAGTTAAAAGATCAGCTAGAAGAAAAACTCGGGGTGGAGTTACTTTATTGTGCGGCAGCTTTACCACCGGGAACGGCAACTTTGGATTCTGGAGTTATCCGCCATGTGGTGGAAGGTGCTGGCTTTGAATTGACGGCGCTTTTAGATGAACCAACAGCTGCTAATGCTGTTTTGAAGATAGAAAATGGTGCGATTGTTGATATTGGTGGTGGCACAACTGGCATTACAATTTTAGAAAATGGTCAAGTCGTTCATGTTGTTGACGAAGCAACTGGAGGTACTCATTTTTCCTTAGTTGTTGCTGGTTCTTATCACATTTCTTTTGAGGAAGCAGATGTATTTAAGCGAGATGAGCAAAATCATCAAGAGTTGCTACCAGTTTTAACACCAGTTATTGAAAAAGTAGCTAGCATTGTTAATCAACATGTTCAGTCTTTTGATGTAAAAGAGATTTATTTAGTTGGTGGGACTTGTTGTTTAACTGGCATTGAAAAAGTGATTGAAAAACAAACGAAGATTCCAACTTTTAAACCCGACAATCCCATGTTCGTTACACCATTGGGCATTGCTTTAAATTGCCAAGATGAGATTTTGTAAAACAAATAGATTGTAGGTGAAAAGAATGGATTATCGAATTATTCAGTCACCTTCGACTGGTGCTTTAGAAATTATGACCAGACGGATGGGGATGAGCCATAACACTAGTCAAGAACTTTTTAAAGACTGTGATGCAGTAGGTTTAGTTCAAGGAAAACTGATTGATATGGTTTATGTTGCTGATATCGCTGAGAAGGCTGCTGGCATTACCGCGGTTGATATTCGGGGGAGTTGTCCGCAAAATATGGTGTTGTTAGCACTGTTTGGTGATACTGCCTCAGTCGAAACAGCTATTGAAGATATTCAAAGAAAAATGAAAACAACGAGAGGCAGGAAATAAAAATGTTAGCAGCAAAATTGATTGATAATGTTTGGGCCACTCGTAAGGCAGAAAATTTAAATGGTTTGAAATTTATGCTAGCTGAAGAAATTAGCCCGCAAGAAAATTCACGACGCCTGATTGTTGTTGATACTATCGGAGCAGGGATTGGCGATCGTGTGATTGTTGCTACTGGTTCATCAGCTCGCTATATGCTTGAAAATAATCCGCCAGTCGATGCGATTGTGATTGGAATTATTGACGAGGATTGTCATTTCTAACTGTTAAAAGTTTAATAAGGCCGGTGATAAAGTGAAAAAATTAATATGCATAGCTGATATTTATGCACTTAAAGAAGCAGACCAAAAAGAATGTATGATTACTCCGCAAACCTTGGTTACACCTGCCGCGTATGACGTTGCTGAAGAACTAGGAATTGCTTTTGTAGAAGAGGCTGAACCAATTGTTAATGATTTAAGCGATTTTTTACAGCAAAAAGATCCAGGTGCTTTATTACAGTTACTTGGCAATCAAGAGCTATTACAGCGCTTAACAGCGATTTTACAAAAAACTCCTTATCAATCTGAAAAAGATTGTCAAGGAACGTTGCTGATTCATGGTCAATCAATTCAAATGGAATCATGTGAAAAAAATGCTTGCTCTAGCCAGTTGCTTTTTAAAAACTTATTTAACTGTTTAAATTTAAAAGTTATCGAAATAAAAGCTGGTCCTTGTCAAGACTTGTATTTTGAAGATGAAGTTCATTTGATTTTAGAAGGTTGTGTTGATTTTACGATTGAAAATCGACAATATCATGCTGAAGCTGGCGATGTTTTACAACATACAAAAGCAGTTAAGATTCAAGGTTTGGTAAAGAAAAACTTACGATTTATTCAATTAAAAGCAACTAAATAGTGAGAGGAGGGGTAATTTGAATGCAATTGGGTTTATTGAAACCAAAGGATTAATTCCAGCCATTGAAGCTTGTGACGTAATGCTTAAAACTTCTCAAGTTGAATTAGTTGAACGTTCATTTGTCGGTGGTGGCTTAGTTACAATTACCGTTACGGGAGATGTTGGTGCCGTTAAAGCCGCCGTTGATGCCGGTGCATCATCTGTCTCAAAATTTGGTACAGCACAATTAATTACACAGCATGTAATTCCAAGACCCCACACTGAAGTGGCGGAAGTGCTATTTGATCAACCTGCTGAAGCTTCAGCAACGCTTGCCGAAGAAGTCATTGTCGTTGAAGAAACAGCATCAGAAACAGTAACAGAAGAAATCGTTGAAACTATTTTCAACTTGGAAAATATTAACCAAGAAACATTAAAAACGATGACAGTGAAAGAATTACGCCAATTAGCGAAACAATTCGATAATTTGGGCTTAACTGATCAAGCTTTAGCAATGGCTAATCGTTCAACTTTAATGAAACGTTTTTCGGTTAACTTTCCCGAATGATTTCTTTAAAAAATGAAAGAAAGGATGAGTTATTTGGAAATTTGTGAATATGATTTACTTTCTATCCAAGAAGTTCGGATACTAGCTCGTAAAGGCAAAGAAGCCCAAGAGAAATTAGCCCGATATACAGAAACACAAATTGAAAAAATTGTTGCCAATATGGTGAAAGTAGCGGAAGAACATGCGGAAGAATTAGCAGAAATGGCCGTTATGGAAACTGGTTTTGGTAAGATTAGCGATAAAATTTTCAAAAATCATCACGCTTCTACTAATTTATATCAATATATTAAAGATATGAAAACAGTTGGCATTATTGAAAGAGATGATACGAATAAAGTTTTAGAAATTGCTGAACCAATGGGCTTGTTAATGGGGATTGTCCCCTCAACAAATCCAACATCAACAGTCATTTATAAAGCGATTATTTCTTTAAAATCAAGAAACGGGATTGTCTTTTCGCCACATCCTTCTGCTTTAAAATGTACATTAAGAGCAACTGAATTAATGAATGAGGCAGCTGTAGCAGCGGGAGCACCTGAAGGAATTGTTAGTTGTATCTCTAAACCTTCAATGCAAGGTACTAACGAATTAATGCGTCGCGATGAAATTGCTTTAATCATCGCAACTGGTGGTTCAGCAATGGTCAAATCCGCTTATAGCGTTGGGAAACCGGCACTTGGCGTTGGTCCTGGGAACGTGCCTTGTTATATTGAGCGGACAGCTGATATTCCTCAAGCAGTAGCCAACGTAATCGCTAGTAAGACATTTGATTACGGCACCATTTGTGCTTCTGAACAAACTATTATTGTTGAGACAATTATTGAAGAAAAAGTTGTTGCTGAATTTCAGCGACAAGGCGCTTACTTTATGACAACTGAAGAAACTGAAAAAGTAGCAGCTAAATTATTTGTTAAAGGCCATGTCATGAGCGCTAAAATGGTAGGTCGTTCGCCACAAGTGATTGCTGAAGCTGCGGGAATTACAATTCCTGCAAATACTAAAGTTTTAATTGGTCGTCAAAATGGTGTCGGTGAAGGTCATCCTTTATCTTATGAAAAATTAACGACTGTGTTAGGTTTTTACACGGTTAACGATTGGCAAGAAGCTTGTGAACTATCAATCGCCTTATTAAATAATGGCGGGGTGGGACATAGCTTTGCTATCCATACCAATAATCCTGATATTGTGATGAAATTCTCTGAAAAACCAGTTTTCCGTATTTTGGTAAATACTGGTTCAACTCAAGGCGGTGTAGGCGTAAGCAGTGGCTTGGCGCCAGCCTTTACCTTAGGTTGTGGCACTTGGGGTGGTAGTGCAACTTCAGATAATGTAACACCGCGACATTTGGTGAACATTAAACGAGTTGCTTATGGGATTAAAGAATGTGTCAGTGTTCCTGAAACACCAGCACCTTCAATTGCTGAGGAAATTAGCAATCCGAATATTACTGCTTTAGTTACTGAGCTAATGACCCTGCTAGAGAAAAGTGGTGTCAAATAACCATGGAACAATATCAAGCGTTAGTGGAGCGTTTCGCTCATGATATACCCGTTACTAAAAAAACAGTGACGACTGAAGCATTAGCTATTCCTTTAGGGATATCTAATCGTCATATTCATTTATCAGCTGCTGATATTGAAACATTGTTTGGCAAAGGATATCAATTAACTAAAATTAAAGATCTCTCTCAGCCAGGTCAGTATGCTTGTAAAGAAGTCGTAACCATTTGTGGACCAAAAGGCGTAATTGAAAAAGTTCGTGTGCTTGGTCCTGCTCGACCAGAAACACAAGTAGAAATTTTAAGCGCTGACTGTTTTAAATTAGGTGTGAAAGCACCAATTCGCCAATCAGGAGAAATCGCTGAAACCCCTGGCATTACTATTATTGGTAGCCAAGGAACAGTTTTATTAGCACAAGGTGTGATTGTTGCACAGCGTCATATTCATATGCATCCACGAGATGCTGAAAAATTTCAAGTGGTTAACAATCAAATCGTTTCACTGCACTTAGCAGGAATCAGAGGTGGTACCCTTGATAACGTGGTAATTCGCGTTAGCGATGCCTTTCAACTAGAGTGTCATTTAGACACTGAAGAAGCAAATGCAATGGGTTTAAATTCTAAATCCAAAGTATATATTAATTAATTCATTCAGCAGTAAGAATAAAATATTCAAGCTGCTTTATAAACCAACTATTAGGAGGAAATTTTAATGAAATCAGAAGCTTTAGGACTTATCGAAACAAAAGGATTAGTAGGATCAATCGAGGCAGCAGACGCAATGGTTAAAGCAGCCAATGTTGTTTTAATTGGTAAAGAATTTGTCGGTGGCGGTTTAGTAACTGTTATGGTTCGCGGTGATGTAGGTGCTGTTAAAGCAGCAACTGATGCCGGCGCTGCAGCTGCTCAAAGAATTGGTGAATTAGTTTCAGTTCACGTAATTCCACGTCCTCATGGTGACGTAGAAAACATTTTACCATCAGTTAAAGCTTAATTAACACCAATCAGGAATGGGTGGAAAGCAGTCATAAAGATGCATTTCCACCCACATCCTAACCTTTAAGTAGTTACAACTTAATTTTTGTAGCTACTCGTTTTTAAAACCTGGGACTTTTGAATCAAAATCATGTCTCAGGTTTATTTTGAATGAAAAAGTTACAAAAATTGAAAATTATCAATTTTTGAGATTTATTGAGAAACCGGTTTCTAGGTGTTAGAATAGGAGTGTCAATGAAATATTTTAAATGAATCGTTTTACTGATTTAATAACAAATAACTTTGCATAGTAAGGTGGTGTTTCCTACGAATAAACAAGAAAATCCTTTACGTAAGCTAGTTGATAAAAAATTGTATGGCAGATACAGCAGTGTACTACCAATTTCAAATGTTTCTTTACTTTTGACTGATATTGACGGGGAAATTTTGATGGAATTTAATCCGATGCCGGATTTTTGTAAAATTGCCTGTCAAAGTTCTTATAATAAAGTTTGTGATCACTGTGTGAAGCAATTACAAAGACCAGAGCAAAGACACTATATTTGTGATTTTGGCTTGGAAAATGTTTATATTCCTATTAAAGTTGATGATGAAATTCTTGGATATGTCATTGGGATTCAAGCTTTTACGGCGGAAACCGAATATAAAAAATATTTGTTTGATCTGCCACAAATTAGTGAAGAGAGTGGTGTTCCAATTGAAAATATCGCTAAAGCCTTAGCTGCTTTAGAAACGATTGATCACAAAGAATACCGAATTTATGAACAAATTTGCGAGCATGTAGCTAATAACATTGCTCTAGATGTGCAAGAAAAAGTCATTAATGGTAATCAAGATGTGCAACGTCTTTCAATTGAAAAAGAGATTCTGGAGAAGAAAATTATTGATTTGGAAACAAAAAATGATTCGTTAGTGATTAATCCTCATTTTCTTTTTAATACGCTAAACTCAATTGCCAGGACGGCTTATTTTGAAAAATCTTACACTACTGAAGAGTTGATTTATTGTTTGTCAGATTTATTACGATATACTTTAAAGCAAGAAAATCAGCTGCACAGTATTGAATCAGAAATTGATTATATTAATAAATATCTTTATATTCAAAAGGTTCGCTTTAAAGATCGTTTAAATTACGAGATTGATATTCCTGATAATTTACGCTTGCAGCACATTTTGAACATGACTCTACAGCCAATTGTGGAAAATGCTTTAGTTCATGGAATTACGCCGAAGCGTGAGGGGGGCAAGATTAAGATTTATGCGGTTAATTTAGATTCCCCAGATACGATTGAAATTTGTGTTGAGGATAATGGTAATGGTTTCCCGCAAAAAGTTTTAGATGAAATTGAAAACAATAAAGACAATAAAATGAGTTTAGGTTTTCGTAGTACGCATCGCCGCTTAAAACAGTATTTTGGTGAGAAATATGGATTATTTATTACTAAATCAGATTTTAGTGGTAGTATCGTAACAATTAAAATCCCCAAAAATAATTAGATGGGAGAGCCTGTTATGAGTGGTATATTAATTGTAGAAGATGAAATTTTAGAACGAGATTTTTTAGAAATGATTGTTGAAGAGGAGTTAAATGGACAAGGAATTATTTGGACTTGTGCTACTGGAGTACAAGCAGTTGAATTAGCTCGCCAGCATTGTCCTAGTGTTATTTTTTTAGATATTTTAATTCCCGAAAAAGATGGCTTAACAGCTTTAGAAGAAATTCGTCAATTTCTACCGCAAGCAAAAGTAATTATTTTATCAGCCTTTTCTGACTTTACTTGTGCTCAAAAAGCGATTGATTTGAACGTAACGAAATACTTATTAAAACCTGCTAAGCCACGAGATATTATTGCCGTCCTTCAACAAGCTTTGGCTTGCACAGAAGAAGGGAATAAACAATTAGAAATTAAAACACCAGAAACTTTAGAAGTACAAGGCTTTGTAAAAGATGCCTTACATTTCATTCAAGAACATTATACAGAACGGTTAACTTTAGAAACTGTTTCGGCTCATGTTTTTATGAATCCGCAATATTTCAGTCGGGTCTTTAAAAAAGAAATTGGGATTTCTTATACTGATTACGTCAATAATTTACGAATTAAACATGCTTGTGAGTTGTTGGCCAACTCAGATTATCCTTCTTATCGGATATCAAGTGAGTGTGGCTTTAATGATCCTTCTTATTTTAACCGGGTGTTTTTTAAACAAATGAAGACAACCCCGAAAAAATATCGTATGCAAACGAATGTTAGTATCTATAGTTAATAAAAAAATAGTAATATTTTAAGAAAAGACAGTTGTAGTTTTTATTACAGCTGTCTTTTCTCGTTTATTACCAACTAATTAAGACGCCATTTTTGTGGTAAATATTTATTAACGGTATTTAAACCTTCTTCATTAATGCGATAGTTAATTCTTAAACGACCTTGATCGTCTAATTCATAATCTTCTTCATCAAGCAGACCATTTTCTTTTAAAGATAATAGGTGATCGATAAAGTTAGCATAAGTGAATTGGCGTTCAGTGCCATATTCATCTTTTAAAGCAGTCATAACCGTATCAATATTTGCAACTTCTTCTGTTGCAATAAAATGTAGCACTCGAGAACGAATAGGTAGCAACATAGTTTAACCCTCCTGTTTTTTAAATAGATCCATTGGATTCATTGAAACAATAATTGCTCCACCGGTAATAATAATCGCACCGATAATCATCATTGGACTTAAAGATGTTTTTAAGAAAATTGCAGAGAAGACAACGCCCCATAAAACATAAGTACTATTTAATGACATCCCTGTAGCAACACCAACTTTACTATTAGCAACATACCAAGTTAAGAAAGAAACAGCGGCAAACAATGCGCCAATAGCGATAATTAATAGCAAGTTAGGTGCAGCTAAAACTTCAGCGAACAATCCCCAAGCGTGGAAGATAGGTAAAACAACAGTAATAAATACTAAACCAGAAACACCTTGACGAATTGTAATGGCAATATTTGAATCAATCATTGACATACCAAATGCTGAGAAAACACCTTCCATTCCCCAACCGATAGCCGCGATTAAAGCACAGATGATACCAAAGACAAAGTTATCGCCGATTTCTCCGCCACCATCCATAGAAATCATAATCGCACCGACAATACAAATCCCCATACCAAGAGCTACTCGTTTAGAAATATCTTGTTTTAAGAAGATACGTGCAAAAATCGCACCAAACATCGGGAATAAAGCTGAAATTGGAATAGCAGCAGCACCAGCTGAAGCAATACCAACAAGATAAGCACCATTAGCAATCGGTCCGCCAAATAATGCGCCTAAAATAACCATTAAACCAGGAAAAATTGCTAAACTACGACCGATTTCTTTAAACCGGCCTTTAATTGTGTTAAAAATAACTAACCAAATAGCGGCAATGGTATCATTAATTGCTGAAGCTACAAAAGGTGCCGCGAAAATACTAACCACACTTGTTGCAAGTGGATCAAGCCCCATAGCATAACCAGAAACGGTACTATACAAGCCAAAGGTAATAGCTGAAATAAAGCCACATAAAATCCCTTGTCGCGTAAAACTACTGGTCATTTTTTGCTTTGCTGAAAAAGCTGGATTATTTTTTTTACTAACATCCATAAAATACACTCCTCAATCAAAATAATTTTTTTGGCGGTTAAACCTACCCGACAGCCGAAAAGAAATCGGATACATTTTTTGGCCTATAGACAAATCTACACTCTTATTATATAGCTTCAGTTAATAAAGAAATTAAACTATTCAAGTTACTTCTTGGATTAATATTTGAACTTAGAAATTTTTTTTGGATTATTTTTACTTTTAAGGATTATTTTATGAAAGTAGTAGGAAGCTGACTTACAAACATAAAAAGGCTGGAAAATTAGTCTTACTAACCAATAATGATTTTTGGTTAACAAAACTAAGGTTCCAGTTTTAAAAATCCTGATTATTTTTCCTGTAACTGAGTGATTAATGCTTCTTCTGGAGTAACATAGAGTGTTTTTTGATTTTCGTAAATAACAAAACCCGGTTTGGCACCGTTAGGTTTATGAACGTGTTTGACAGCCACATAATCCACGGGTACTTGGGCTGAATGGCGATATTTTGAAAAATAAGCTGCCAGTTGAGCTGCTTCCAGTAAAGTTTCTTCGCTAGGTTCAGCATCTTTAATAATTACATGAGAACCAGGGATATTTTTGGCATGGAGCCAAATGTCGGTTTTCTTAGCAGAACGAAGGGTCAGCTGATCATTTTGCAAGTTGTTTTTACCAACTAAAATCAAAGTGCCGCCGCTACTAATAAAACGTTCTGGTTGTGAAGCCTTTTGTTTTTTCTTTCGTTGGTTTCGCTGGCGAATATAACCTTCAGCCGTTAATTCTTCTTTAATCACTTCAATATCCATGGGATTTGCTAAATCTAATTGCGATTGAACGGATTCTAAATAAGCAATTTCATCTTTGGCTTCTTGAATTTGCTGATGAATTAATTTAACGGCATTTTTTAATTTCTGATAACGATTAAAATAGCGCTGGGCATTTTGATTAGGTGAAAGGGCAGGGTTCAAGACAATTACTAAAGGTTGATTTTCTTCGTAGTAATTTTCAAGAGTTACTTCGCTGGCGCCTTTAGGTACTTGGGTCATAAAAGTGGTTAAAAGTTCACCGTTACGACGAAATTCTTCGGCATTTTCAGAGTCCTTTAAAGTTTGTTCCCGTTTTGCTAATTTCGTTTGATTGCGTTTCAGTTCATTTTCGATTTTTCGTAACAATTCATTGCCTTGCTGTTTCACGCGCTCTTTTTCTGCCCGATCTCCATAAAAATGATCTAACAGTTCACTTAAACTAGGGAAGTTTGTTTGTTTTTCTCCTAAACTTTGATAAGTAAGTGGTGTGAAAAATTCTTTATCCTTATAAACAGCTAAAGTTGGCACGGGTTCATTTTCAATGGCTTGCCAAAAAGCTTGCCAAACTTTCATTTTTTCTTGAGGATTATGATTTAAGCGAAAAGCTAATTCATCAGCGGTATCTTTTCCTAAACCTTGAAAGTGTTGCTGTAAATATTTACCGTTTAAAGTTTCTGCTGTGGCTAAAATTTCAAAAACTTTCTCTTTTTTAGCTGTAAAAGGATTGATTTTAGCTTGTTGTGGGGGGGCAATGTAATCAACACCAGGTAGTAGAGAGCGATAACTATTTTGAGAAGAGCTAATATGTTTAATGGCATCTAATATTTTACCCGTTTCATAATTCACTAAAACAATCGTACTGTGACGACCCATCAATTCAACAATTAAGCGAATATTTTGTAAATCACCTAATTCATCCCGTTTAGTGAATAAAAAGGCGATTACCCGGTCGTTTTCGGTTTGTTGAATACCTTCTAAAATTGCGCCATCTAAATATTTCCGTAACATCATAATAAAATTGGGTGGTGTTTCAGGATTGGCATAAATAATATTGCTAATTTGCACTCGCGCATAGTTAGGGTGAGCGGATAGCAATAATTTATGATTCTTTCCTTTAGAACGAATCACTAAGACAACTTCATTATGATAAGGTTGGTGCAGCTTTGAAATTCGCCCACCAATTAATTCATTTTGTAATTCATGCACCATCGCATGAGTAAATACACCGTCAAAAGACATCCGTTTTCCTCTTTTCTGTTTCCGATTCAAGCGGAAAAGGTCAGTTAAACCTTTACAACTAGCTATAGTATAGCGGAAAATGAGTGAAAAACCAATCAAAGATGGTTTGCTAATAATAAATAAAATTGTAACCTTTTAGAGAGTTGTTCGTTTATTAAGTAAAAGGAGCTAAATAGGATAAAGCGTAAGGAGGGCAAAATGAGTGAAAAATGGCTTGATGAGCTATTAGCTAGTTGCTATCAGCAATTATTATTGTATGGCATCATGTTAACTGGTTCCAAAAGCGAAGGAGAAGACTTGGTTCAAGAAGCAATTTATCGTTTTTTGTTAATTTATGACAAAGTAGTTGATGATAATTATCAAGCGTATTTAATGCGAAGTATGCGTAATTTCTATTTTGATAACTATCGCAAAAGTCTCCGGAAACAACAAGTTTTATCAAAACTAACTTTTGAAGCAAACAATCAAATAGCTAACCCGTTAACCCAGCTTTTAAAAAGTCGCGAATATGAAAATTTATACCAAAAAATCCTGCATTTACCAGCAAATCTGCAAGAAGTTTTATTAGGCTATTATTTTTTAGAACTATCTATTAAAGATTTAAGCTATTTAACTGGTAAATCAACTAGCAATGTTAAAGTATTACTGCATCGCGGACGTAAACTATTAAAAAAGGAGTTGCAAAAAGATGACCAATTATCATGATAAATTACTAAAATATCAACAAAATCAGCTTTCAGATGAAGAAAAATCCGCTTTTGAAGCGGAACTTGAAAAAACGGAAGTGTTGTTGGATTATATTTTACAACAAGAAGATGAATCGCTTGCTTTTTCATCGGCAGAGGAAGAGTCAGCTATAGTTGAAACTAAAACGATAAAAAAGAAAATTAACCAACGGCTGAAAAAACAGCTTCTGTTGATGATGGCGATTATTTTATTTCTTTTTACTGGGGGATTTTTAATTATTCCTAAAATAATGGCTGCTTATTACTATAATCCCATGACTACCCAAGTTACGCCAACAACCGGAGAAATTAACTATTTCTGCTATCCAAATAATTTTGAATTTTATCAGTTAGTGGAAAGCCAAATTAATCTTGAAAAGAAACCGGTACTAGTTGATATGAGCAGTACTGAAAAAACTGGAATTGCGAAATATCAAGTTTATTTAATGAATGCTGATGATTTTTCAGGAGAAATCAGTGGTTCACAAATCACAATTGATAAAGGAAAGGCTACTAATCAACAATATTTCGGTAATACAAATAACTATAATCTTTTGACCTTTCAAAATATTCATCTTGAAGACAAAAAAAACTATTCAAAATTGTTGGAAACCATTAATAAGCTACCCGATTCTGCTTGGTTGAAAGTTCGAGTCAGTTTTCCAGAAGTTAAAAATTTTCAACAATTACAAGAAATTGTTGAAAAAGAGGAAGAGGTTACTACTTTAAATGCGTTGTTAGATACAAAAGTGGAAGGTTATCAAGAAGCTGATATTTTCGGAATTCGCCTTTATCAAAATAATCAATGGCTAGTAAACTATGGATTTTCATTTAAAACTCTAATGAATCAGCAATATCCAGGGCTTTTATATCAACAGTATCCAGGTAGTCAGGGACTTATTGAATCTTCAGAAGAACAACTTAAAGAATATTTAGTGGCCCATTTGCAATATCTGCTAGATCATCATGAAGACAGTTATGATCGCTTAATCGCTCAAGAATATGAGCAAGAAATGGTTGCCAAAGAAGAGGAAATAGTTATAGATTTTGATAAGGTTGATGAAGATAGCATCGCTGCTCTTATCACCGAATTGAAAGAAGAGGAATTACGTTTTAATAAAATGGACGTTGCTATTCCTAAAGCTCAATTTGAAGAATATCTAAAAGAACAAGATTTTTCTTACATCAGCTTGCTGGATGTTAATTTATTTTCTATAGGTATGGAAGAAATGAACTTTTTTGGAAATTAGAGCTAAAGAAAAGCAGCAGAAACGAGAGATTCATAAAAATCTCGTTTCTGCTGCTTTATTTAAACAGTTAAACCACCCAATTGCGGGCTTTTTCTTGTTCTTGATACATTTGAGCATACCAATCATGATTGTTTAACAAGGCTTGGTGATTGCCTTGTTCACGAATTTCTCCTTCATCTAACACGACAATTTGATCAGCGTTAATAATGGTGTTTAAGCGATGAGCGATTACTACGACGGTTTTATCTTTCATCAGTAAATCTAAGGCTTGATTGATTTCTTTTTCATTATCAACATCTAAATTAGAAGTCGTTTCATCTAAAAGAACGATTGGGGCATCTTTTAATAAAGCTCTAGCGATTGAACTCCGTTGCTTTTCACCACCAGAAAGGGTTGAACCACCTTCGCCGACCATCGTGTCATAGCCGTTTTCTAAATTAGCAATAAATTGATGACAATTGGCGGCTTTGCAAGCTTCAATCACTTCGGCTTGTGTGGCTTCGGGTTTAGCAATCCGAATATTATTTAAAATCGTATCATTAAATAAATAAACATCTTGAAAGACCATACTAATTTGACTGGTTAAAGCATCAGGTTTTACTTCAGCAATATTTTGCTGATTAAAAGTGATTGCACCACTGGTTACATCCCAAAAGCGAGCAAGTAGATGAATAATTGTTGATTTTCCTGAACCTGAAGGGCCAATTAAAGCTGTGGTGGTTTTTATAGGCATCCGCAAATTAATGTTTTTCAAAACTGCCACATCATTTTCATAAGCGAAGTTAACATCTTTTAAAACAATTTCATAATTTTCAGCTGATAATTCTTCTTTAGTATAAGTTAATGGCTGTTGGCTCATGACTTGTCGCAAATTGACAGCTGATTTAGCCATATATTTCATTTCTGGATAAAGCATCCCTAAAGCGATTAATTGCGATGAAATGGAAATACTTAACATTAAAACCGCTATAAATTTAGTCGGCGTTGTCGTTTCATTTAATAATAAATAAGTACCCCAAACTAAAGCTACTGGCAAAATGAAAGAAACAATAGTTGAAAAGGCCATCATAAAAGGCATCATACTTAATTCAGTTTTAATCGCTGATTTCCGTAAGTCATTAAAAGAATCATCTAATCTTTTAAATTTAACGCCTGTCAATTGATAGAGTTTAAAAGTTTTGATACCGTTAATATATTCAACTACCCGCGAAATAACTGCATTGATTTTCGGGCGATGGCGGGTTGCGGCTTTTGTGCCAGTTTTACCACCAGCAACTAAAAAGGGCAGGGCAATCAAAATCATTACCACAATAATTACCGCAAAACGAAAATCAATGATTAAAGCGGCAACTAAGCCGAATAAAATCATAAACAAAGTTTTAAAAATATCGGAAAAATTATGCGTAAGGACTTGTTCAAAATCAGCAATATCAGTGGTGAAATTACTAGTTAATTTACCAATACTATTTTGATTAAAGAAACCAGAATTTAAACCACGAACGTGGTCAGCAAGCTGAATCCGTAATTTAGTAATGATTTTTGAACCATTAATTTGTAAAGAATTATAACTATGGCTCACCAGTAAGACGCGGGCAATAAAAACAACAACTAAGACAATCACACTCTTCGTAAAAAAGGCTTGCGTGAAATCATTTTCCACTAATTTTACAATGCCTAAAATCATTACTGAGTAAAAGCACATATTTAAAAGGGCATCTAAAATCGCTAAACAAACTGGGGCAATCAGTAAATTTATTTGTTTCCCAATTACAAATAGAATATCTTTCATCATTTTAATCATTCGCTGACACCTCCATATTAGCAGCTGTATAACTTTGCCACATCTGTGCGTAACGACCATTTTGAGCCAATAGTTGCGGATGCGTTCCTTGCTCAATCACTTTACCTGAATCAAAAACGCAGATTTGGTCGGCATTGACAATCGTGTGCAAGCGGTGAGCAATCATAATGGTAGTTTTATCTTTCAATAATTCATTTAGGGCTAACTGAATTTTTCGTTCATTTTCCATATCGGTAAAACTAGTAGCTTCATCAAAAATTAAGATTGGTGAGTTTTTCAAAATGGCTCTAGCAATACAAATTCGTTGTTTTTCGCCACCAGACATTTTAATACCAGCTTCACCTAAATGGGTTTGATAACCAGCTGGCAAAGCTAAAATCGTTTCGTGAATTTGAGCAGCTTTAGCGGAGGCAAAAATTTCTTCTTCCGTAGCATTTTCTTTCCCCACAGCAATATTTTCCCAAATTGTATCGTGGAGCATAAAAGATTCTTGAAAAACAAAGCTAACCGCATTCATTAAAGCTTTTTCTGAATAATGATTAATTGGTGAGCCAGCGATTTTAACGACACCGCTTTGATTATCCCAAAAGCGGGGGATTAGTTGGGCAGTCGTGGTTTTACCAGAACCAGACACACCAACGAAAGCAGTTAAACTTTTAGCGGGAATTTCAAGAGAGACTTCATGTAAAACATCATTTTCTTCATAAGCAAAGCTGACTTCTTCAAAAGTAATCGCTGGATTGTCGCTAACATCTGTGGTTATTTCACCAAATTCCTGTTGCGGCACATCCATAATTTGACGAATTTTATCGGTACCTGACATAATTTGCACGATTGCCATCGAAAAGCCTTGTAAGCTTTTTAAAGAACTAAAAAAGACGACACTCATAATCATAAAAAATAGGTAGACTGGCAACTCAATTTTATCTTGTAGATATAACCAACCACCAATTGGGAAACTGAAAAAGATTCCTGATTCAATTAATACCATAAAGGTGCCATAGGGGCCGCTTTGCGCTTTGGTGCAGCTGACCCACATTTCATGATATTCAGCAACCGTATCAGAATATTGCTTAAAACCTTTAGCAGTTACGTTAAAAGCTTTCATCACATTCATGCCATTAATAAATTGCATAATGGAAGAATTAAGTTGACCAACTAATTTTTGGTACCAACTCATGAAATTACTACTGCTTTTCATGCCAACGCTTAAAATCACGCCACCTAAAATAATCGGAATTAATAAACAAAGGGCTAATTGCCAGTTGACTGTACAAAGATAAATAAACATAATCAAAGGTACAGTGATGGCCTTAAATAAATCCGGAACTTGATGGGCCAACATTTTTTCAATGCGTTCTGTATCTTCAATCAGGTTCTTTTTCAAATTGCCAGAAGTGGTACTATTAAAGAAACCTAAGTGCACTTTAGCAATTTGGGCGCTCAATTTACAACGAATTTCATAAAGCGTGTTAAAGGCACCGATATGAGAGAGGGCACCACTAATAATCGCTGTCAAAAATTTGGAAATAATTGCTATTACAGCATATAAGGCATATTGTTTTGCCAAATCAGCATTAGGATTCTCCCCAAAAAGAAATAAAAGAACTCGATAGAGCATGATAAAAGGAACAAAATCTAAGATTCCTGAAATTACGCTAAAAATCCCTGAGAACAGTAGCAACCACAAAGAATTGCCAGCGATTTTAAATAAATAAGTAAAACTATTTTGCTTTTTCATACGCGTCATCCTTTCTTAGAAAATCTATTGAAAATGATTCTCATTGTCGTATTAACTAAGAAAAGTTGAAATAGCAAGCTGCCAAATAAAAAAAATATCCTAAACTTTTGTTGCAGCATCAGGATAAGAATTTTTTAAGGCCAAGTCTTTTTATGTTTTTTATAGTATAATAAAATTATTATTAAACAGGGAGGCGTTGGTTAAAAAATGTCACAACCAACTCAAAATAAACAAAAACGCAAAATTGAGGCAAAACATCTTCATGACAATCAGATAGAATTTGAAAAAACAACGCCCCGTAAAAAGGTCAGTGTTGCCAAAAAAGCCGAAATGAAGAAAAAACAGCAGCGGGCTCGTCGATTAAGAGATTTTTTGATTATGCTAGCTAGCTTTTTGATTTCTTTAGGAATTTTTTATTTCATAGGAAACTTTGTTAAAGAAAGTCAACGCCAATTTTATTACAGCTGGCCGTTTTTAGTACTGAGTTTAATTGGAATTTCATTAATTTATCTGGTTTGTTACATTTTGTTAAAAATAATCTTTAAGAAAAGAAAAAAAGGGCAACGAAAAGCAAAAACCACTTAGTCGTTAGACTAAGTGGTTTTCATCTTTTTATAAGTTTTGTCGCCGCATTGTTGTTAATGAGATAAAGGCGAAGATAACCGTTATGATTAATGAGATACATATTTGGAAAATTGTTCTTCCAACTGAATCAAAACCGGCGTTCAATGAAATTACATTCAAAATCCCGGTAACAATTCCGATACCAATATTAAAGATAAAATAGAAAATAATCGCAATATTACGACCTTTAAAAATAATACAAGTGGTAAAAACAATTACTAAGGTACTGATATAACTAACGGCTTGATTAAGTAATATTAGTGGGAAACTAGTATTTTGTAAATTCAAGGCATAGTTAAAACCATTTAAAAACTCTTGCCAGAAATTAGTATGAGAAAAATTGATTAAAAAAATCATTGCTGGGAAAAATCCGATAGCTATCACAATGGCAATTGAACATAAAAATACTGCACCAATTTTTGAAAAGAATAAACGCGTGCGATTTACACCAGAAGCAATCATGGTTGCCATAACATTATTTTTGTAATCCATTGCAATCATGTGGAATGGTAAAAATAAGCTGAAAAAAGCATCGGCGACGATTGTTGCTAACGTTCCAAAAATTACAAGCCCTAAAAAGGCCTCTAAATCTTTAGTGTAGTAATTATTGATTATATAAACAATAGAACCTGCAAAGAAAGTATTCAACGCAGCTAAAATACCAATAATAATCAAAATTGATTTATCACGATAAAACTTGAAAAGTTCCATTTTAAAAATTAATTTACTTGTCATTCTTTTTCACCTCTAATTCAATTTATCTTCTAGAATTTTTATTTTTGTTAACTCGTTAATTTCAATATCATCCGCCACTAATTCATTCTTGATATCTTTCCAACGAGTATCAGAAATATCAATTTTAATGCCGTCATCACTTGCTTCGTAGAAGTAATTAATTTTTTCGAGAATTTCAATTAATTTTTGATTATCTGAGGTATTGATTAAGCGCATTTGTTTGGTTCTTTCAGAGTTCATATTAATAGAATCAATAATTTGACCTCTTTCAATAACATAAACCATATCACAAAGGGCTTCTAAATCATTTTGAACATGACTTGAAATAATTAATGTTAAACCTTCAGCGATTAGTTGTTTCAAATATTTTTTAAACCATTTAACCGTTTCTACATCTAAACCACGGAAAGGTTCATCTAAAATTAAAATTTTAGGGGTATGCATTAAAGCGATTAATAAAATTAATTTCTTCTGCATCCCATAAGAATAAGTTTTCACTTTTTGGTTTAAAACTTCTAATAAATCTAACTCTTTAGCTAAAGAATTGGCGCGATTGCTATCAAATTGACCACGTAAACCAGCAAAATATTCGATATTAAACCAGCCTGTTCGATTGGTATAACAAGACATACCATCTAATACAATCCCGACATTTAACAACACTTCATTGTTTTCTTTAACAGAGGTGCCATCAATTGAAATATCGCCACTATAAGTGGTAATGATATTTGTCATACATTTGAAGAGGGTCGTTTTACCAGCACCATTATGGCCAACTAAACCATAAGCAGTTCCTTCAGAAAATTTCAAAGAACGAATTTTCAAAGTAGGAACTTGACCGTATTTCATTAATAATTTGTCAACTACAATTTCCATAATGTAACTCCTTTTATCTAAGACTTGAAAAAATTTTAACAAATTTAGTATACCACGGGGGAAAAATTCTAGATAGCATTTTCAAAGTAATTAAGAAAACTTAAAAATAGGAAGGCGTAATAGCTTGTTTTACACCTGAGTAAAGTGAGAGCTAGATAACAAGAAAAAGAAAAGCTGCGAGTGTTGCCCTACATCCCAGAAAATAAACACAAAAAATCTCCCGCACGATGTAGCTTGTGCGGGAGATTTTTTTAACGAACTAAAGCAGGTTTACTTGAATCAAATTGCCAATCAGGAATTAAGTAACGCATACCAATTTCATCATGACGATCACGATAGATCGGTGCAATAGAGTTATATAATTCGTGAGCTTCCATTAAACGCGCCATGTTGATTTCAATTCCTAAACCAGGTTTATCAGATATTTTTATCTTACCATCGCGGATTTTTGGCGAGTTATCACATAATTCTTGTCCATCTTGCCAAATATAATGGGTATCAACAGGTGTGATTTTACCAGGAGCTGCGGCTGCTACATGAGCATAGGTAGCTAAAGTAATATCAAAATGATTATTTGAGTGAGAACCCCAAGTTAATCCCCAATCATTTAAAATTTGTGCCATGCGAATACTACCATTAAGCCCCCAAAAATGAGGGTCAGCCAAGATGATATCTACTGATTTCAAAGACGCTGCATGATAAAATTGTTTCCAATTAGTAGCAATCATGTTGGTTGCGACAGGGCAGAAGGTTGCATTTTTAAACCAAGTAGTAATTTCACGACTTGAAAAACCACCTTCAGGGCCACAAGGATCTTCTACATAAGTTAAATACTGACGATAATCATTAACTAATTGCGTAGCTTCTGCTAATGACCAAGCACCGTTGGGATCAATATTAATGCGTGAATCAGGAAAAGCTTCAGATAGCGCTTTGACAGCTTCCATTTCTTCTTTCCCAGTTAAAACGCCACCTTTAAGTTTTAAGTTTTTGAAACCATAGCGCTTTTTAGCAGCTTGAGCTTGAGCAACAATTGCTTCTGGCGTTAAAGTAGGGTTACGACGGATTTTCCCCCAATCGTCAGTCAAATCGTCGTTTTTAAGATAAGGTAAATCTGTTTTCTCAGCATCAGAAATATAAAATAGGTAGCCTAAAAATTCAACTTCTTCTCGCTGAATGCCATCGCCTAACAAAGAGGCAAGGGGAAGATTAACAAATTTTCCTACTAAATCCAATAAAGCACATTCTACGGCTGTTTCTGATTGCACCACAAATTTTAATTGGTTGAGATCTAAACTTTGAATACCTTCACCAGTATCTTCATTTGCTTTTTGGTTAAGATTACGTAAATTCTTCACAACATTACGATAATTAGTGATTTCTTGACCTACTACGTGAGGAATATAGCTTTTCAATTGCTGACAAGTATATTCGCCACCATGAATTTCGCCAATGCCTTGATGCCCAAGATCATCTTCTAAAATCACAATATTTCTTGTGAAATAAGGGGAGTGTGCCCCAGATAAAGACATTAACATACTATCATAACCAGCAACAGGAAAAACATCCATTTTTACGATTTTAGGATTCATTGATATTCATTCCTTCATAATCAATTTTTGAACTATTAAACAATTCCCATATAAGCTAAGAAGGAGTTAAAGAAAGGTAATATAGCTCCTAAAATAAATTCGTGATAGTAACCTGTTTTATGAGATAATTTAGTATGATTCAAACGAGTGATTACTGAACCATTATGTGGTAATGAATCCAGCCCGTAACATGAAATATTTACAATTCGGTGAATAACATCTGGATTGATGCCCATACTTACGTACTGTGGTGCTAAAACTTCTAAAGCAATCCCTTCACCACCAGAAGCTGAACCAGTAATACCAGCGATTAAGTTAGTCGCTAAAGCCAATTGAATCAATGGTGGTCCAGGTACTGCATCTAAACCGTCAATTAAGAATTGGAAACCAGCAACTTCTTTAATAATTCCACCAAAACCTACAACCGCACAGACATTAATAACTGTAGTCGCAGTTTTTTTACCACTTTCAGTTAATAAATTAGATAAGTTATCAAATTTGTTATAGTAAAGAACAGCACAAGTGATTACGCCTAAGAATAAAGCCACTTCAGGTTCAAAACCAAAAAGGTTCATAGTTACGATTAAAACAATAGAAGGCATTAAGGCTTTTAAAACTGAGCCATGTTCTTCGATAGTAGCATCATCTGGCCAAACTTTATCAATTGCAGCGCCAGTTTCGCTAAAACCTTCATTGCGTCGTTCAGAGCGTTTTAATTGCCAATAAATATAAAGGGCACCAGTAACAATACACCAAAGCGCAATAATAATCCCAATCCAAGGACCAGCAGTTGGTTTTGTGCCTAAATAATCCATTGGAATTAAGTTTTGGATAGCAGGGGAACCAGGTAAAATCGCAGTCCACATACTGCCGCCATAAACTAAAATAGCAATAACGAAATGCCAAGGAATATCTAATTTTTTAAATAAACCTTTACAGATAGGTGCAACTGTAAATACGACTACGAAGCCAGAAACCCCACCAAAAGAAAGGACAGCTGTAATCACTGATAAGCCCATTAGCGTTGCAAATTTAGCATTGCGTTTGCTTTTAGAAGCAATATTAGCGATCGCATAAGCAATGTCATTGGCGGCACCACATTCTCCTAACATTTGCCCTAAAATAATGGCTGGTAGAAACAGCAAGAAATTGCTTTGAGCAAAGTTAGCAAAAGCAGTAGCGTAAGGGCCAGTTAATCCTTCAATAATATTTTCGCTTGAGAAAAGTAAAACAACTGCACTGACAATCGGTCCTAAAATAATTAACGATAAGCCTCTAAAAGATAAGCCAATTAATAAAACAAGACCAATGATAATACCTAAAAGACTTAATAATCCTGTACTCATTTAAAGTTCCTCTTTCTTCAATTTTTTAATGAAACGTTTTCAAGAGTAATTATATGAAGAAAAATTGAGAATCTATAGATTACAGGTAACATTTATTTCTTTTATTCTGCAAGTTAATATGTTACAGGAAACAACTCAAGTGAAAAACTGCACAAATTTTATTTAATTTAGTTGTTTGGTAGCATTTAAATAGTCCCTTAAGCGAATAGCAACAGCAATAATCACATAATCTTTTAAATCGCGAGGATTATACCCGGTAATTTCATAGAAACGATTTAATTTATTTTGGAAAGTATTCTTGTGAATAAACAATTCTTCCGCGCCACCAGTAATACTGCCATTATGCTTTTCATAAGTTCTAATTAAATCGCTATACTTATCAATTTCTTTAGTGTTTAAATTGCTAAAAACTTTATTGATTAAATCTTGCGCATTGTCAATAGAAATAGCAGTTAGCAATAACTCAAGATCCAACTCACTAAAACGCTGAAAAGCCGATTTTTTTTCAAATTTCAACCAATTAACAGTTGTTTGCGCGTTATGATAGCTTTGCCAAATATCATCAATAGTAGGGGCAGTGTTGCCAATTCCAAAAACAAAATTCTTTTTGAAACGATTTTGAATATCTTGTTGCGTAGCAGCTAGAAACTCATTAAGTTGCTGATTATCCAGATCCTCCATTAAAATCGTAACTTTTTGTTCACTAACCGCAAAGAAGCTACTAGCAAAAGGTTTCATACGATTATAAATCAGGTGAAAAAGTTCTTCATAGTTATCATTTGGTGTTTTGTTCACAAACTCACCAATAATTACTAAACGAGGAATTTCTAAATTAATTGCTAAAATTGAAGCAAGGTAGTCTGTTAAACTTTGATCTCTGGTTTTAGCAATCAACATATTAATTAAGTTGTGATAATTATTTCTTTGATTATAAGCAGTCATTTGTAGCCAATTTTCCCGAATCAAAATTTCGGTCATTTTCTTAATGATATTGCCGAAAGGTTCAACTTCTTCACGAGTACCAGTAATACCAATAATCGCTACGACAGAATTATTAAATAGCACCGGTAAATTAATGCCTTTTTTTGCGCCAGCAAATTGATTATCATAATCAATCGTTAAGATTTTTTTCGTGTGGGCAGCAATTAACGCACCTTCGTGGCTGGTACCAATGCGAGAGCGGTCAGTACTGGCAATAATAGTGCCAGAGGTATCAAACAGATTGATTTCAAAATTAATAATATCTTTTAAGTTTTTTACGATTAATTTAGCAGTTTTAGGCTCTAATTCCATTTTTTCACCTCATCATTCAGCTGAGATCGCTGATTTTTTTTATTTTAACCTTCAGTTGACACTCACATTATAACTTCATTTCACCAAATGTTACAAGAAACATTTTTTTATAGTGATTCACTTAATAATCAGTGCTCAATAACATTTCCATTTGGTCTCTTTTTTTCTATACTAGTAACAAATGGAACGTTTTCAAAAAAATATTTGTGAAAAGGATCGATAACTATGGTAAAAATAAGTAAAATGGAAGTTATTCCAGTTGCTGGTTATGACAGCATGTTAATGAATTTGAGCGGTGCCCATGGCCCATATTTTACAAGAAATATCGTTATCTTAACAGATGATCAAGGTAATACTGGTTTGGGAGAAGTTCCTGGTGGTGAAAAAATCCGCAAAACTTTAGAGGATTGTCAAGCACTTGTTGTTGGCCGTACTCTAGGTGAGTATAAAAATGTTGTAAAAACGATTCAAGATAAATTTTCTGGTTTAGATACTGGTGGTCGTGGCAATCAAACTTTTGATTTACGGACAACTGTTCATGTGATGACTGCTGTAGAATCTGCAATGTTAGATTTATTAGGTAAACATTTAAACGTGCCCGTTGCCGCTTTATTAGGCGATGGTCAGGTGAGAGAAGCAGTTAAATTTTTAGGCTATCTATTTTATGTAGAAGATAAAGATAAAACAGACTTGCCATATATTGACAATGATGACAATAGCGATGCTTGGGGTCAATTACGTCGTAAAGAAGCGATGACACCAGAAGCAATTGTAGCCTTAGCGAAAGCAACTTATGAACGCTATGGTTTCCAAGATTTCAAACTAAAAGGCGGCGTGCTTGATGGTAAGGAAGAAATGGAAGCTATTAAAGCTTTGAAAAAAGAATTTCCTAATGCCCGCATCACTTTAGATCCAAATGGCGCTTGGTCATTAGAAGAAGCTGTTAGCTTATGTAAAGATATGCATGGTACGTTAACTTATGTAGAAGATCCTTGTGGGGCAGAAGGCCGTTTTTCTGGTCGTGAAATCATGGCTGAATTCCATCGCCGGACTGGTTTACCAACGGCAACTAATATGGTAGCCACTGATTGGCGAGAAATGAAAGCGGCGATTCGCTTAGATAGCGTTAGTATTCCGTTAGCCGATCCGCATTTCTGGACAATGCAAGGAAGCGTGCGCGTGGCACAACTTTGTCATGATTTAGATTTAACTTGGGGTGTTCATTCAAACAATCACTTTGATATTTCACTAGCAATGGTGGCTCACACCGCTGCTGCAGCACCTGGAGAAGTTAATGCCGCTGATACTCACTGGATTTGGCAAGATGGCCAAGGCTTAACAAAAAATCCACATCTTATCAGAAACGGTGAAATTATCATTCCAAGAGATTCAGTTGGTTTGGGAATTGAAATTGATCGTGAAAAATTGGCAGCTGCTCATCAATTATATATGGAAAAAGGTTTAGGGGCTCGTAATGATGCGATTGCGATGCAATACTTAATTCCAAATTGGGAGTTTGACGGAAATCGTCCAGCACTAGTTCGCTAAAAGCCAGATAGTGCTATACTAAATAGTGAAGAAAAAAACAATCGAGAGGTTCCTCAAAATGGAGATAGAAAAAATTAAAGGAATTGTCGTTCCTTTACTAACACCTATAGATAGTCAAGAAAATATTGATGAAAAAAAATTACGCTATATAGTGAATCATGTCATTGAACATGGCGTACACGGCATTTTAGCATTTGGAAGTAACAGTGAGTTTTATATGTTTACTGATGATGAAATGATTGATGCAGCCAAAATTATTATTGATGAAACACAAGGTAGAGTGCCAATCTTCTTCGGTGTCGGTCATATCCGGACTAAACATGCGATTCAGTTAGCTAAAAGAGCTGGCGATTTAGCTGTTGATGGTATTTCAATCTTACAGCCAATGTTTATTAAACCCACTGATGAAGCTATTTATAATCATTTCAGAAAAATTGCTGAAGCAATCCCTGAAAAAATGGTATTGATTTATAATAATCCTGGTAGAACTGGCTATTCAATTAGTTTAGATATTATTGAACGCTTAGCTCATGATTTAGCTAATATTGTCGGGATTAAAGATTCCAGCGGGGATTTAACTTTCCTAAGCGAGCTTATTCGTCGCAATCAGGATGTTGATTTTCGCGTAATGGCAGGCAAAGACACGATTGTCTTTCCAGCTTTAAGTGTTGGTGCAGTCGGTAGTGTTTGTTCAACTGCCAATATGTATCCTGAGTTAGTTTGTGGCATTTATGATAAGTATGTAGCTGGCGATTTAAAAGGTGCTTTAGAAAATCAATTTATTTTGAATCCAATTCGTCTTTCACAAGACCCAGCTAGCTTCCCGGCAGCCACTAAAGATATGGCTAATTTAATGGGAATGGATGTTGGTCCATCTGTTTTACCAACAGAAGAAACACAAGGGCCAATTTTAGAAAAAATGATTAAAGAAATGACAAAAGCTGGTTTCTTACCATAGAAAGACTGGAGAAGAGGAGGATTCATGAAAAATCTAAAAATAATTTTAGCAATAGATTCTTTCAAAGGGAGTGCCTCTAGCAAAGAAGCTGCTGATTGGGTAGAGATGGGAATACGTAAAGTCCTTCCAGAAGCTAATCTTCTCAAATACGCAATTGCGGATGGTGGCGAAGGTACAATAGAAGCTTTAGTGTCTTCTCTGGGTGGAGAAATTAGAAATGTTCAAGTTAAAAATCCTTTAGGCGAAGTAATTACAGCTAATTACGGCATGCTAAATTCACAAACTGCCATCATCGAAATGGCTGAAGCTAGCGGCTTAATGTTAGTTGAACCCAATCACGAAAATGCCTTACAAGCTTCAACTTACGGCGTGGGGCAACTGATTTTAGCGGCAATTAACGACGGGGCCAAAGAAATTTATTTAGGCCTTGGCGGAAGTGCCACTACAGATGGTGGTGTTGGCATGGCCCAAGCGCTAGGGATTTCCTTTAAAAATGCTGAAGGAATTGAAATCGCTAGTGGTTTAGCTGGCTTAAAAGACTTAGCTAGCATTGATCTTTCAGCCTTACCAGAAGCTGTGAAACAAGTGAAATTTAAAATTTTATCAGATGTTTCAAACCCTTTAACTGGTGAAAATGGCGCAGTTTACATTTATGGCCCGCAAAAAGGCTTAGCGCAAGCTGAAATTAAAAGCCTTGATCAATCAATGCAAAATTACGCCCAACTATTAGAAAAAACCGTGGGCAGAAAAATTGCTGATTTATCAGGGGCAGGAGCAGCTGGTGGTTTAGGAGCAGGTTTGTTGGCGTTTTTTGACACTGAAGTTTATCAAGGTATCAATCAAATTTTAGATTTAATTCAGATTGAAGAAGCCATGAAAGACGCTGATTTAATTATTACTGGCGAAGGTAATATGGATACGCAATCTATTAGTGGTAAAGCACCCATTGGTGTTGCTCAATTAGCGAAAAAATATCAAAAACCAGTTATCGCTGTAGTAGGTGGTAGAGAAAATGATTTATCAGCTATTTACGATGCTGGGATTGATTTAGTTTTTTCAATAGTTAATCGTCCGTGTAGTATTGAAGAAGCTATCGCTGAAGTGAAAGAAAATATGATTACAGCTGGTGAAACAGCAATTCGCGCATTTTTAATAAAATAAAAAAGAAAAGGTGGAGATATTCTGATGAAAGTAGGATTTGTCGGATTAGGAATCATGGGGAAACCTATGGCAAAAAATATAATAAAAAATGGCTATGAGGTAGTCGTTTATGATTTTCATGAAAGTGCAGTTGCTGAAGTTGTGGCAGCTGGTGCTACCGCTGGTCTTTCAGGCAAAGATGTTGCGGAAAAATCAGAAGTTATTATTACTATGTTACCAAATTCTCCCAACGTGGAAGCAGCGCTATTTAACGAAAATGGTATCGCTGAAGGTCTTTCAGCAGGGAAAACAGTCATCGACATGAGTTCAATTGCTCCTAAAGCTAGCCAAAGTTTTGCAGAAAAACTTGCAGCAATCGATGTTGATTTTATGGACGCACCTGTTTCTGGTGGTGAACCAAAAGCAGTTGATGGCACAATTGCCGTAATGGTGGGTGGTAAAACTGATGTTTTTGCAAAATATGAATCATTATTAGCTACAATGGCTTCTTCTGTTACTTTAGTAGGTGAAGTTGGCGCCGGTAATATTACGAAACTTGCCAACCAAATGATTGTTGCTGTAAATATTGCAGCAATTTCTGAAGCTTACTCTTTAGCAAAAAAAGCTGGCGTTTCACCAGATGCAGTTTATCAAGCCATTCGTAGTGGGTTAGCTGGTAGTACTGTAATGGATCAAAAATCAGAAAAAATCTTTAGTGGCAACTTTGAACCAGGTTTCCGAATCGAATTGCATATTAAAGATTTACAAAATGCGTTAGATACTTCCCATGATATCAATGTTTCAACGCCATTTACTTCTTTGGCAATGGATATTATGCAATCACTAAAAGCGCATGATTTAGAAAAATGTGATCATTCAGCAATCGCTAATTACTACGAGCAAATTAACAACTTAAAATTGCAAGACTAATTTTTAAACATTAAAACGTTAAAATCTACTAGTAGTTTCTGAATTATTGGTAGATTTTAACGTTTTTTTGCTGTCTTTTGGCTGCTATTCATATTTTGACTAGTAATTCTCTTATAATAAAACTATCTACCTTGAATTTAGTAAGTGTGCCGTAAAAAAAAATATAAATTTAGGTTTTTTCTTAAAAGGAATATTGTTATAATTATTTAGATAACTTTTATTAAGAAAAGAGAATACATTTGAAAAAGGGAAAAGAAATTATTTTAGCGATTACTGCTTTTTTGGCAATTGTTTGTGGGACAGTGCTTATTTTATCTTTGGTGATTAAGAAACCAACAGCAACTGCTAGTAGCGCTGAAACAACACAATATTCCAGCTCAGCGACGGTTACTGCAACCAGCAGCAATTCTTATTCAGAAATGCCCACTGAAACTACACTTGAAGAAAGTCTGCAGTCTTCTTCAGCTGAAATAACTTCTAGTAGTGAAGAGGTGGAAATGATGCTACCACAAACAGAAATTTCTGGAGCCAATTTATTTGCTAACGCTAACCAAGTTAGTTATGGCATTTATTATTTTTCTGATGGTCAATTTATCACAAACAGTGGCTCAATGCCAATGGTTTCGGCTAGCGTCATTAAAGTGTTCATTATGGATTATCTTTATGAAAATGGCGTAGATATGCAAGCATCGGCTGGTGGAGAAAGCCTTGCTAGTTTAACTCGAAGAATGATTCAAGTCAGCGATAACGGAGCAACCAATACTTTAATTGATTATATTGGTATGTCGACTTTAAATAGTTATTTTCAGCAGGCCGGTTATTGGGATACTAGATTAGAGCGAAAAATGTTAGATGACAATGCGCGAAATAATGGCTTAGATAATTATACTTCTCTAAATGATACGATGACTTTTTTGAAAAAAGTCTATTTAAATCAAGGTAGTTATCCTTACAATCAAATGTTAAGTATTATGGAAGGGCAGCAAATTAATACGAAACTCTCAAGTCAGCTACCAGCCAATGTTGGTGTTGCCAACAAAACAGGGGAGTTGCCCAATATTGAAAATGATATTGGCTTAGTGCTTGATGGTGAAAATAGCTTTGCTATTGTTGTTTTATCTGATGGCGTAACAAATGTGAGTGGCATGCGCCAAGCAATCGGGGAATTTGCTTTAAATGCTTGGCAAATGAAACAATAAAAAAATAATTTTGGAAATGAAATAGGAGGAAAAATGATGAAATTTTGTCCGAATTGTGGTCAAGAAATTACGGAAGAGGTGAAGTTTTGTACAAGTTGCGGTTTTAGTTTTCAAACGATGACAGCTCCTTCAATTGGAGAAAAAACAAAACTTCAAATTAATAAGATGCGAACAGATAAACAAGCGGTGCTTGAACTAGAAACAGCCGAAGGTTTAAATGTTACTCGCGCTGAAATCAAAAAAGAAGCACAGCGAAAACTATCAGGTCGTTATGGTGAATGGTTTAAGAGTATTTTGATTTACTTTATTGCTAGTACCGTAATTAGTTCTTTATTTTATCGAGCATGTTATAAATTATTTTTCAGTTGGTTTTTTGACAGCATATTCTTTTATTTTGGCTATTATAATCAAACAACATCTGGGTTAAAATTATTGTTTTGGTTTATTATTTTCGTATTAGCAGGAGCTGCTTTTTTAGTCTTAAAACTACTTTCTCAAGCAATTTTCCAATGGAGCAGTATCTTTACTTTACGAGGACAAAAAGCGGATGGCGTGAAAATTTTCCAATATTTTATTGTCAGTCAAAAAAATCGCGTATTGTTAGCCAATGCTTTAACAACTATTTATACTTTTTTATGGTCATTATTATTTGTAATACCAGGGATTGTTAAATCAGCTTCTTACGCTATGACGAATTATTTATTAGAAAAAGATCCTGAAATTTCCGCTAATGATGCAATTAAGTTAAGTCGTCAAATCATGGATGGTTATAAAATCGAGTTTTTAATTTTACGTTATTCTTTCTATTTATGGCAATTTGTCAATATTTTCTCTTGTGGTTTAGCTAGTTTTTATATCCTGCCATATCAAAATGTTACTGAAATCAAATTTTTAGATCAGCTCTATGAAAAATATGCAGCTAATAATCAATAGAAAAATCAGTGTGGAGGGGTTTAAAAATGAGAATTTGTCCTAATTGTCAAACTGAAAATGAAGAAAACGTTCGTTTTTGTAAAGAATGTGGTTTTAATTTTACTAACGAAGAAGTCGAAGAAGCAGTGGTAGCTTCTGAACCCGCAGAAGTTAAACCGGAAATTGAAACCTTCGAATCTGAGGAAATACCCACAGTTGAAAAAAATATTGTAATTCCTTCTGCGTCTGAAACTAAAAATAAAAAAACACCATGGCTAATTGGCGCTGTAATTGTTTTACTGGCTACTATCGTAGGTGGCCTTATCTTTTTCTTTATTTGGAATCAACCACAAAGGACTATCATAAAAACAGCGGATTCAGTCATAAGTGAAGTAAAAACTAAAACAACTGCTAGTTCAGAAGTAGCTAAGAAGAAAAAAACAACCACTACTTCAAGTACAGAAACAACTACTAAAGACAGCAAAAAAACTTCTGATAAAGAAGATTTGACTAAGTATGATGCTACAATCAAAAAAGCCAAAGAATTAACGTTAGATGAAAAATTTAAAGAATCCGAATTGAAATTAGCTGAAATTCCAGTTAGTGATTTGGCTAAAGAGGAATTTAAATCAGTTCGCGAAGCTGTCGATGATTTAAGCAAAAAGAATACCGCAGGAATAGAAGCTGCGAAAAAAAATAAAGGTAAGCAGACTGAAAAAGCTGTCGAACCAACGCCCGCAGCACCAGCACCAAGCACTGCTGGTAGCAGTTTTGTTGGAGATTACGCTAAATGGGCTAATTCATATGTCTTTTATTATAACCAAAATGGTCAAAAACAAGGGACTTTAGCTATTGCTGCTAATGGCGGCGTAACGCAAACAAACAACGATGGTACACAATTTTTTGGTTTCGCTACAGTGACAGGTTCAGCTGGTAGTATTTTAAGTTATAACACCAATGATATGTATCCAGCCAGCCAACCACAATCTAAAAGTATTAATCCTAATGTAAGTATTACGATTCAATGGGATAATGGTGGCGGAACCCAAGTCTTATATGGCTATCTATCTTATTCTTCACGTCTAGTCTTAACTGACGGCGTTGCCAAAGGTAGCGGCGTGAATGAAGTTTGGATAAGTTATTAAAATTTTGAAAATCGTTTAGTTAAGGAGACTTGACTAAACGATTTTTTTCTCGAATAATATAAGTGATGGATAGAATAGTAGAAAAAGGTGAAAATCATGAAGAAAGTAAAATTAGGCAATCAGCTTGTGAATCCGATTGGTTTAGGAACTTGGCATATGGGAGACTCAGTCGCTACAGAAAAGCAAGAAATCGCTGCTTTGCAAAGAGGGATTGAATTAGGTGCCACTGTCATTGATACGGCTGAAATGTATGGAGAAGGCAACTCAGAAATTTTAGTTGGCAAAGCCATTCAAGCTTTTAATAGAAAAGACCTCTATTTAATTTCAAAAGTTTATCCTTGGAATGCCTCTAAAACGCAGTTGCCCATCAGCCTTGAGCAGACACTGCAACGCCTGCAAACGGATTATTTAGATTTATATTTATTGCATTGGCCAGGTGAGATTCCTTTAAGCGAAACAATTACCGCCATGGAACAAGCCAAAGCTGCTGGTAAAATCAAAGCGTGGGGTGTTTCTAATTTTGATGTTAGTGCTATGCAAGCATTATTTTCTTTGCCGAATGGTGAAAATTGCCAAACCAATGAAGTGCTTTACAACTTGGCTACTCGCGGAATTGAATTTGATTTACAACCGTGGCAACAGCAAAATCATTTGCCTTTAATTGCTTATTCACCAATTGCTCAAGGGGATACTTTAGGAGATGAGCTATTGCAACAGCCGAGCTTAAAAAAATTAGCTAAGAAGTATCAGATTTCAATTTTTCAGTTATTACTGGCTTGGAGTATTCGTGATGGGCAAACAATTGCTATTCCGCAATCAGGGAATCCGCAGCATGTGGAAGAGAATATCAAAGCGCAAGAAATTATGCTAACTGCTGAAGATTTTGCGGAAATTGATAAAATTTTCCCGAAACCTAACAAAAAAGTACCTTTAGCTGTTTTATAGTAGAAATTTTTTAAAGAGAAGAGGGAATGAGATGGAAAATTTAATTAAAAGTTTAAATCAATATGCAGCTAGCTTGCCGAAAGCAGAAGTTTATTATCGCGATAGCTGGGAATGTGAATACTACGATTTATTAGGGAAAAACTTCGGTAGAATTGGTACCGATAAAGAAGGTAAGATGCAATTAACGGTGAAAGGTAAGCCGGAAGAAAATGAAATTTTACGAGAAACTTACACTTCAGTGGTACCAGGTTATTATGCTAATAAAGTGCATTGGAATAGTGTTTATCTGGATACACAAGATTTTACAGAAGAAGCTTTGCAAAAGATGATTAAAAATTCCTATGAATTGGTTAAAAGTAGCTTCACTAAGAAAATTCAAAAAGAAATTGATGAATTGCTTTAATAAATAGAACCCCAGTGCTAAAGCTGATTTTACGCAGCAAATTTAGCACTGGGGTTTATTATTTTATGATAATTCTCGTTCATAACGTTTGATTTTAAAATAACTGTCGTAATCAAAGTAGTTGAAATCACTTAATTCCATCATTTCAAAAGGATAGCAAACACCGACTTTTTTCGAAATAAAAGCTTTGTCAGCAATCATCGCGACGTAAAAAGCAGTCATACTATAATCTGATTTCGCTGAAATTTCGATTTGAGTAGAGTGGCGCTCGGAAAATTTAGTACCTGTGACTTTAATATTCAAATAAGCCCGTTCTTCATCAGCTTTTTTCTCACGTTGCTGAAAGAAAATAAATAATTTAGAAAATTTAAGTAGTAAATTTCTTTTAACGAGCCAACTAGCTATATTATTTAGCTTAGGATTATTCCAACTGGTCCAATAATGAACGGCTTTAAGTTGCAATTTCTTTTGCAAAACAACTTTTTCATCGTGCTGAATTTCATAAACAGGATATTTAGAATGGAAAAAGGTCATTTCTCGCTTATTTGTAAAGCCTTTTGTTTTTTCATTTAAAGGCATATTGATAATTTTCAGCATATCCATAATACCCGTTGAGCCGGCTTGCGCTTGACTATTTTGTAATAAACCGACAGAAACTTTTTCAACCGTTTCAAATTCTTCTGCTAAACTAGTCGCAATTACGCCAGATAAGCCGGGGAAAAAGCCAGCCATAACAACAGATAAACTATCTTTTTCCTCATCCAACTGTTGAACCTTATCAGCAAAAGCTTGAAAAGCACAAAGATCAATACAAATTACTTTTTCTTGAAAACAAGCTTTTTGAATAACTGGTTCTTTTTGACGAAAAGCAACAATCACACAATCAATATCAACGATTGCTTGTTGGACTTGTTGCAAATTACGACCATCTACTAAACAAAATTTGCTTCGGGGCATTGCCGCCGTGGTTTGCATACCACGCTTTTCATCGTAATCCCCAATATATAATTCTAAATAATCACCAAAAACATCATTTAAGGCGTGGGTTAACTCTTTACCTAAAGCGCCAGAGCCACCAATGATTAAAATTTTTCGTTTCAAAGTCTTCATAATTTTTCCTCTCTTAATAAGTATAGAAGAAATCATTAATTAATACTATCATATTTAACTAAAGATATCGGAGAGGAAGACACAACTTTGAATAAAATTAATTTTTATGGCCAATTAGTAAAGACTTGACCATGACCACAGAAAATTTCTTTGGTGGAATATTTTCTAAGTTTTTCCACCGATTCAAGAGCCACTTGATAATCCCAAGTTGCCCAAGCCGCAAAAGGAAATTGCCAAACCTTATCACCAGCAACAGCTGTGCGCCCAATATTTTGAATTAAATCCCCAACGATAAACTGTTGAGCTGCTTCATTGTATAAAGAAATCGAACCTTTAGTGTGTCCCGGTGAGTCAAGAACCGTTAATGAACCCACCTGATCATTTTCAGTAAGAAAATGGTTGATTTCAATCGCTGGGGGTGTCAAATTACCATAATCAGAGCTTTGCAAAACATCATTTTCACGTTTTCCTAAATAAAAAGTAGCCTTTGGAAAGTTTTCTTTTAATAAAAGTACATCGCCAAGATGATCAGAGTGGGCGTGGGTGAAAATAATATTTTCAACAGGTTTGTTTTGTGCCAATAAATATTTGACTAGTTTTTTACCACTAACTTTATGTAAAGCATCTATTAAAGTTAAAGACTTTTCCTCTTCATAGAGAAAACAATTCACTACTGAAAGGGCAGTGATTTGTGTTAAATTACCATATTTTTGTATGCGCATGACGATTTTCCTCCATTAATTGATATTCTTGGTAAATTTCTAACATATAATTATCAAATAAATTTTGACTTTCAAGGACTTCGGCTTCATTTGTAAGAATTGTTTGGGGAATTACTTTTAAAAGTTTCAAGATATGTTGATAAAAATGAATAGTTTCTTCAATTTCGATTTTTTTAGCTTTAAACTGTTGAATGGTTTCCTCATGACATTTTTCAGAAGGCGGGCTTTTTAAAAGATTCATAAAAAATTTGATTTCTTTAATAGAAAATCGGGCATAGCGCATCACTGCTATATAACGCAGATGACGCAAATCGATTTCTGAATAATAACGATAACCATTTTCAGCTCGTTTAGGTAAAACTAAGCCTTCTTTTTCATAATAACGTAAGCTATCAATTGATAAATCGCAATATTTAGCTGCTTCTTTAATTGTTAAGTCATTCATGCTTGAAAACCAGCCTTTCATTATTTAAGTATCTAAATGATAACATTGGAGCGTCCTCCATAGTCAAGCAACAATTTAACTATCTGTTAAATCATTTATCAAGGACTTGCAAGTTACGTTATTGTTTCTCTTGTTGAGAGCTGTCATAATAGTGGTAAGAATAGGAAGAAGGGGAGATTCCCATGAATAATTTAGGTAAGCAAATTCGCCAATTAAGAAAGCAAGCCCATTTAACGCAAGAGCAAGTTGCTAAACATTTAGGTGTTAGCGGACCAGCAGTCAGCAAGTGGGAGCAAGGGTTGACTTGTCCAGATATTCAATTATTACCAGCTTTAGCACGACTTTTTGACACAGATGTGAATCATTTACTGTCTTTTAAAGAAAAATTAACTACCATTGAAATTCAAGAATTTATTGGAAAATTGTTAACTTTAGTTGAAGTAGATGGCTTAGCAGCTGTTGTCACAACGATTGAAGCCAAAATCAACGAGTTTCCTAACGACTTAGCTTTAATCTATAATGTAACAGGCCTTTTGCAAGGAATGGTTGGCTTAACTCAAGATAAAACAGCACAGCTAGTAGAAAAGATTCAACAATTAGCTGAAAAGAATTTTCTTCATTTAGTAAAGGCTGAAGATTCCAACTACCAACAGCTAGCTTTAGCACAGCTTTTTCAAATTTATCTTGAAAGAGAGGATTTTACACAAGCAGAAGCGATGTTAGTGCAACTACAACCGGTAATCGTTTCACCTAAAGATTTACAAGCTAAGCTTTATTTAAAGCAGAAAAAGACAGCAGCATGCTATCAATGTTTAGAAGAAAATTTATTACAAACTTGTATGAGTGTTTTAACTAATTTAGAATTATTGAAAGAGAATGCCCTACAAAGCAAGCAGCTACACTTAGCGGATTATTATCGTCAACTATCCGTACAGCTGGCGCCACTTTTTGAAGTCCCTGACTACAGCGATGATTACTATCAGTTTGAAGCCGCAATTAAGCAACAAAAAAAAGCAATAGCTCTAAAAAATTTGAAAAAACTACTGACTGAGTTACAACAACCTTGGCAAACTAGCCAAACGAAACTTTATCAGCACCTTTCACAAAATTCATCTAATGAAGGGAATCAGTTTAATCAATTGATGTTTAGCTCTGTTATTGATGAATTACACCATGATTCTTCTTATGATTTCTTAAAGGATGATGCTGAGTTTCAAGATATATTAACAAGTTTTAAGGGGGAAAATTAAATATTTCAGTCAGCTTAGCTGTTTTCAGATAACAGTTAAGCTGATTTTTTTCAACTAGACAGCTCTCCATTTATACGGGATAATAGGGGCATTAATATGGAGCCGCATTTATGAATAAAGTAGCCTTAGTTCCTGTTACTAGCGATAATATTGATGAAATTCTAAAAATAAGCGTTTCTGAAAAACAAAAAAATTATGTAGCACCTGTTGAAAAAAGTCTTGCTTATGCCTATGCAAATCGTGATATAAGTCAAGCCTTTGGTATTTACAGCCAGCAACAATTAGTAGGCTATGTTTTGCTTTATTTTGATGAAAAAAATCTGCATGGTATGTGGCATTTCATGATTGACCAAAAACATCAAGGAAAAGGTTATGGAAAATTAGCACTAGCAGAGATTTTAGCTTATGTCAAAACTAAACCATTAGGAGATTCGGCTCAGGTGGCTTTAGCAGTGGAAGCCGATAATAAAGCCGCTCTTCAACTTTATCAAACTTTGGGCTTTTACGATACCGGTCGCAGAGATGATACGGAAATTGTGATGATGTTAGATTTAGAAAATGAAAAAAATATTGTTTCTTTACAAACCGAAAGAATCTTACTAAGAAACTTTCAAGAAAAAGATTTGGTAGATTTCTTCGCTTACAGTCAGATTGATGGCTTAGGAGAAGATGCTGGTTGGTTGCATCATCAAAATATTACAGAAGCGCAAGCCAGATTAACATCACTGATAAAAGCTAATAATGTTTATGCTTTAGTTGATTTAACCAGCGAAAAAGTCATTGGTCATCTGTCAGTATTACCTGATTCAGAAGATAATCATCCTTTAATTAAAGAATTAGGTTTTGTTTTACATCCTGATTTTCAAAAACAAGGTCTGATGACTGAAGTCGTTACCGCTGTTAGTGATTTTCTTTTACAACGGGGAATCATTAAAGTTTATGCTTACTGTTTCCAAGAAAATGTAGCTTCACGAAACTTAATTGAAAAATGTGGTTTTATCCTTGAACAGGAAGGAACCTTTTTCGCTGAACCGTTAAACAAGAACTTTAAAACTTTTGAATATGTAAAAACGCCCAGTGAAATAATGGTAAATTAAGAAAGAAGTGATGGCATGCAAGAACTTTGTTTAATTTCTCCCAGTTTAAAATATCAAGCTGAACTAATTGCTTTCAGAGAAGAATTTGGCGAAAAGACAAATGGTATCCCTGGTTCTGGTAATTTAATAGCTTATCCTGCTATCACTGATTGGCTTGCTGCCGTTGAAAAAAATCGCAATAAAGAGACTTTAACTGCTGGTTTGATACCTGCAGAGCAGTATATAGCGATGGATTCAAATAAAATCATTGGCATTTTGCAATTACGCTTAGAGTTAAATGATTATTTGTTAGATTTTGGCGGTCATATCGGCTATGCAATTAGGCCCACAGAACGACAAAAAGGTTATGGGACACAAATGTTAACTTTAGCTTTAAAAAAAGCAAAAACGAAGCAAATGAATAAAATATTAATCACTTGTGATGATAAGAATCTGGCTTCCGCCAAAGTGATTGAAAAAATTGGTGGTATTTTGGAAGATAAACGCTTTTTAGAAGATGAAAATATTATCATTAGGCGTTATTGGATTGATTTATAAAGGTTGAATCAAGGAAAAAGGAGCAAGTTAAATATGAATCATAAAATTGCTGTATTTGCAGATGTTCACGGGAATCAAACAGCTTTAGAGGCTGTTTTGGCTGATGCTAAAAAGGAAAATGTAACTGATTATTGGTTTGTTGGTGATTTAATCATGCCTGGACCAGCTGGGCAAACTTTATTTGATATATTCACTGAAATCAAGCCAACTGTTTATGTGATGGGCAATTGGGAAGAGAGCTTTTTAGAAGTTTTAGCTGGAAAAATAGATGTTAACGATGCTAGTGATATTTATCTGAGCATGTTTGTTAAAACTCAATATGAGCGGTTAAGGGCTGAATCACTTGATAAAATTAAGCATTTACCGAAATATGTGGAGCAGAAAGTCAATCACTTAAGATTCGGGCTTGCTCATCATTTACCAACAAAAACTTATGGTAATGAATTAAATCCCGCTAATGAACAAGCAAATTATGATGCTTTTTTTGAAAATAAAGCGATTGATGTTGCAATTTACGCTCATACTCATCAGCAGCTAATCCGTTATAGCAGTAATGGCCAAATCATTATTAACCCCGGAACTGTCGGTCAACCATTTTCTAACTGGCAACCACTTTCAACAAATTTACGGGCGCAGTATGCTTTAATTGAAGTTGATGAAATCGGAATTACTAATATTCAAATGAAGAGGGTAGGCTATGATGTTGAAAAGGAATACCAGCGAGCAAAAGCCATTAATTTACCATATTTGCCTTTATATAAAGAACTTCTAGAGACTGGCAAGCTTTATACCCATAATACTGAAGTCTTACAAAAAATAAATGAAGAGCATGACTATCAAGCAACTGTTGCAGAATTTTTGAAAAATTTACAAGTAAAGTAAGCAGAATTGATATAGTTCACTCATAATAATATTATGTAAACTTAAATAAGAAATACTTTTTAAAAATTTTTAGGGAGGTTAGTCAATGTTAAAGCCATCACGTTTAAAACAAGGAGATAAAGTAGCGATAGTTAGTTTATCTAGTGGTATGTTAGGGGAAGAATTTTGTCAACATAATTTGAAAATTGGTGAAAAACGATTAAAAGACTTTGGCTTAACACCAGTTTTTATGCCTAATACTTTAAAAGGAATTACTTATTTACAAGAACATCCTGAAGCACGTGCTACGGATTTAAAGGCTGCTTTTGCGGATGAAACGATTAAAGGGATTATTTGTAGCATTGGCGGTGATGATACTTATCGCTTATTACCTTATTTAATGGAAGATCAAGAATTTATTCATTTAGTAAAAAATAATCCGAAAATTTTTACAGGTTTTTCTGATACAACGATTAATCATTTAATGTTTTATCAGTTAGGTCTTTCCACTTATTATGGACCAGCATTTATAACGGATCTTGCTGAAATCTCTACAGATATGCTGCCTTATAGTAAAAAACACTTTGAAATTTTTTTAGAAAACTCCGAATTATTAACCGAAATTGTGCCTAGTAATTTATGGTATGAAGAAAGAACTGACTTTTCAGCAGCTGCCATTGGTCAAGAAAGAATCATTTATTGGGATGAAAAAGGTTTTGAACTATTGCAAGGAAAGGCAAGTTTCGAAGGAAAATTACTAGGTGGCTGTTTGGATAGTTTTTATGATATTTTGACTAGTTCACATTATTCTGATGAACGAACTATTTGCGAAAAATATAATTTATTTCCTGAACTTAGTGAGTGGCGAAACAAAATACTTTTTTTAGAAACTTCTGAAGAAAAGCCGGCTCCAAATCAATTCGAAAAGTATCTCTTAGCATTAAAAGAACAGGGAATTTTTGAAGTCATTAGCGGCATTATATTGGGTAAACCACAAGATGAAACTTACTATCAAGAATATAAGAAAGTTTTAATGAAAGTAATTGCTAATCCTGATTTGTCAATCCTGTATAATTTGAATTTTGGTCACGCAACGCCACGTTGTATTTTACCTTATGGCATTTATACGCGAGTGGACGCAACTGCTAACAAACTTATTTTCGAAGAAGAGCTTTTTGATTAAACGAAAGGAGAGAAGAACATCATGAAAATCGGCATTGTTGCTGCTATGGAATTGGAATTATCTGCTCTATTAAAGCATTTAACAATTATTAAAACTAAAGAAATTAACCAAAGAAATTTTTATAGCTGCATTTATGGCGAGCATCAACTAGAACTAGTTTGCTGCGGTCGTGGAAAAGTGAATGCTACTTTCTATACCAGTGAATTAATTCAGCATTTTCAGCCAGAAATTGTCATCAATCTTGGCGTTTCCGGTGGCATTGATGAGTCACTAAAGATTTTCGATATTTTAGTCGGCGAAAAATATTGTCATTATGATGTTCGTAAAAAACAATCTGAACAACATTTTCCTAAACAACTATACTATTTCGCTGATCAAGAATTTTTAAACAGAACTCTACAACTTAACAGCAATATAAAAGCCGCAACTTTCGGAACAGGGGAAGCTTTCGTGACAGAAGCAGAAGTAAAGGACAGTATAGCAACAGAATTTGCTGTTCAAGCAGTCGATATGGAATCTGCGGCTATCGCTCAGTGTTGCCATTTAAAAGCTACTCGCTTTATCTCTTTAAGGGCGATTTGTGACAAAGCTGATGCAAAAGCGATTAATACAACAGAAGATTTACAAACAAAAGCTTCAGAAAAACTTGCTGATATTTTGTTGAAGTTATTGCTTAATTAAATAGCAGAAATGGTTTTATTCCTGCTAACGTATATTTTTGATATAATCAAGAGAAGTCTTAAAATCATTACAAAAAGGAGCCATACCGATGAAAATTGTTGTTTTAGCTGGCGGTTATAGTACGGAAAGAGATGTTTCTTTAGCTTCTGGCGCTCAAATTGCTAATACTTTAATTGCTAAAGGACACGAAGTTCTGCTACTTGATTTATATGTTGGCGAACAAAATTACGATAATTTTGCTGATGCTTATCAAAATTTAAAACAAACACAATATACTTTTGAAATTCCGACTGTTGAACCAGATTTAGCTGCGCTAAAAGCCAAACAAGCTGGTCAGATTGCTTTAGTTGGACCGAATATTTTAGAAATTTGTCAAACGGCTGATTGTACTTTTTTAGGTTTGCATGGTGGTATTGGTGAAAACGGCAAGTTGCAAGCTCTATTTGATATTTATGGCATCACTTATACAGGCAGCTCTTATAGCAGCAGTTTATTAGCGATGGATAAAATTTTATCGAAGCAATTAATGACTTTTCATAATATTCTTACCCCACAATGGTCTGAAGTTACTGCAGAAGACGATCTGACAGCGATTCAAGTACCTTGTGTTGTCAAACCAATCGATGGTGGCTCCAGTATCGGCGTGGAACTAGTGGATACGAAAGAAGAGCTAACAGCCAGCATTCAACGAGTTAGCAAATACTCAAAACAGATTTTAATCGAAGAAAAAGTAATCGGTAGAGAATTTTCTGTGGGGGTTTTAGGTGAGCAAGTTTTACCGCCAATTGAAATTGTTACTAATGCTGAATTCTTTGATTATCAGAGCAAATATCAAGCTGATGCGGCTACCGAAATTTGCCCAGCTGATATCTCTCAAGAACTAACAACTGAAATGCAAGAAATTACTTTCAAACTGTATAAACAGCTTGGCTTGTCAGTTTATGCTCGTGTTGATTTTATCGTCGATGAAAATGATCGTATTTATTGTATTGAAGTTAATACTTTACCTGGCATGACACCATGTAGCCTGTTACCTAAAGAAGCACAAGCTGCTGGTATTGATTACCCAAGCTTATGCGAAAAAATCATTCAGCTTTCTGTACAGGGGAAATAAGAGAGTGGGGAAGTAGTAGCAAAAAATGCCATCCAATAATATCTCTCGCATGAGAGTCATCAGTTATCCAAATAACTTCAGGGTCTGGGGTTTTCATTAAATTTATTTTGGATAGCACTTATCTTGCAAGTGAATTCTGCCGAATCTATGGAGACTAGGTTTGTTGAGCTTGAATTACAGAAAAAATTAAATTGTTAATTAATCCAAAAACTATTGTCAAATACCAAAATGAATCGCAACACTCAGCAATTATCTGTTGGGTGTTTTTGTTTATATTGTAGAGCATTTTTTTACAAATATAAAAAGAGAAGTTAACTACTCATTTCAAGGAGTGCATATGATAATTGTAAATAAGGTACAACAATTTCGTAAAGAAAAGAAGCTAACACAAGAAGAATTTGCTAAGAGGGTAGGTGTGTCTCGAAAAACAATAGTTTCCTTGGAAAAAGGGAATTATACACCTTCACTTTTATTAGCATTTCAAATTGCTAAAGAATTAGAAGTAGAGATTAGAAAAGTTTTTGAGCTTGATGAAGCCATAAGATAACATGATTACAGAGAAATATAAATAGTTAAGGAGTGTTTATTATGAAAAAAGTAATTTTTGAACAAACCGGCAACATCATTATAGCGGTTATTTTGATTTTAGCAGCTTGTCAAACCATAGTAACATCAGAATTCAGTCCAAATTCCGGAAATTTTGAATTGAATTTCAACCTTACCTGGGTTCTTTTAATTTCCAGCATTATTTTATTTTCATTAGCAAGATTATTTTATGCAAAGAAAATCGGAGTTGATGATGGTTACAATAAGAAAGATGGAGAAAAGTAACTTATCGAGCATTAATTTATTATTTAGCAAAAGTATTTTCTAGAGAAAGTTATAAAAATCATATAATTACTTGGTTAGCACAACGGTTCGATAGGATTGTGATAACCAAGTAATTATTTATGTATCAAGTTTGGTTGGCACACGAACCATATTCAATTAAAACTCTCAAATATATAACTCCTACATGTCAGAATAAAGTGCAACACTCAGCATGTTCTTGTTGGATGTTTTTGTTATAATTTAAATTAATGAATAATGAATAATGAATAGTGAGAGTGAGAATATATGATTATTTGGATTAATGGAGCATTTGGATCTGGAAAAACAACAATAGCTGAATTTTTAAACAATTATTTTGATCTTTCCTTTTTGTACGATCCAGAAAACATTGGTGGTTTTTTCAAACATAATCTACCTGACTCCATTCAGCATTGTGATTTCCAGGATTACCCTGAATGGAGAAAGTGGAATGTCCAAATTTTAGAGAAACTACATCATGAATACCACGGGGACATCATTGTTCCGATGTGCTTATATAAGTCTGATATTTTTGATGATATCATTGGTGAATTAAAGCGAAAACAAATTCCTCTTCAACATTTCCAGCTAGAAGTAAGTAAAAAAATATTAATAGAAAGACTTCAAAAAAGAAGTCCAGATATAGCAGAGTGGGGGAAAAATAGAATCAACGAGATTTTAGAAACTTTTAATGATTTTCCAATTGAAGATAAAGTTTTTAATGAGAACAGAACAGTTCTTGAAGTTTCTACTGAAATTATAGAAAAGTTGAATTCAAAAGAAATGAAGCAATTAGTTAGATAGTTCCATTTCTGATTTATTTTAGTAATATATTTCTTGATACATTTACTTAAAGGACAAATGGTGTGTTAAATCTTTTTATGAGGAGAAATTAATTTCATGGTATTTTTTAAACAATTGATTTCAGAAGAACGCGGAAAAATAGAAGCATACTTGGACGAAGGCCTATCACAAGCTGAAATAGCACGGCGCTTAGACCGGCATCGATCGACCATTTCCAGAGAGATCCGGAGAAACAGTGAAGAGAGAAAAGCAAACAGCCTGGCAGCATTGCGCTACCAGGCTTCAAGTGCTGGGAATTTGGCCAGCATGAGAAAAAGAAACTGCGGAACCACTACTAAAGCAACAGTACATAATACAAATACCATCTTGAAATATCTGAAGAAAAAATACTCTCCAGAACAAATCGCTCATGGTGTACGTAGCATCAATGTATCTACAAATACCATCTATAACTGGATTTATTCTGGTTTGATTAAGTTTCCAATAAAGAAACTGCGACTGAAAGGGAAGAGATACCGTAGAAAATATAGTGGTAGATTACTAAAGAAAACTTCATCACCGCAATTCTACGAAAATCGATTGGTCACTGATCGGCCCGAAGCAACTATTCTACGAACTGATTTTGGTCACTGGGAAGCTGATACAGTGCTTTCTAAGCGTGGTGTAGAAACTTGTCTAGCTACTTCGCTGAACGTAAATCCCGACACTATGTGGCCATTAAAATGACTCGAAAGGACAGTGCTTGCATGTTGGCTGCAATGGAACGTCTCGTTAAAATGTATCCAACTGGAGTGAAATCAATCACTTGTGATCGTGGAGTTGAGTTTGTGAACTTCCATAATGTAAAATACATGGAGAATACCTATGGTATTAAGACGTATTATGCGCACCCATATGCGCCACACGAACGTGGATCAAACGAATATCACAACGGGCTGCTCAGAGAGTATTTTCCAAAGCCTACAGATTTCAACAAGGTATCTCAGATAAAGATCGATCAATCAACAAATGAAATCAATGATCGGCCAAGAAAGTTATTCAAATGGAAGTCAGCGAATCATAAATTCCGTTTGGAATACGCTAAAACATGAAAACAATGTTATTCAATGAAAAGCATTTCCATACAAACCGTTGGAAAAAGCGGAACAAAATCGCATAATGAAAACTATTAAGAATGTTATTAAGATTTACTTAAGATGTTGCATTTAATATTGACATGCGCCTCAAATATATAACTCCCGGATGTCAAAATAAAGTGCAACACTTTACAGATACTGGTTAACTAATTTTGTTATAAAAAGATTGACAACTACATAGACAACCGTCTA